>NZ_CAMPPT010000004.1:0-307694 GCF_946902305.1 Clostridium sp. Marseille-Q5894 | reverse complement strand
GATTATACTTTTCATTGTGACCTCCTATTGTCGTTATGGTATCGACTTTCATAATTTTGTTTTTGTTAATCATATTATGAATCGTAATCCACGTTTTGGCAACTAGGAGGTCACTTCATATTATCTCATTTATAGTTTAACTCATTTAACTATATGATAACAACAATTAAGCTAAATTAATTCTTGATTTATCATAGATAATGAAAAAAATTTGTCAAGTTGCATAGTTTAAAAATAGATGATAACATATAAATACGTTTTTTGTTTAAAAGAATCTTGATAAATTCTAATGTTTAAATAAAAAGAGGAGGTAATTATATGTGGGGAATTATTGCCACATGGCAAATGGCACTAGATGGAGTCGAAAAAGCAACGGAGATGTTAAAGAATGGCGGTGATGCTGGCGATGCAATAGAAACTGCTGTTAAAGAAGTAGAAGATTTTCCATATTATAAATCAGTAGGTTTTGGCGGTTTGCCAAACGAAGAAATGGAAGTTGAATTAGATGCTGCTTATATGGATGGAGATACGTTAGATATCGGAGCCGTAGCAGCTATTAAAGATTATGCCAATCCAGTTGCTATTGCAAGACATTTATCAAAAGAAAAGGTAAATAATCTATTAGTTGGTCAAGGAGGCGAAAAATATGCTCATAAAGCCGGTTTTGAACGAAAAAACATGTTAACTGAGCGGGCTAAAATCCATTATCATAATCGTATCAAAGAAGTTAGAGAGCAAGAAATAAAGCCTTATACAGGTCATGATACAGTTGGGATGGTATGTTTAGATACGCATGGAAAAATGACCTCAGCTACTTCAACAAGTGGTTTGTTTATGAAAAAGGCGGGACGCGTTGGCGATTCTCCACTTGCGGGATCTGGCTTTTACGTTGACAGTAAAGTTGGTGGAGCGAGTGCTACTGGTTTAGGTGAAGATATTATGAAAGGTTGTATGTCATATGAAATTGTTCGCTTAATGAAAGAAGGGATGCATCCCCAAGATGCCTGTGAAAAAGCAGTTAATATCTTTGATCAAGAGTTAAGAGAACGACGCGGTCAAGCTGGTGATATCTCATTGATTGCCATGAATAATCAGGGACAATGGGGTGCTGCAACTAATATCGAAGGTTTTTCGTTTGTTGTTGCAACAGCAAAACAAAAACCAATAGTTTATTTAACTAAGAAAATTGATGGTAAATATATTCATGAAGCTGCCAGCCAAGAATGGATAGATAATTATATAACAACGAGAATGGCACCATTAGTTAAAAAATAATGAAATGTAAGAAAAGATATAATTTGATTTATATCTTTTTTTAATAATGTTTATATTTCGTATTATTAACTAAAATAAATATAGTGATATTTGGTAAAATTAATTAAAGCAGATCTAATAAAAATTACGCTACTAGTATAAAATATATGATAAAATGACAAAAAGAAGTGATAAAAGTAGTTAATTATTCCTAAAATGGAGGAAACATATGAATAATAAAATAAATAAAGAAGAGTTAAAGGATATTTTATTAAGTGGTGATATTGAAAAAATAAAGAAAATAATCACTAATATTCATCCTGCAGATATTTTAGATATTCTTCATGAAGATGAAGATAGTATAAAGAAGTTAATGGATAACTTACCTAATAGTGTTGTGGCTAGTGTTATTGAAGAAGAAGATGATGAAGATGATCAATATGAATTACTAAAATTATTTTCAGATCTCAAACAACGTAAAATATTAGACGAAATGGCTAATGATGAAATTACTGATTTAGTTGGCGAGTTAGAAGAAAAAGAAAAGCAGGATATTTTAAACAAAATGGATAAAGGCGATAAAGAAGATGTTGAACGTCTATTGACATTTGAACCAGATACTGCTGGTGGTATAATGACTACGGAATATATAAGTATTCGAGCTTTAAATACAGTTGAAAAAACTCTTAAATATTTACAAGAAAATATAGAACAAGATGCGGCTTATTATTTATATGTAGTAGATCCTCAAAATATCTTAAAAGGAGTTGTTTCACTTCGAGATATCGTTACTAACTCTTTTGATACTAAAATAATCGATATTACTAATCCTAATGTGAAAACGATCATGTATAATGAAGATCAAGAAGAAGTGGCAAAGAAATTTCAAAAATATGGCTTTATTTTAATGCCAGTAGTAGATGAAATGGATCATTTATTAGGAGTAATTGAGTTTGATGATATTATTGATGTAATTCAAGAAGAAAATACAGAAGATATTAATTTATTAGGTGGTGTTGATTCTGAAGAACGTTTAGATTCAACTGTTAGTGAATCATTTAAAAGTCGGATACCATGGTTAATAGTTAATTTATTTACAGCTGTTTTAGCAGCTTCGGTAGTTAGCATCTTTGAAGGAACAATTGCTCAAGTAGTTACTTTAGCAACTGTTATGCCTATTGTTACAGGAATGGGCGGCAATGCAGGAACTCAATCATTAACAATTGTAGTTAGAGGATTATCACTAGGTGAACTAACAAAAGAAAATGCAATTAAAATTATGTTTAAAGAAATTGCAGTTGGATTTATTAGTGGGATAGTTATTGGAATTTTAGTTGCTTTAGGCTCAATGGTTTTTGAAGGTAATCCTATATTTGGTGTTGTTACTGGATTAGCGATGTTTTTAAATATGATTTTAGCAAATATCGCAGGTTATTTTATTCCTGTAATTTTAGAAAAATTACATATTGATCCAGCTCTTGCAAGTGGGGTCTTTGTAACAACAGTTACCGATGTTCTTGGTTTTTTCTTTTTTCTTGGACTAGCAACAATATTTTTATCTTATTTAATTTAATATGCAGAGGAGAAAAATTACTATGGAAGAAAAATTGGATGAAATAATAATGTTATTAAAAAATATCGATTCTAAATTAGATGTTTTAGTTGGTGATAAACAGGCACAGATGTTAAAAAAGCCTAGTAACGAGGCTATCTTAAAACAATTTGAAGAAACAGAAAAACTGTTTAATAAAGTTATGAATAAAGGAAAATGATCTAGTATGCTATTTTAATTCTTTCAATTTTGTAAGCTTACAATAATATTGAATAAAATATAGTATAATATATATGGGTGATTTGATGAAAATATTAATAATTGAAGATGATTTAGAACTACGAGAAGAATTAAAAATATTATTAGATAATAATGGTTATCATGGAGTAATTTTACAAAGACTTGATAATGCTTTAGAAGAAATAATTAAAATAGATCCTGATTTAATTTTATTAGACATTAAGTTACCATATTTAAATGGACAACAACTGTTAAAGCAGTTAAGGAAAAAATCTAGTATTCCTATAATCATGGTTACAAGCAAAGATAGTGAGATGGATGAAATTTTAGCGATGAGTTACGGGGCAGATGATTATATTACGAAACCTTATAACCCAACGATTTTATTATTGCATATCGAGGCTGTTTTTAAGAGATTACAAAATAAAGAAACTAAATTATATTATCAAGGTGTTAATGTTAATTTGTCAAAAAGTGTTTTAGAAAAGAATGATCATGAATTATTACTGAGTAAAAATGAAATGAGTATTTTTTATTTTTTGTTAGTTAATCAAGGAAAGATCGTAAGTCGCGATGAAATTATGAATTATTTGTGGGGAACTAATAAATTTATTGATGATAATACTTTGACAGTTAATATGACAAGATTAAAGAAAAAACTTGTAAAGATTGGCTTAATTGATGTAATTGAAACAAGAAGAGACCAAGGATATATTTTAATATGAAAATAAGAAGTTATATAAAAGATAAATTTGTTGATTTTATTTTATGGTTTTTGATGATTTTAATAATTGAATTATTTTTGATAATGTTTAAAGTGGTAAATAGTTTGATTATTGTTGTTTCAATAACTTTGATAATATTTATGATCATTATTCATAGTTATGATTATTATCGAAAAAAAGAGTTTTATCAGGATTTTAATACTAAATTAAAACAATTAGATAAGAAATGTTTGATTAGTGAATTAATCAAGAAACCAGATTTTTTAGAAGGACAAATATTATGTGATTCATTATATGAAATTGATAAATCAATGTATGAAGAAATTGAAACTTATTTTCAAAATATAAAAGATTTTAAAGAATATATCGAATTATGGATTCATGAAGTAAAACTGCCGATTGCGAGTAGTAAATTAATGATTCATAATCATGAAACTAATGAAAGAAAATTAAAAGAACAAATTAATAGAATTGAAAATTATGTTGAACAGGTATTATACTATACGCGGTTAGAAAATAGTGAACAAGATTATTTATTAAAAAAATGTAATTTAAAAGATATTATAAATAATGTAATAAAAAGAAATCAAGATAGTTTTTTGTATCAAAAAATTAGGATAAAAATAGGTGATATTAATAAAACTGTTTTAAGTGATAGTAAGTGGCTTGAATTTATTATTAATCAGATTGTTAGTAATAGTATTAAATATCGTGGAAAAGAGAATTGTAAAATTAGTTTTAATGTAATCAAAAAAGAAAATATTATTTTAGAAATCATTGATAATGGAATAGGTATTGATCAAACAGATATAAAACATGTATTTGATAAATCATTTACGGGAAATAATGGTCGTTTAGTATCTAGTTCGACAGGAATGGGCCTTTATATTTCAAAGTTATTATGTGACAAATTAGGACATAAGATCATGATTGAATCAAAGGTTCAACAGTATACCAAAGTGAGCATTTGTTTTGAAGATGAAGAGTATTACAGAATCGTAAGGTAATTGTAAGATACATCGATGTTACTACAATTACTTTTTTTCTATAATAAAAGCAAGGAGGATGAAATATGGAAAATGTATTAGTAATTGAAAATATTAGTAAATATTATGGTAATAAAAGTAATCTTACTAAAGCTTTAAGTAATATTTCATTGAATGTTGCTAAAGGTGATTTTATTGCGATTATGGGAGCGAGTGGTTCTGGCAAAACGACATTGCTTAATGTAATTTCTACAATTGATAGAGTAACAGCTGGCCATATATATCTTGAAAAAAAGGATATTACAAGATTGAAAGGAAATGAACTAGATAAATTTAGAAGAGAAGAACTAGGTTTTATTTTTCAAGATTTTAATTTATTAGATACTTTGACGGCATATGAAAATATTGCTCTAGCTTTACAGATTCTCAAGGTTAAAGCTAAGGAAATAGATATTCGCGTTAATGATGCTGCAAAAAAACTAAATATTAGTGATATCTTGAACAAATATCCCTATGAAATGTCTGGAGGACAAAAGCAAAGAGTTGCATGTGCTAGAGCAATAGTGACTAATCCTAAACTAATTTTAGCAGACGAACCAACAGGAGCATTAGATTCGAAAAGTTCTAAAATGTTATTAGAAAGTTTTCAACAATTAAATAATGACTATCATACAACTATTTTAATGGTAACGCATGATGTTTTTAGTGCTAGTTATGCTTCTAGAGTTATTTTTATAAAAGATGGAAAAATTTTTAATGAGCTTGATCGTGGAAATGATGAGCGAAAAATATTTTTTGAAAGAATTATTGATGTTGTCTCAATTTTAGGAGGCGATGTAAACGATGTTATTTAATTTGGTTTTAAAAAATATTAGAAAAAGTTTTAAAGATTATGCAATATATTTTTTTACATTAGTATTAGGAGTAGCAATTTTTTATATTTTTAATTCACTTGAAAGTCAAACAGTAATGTTATCTTTAACTAAATCTACAAAAGATTTAATTGAATTAATGACAAAAATAATATCTGGACTTAGTGTTTTTGTATCATTTGTATTAGGTTTTTTAATTATTTATGCTAATCAATTTTTAATCAAACGACGAAAAAAAGAATTTGGTATATATATGACATTAGGAATGTCAAAGCAACAAATTTCTAAAATATTATTGGGTGAAACAATTTGTATTGGTCTTATTTCTCTTATTATTGGATTACTTATCGGAATTATTTTATCGCAGGTAATGTCAATTATCGTAGGTAGTATGTTTGATGCTGATATGGATAAATTTGTATTTGTTTTTTCAAATAGTACATGTATTAAAACAGTTATATATTTTGGAATAATGTATCTGCTGGTAATGTTTATTACTATGATGAAGCACCTAATTTAAATAAATATGCTACTGAAGGAAGCGAATTTGCTAACGTTGAAATTACAACAACTCCAAAATTATATGTAAAAGTTGAAAATACAGATGTGAGCAAAAATGCAATTGAAGTAACAGTTAAAGGATTTGAAAATAAACAAGACTTAGCTGGTAATCAAGAGACTGATACTTTAACAGCTCCAACAGGTCTTGTAGCATTAGAAGATCAAATTACTCCAACTGAAATTCCATTAGTTTGGGATGTAGTAGAAGGAGCAACCGAATATCAATTAGAAATTGATGGTAAAATCAATTCTGGTATAACAACTAATGAATTTTTAGTAGGCAGTCTTGCATATAACTCTACTCACACATTTAGAGTTCGAGCTGCAAATAGTGATGGATATTCGCCATGGAGTGAGGCTTTGAGTGCAAAGACAATAGAAGATCCATATCGTAATATTCCAGCAGGCATGGAAGTTACAACTAACGATAGTGCAGCGGGATATTCAGCTAAGAATCTAGTTGACCGTGATACTAATGCATATTGGTTTACTAACTGGACAGATGCTAGTGTTAACAATCGTGATAAAGTTATTGATTTTGATTATAAAGAAATAAATTCTATGGATCACGTTGACATTTATCCTCATAGTAGTTATTTAAACCAACAACCTCGAGAAGTAACTATTTTAGGAAGTCTTGATGGTATTAACTTTACAACTGTAGTAGATAAAGTACAGTTATCCAATGATTCATCTGTTAAGTCAATTGCTTTAAATGGTGCTAAAATGCGCTATATGAGAATGGTTATTTCAAAACCAGCTGGAACTTATGTATGCATGACAGAAGTTATGCCATATAAAGTAGATGGTTCAAAAACATATCCAGTAGGTGATGTAACTTTAGATGGTAAAGTTGATACCAATGATTTAACATGGATTGAAAACTATACAGGATTAACAAATAAAGATTCAGACTTTAGTTATGTATCACAAACAAATAATGCTGATATTAATGGCGATAATGTAATAGATGCTTATGATATTTCTTATATTACAACTAAATTAGATGGTGGTACTAATAAAACTGGTAATCCTGATGGAAAGATAATGTTGATTGCCGATAAAAATGAAGTAAAAGCTGGAGAAACTGTTAATATTACTTTACTTGGTGTAGGTTTGAAGAATATTAATGCTTTCAGTGAAGTTCTTCCAATTGACACTGATAACTTCTCTTACGAAGGATATCGTCAGTCATATGATGTAATTGATATGATGACAATAGCTAAAATGAGAGCTAGAACTATTGGAAGTGAGTTAACGATCGTTAGTACAAATATAGGAGATCAAGATTTGGTAAATGGTACAATTAAGCTTGGTACTATTACATTAAAAGCAAAAACTGATACAACTTTTGCATTAACTAATGGTATTGCAAAATTAATAGGACCAAAGTTATCATATATTGATGCTAATATTGATGGTGATACGACAATTCCTGAAACTCCTGATAAAGTTGAAACAGCAGTAGAAGTAAAAGAGACAACAATTACAAATAATGCATATCCAACTGATGATGGAACTAATGTTGATAAATTGATTCAACAAAATTCTTTTGATGCATTATACAATGGTGCTGCTGATGAAGAATTTGAATTAAAATGGGATATTGAAGATAATCAAGTAGATGGTGTATTAAAACCAGAAATTACATTACCTGTAAATCTACATTTAGATATGGACGGACAATTAATGAATATTGTACGTATTTATGGACGCCCAACTGGAAATGGAGCTCCACGTGTTGTAAGTGCTAATGTAGTTACTACAGATGGCACAACAATTGATTTAGGTACGATAGGAAGTTATTCATTAGATAGTAGTGGCAATCCAACATACACTAACTATCCAAGTGATGGAGTATTCACTTTTGAATTAGATGAAGCAGTAGAAGTTAAGACAGTAAATATTACTTTTGAACATGCTACAGGTATTGCTGGTGATTCAAATAATCCATATGATCGTATGTTAACATTAAGAGAAATCGAATGTGCATATGCACATGATGTTCCAGTTACAGGAATTACTTTAGACAAAAATAATAAAGAAACTTTATATGTAGGAAGTTTAAGTGACTTTAGTGCTAAAGTTAGCCCTAATGATGCATTAAATCCTTATTACACAGTAACAAGTGATAACGAAGATGTAGTTAAAGTATTAACTATTAAAACAGAAAGTGGATTTGCATTTATGTTGCAGCCATTAAAAGAAGGCACTGCAAAAATTACAGCAACTTCAGTAGATAACAATGAAATTTCAGTTACTCAAACTGTAACAGTAAAAACTGGAACTGATACAAATGCATTGATAGATGTATTAAATAGTGCAGAAGCTTTAAATAAAGATTTCTATACTGTTGATAGTTATAATGCATTATCAAATGCAATTAGTGAAGCAAAAGAATTATTAGTTAATGATCCAACTCAAGATCAAGTGGATCAAGCAGTAAGCAAAATCAAACGTGCAGTTAAAACATTAGAATTAAAACCAGTAAATTCAAGTAACCGTATCGAAAATATAAAAGTAGTTGAATCAAGTGGTGAAGCTAGTAGCAGTGAAGGGGCAGCTAATATTTTAGATAACGATATTGGTTCATATTGGTTAAGTACATCAAGTGGTATGCCACAATGGGTTGTTGTTGATCTAGGAAGTGTATATAAATTAAGTGATGTAACATTCTTACCTCGTCAAGGTGGAAATAATGGTGATATTATTAAAGCTGCTATTTCAGTAAGTACAGATGGTCAAAATTATACAGATCTTGGACAATTTGAATTTGATAATGATGGTACTAAATTACTTGATAAAACAGTATTTAAACAAATGAAATTTATACCAACAGATGCAAGATATGTTAAAGTAACTATTTTAGAAACATTAGGAAATCCTGCAAATAGTTGTATAAGTGCAGCAGAAATGCGCTTCTATGGTAGTGTAGATGTAGATAAGAGTGAATTACAAGCATTATACGATGAATGTTTAACTCTTAAAGAAGAAAACTTTACAACAGAAACTTGGGTACCTTTCTCTAATGCAATGGCAGATGTTAAGAATATGTTAGATAGAGAAGATGCTACTCAAGATGAAGTAAATACAGTTAAAGCTGCATTAGTGGCTGCTAAAGAAGCACTAGCAGAAAAAGTAGTTGAAACAAATAAATTAGCATTACAAATTGCCATTGAAATGGCTAAAGCTGCAGATTTAGAAAATGTAGTTCCAGCGGTAGTAAATGAATTCAATGAAGCCTTAGCAAATGCTAAAGAAGTTTATGATAATGCTAAGGCAACCCAAGATGAAGTAGACAATGCATTTGATCGTCTAGCTAATGCAATGCAAATGTTGGAATTCTTTAAAGGTGATAAAACAGCATTACAAAAACAAGTAGATCAAATCAATGGATTAGATGAAAGTAAATACATTGAATCCTCATGGTCTGATATGTTACCAGCATTAGATAAAGCTAATGATGTATTAGCTGATGAAAATGCAATGCAAGATGAAGTTGATGAAGTATTTACAGAATTAGTAAAAGCGTTCTTGAACTTAAGATTAAAACCAAATAAAGACTTATTACAAGAGTTGATCAATAAGGCAAATAGCTTAAACGCTGCAAACTACAGTGCTAAAACATGGGCAGTAGTCGCAGATGCTTTAAATGAAGCAAAAGCAGTATTAGAAGATCCAGAAGCAACACAAGCAGAAGTAGATAAGGCAAAAGCTGTTTTAATGAAAGGATTAGCTGAATTACAAACTGTCAATATAGCAGATATGAATGTATCAGCACCAGTAAAATCTGGAGATACGACAGTAAGTATAAAAACAGGTGATGATATAACTATTATTACACCAATTACAATGTTGGCATTAAGTACTGCTTTATACTATCTTTCTAAAAAGAAAAAATATTGGAATTAAAAATTAAATTGTATTTAATAGTATATAAAATATATTAAATCTAAAGAGTGGTGGTAACACTGCTCTTTAATTTTTGAAAAATATTAAAAAGGATAGTTATATAATATTTATAAATTAAATTATATATAACTTGACAATTTTTTTTATATATTATAATGTATTAACATACTATTCATATAGGAAAAGAGGTAAAAGTTATGAACTTTGTATTAGAACTACAATTACGAAATAATTTTAGAATGGGACGATGTTGTTGCTGTTTTTTTAATAAAGAGTAACAATTTAATTATATTGTGCTCTTTATTCTAATATACATTAAAGAGAAAAGGGGACAATTAAATGAATAAAAATATTTTAGAATTAGGAGCTTTAGTGCTTGCTGTTATATTTTTTATATTAATTTATTTTCTTAAAAAGAAAAAAGTTGATTTTAGTGTGCTAACTATTTTAGCAGTAGGTTTAGGAATAATAGTTGGTTTAATTTTTAAGGAAAATTATCTTTATTTAGAAGCTATAGGAACGATATATGCTAATCTTATTTCTGCAATTGTTGTACCACTGCTGTTATTTAGTATTATTTCCAGTATTACTAATCTACAAGCTTCTATTAAATTAAAAAAAGTAAGTTTAAAAACAATAATTTACTTATTATTAAATACATTTACTGCTAGTTTAATTACATTGATTCTTGCAGTAATAACAAAAATAGGTAGTGGATTTAATTATGAACTTTCTACAAATTATAAAGCAACGGAAGTTCCTTCATTTGTAGATACAATTACTGGGTTATTTCCCAAAAATCTTATTAATAGCTGGTTAAATGGGGAAGTAGTACCAATAGTAATTTTTGCTATTATTGTAGCTATTGCATATAATAGAATAGTTAATAAAGATCCTAAGAAAGTAAAACCGTTTAAACAATTTATTGATGCAGGTAATCGGGTATTAGGTGAAGTAGTTAATTTTGTAATAGGTTTTACACCATATGCAGTCTTAGCTTTGATTGCCCGAGCAGTAAGTAAGAGTACTATAGATGATATTATTCCATTACTAAGTATTTTGGGATTAGCATATTTATTGAGCATAATTCAAATATTTGGGGTTGAAAGCATATTGTTAAAAGTAATTGGAAAACTAAATCCTATTAAATTTTTTAAAGGAATATGGCCAGCTGGAGTAGTAGCATTTACATCTCAAAGTAGTATTGGTACGATTCCGGTAACAATTCGTCAATTAGTGAGTAAAATTGGTGTAAATGAAGATATTGCATCATTTACAGCTAGTTTAGGTGCTAATTTAGGTATGCCTGGATGTGCTGGTATATGGCCGACATTATTAGCAGTATTTGCAATTAATGTTTTAAATATAGATTATTCAATAGGACAATATTTATTTTTAGTAGTCTTGGCAGTAGTTGTATCTATAGGAACGGTAGGAGTTCCTGGAACAGCAACGATTACAGCAACAGCAGTATTTGCAGCAGCTGGTTTACCAATTGAAATAATTGTATTGTTAGCACCGATTTCAAGTATTGTAGATATGGCTAGAACTGCAACAAATGTTATTGGAGCAGCAACCGCAGCTACATTAGTAGCAAAATCTGAAAAAGAGTTAAATATAGATATTTATAATGGAATATAGCATATTAATTAAATTCGTAACTAAGGTTTATTAGTTATGAATTTTTAATATATAAGAAATAAATCATAATAAGGTAGAGATATTCATATATTGAGATATAAAGCCAAAAAACATTATTAAATATATATAAAAACATTGCATAAAGCGGTATAATTAGTATTGTAATATGATGTTGATTGTGATATATTGTAGGAAAGTTGTAAGATAGAGGCGCGAATAGTTATGAAGTTTTTATTGGATGATGCAAACTAGATAAAAATAGAGGAACTTTCGCCGAAGGGATAAATGATTGCATGCATTTATACTCTGGGCTTATAGAGAATATCTATAAGACTGTCATTATCGAATGGTAATGGTGAGCTATCATTGTTCATACGTGTTTATGTTGCAATGATACTCATTGCAATTTTTTTTGTAAAGGAGAGCAATGATGGAAAAGATTATTGAAGCAGTGAGTTATGAAGAAAATATTATTCAGTTAAAATTGACAAATGTACCAAAACATCCAATGATAATTGCCAAGATTTTTACGATTTTAAGCAATTGTGATGTTAATATTGATATGATTTCTCAAGTGATGATTGAAGATGCGATGCAGATAGAAATAACATTAGATGAAAAATATCAAAAAAATTTAAATGAAGCAATAATGTGTTTAAAAAAAGAAGTTAAACAATTAGAGATTGCGACTAATCGAAAATATTTTAAAATTGCTGTTGGTGGAAAGTTGATCGAAGTCACACCAGGAGCAGCGGCAAAAGTATTTACTATTTTAGGTGAAAATAATATACATTTTTATCAAGTAACTACGTCAAAAAGAACAATTTCGTTTATCGTTGATAAAAAAGACAAAGATTTAGCAATGAAAAAATTAGATGAAACTTTTGGCTTAAATATATAGGAGGAAATTATGGCTATTTTTGAAGGAAGTGCAGTTGCACTAGTATTACCAATGCATGAAGACGGAAGTATTGATTATGATGGATTTAAAAGACAAGTACAAAGAATGATCGATGGAGGTGTTAAAGCTTTATTAGTTAATGGAACAACTGGTGAAACAGCAACTATTCATATTGATGATGAATTTAAATTACTAGATATTACATTAGAAATGGCGCAAGGAACTGGTATAAAAGTTATTGCTGGAGCAGGATCTAATGATACAGCGACAGCATTAAGAAAAGCTAAATATGCTAAAGAAAAAGGTGCTGATGCTATTTTAGTTGTTACACCATATTATAATAAAACAAGTCAACGTGGGTTGATTACTCATTATACTACTATTGCAGATGCTGTTGATATTCCAATGATTCTTTATAATGTTCCAGGAAGAACTGGGGTAAAAATAAATGTAGAGACAGTTGTAGAACTAGCAAAGCATAAAAATATTGTTGCTATGAAAGATGCAACTGATGATATAGCTTATGCAATGGAAGTTCTAGCAAAAACTCAAGGTATGGATTTTGATATGTATTCAGGATGTGATGATAATATTCTGCCATTTATTTGTGCTGGGGGAAAAGGAGTAATTTCAGTATTATCAAACATCTATCCTCGTCAAACTGAATTATTAACTCAGTTAGCACTAAAAGGTGACTTGCCAAAAGCTCAAGAACTTGCGTATGCATTAGAACCAGTTAGTCGTTACTTATTTGCTGATATTAATCCAATTATGCCTAAAGCAGCATTAGCTAAAATGGGTGTTTGTAGAGCAACATTAAGATTACCATTAATTGAAACAACAGAAGAAAATAAAAAACTATTATTTGATGCGATGGATGCATTTGAAAAATTGGGGTTCTAAGATGAAAGTAATAGTATATGGTTATGGATTAATGGGTAAAAAAGTTGCTAATAAGGTAAGAAGCCAAAATGATATGGATCTAGTGGCTGTTGTAAGTTATGAGTTTGATGAAAAGATTCCAGAAAAAAGCTATAGTTCTTTAACGGAGTGTGGAGAAAAAGCCGATGTTATCATCGACTTTTCTCACCCTAATAATTTAGATGACATATTATCTTATGCTTTGACAAATAAGACAAAGTTAGTAATTGCAACAACAGGCTATAATGATGAACAGCTAACAAAAATTAAAGAAGCTGCAAAACAAATTCCGATTTTTCAATCATATAACACATCATATGGAGTACAAATGGTAACCAAAATATTACGTCAAGTGGCTAAAGAATTTTATCAGGCAGGATATGATATTGAAATTCTTGAAAAACATCATAATCAAAAAATAGATGCGCCATCAGGAACTGCTAAATTACTATATGAGGTGATGGAAGAAGAAATTGGTGAAACTACTGCTGTGACTGATCGAAGTTCATTACATGAAAAAAGAAAGCATGAACAAATCGGTATTCAAGCAATGCGTGGTGGAACAATTTTTGGTGAACATACAGTTATGTTTGCAGGAATTGATGAAATAATTGAAATAAAGCACACTGCTTTATCAAAAGAAGTATTTGTCCAAGGAGCAATTAGTGCTGCCTATGCATTAATTGATAAAGATAATGGTCTTTATACATTGAAGTCATTGTATTAATTAGGGGGATATTATGGTATTACAAACAAAGTTTGCACAAATAAAAAACAATAATCTATACATAGATGATGTTAAAGCAACTGATTTAGTTAATAAATATGGAACACCACTTTATGTTATGAGTGAGGGACATATTAGACATCAATTTAATGAACTTAAAACAAAAATGATAGACAAATATGAAAATACTTTGCCACTATTTGCTTCAAAATCATTTTCATGTTTGGCTATTTATAAAGTTGCAAAAGAATATGGGGTAGGTATTGATTGTGTTTCAGCTGGTGAAATATATGTTGCTCTAAAAGCGGGATTTGATCCAAAGAAAATCTATTTTCATGGAAACAATAAACTACCTTCAGAAATAGAATATGCTTTAAGTAATGGTGTAGAAAATTTAATTATTGATAATTTTCACGAAATTGAAATTGTACAAGAAATAGCGCAAAGATTAAATGTCGTTGTTAACGGTGTTGTAAGAATAACACCAGGAGTATATGCAGGAGGTCATGACTATATTCGAGTAGGAGCAAAAGATACTAAATTTGGATTTAGCAGTCATGACAATACATATTTAAAAGCCATAAAAAAAGTAATTGATGCTCCAAATATTAATTTTGATGGAATACATTGCCATGTTGGAAGTCAAATTGAGGATATTCAGGCTTATATATTAGCAATGAATAAATTTGTTGATATTTCATATGAAATTTATGATATATTTGGAATAGTTATAAATAAATTAAATGCCGGTGGAGGATTTGGGATAGCTTATACAAAAGCAGATAAACCTTTAGAGTTTGAAACTGTTGTTGATACAATTATGGATATAATAGCTAAAGGATTTGAAGCTCGAGGATTAAAAAGACCAATGGTTTTAGTAGAACCAGGACGTTATTGTGTTGGAAACGCAGGAATAACTTTATATACTGTTGGTTCATCTAAGTATATAAAAGATATTCGAGATTATATTAGTGTAGATGGTGGAATGACAGATAACATTCGCTCTAGTTTATATGCAGCAAAATATGATGCAATTATTGCAAATAAAGCAGAGATGCCAGCAGATCATTTAATTACAGTAGCAGGAAAAAATTGTGAATCTGGAGATATTTTAATTAAGGATATTATGTTGCAAGATCCAGAACCAGGAGATATTCTAGCAATGTTTTCTACTGGAGCTTATCATTATTCAATGTCATCTAATTATAATCAGTTACCAAAACCAGCTGTAGTATTTACATATAAAGGTAAATCTCGCGAAGTGATCCGTCGACAAACCTTCGATGACTTAGTATATTATGATATTGATTCAACGTACTAATAAAGCGGCATGGGCCGCTTTTAATACTTAATAGAATTAAAGTATGCATGATATCAAATAGATATTTCGATGTTATTAAAAGGAGGGGAATAATATGAAAGTATTAATTATAGATGATGATCTTGTTTTTGGTAAAAAGTTAGGAAATCTTATTAATGAAAAGTTTGGTAATGAGAAAAATGATATCGTGATTAAGATCAATGTATCTAGCATAGATTTAAAGCAAAAATTTGATTATTATTTTATAGATATTATGCTGGAGGGTGAAAACGGTATAAATTGTGGTAAAATGATTATTGATAAGAATTATTTTGCTAAAATAATATATATGTCTTCTGAAGAAAGTTTAGTTTATGACACATTTGCAAGTAAAGTTTATTTTTTCTTAAGAAAAGAAAATTTAAAACATGATTTAGAAAGATTATGGATAAAAATAAATCAAGATAATGTAAAGAATACTGATTATATTGAAATTATCTCTGATCGTAAAAGACAAATGATTTTAAAGAAAGAGATTATTTATATTGAATCTAATAGAAATAAATGTCAGATCTATATGATAAAAGAGCAATATGAAGTATATAGAACATTAAAATCATTTTTAAATGAATTAGATTCTAATCAATATTTTCGATTAAACAGTTATACGATTATAAATTTAGAATATGTAAAAAGTGTAAGTGGTAAAGAAGTAGTATTAATAAATGGCGAATCATTTGTTTTAAAAAGAAATTATAATGATTTTATTGATGCATATCATAATAATTATATGAAGAGGTTTAAAGAATGATAATAAATATTGTAGAATCGTTAATAGCTGCCTATTTCTTTACAAATTATTTTGACTTAAAAATAAATAAACGAATTTATTATATACTAAATTTTTTAACAATCACTACTATAATTAATATTTTTGATTGTTTTGGTGATTTTAGTATAATTTTACCATTAGTTGTTGTCATTGATGCCGCCTTAATAGCATATTTTGGAACTAACAATAATATTTGGGAAATATTATTTATTACATTTTTTGATGAATTAATAGTAGGATGGTCAATTATTTTATCATTATTTATAGAAGATTATGTAATTCCTGAAGTAAGAACAGTTGTTGCAAAGATACTATATTTATTGATTGTATATAATGTAATAAAATTTAGTAAAATCAAAGAAATAAAAATCAATATATTATATTGGAGACTATTAACAACTGTTGTAGTAATGTTCTATTTTGCATATATAATTTTATTACAATATTATTTAGGAATGAAATTAAGTCAAAATTTACTATTTATAACTTTATTATCACTAGGTTTATCTGTAATGGGAATAGCTTTAATAGTTTACTATATTTCTAAATTAGAACGTGAAAAGCAGGAAACTCAATTTTCATTACAAAAGTTAGAAATGGAACAAAGTAATTATAAACAGTTAAATGAAGTTTCAAAAGAAATAAAGATAATGCGTCATGATTTAAAACATGATTATTTATTGATTGAAAATTATTTAGAAGAAAATAAATATTCTGAAATAAAAGAAATGATAAATTCAAGGGTATATGATTTAGAAGAGGTAACTCATACGGTTAATAGTGAAAATAAATTGATAAATACAATTATTAATTATAAAAGGATGATAGCACAAAGTAAAAATATCAAGGTCAAATATAAAATAAATGTCAGTGGTAGATTGTATATGAAAGATTATCATTTAAATGAGTTATTATCTAATTTATTAGATAATGCGATTGAGAATTGCTCTAAAAACAATTCTCAAATTGATATAGTTATTGAAGAAGATGTATTTTTATATATAGAAGTTGTTAATCAGATAGATAAATCAGTCTTAGAAAATAATCCAAATTTACATACTAGTAAAATCGGTGAAAATCATGGTCACGGAATGCAGAGTATCCGAAGAATTGTAAATGAATATGGCGGTAGTATTAAATTCTTTGAAAAAGACTTAGAATTTCATGTTTCAATAATAATTCCGATAAATCATCCTCGTTAAAATGCGTTTCGTCCCATGTTTATTTAAATTTGTCGAAAAATAATTTATTATGGCTATTGAGGAGGTGAAATGATTGGTACAAGGTATATCAAAATGGTTATTAAAGATATATAAAAACAAGACCGTTTTGAATTATGATGATGAGATATTTTTATATGGGATTGAAGTAATCGCTACATCTTTGTTTAATGTATTATTGTTGTTATTTATTGGGATAATAAGTGGGACAGTCAATCAAGCATTGGTTTATTACGTGTCCTATGCAACCCTACGAAAATTTATTGGTGGATATCATTGCAATACTAATTTTAATTGCATTACATTTAATGTTTCCAAATATATACTCTTTATATGGCTTTACCCACATGTAGAGATCAACAAACTACTGATGATATCTATAATTATAATAACACTGATATTAATAATATGGGGAGCACCTTTTGAACACAAAAATAGACCGATAAGCGAAAATGAACGGTACAAGTATAAAAAATATTCTTTTATTATTACTTCAATTTATGCGGTGTTTATTTTATTGTCTAGTGAATTTTATCATGTTCTATTATATGTTTTAATTGTAATTGACTTGTCATCAATACCTTGTATTATAGAAAGTAATGGAAAAAGTTTTAAAAATGTTTAGTAAACTAGTTCTAGTAGCTTCTACTGGTGCCGTAAGTGGCGCATCAAGAATTGGTGATTATCAACCAAAAGAATCAGAAGCTTTAAAGAAATTAAAAAAGTTTTAATTGGGAGAACTTTCTAAAATCATTTGTTTTCTCAAATGCATAGCTAAAAACTAAAATTATTGAATATTTATAATAAATAGTATAAGATGTAGCGCAATGATTTTAGTTATTAAGTAAAGAAGTTAGATGCTTATTTTGTTTTTCTTATTTTATTTAATCTAGTTATTGAGAAAAACATATATTGCAGCTAACTTTTTTATTATATTATTTTATAAACCAAGGAAGATTTGTAATCTTCCTTTTTACGTATTATATCTTTTTCTTTGGTTTATTAAGCTCTTCATGAATCCCCTGCATTTTATAATCTAGATGGGATATTGTTTTAGCACAATCAATCAATTCATCACGAACGCCATCAGGAACTTCGTTATCAGCTTTGTATCGTAAGTGATGTTCTAAACTAGCCCAAAAATCCATTGCAATAGTTCTAATCTGAATTTCTACGGGAATAGGTTGTACTTTTTCAGCTAAAAATATTGGTATTTCAACAACCAAATGTAAACTTCGATAACCATTTTCTTTTGGATGTTTTATATAATCCTTTTTCTTAATTAGTTTAATATCACTTTGTTTGATAAGTAAATCAGCAATTTTATAAACATCACTAACATAATTACAAATTACTCTAACACCAGCTATATCTGTTAAATTAATTACAATTGACTCTAGAGAGACTTCTAAGCCTCTTTTTTCTAGTTTACCAAGAATACTTTTTACCGATTTTAATCGATACTCCATATGATGAATAGGATTATGATCATGTTTAACTCTAAACTCATCATCAAGAATTTCTAATTTAGTTCTTACTTCTTTAATACCAGCATCATAAACTTGTTGTAAAGTTAAAAATTCTTGCAGTGTGTCTGTTATTTCTTCATCCATGTTTATTGATGAAAAAGGATCACTAATTATTTCTTTTTGCATGATTCTTTCTGCCATAAAAAATACCTCTTATAAATAATTTTTTGTATACTTTAATCATAGTTGGTAATAATGAACTTGAGGTGAACTGATATGAAAAAAACAATTATTATAGTATTAATTTTAATGAATGTAGTAACTGTCAATGCTTCAAGTAATGATCCTAAATATAAAATAATTGCTAATAGTAATAGTGAAAGTGATATTAAAGAAATGTATAAAATAAAAGATAACTTAATAAGTGATTATCGAAAGTGGATCAAGGGTGTTGATGATATTGATCAGGTATTAGCTGATCATCAAAAAGATTATGAGGCTAGCTATTATAACGGTGAATATAAAATTATTATTGGTAAAGGTAAAGGTAAATCTCTTACTGGTACATTAAAAGCAAGTTATTGTACTAGTAGTAAAGAGATAAAAAAGAAATCATTTTTTGCGGAACTTTTTTCATAAGAGGCAGCATGTGGCCTCTTTTATTATATGTAAATATAAATCATCTTATATGAGATGGTTTTATGTTTAAAATAAAGTGATTCGTTAATAATTTAAAGTGTTAAACATATAATAAAATTAGAGGTGAACCATGTTAACAAAATTTGATGAACAAGCCCAAAAAGCAATTGTTGTAGGTGAAAGTATTGCTTTTGATTTAGGTCATAATAATGTTGGGAGTGAGCATTTATTATTGTCATTATTAAAAATCAGCGACTCAAAATTAAAGGAGCTGGTAAAGAAATATAATGTTGATGATAAAAGTATATATGAGGATATAAAAAGGTTGTTTGGGACAAATAATGATCAACCTTTTTATATGGAATATAGTGATGCTGTTAAAAATATTTTAGAAACAGCAGTCAACATTACAAATGAACAAAATAAAAGTAAAGTCACTTTAAATATTTTAACTATAGCATTATTGAAAAGTGAAGAAAGTGTTGCTTATGAGTTGTTAAAAAAATATAAAGTTGATTTTGAAGATATTATTTATAAATTGAATGAAAGTAGTGAATTAGAAACAAAATTAGATCAAATTCAATCACTGATTAACCTCAACAAAAAGGTAAAGAAGGGCGGAAACTTAATTGTTGGAAGACAAAAAGAATTAGAAAAACTTTGTATGATTTTAAGTAAACGGGAAAAAAATAATGCTCTTATTATTGGTGAAGCAGGGGTCGGAAAATCAGCCTTAGTTGAAAAATTAGCGTATTTGATTAATGAAAAACAAGTAAACGATGGATTAAAGAAAAAAATTATTTATGAGCTAAGTTTGTCTAGTATTGTTGCCGGAACTAAATATCGTGGCGAATTTGAAGAAAAATTGAGAAAAATAATTGATAAAGTAAAAGAGATGGATAATGTCATTATTTTTATTGATGAAATTCATAATATAATTGGTGCAGGTGGAGCAGAGGGAGCAATAGATGCTGCTAATATTTTAAAACCATATTTAGCTAGAAAAGATCTAACGATTATTGGTGCAACTACTACAGAAGAATATTATCAGCACTTTGAAAAAGATCAGGCAATGAATCGTCGTTTTAGCATAATTACTTTAAAAGAAAATACTAAAGAAGAAACATTTGATATTTTAAAAGAAACAAAATTATTTTATGAACAATTTCATAAGATTGAAATTGATGATGAAGTTTTAAGATATTTAGTTGATAATGTTGATCACTATATTAAAAATAGAACATTTCCTGATAAGGCAATTGATATTTTTGATTTAGCGTGTGTAAAAACAAGGTTTCGACAACAGCATATTATCACAAAACAAATAGTAAAAGATGTAATCGAAGAATATACCTCTATTAAAATTAGTGATAATTATGATTATGATGAAATTAAAGTAAAATTAAATAATCAAGTTATTGGCCAAAATGAAGCGATTGAACAAATAATTAGCCAATTAAAAATAAATAAACCTTCAAATCAACCTACAGCCATAATGCTATTTACTGGTAGTAGTGGGGTAGGTAAAAGTGAAATGGCCAAGCAGTTGGCAAAATATTTATCACGAAATCTAATTCGTTTAGATATGAGCGAATATAAAGATAGTTCTAGTGTTCAAAAAATTATTGGTGCTGCACCAGGATATGTTGGTTATGATAAACCTAGTTTATTATTAGGACAATTACAAACGTATCCCAAGAGTGTAGTTTTATTGGATGAAATCGATAAAGCAAGTCAAGATGTTATTAATTTATTTATGCAAGTGTTTGATGAAGGCTATTTAGAAGATAGTCATAAAAGAAAAGTTTATTTTAATAACACGATTATTATTATGACTTCAAATCAAGGTAGTACCAAAAATAAATTAGGATTTAAAAAGAATATAACAAACAAAAAATGTAATTATGGATTTAGTGATGAATTATTGAGTAGGGTTGATGAAATAATTAATTTCAAGAATCTCACAAAAACAGATTTAAAGAAAATTATTAGAAAAAATATACCACATGAAGTTAAAGAAGAAGATATTCAAAATATATTGAAAGATTATGATATGAAGCTACAAGGGCGTGGAATTATAAAGAAGGCAAATAAATATTTTCAAAGTAAAGCTAAAGCATAAAAACTTAGACTAGTGTCTAAGTTTTTTTACGCTTTGTCTTCTTAATAATTAGAATAATTAAAAATAGAATACTAATAATCAATGCATATTGCTTAACATATTTATGAATTTTGATCCAGTTATTTCCTAATAATATTCCTAAATATACTAGGATACTATTCCAAATAATCGTTCCTAGTAAAGTATAAAAAGAAAAACAAAAAAAGTTCATTTTTGTTATTCCTGCCGGCAATGATATTATAGAACGGATAATAGGAATTAAACGCCCTGCAAAAATGGAAAGTTTACCGTATTGTTTAAACCATCTAATGGAGTTTTCGAGAGAATTAGGCTTAAAATGAAAATAAATTAAGATTTGTTCTAGTATGTTGATTTTAATTAAATAACCCATAAAATAAAGAATAACAGATCCTAAATATGAACCTAAAGTAGCAACAATTACCACTCCAACAGGTTGTAATGAGGTTATAGTAGTTAAAAAACCTCCAAAAGTTAAAATTATTTCACATGGAATGGGTGGAAAGATGTTTTCTAAAGTAATTAGGATAAAAATAGCTTTGTAGCCATAACTGCTAATTAGGGCAAGAATACTTGCTAGCATTATATGTCTCCTTTCGAGATAAAGGGAGTATTTTGTAAGCTAAATGAATTAACATATTATCAAATGGTAATAAGATAATAGTTGAAATTATATTAAAAAATGTATGCATATATGCTATTTGCATCATATAATTTGGGGTTAAAGAGTGTATAAAATCAATAAATGGAATAAAATATGATGCAATAAAAAAAACAATAGTACCAATTATATTTATTAGTATATGAATGATAGTAAGACGCTTAGAATTAGGATCACCATTTATGGAAGCTAATAAAGCAGTTATACAGGTACCAATATTTTGCCCATAAATAACATTTGTTGCCATAGTAAAGTTAATTAAGCCTTTTTGATATATTGTTTGTAAGACCCCTACGGATGCTGTAGAACTTTGAATGATTGCAGTAAAAATAGTTCCCACGATTATAGCTGTAATAGGATTATTTAATTTTGCAAACAGCTCAATAAAATAAGATGAACTTTGAAGCGGAATAAGGGCAATTGCCATTGCATCCATGGCTAAAAAAATCAATCCTAGAGCCATGATCACGCGTCCTATATACATTAATTTATTTTTTAATAACATCAAAACCAACCCTATACCACAAAAATAAATTGCTGATTCTCCTAAATCTAATGCAATCAACAGCCCTGTAACAGTAGTACCAATATTTGCTCCAAGAATGATCCAGGTAGCTTGATTCAAAGTAATAAGATGACTATTTAGTAAGCCAATCAAAATTACTGTAGTTGCTGAGGAACTATGAATAACGGCAGTAATTGCAGTTCCAATCAATACACCAAGATATTTATTAGAAGTTAATTTATAAAGAATATTTTTTAATCTGTTAGTTGCTAAGATATCTAAACTAGAAGACATCAGGTGCATTCCATACAAGAAAACAATAAGACTTAGAATAAAGCCAACGATATTTTTAATAATAAGATCACTTCCTTATTTAAGTATATTATTAAATATGTAAATAATGTTTATTTTCAAGATAATGATTAAATGCTACAATAAGAAAAAAGAGGAAGTGAGATAATGAATTATAGTGCAGTTGTGTTATGTGCTGGTAAGGGCAGTAGGAGTGGTTTGAGTTATAATAAAATGTTATATCGTTTTAAAGATAAAACAGTCTATGAAATGACGATGGAAATATTTTTAAATGATGATAGATGTAAACAAATTGTTGTTGTAACCAAAGAAGATGAAATTAGTGATTTAAAAAAACTCATCTCATCTAGTAAAATAGATTATACTTTTGGAGGAAAAGAGCGCCAAGATAGTGTTTATAATGGTTTACAAATTGTAAATCAGGAATATGTTTTGATTCATGATGGGGCTAGACCATATTTAAAAAAAGAAAATATAGATGATTTATTACTTTGTTTAAATAATAATGATGCTTGTTTATTGATGGTTCCTGTAAAAGATACTATAAAAATGTGTAAAGATGGAAATGTTATAGAAACATTGCCTAGAGAAACTTTGATGCAAGCTCAAACACCCCAAGCTTTTAAAACAAGCATAATTAAAGATTGTTACAAACTGGGAAAAATTAATAATTTTGTAGCTACTGACGATGCTTCTTTGGTAGAACATTTTAAAGTGGCACCTGTAAAAGTTGTGATAGGAAGTTATGAAAATATTAAGATAACTACACCCGATGATTTATAAGATACCAATTTAGGTATCTTTTTTCAAAAAATTATTTTTACTTATTGACGTAAATAATAATATGTGTTAATGTATTAAACATAGTATTCCTATATATTAAGTAGGGATAAGAAAGGAGATACGAAAATGAACACTGCAAGTAAAATGAACCAAAATATGATGTGTATGTGTAGCTGTATACAAATGTATAGAGTATGTTTTCGTGTATGCAAATATTCTTAATCTTTAATTTTATTAAATTCTAGAATGAGGATGTTCGCTATGAACATCTTTTTTATTAACATAGGAGGAAGAAAAATGAAAAAAGATTTATTACAAATAGAGTTGGAAACCCAATTTAAATGGTTTCACGCTCATCCAGAATTATCTTATCAAGAATATGAAACAACTTCGCGATTGAAAAAATTGCTGAAAGAGCATGATATTGAAATTTTAGATCTGCCATTAGATACAGGGCTGGTAGCAATAATTAGGGGAAAATATCCTGGACCAGTAATTGCGCTAAGAAGTGATATTGATGCTCTTCCGGTTAATGAAGAAACTGATCTACAGTGGCGTTCTAAATCTGAGGGTAAAATGCATGCCTGTGGTCATGATTTTCATCTTACAACAATTTATGGAACAGCATTATTATTAAAGAAGCAGGAAGAAAATATTCATGGAACAGTAAAATTAATTTTTCAACCTGCAGAAGAATCTTCACTAGGAGCTTTGAAAATTATTGAATCAAAAGCTCTCGATGTTGTAGAGGCGATTTTTGGAATTCATAGTTCATCAGTATTTCCAGTTGGAACATTGGGTATAAAAGCAGGAAGTATTACTGCTGCAGTAGATCGGTTTGAAATTAAATTAAAAGGATTTGGTACTCATGCAGCACATCCACAGCAAGGAAAAGATCCAATTGTAGCTTTAGGGGCTTTGATAAATGCTATACAAACGATAGTTAGTCGTAATACTGATCCGTTATCAAGTGGTGTTGTTAGTATTACTCATGTTGAAGCAGGGAAGACATGGAATGTAATTCCTGAAATAGCATTTTTAGAAGGGACAATTAGAACATTAGAATTAAATGACCGAAAACTTTATGAAGAACGTTTAAGAGAAATAGTAGAGTATATAGGAAAAGCATATCAAATTGATACAGAAGTTAAATGGATAGCAGGACCAGGGGCTGTAATCAATGATAAAGAGTGGAGTGATTTTGCAAAAGAAGTAGCTAAGGAAGATGACATTAATGTAGCTTCAAGTGCAGTTTCGCTTGGTGGTGAGGATTTTGCTTTTTACCTAGAGAAAATCAAAGGGACATTTATTCAAATTGGAACAGGTGAGACATATCCTAATCACCATCCAAAATTTCAGGTTGATCCTAAAGCTTTATCATTAGCAGCAGAATATATGAGTCGATTAGCAGTTAAAGCCTTATTAAAAATAGAAGCAGGGGAGGAATAGTGATGATTCAAATAGAACATGTTTCTAAAACTTTTCATACTCGTTTTGAAGAGGTTCATGCGCTACAAGATGTTTCTATCAAAGTAGAAAAAGGGGATATATTTGGTGTAATTGGTTATTCTGGGGCTGGAAAATCGACATTGATTAGAATGGTAAATTTATTAGAAAAACCGGATCAAGGAAATGTTTTTATTGAAGGTAAAAATATTACAGATTATTCATCAAAAAAATTAAATAGATTAAGAAAAGAAATAGGGATGGTTTTTCAACAATTTAATTTATTAGAAAGTCAAACAGTTTTTCAAAATATTGCTATTCCCTTGATTTTAGCAAAATATAATAAACAAGATATAAAGAAAAGAGTATACGAACTATTAGATTTCGTAGGTCTAAAGGATAAAAGTGATGTTTATGTTTCACAATTATCTGGAGGTCAGAAACAGAGAATTGGAATAGCACGAGCTTTAGCTACTAATCCTAAAATTTTGTTATGTGATGAAGCAACTAGTGCATTAGATCCAGAAACGACAGAATCAATCTTGTTATTGTTAAAAAAAATAAATATTGAATTAAATATTACTATTTTATTAATCACTCATGAAATGAATGTTATTAAAAAAATTTGTAATAAAGTAGCTGTGATGGAAAATGGAAAAATCTGTGAACAAGGGGATACAATAAAACTTTTTAGCAATCCGCAACAGGAAATAACTAAAAAGTTTGTTAAAACCGTAATCAACAGTTCAATACCAGAAACAATTCTAAGAAACTTAGATTATGCTGATCCAATTGTTAAATTAACTTTTTTTGGAGAAAATTCACAAGATTCTGTAGTTTCACAAATTAATAAACAGTTTAATGTTACAACGACTATTTTGTTTGCATCAGTTAATGAAATTCAAAATACGGTTTTAGGGATTCTGATCTTACAATTACAAGGGGATAAAAACGAAATTGATAGAGCAGAAAAATATGTAACTAAAAGGGGAATTGCTATTGAAAGGGTGGTGACTACAAATGAGCGATAATCTATTAAATGTTGGATCAGATAAACTAATAGATTGTGCAGTTCAAACAATCTATATGTTGGGCTGGGCTCTGTTTTTTGGAACAATAATTGGAATACCATTAGCCTTAGTTTTAGTTTTAACACGTAAAGATGGACTAAGGAGTAATCGGATAATCTATGGGATCATCAACGGTATTGTAAATTTAGTTCGTTCAGTACCATTTGTTATTTTATTAGTATTTATTACTCCTTTAACCAAATCATTAGTAGGAACAAGAATAGGAACCAAAGCTGCTATCGTTCCATTAGTTTTCTATATTGCACCATATTTAGCACGATTAATCGAAAGTTCAATACTTGAAGTTAAACCAGGAATTTTAGAAGCAGCTACAGCATTAGGAGCAAATACTTTTGAAATAATTTGGTACTTTTTATTGCCAGAGGCTAAGGCTTCACTTGTTCTTGCGATAACTACCGGTACTATTGGATTACTTGGGGCTACAGCAATGGCCGGTACTATTGGGGGTGGTGGTATAGGTGATTTAGCACTAACCTATGGTTATCAACGTTTTAATAATGAATTAATGGTAGTAACAGTAATCATATTGATTATATTTGTGCAGTTGATTCAAACATTAGGAAATTATATATCAAAAAAATTAAGAACACATAAATAAATTTAGGGGGAAGAAAAATGTTAAAGAAAATAATTTCAGTTTTTACAGTATTAGTTTTAGGATTTGTTTTTACTGCTTGTGGTTCAAATCAAACAAGTAACGATGAAAACAAAACAACGATTCGTTATGGTAAAGCTGCAGGACCGTATACAGTTTTATTCGAAGATGCGATAATTCCAATTTTAGAAAAACAAGGATATAAGTTTGAAGTAGTCGAGTTTTCAGACTTATTACAAAACGATATTGCGTTAAATGAAGGTGAAATCGATGTTAATGTTGAACAGCATACAGCATATATGAATAATTTTAATGAGTCACAAAATGGAGAATTAGTTGCTTTGGGCGCTATTCCAACTGTTCCAGCGGGAATTTTTTCTAAAACACATAAAGATTTAAATGAAATAGAAAAAGGAGCTAAAATAGCTGTGCCAAATGATGCAGCCAATACAGCTCGTGCATATGCTTTACTACAAAAAGCGGGCTGGATAGAGTTAGATCCAAGTAAAGATATTTCTACAGTAACGCAAAATGATATAACTAAAAATTTATATGATATAAAATTTACTGAAATGGATTCTACAATGATTCCACAATCATTAGATGAATTTGATTATGCTGTAATCACTGGATCAATCGTCTATAATGCTAAAATCGATCCATCAACTGCATTGTTACAAGAAGATATCTTAGATCACTTGTTACTTCAAGTTGTAGTAAGAAAAGATAATAAAGATAGTAAATGGGCAAAAGATATTGTTAAAGCATATCAATCTGATGAATTTAAAGAGTATTTAGATAAAAATAATGATGGTTTATGGTATGTTCCAGAATATAATTAATTGTTGGAGGCGAGATATATGCATAAAATAGAAACTAAATGTATTCATGGAGAGGAGTCTGATTGTTTAACTAAATCATATGGAGCTGTTGCTGTTCCTATTTATCAAACCGCAATGTTTTCTCATCCAGGAATTGGTCAAAATCAAGGATATGATTATTCAAGAGAAAGTAATCCTACTAGAAGTTATTTAGAAGATATTATAAAAACACTAGAAGGCGCTGTAGATACAGTTGCCTGTTCTAGTGGGATGTCAGCAATTTCTATCTGTTTATCATTGTTTGATCCTGGAGATCATATTATTTGTGGTGATGATTTATATGGTGGATCAGTAAGAATGTTTAATTTTTATAATCATTTTGGTCTAGAATTTTCATATGTAAATACAGCAGATACTAATGCAATTGAAAAAGCAATTAAACCACAAACTCGTGCTATATATATTGAAACTCCAAGTAATCCTTTAATGAAAATTAGTGATTTAAGAAAAATTGGACAAATAGCTAAACAAAATAATTTACTTTTAATTGTTGATAATACATTTTTATCACCTTATTTACAAACACCATTAGAGTTGGGAGCAGATATAGTAATTCATAGTGGTACAAAATTTTTAAGTGGTCATAATGATGTTATTGCTGGAGTGATTTCTACTTCTAGTGATAAACTTGCAAAAAAAATAAGAGAAATATACAAAACTAAAGGGTGTTGTTTATCACCGTTTGATAGTTATTTATTAATTAGAGGTATAAAAACACTAGCAATTCGTCAAGATCGCCAACAAGAAAATGCTACTAAAATTGCTGACTGGTTATCTCGCCAAAAAAAGATTACACAAGTTTATTACCCAGGACTAAAAACACATCCAGGATATGAGATAAATAAATCACAGGCTAGAGGAGCAGGAAGTATGATTTCATTTAGAGTTGATTCATCAAGTACTGCCCGTAGAATTTTAGAAAATGTAAAAGTTATTACCTATGCTGAAAGCTTAGGAGGAGTAGAAACTTTGATAACTTATCCGATGATTCAAACACATAGTGATGTTCCTGAAGAAATAAGGCAAGAGTTGGGAATAACAGATGACTTTTTAAGATTATCAGTAGGAATTGAAAATATCGATGATTTACTTGCAGATTTATCTCAAGCAATAGGGGAATAGTGATGGTTTATAATTTTGATCAAGTAATTGAAAGAAAAAATACATTATCTTTAAAATATGATTTTTCAAAAGAACGTGGAAAACCAGAAGACATTTTACCTCTTTGGGTGGCTGACATGGATTTTATGACGACAAATGAAGTAATTAGTGAGTTAAAAAAATATGTAGAATTAGGTGTTTATGGTTATAGTGAAAGTAAAGAAGATTATTTTAAAGTTATTCAAAATTGGTATCAAAGATATTTTCAATGGCATTTGGAACCTTCCTGGCTAATCAAAACTCCAGGAGTCGTATTTGCGATTTCAGCAGCTATTAGAGCTTATACTAAAGAAAATGATAGCATCATTATTCAAACACCAGTATATTATCCTTTTTATGAAGTTATATTAGATAATAAACGTAATTTAGTAACCAATCCATTATTATTGAAGAATGATCATTATGAAATTGATTTTATAGATTTTGAAAGAAAGATTATTGAAAATAATGTAAAATTGTTTATTTTGTGCAGTCCTCATAATCCGGTTGGAAGAGTATGGCGCAAAGATGAATTGATTAATCTAGGTAAAATATGTTTAAAGCATAATGTAAAAGTAATAAGTGACGAGATTCATTGTGATTTTACTTATCCAGGGCATAAACACTATGTATTTGCTTCATTAGATCCACAATTTTTAATGAATACAGTAACATGTACTTCTCCAAGCAAAACATTTAATCTTGCTGGATTGCAAGTTTCTAATATATTTATTCCAAATTTAAAAATGAAAAAAAAGTTTGAAAAAGCTGTTGCTCAAACGGGATATAGCCAATTAAATTTATTTGGTTTAGTTGCATGTAAAGTAGCTTATGAATTTGGAGATATTTGGCTTAAGGAATTAAAATTATATTTGATTCAAAATCTTGATTATATTAGGAATTTTTTGAAAAATGAGTTACCATTAGTAAGTTTAATTGAACCTGAAGGAACTTATTTGGTTTGGCTTGATTTTCGTAAATTAAACCTATCAGAAGAAAAGTTAGAAAAATTAATTGTTGAAAAAGCAGGATTATGGTTAGATAGTGGTAAAATGTTTGGTATTGAAGGAGTTGGTTTTCAGCGGATAAATATAGCATGTCCAATATCAATTTTAGAAAAAGCGTTATTTAAATTAAAAGAAGCGTTATTGAGTTAATTATATTATTTAAGATTATGAATCTTATTTGATATTGATAGATTATTAATAATAAAAAAGGGCAGTAATAAAATTATAAAAAGGCATAGAATTTAATTTTATAAATATGTGATTCCCATGAAAATAAGATTTTATCAATATTCATAGGCAATAATTAAGTATTCGCCGGAGTACAATATTAATACGTATTAGAAAAAATATGATTATTTGGTTGATATGATGACCTTTCAGTAGATAGCGTAAATAATTAAACGCTGATACGGGAGGTTTTTTATATTGAGAAGAAAAAGTAAACGTTCAAAAAAACTAAGATTAAGTATTGTAAAAAGATATTTAGATGGTGAAGAATCAACTGTTTCTTTAGCTAAAGAAATAAATACAAACAAATGATGTAGTGGACAATTGGATAAAAAATATCAGACATTTGGTGAAAGTGCATTTGATACATCTGCTACAAATACATCTTATACAAAGAATTTTAAAGAACAGATAGTATTGGATTATCTCAATGGTGGAGGTTCATATAATGATTTGGTAACAAAATATCATGTTTCATTACACAAGTAGTTCAACTTTAACTGCATAAAGAAAATGAAGTTGTCTCATCGACAACTTCATCAAAAACATTTTAATTATTTCACCTGTCTATTTGACAGGGGTGATTCATTATTCAAGGTTTTCTAGTATCAATTAATCACCAATGTATGATAACATTTATTTTATAAGTGTTAATTTCATTGATTTTTAGTCGATTTATTACACTATTTTCAAGAATTTCCAGCTATTATTTTGATTTCTTTCATTTTTTGATGTCAAAATGATGTCACCATATAAATCAATATCTCTCATATAATCTCGACTAACTTACTCTTTTAAAATCCAAGTGGTTCTATCTTTGGAATCTGTCTTTATATCACCATTTTTTCTCAAAGAAGCTAATAAATTTCCAATTTTTCTTTCTTTTTGATTATTATTTAATATATCTGGTAATTTGTCCCAAAGCAATATTCTTAAATCTTTTTTCTTTGCTCTTTGATATTCTTTTAAATAATTAATAATCAAATCTTTATAATACTGATCATCAAACACTTTATTCTTTATATACTCAGCTTCATGATCTATACTCTTTGATATTGAAGCAGATAAATATAAATTAGATATTCTTCCTTCAACTAATTTTAGTTTTCTAAGATACGATACACTTTCTTTTGAAATTTCTAATCCTTTTTGAACTCTGTCTAATAAAAATACTGTTTCTAAATCTAATTCAGGATGCGCATATAATATATGCATATATTCATCATTTAAGACCTTTCCGTATACTGTTACAGACACTTGATTATAAGTATTGAAATCATAATCTGGTAAGGGAAAATATTTATCTTTTTGTATTTTAAATACTTTTCTTATTCCCATAGTTGCAGTATCTATCATATGAAATTTTACCATAGTTTCAGCTAATAATTGATTTCTATAGAATGGTGGATTTTAACTAACCTGTAAAACCGTTTCTATACTTTGAGGTATAAAATCTCCTGGATTTGTTATTTTGATTTGATCTTCAAATTCATTAATATATATTCTTCCACCTAATTGAAAATTAGAATGTGCTAAGCAGTTATTAAGTAGCTCTCTTAAAAGCCAAGTATCATACTGCTGTGTTTCTATTGGAAATAATGTAAGTTGATTTGGTATATAGCGATATGTTAAATTTCTTATCTTTGAAAATATTTTATCAATAACATTTATAAAGGGAATTGTAAAAATTTCATAATCTTTTACTTCTCCCTGACTTCCATATAGTCGCCACATAAGTGTTGGAGGTCTAGAAATCAAATAATCATAATCTGAATGACCTAATAATAACATAGCAGCATTGGTAACTTTTCCATCATATAATAATTTCATTTTTGTTAAAAATTCTAAATCATCCATATTGTCTATTTCTTCAACAATATGTTTTTTATCCATTTTTTCTTTATATTTTGATCTTGCAATTTGAATAGCATCCTTATCTAAGTAGTTAATAGAAGCACCTTTAACAATTTGTTTCGACCAATCTAATCGTTCTTGTGAACGAATTTCATCAATTTTGTATTGCTGTAAAGATATAAGACTTTCACCAGATCTTGCATAATAATGGTTTTTCCAACTTGTAGGAAAACCTGTTACTGCAGCAGGAATTTTAAACATTAGAACTCTATATTCTTTTTCATTAACAATTGGTTTTAATTCAATGATTTCAATAAAACTAATATTATCATTAGTACTTTTAGATATTTCATACTTAAATTTTTCTAGTAAACCTAATCCATTTTTAAAATTTGTACCAACTATTCTTTTGTTATGATCTTCACTAATTCCAAAGATCAACCATCCATATTGTTGTCTTTTTAAATTAGCTTCATTACTTATTGCTGAAAAATATTGCCCAATTTTATTAGTATCATATTGTCCTTTTGCTTCTTTAAATTCTACAATTTCATTTTCCCAATGAATCATCAATTCCATAAGAATCTCATAATACTGTGCTAATAAACCAGATTTATCATAATTAAAAGTTTTCACGATTTTACCTCCTTTCCTAGATTAATATATTATACCAAATAAAAAAATAAGTTAAAACTGCTTTATCAATTTTACAATAAATTCTTTATTACTCATAAATTATCAAGACATCTCAAGAAAAGAAAAAACCTTGAATAATCAAGGTTTTTAAGTATCGATTAATCACCAACGTATGGTAATAAAGCCATTTGACGAGCACGTTTAATAGCAGTTGCTAACATTCTTTGATATTTAGCACTAGTTCCTGTTACACGTCTTGGAATAATTTTTCCATTAGCTGAAACGAATCTTTTTAATAATTCAACATCTTTATAATCAATATAAGTAATGTTATTTTTTGTAAAATAACAAACTTTTTTTCTACCCATTCTTTGTTTTCTAAATGCCATTTTTTTAGCTCCTTTCATTAAAATTGAATATCATCTTCCATAATATCATATGTATTTAGTGAGTTATCAAATTCTTTTTCCAATTCAACAGTTTTCATATCATAAAAATTATCATTACTTTGTGGCTGTTGCATTTGGACTTGAGATTGTGCCCTTTCACGTGCCGCTTTTGTCTCTAAGAACTGAACACTATCACATATAACTTCTACAACATATACTTTTTGTCCTTGAGCATTGTCGTAGCTTCGTGTCTGGATTCTTCCTTCAACACCAACTAAACTACCTTTAGAACAATATCTTTCTACATTCTCAGCTGGTTTACGCCAAACAACACAATTGATAAAATCAGTTTGTTGCTGACCGTCTCTTGATGTATAGTTACGATTTACAGCTAGTGTAAATGATGTAACAGCATCACCTTGACCAGTTCTCCTAAGTTCTGGATCTCTAGTCATCCGACCAACTAAGACTACTCTATTTATCATTTAGCGACCTCCTATTATTTACGAAGAGTTAAATGACGTAACATAGATGAATTAATATTTGATAAACGTTCAAATTCAGCAACATCTGCAGCTGTACATGTTGTATCAACAACTACATAATATCCTTTTTTAAAATCTTGGATTTCATAAGCTAAATCACGTAATCCCCATTCGTCAACGTTATCAACAGTTCCACCGTTAGCTGTTAAGATTCCTTTAAAGCTTTCGATTAATTTGTTTCTAGCGTCTTCTTCAACGTCAGGTTTTACAATAAACATAATTTCATACTTGTTCATTTTTATACCTCCTATGGTCTATTGGCTTATTTTATAAAATAAGCAGGCAGTAAATAAAATATTTTACATGCTTATTTATGATAGCATATTAATTAATTTAAAGCAATAACTTTTTTCTTAACAATATTCGTAGTGTAATAACGTTTTAATATTTCCTCGGTAATAAAAAGTCAATTAAATTTAATGATTTATAGTTTTAATTGTCATCTTTATAGAAACTAGAATTCTTTAACTTTATAACTGAATTAATTTTTCATATTAAATTAATGAGAACAATATCATTAAAAGCTTCTATTTATCTATTGTCATAGATTCCATACTATTAAATGCAGCGTCACTTAGCATTCTTATTTTTTTCCAATCATGAATATTACTATTATCAGCGACTGCCCACACTATAAAACCAGCTTTTTTTGCTGAACAAATAGCATGTAGAGCATCTTCAATTACAATACATTCATTAATATTCAGATCAAGTGATTTAGCTGCAAATTGATAAATAGTACTATCCTGCTTGGTTAATACAGTATCATCACAAGTAATAATACTATTAAAATAGTGTAATAAATTATTTTTTGTTAAAACTTTAACTGTTAAATCATGTTTGTTAGCAGTTAGTAAACATAATTTTTTATTTGATGCAACACAGTTTTTAATAAATTTTTTTGCACCAGGCTTTAGTGTTGCGTTATTTAAATATTGATATTCTAAAATTTTTAATAATTCATTTTGAAGTTCAGGTATTGTATTTGATAAGTGGTATCGTTTTTTTAGATATTTTAATGCTTCGTCTATAGATAATGGAGCTAATATATTTTTAAGTTCATCATCAAAAGTAATTCCATTTTTTTGTAATAACATCATTACAATATTATCCCAAATAAACATAGAATCGAGAAGTGTACCATCCATATCAATAATATAACCTTTAATCATTATCTAATCTCCTATTAATTTTGTATGTTTGCTGTTTTTTCTAATGTAAAAGCAGCTTTTGGGATTATTATAGAGCATTATATTTAGAGTATCAATTGAATAATTTTTATTATTGTTTTGATTAATTGATAAAATTGAAAAGAAGCAGTAATTTATGTTATTAAATATGTAAATATATCGGCAAGTTTTATTGTTTAGAAAAAAGTTTTTGGGCTACTATATTAATAATTTACTTCTAGTTTATAATCTAATATCTTATTTTGATAGATAGTTATATAAATAGGCAAAACTTGAAGTTAGAAATAATTGCATTAATACAGGTGATAGAGTATAATTAATAAGGTTTGTGAAAAAATCTAGAATGGAGCGATAAAATGAAGGAAAATTATGATGTTGTGGTAGTTGGAGCAGGACCGGCAGGAATCATGGCATGTTATGAATTGTATTTAAAACAACCAAAATTAAATGTGTTGCTTATAGATAAAGGACAGGATGTTATGAATCGTCGTTGTCCAATTAAAGAAAAGAAAATTAAATCATGTCCAATTATTAAGGATAATGAGCCTGGATGTTTACCGGCTTGTTCAATTACAGCGGGATTTGGTGGCGCTGGAGCATATTCAGATGGGAAATTTAATATTACAAGTGAATTTGGAGGCTGGTTGACAGATTATCTTTCAACTGATGAAGTTGAAGAGGTAATAAATTATGTCGATAATTTATACCTAAAACATGGAGCTACAAAAGATATAACAGATCCAACAACAGATAAAGTGAAAGAAATAGAACATCGCGGTTATGCAGTTGGGTTAAAACTATTAAGAGCTAAAGTAAGACATTTAGGAACTGAGGAAAATCTTCGTATTATGACAGAAATGTCGAATGAATTAAAACAGCATATTGATATATTGTTTAAAACAGCAGTAAAAGAAGTGGTGGTAAATAACAATCATGCAACTGGAGTCATTTTAGAAAATGGAAATATTATTAACGCTAAAAAAATTGTTTTAGCTCCAGGACGTGATGGTTCAGCCTGGTTGACTAAAGTATTAAAACAACATGATATTGAATTATATAACAATCAGGTTGATATAGGGGTACGTGTCGAAACTAGTAATATCGTAATGGAAGAGATCAATAATAACCTATATGAAGGAAAATTTATTTATAATACAACTGTAGGAACTAGAGTGAGAACTTTTTGCTCAAATCCATCCGGACATGTCGTAATCGAAAACCATAGTGGGACAATGTTAGCAAATGGACATGCTTATCATGATCCTAAACTTGGTAGTAAAAATACAAATTTTGCATTACTAGTATCACATACTTTTAGTGAACCATTTAATCAACCTAATGAATTTGCTCATGAAGTAAGTCGGTTGGCTAATAAATTATCTAATGGCAGTGTTATTGTTCAAAGGTATGGTGATATTAAAAGAGGACGGCGGACAACTTATAAAAGATTAAAAGAAGGATATACAGTGCCAACTTTATCTGAAGCAGTACCTGGAGATTTAGGATTAGTACTGCCATACAATACGATGAAATCAATTATAGAAATGATAGAGGCTTTAGATACTGTAACTCCAGGAATTGCTAATGAGCATACCTTATTATATGGGGTTGAAGCAAAATTTTATTCTGCTCGTCCTAAGGTAAGAAAAGGTTTTGAATGTGAAATTGATGATTTGTATGTAGCTGGTGATGGTGCCGGATTGACTAGAGGATTAGCGCAGGCTGGAGCTAATGGAATTATTGTTGCGCGTCATATTATTGAACAATTTGAAAAGTAATAAAGATCCTGTTTGATACAGGATTTTTATATACAAAAGTTTATAATTTATTTTGGCAAACAGTGTATGTTTATGAGATAATAGATATATAAATAATTATACTATTTGTATTAAATATTATATGGGAAAGGAAGATATTATGAGAAAAATTAGTATGATTTTAGTATGTCTAGGTTTATGTCTAGGGTTATTTGGTTGTAGTAATGATAGTGGCAAAGACACATCTAAAAAAACGGAGGAAAAAGAATTTATTACAGAGGACCAATTAGATAGTTTGTATTCAAATCCTGATAAATTTAAGGGAAAATATGTAAAGTTAACAGGACAGGTATTTGGAAATATAGAAAGTGAAGATGATACAACGGTATTTCAAATGATGGGAGATCCAGAAGAATATGAAAAGAATACAATTATACACTGTAAGAAGTCATTAGCAAAAGATTTAAAATCAGATAGTTATGTAATTGTAACCGGTCTTATTAAAGGAACTTTTGAAGGGACGAATGCTTTTGGTGGATCAATAACAGCACCACAAATAGAAGCTGAGAAAATTGAAATTAGTAGTTATATTGATGTAGTTTCTCCAACTTTAAAATCTGTAGAGATCAATGACGTTAGAACATCTAATGGGGTTACAGTAACATTACAAAAAGTAGAATTTTCACCATTTGAAACGAGAGTATATATATCAGTTGATAACCAATCAGCTAATGAATATAGTTTTTATTTATATAGTGCAAAGGTAGTCCAAAATAGCAAACAATTTGAATATGAATCAAATTACTATGCAGATTATCCTGAAGTGAATAGTGATATTTTAGCAGGTGTTAAAACTGAAGGGATACTTGTGTATCAAGGATTAGAACAAGCTGATTTTCAATTAGTATGTAAAGGACAAAGTGATGATTATTATCTTGATGGAGATACATTTACTTTTGATATAACAGTTAATTAAGTATTATATAGGCTATTTTATTAAGTAGCCTATTTTTTATTATTGACAGATTATTAAAAGTTAAGTATACTTATATCATACTAATGAAGTAGGAAAAGGTGATAATATGAGCTTTGAATTAGAAAAACAGCTTAGAAATAATTTTAGAAATGGACGAATGTATTGTTGTTTTAAATTATAAAATATTATGCATAAAGAAAAGGGGAAATAAAAATGAGCAAAAATGATTTAAGATTTGAAACAAAACAATTACATGTAGGACAAGAGACAACAGATTCTACAGGAGCAAGAGCTGTACCGATTTATCAAACTGCAGCTTATGTATTTGATAACTGTGATCATGCTGCAGCACGATTTGGATTAAGTGATGCTGGTAATATTTATGGACGATTAACGAATCCAACTGAAGATGTTTTTGAACAAAGAATAGCAGCGTTAGAAGGTGGGGTAGCAGCTTTGGCGTTAGCATCTGGAGCAGCAGCTGTAACATATGCAATAGAGAGTATTACTCGTGCAGGTGATCATATCGTGGCAGCTAAACAGATATATGGAGGAACATATAATTTATTAGCGCATACTTTAACAAATTATGGAGTTAATACAACTTTTGTTGATGGCGATGATCCTGAGAATTTTAAAAAAGCATTGCAAGAAAATACTAAAGCAATTTTTATTGAATCATTAGGAAATCCTAATTCAAGCTTGATTGATGTTGAGGCGATTAGTAAAATTGCCCATGATTTTAAAATACCATTAATCATTGATAATACATTTGGAACACCATATTTATTTAGACCAATTGAATATGGTGCAGATATTGTAGTTCATTCTGCAACTAAGTTTATTGGCGGGCATGGTACGACTTTAGGTGGAATTATTGTGGATTCTGGTAAATTTGATTGGGAAGCATCAGGTAAATTTCCACAGCTTACACAACCAGATCCAAGTTATCATGGTGTGGTTTTTACAAAAGCTGTTGGAGCTGCAGCTTTTGTAACAAGAATTAGAGCTGTCTTATTAAGAGATACAGGGGCTACTCTTTCGCCATTTAACGCCTTTCTACTATTGCAAGGTTTAGAGACATTATCATTAAGAGTTGAAAGACATGTAGAAAATGCTTTGAAAGTTGTTGATTATTTAAGTAAACATCCAAAAGTTGCTAAAGTAAATCACCCATCATTAAGTACTAGTCCTTATCATGATTTATACCAAAAGTATTTTCCTAAAGGTGCAGGATCAATTTTCACTTTTGAAATTGCCGGTGATGAAAATGATGCTAAGAAATTTATTGATAATTTAGAAATATTTTCATTGTTAGCTAATGTTGCTGATGCTAAATCACTAGTAATTCATCCTGCTTCGACAACACATTCACAGATGAATGAAGCCGAGTTGGCTGATTCAGGAATTAAACCAACGACAATTCGCTTATCAATTGGTTTAGAACATATTGATGATTTATTAGAAGATATTGAAAATGCTTTTAAGTATGTTTAAAAAATTGATAATTAATAACAAGCTATCCCTAGGGATAGCTTTTAAATTATTATTAAAGTATAATTATATTGAGGTGATTTTTGATGAGTGAATTTACAAAAATACCGTATGTTGGAAAAGCTACAGAGGCATCTTTAAAGCTGATTGGTTATAAAACATTGGATTCATTAAAAGGAGCTAATCCAGAACAAATGTATCAAAAAGAGTGTGAAATCAGGGGTGTACATGTTGATCGGTGTCAATTATATATGTATCGTATGATTGTATATTATGCTAATACAAAAAATCCTGATTCTAAAAAATTAAAATGGTGGTATTGGAAAGATTGATATTGACAAGATTGGTCTGATAAGTTAAGATTACAACGATAAATAAAGGCGATGAATAGAGGAGTAATTATATTTTATGCATTAAAGAGAGTCTCGGCTGGTGAAAAGAGATATGATGAGTATAATGAAAAAAGACTAGGAGCTGTATCTAGGATTAAGATTGATTAGATAACGTGAGCCACGTTACAGGCAAAGCTATTAGATGATAGCTATTGAGGTTAATAAGGTGACTTATTAATGAATTAGGGTGGTACCACGATGACTTTCGTCCCTTAGGGATGAGAGTTTTTTATATTTTAGGAGGTAAAAATGGAAGAAAGAAAATTTAGTGAACAAGAATTGGTTCGTCGTGAAAAATTACAAGAATTAATTGATAAAGGAATTGATCCTTTTGGACAAAGATTTGATGTTACTGCATATTCTAAAGAAATTAAAGAGAAATATGGTGATAAAACTCATGAAGAGTTAGAAGAAATGGCAGTTGAAGTAAAAATTGCTGGAAGAATTATGACAAAACGTCGTAAAGGGAAAGTGTGTTTTATGCATATTCAAGACCGTGATGGTCAGATTCAATTATATGTTCGTAAAGATGTAGTTGGTGAAGATATCTATGAAATTATTAAAAAAGGTGATATTGGAGATATTATAGGTGTTAGAGGAACAGTCTTTATGACAAATACCGGAGAATGTTCAGTTAAGGTAGAAGAATATACACATTTAACTAAAGCATTACGTCCATTACCAGAAAAATATCATGGGTTAAGTGATGTTGAAGAACGTTATAGAAGAAGATACGTTGATTTAATTATGAATGAAGAAGCACGTAAGATTGCTTTTGCAAGACCTAAAATAATTCGCTCTATTCAACATTATTTAGATAACAAAGGATATGTTGAAGTAGAAACACCTGTATTAAATCCAATTTTAGGAGGAGCAAGCGCAAGACCATTTATTACTCATCATAATACATTAGATATGAATTTTTATTTACGTATTGCAACAGAGTTGTCTTTAAAAAGATTAATTGTTGGTGGAATGGATGCAGTTTATGAAATTGGGCGTTTATTTAGAAATGAAGGAATGGACAGAACACATAATCCTGAATTTACAACAATTGAGGTTTATAAAGCATTTAGTGATTTAGAAGGAATGATGGATTTAACAGAAGGGATAATTTCTAATGCTGCTATGGAAGTATGTGGAGCTTATGATCTTGAATATAGAGGTAATAAAATTTCTTTAGCGCCAGGATTTAAGCGTATTTCAATGACTGATGCAATTAAAGAAAAAACAGGAATTGATTTTGCTAAAGATATGAGTTTTGATGATGCTAAGAAATTAGCTGAAGAGCATCATATCGAAATTGAACCACATTTTGGATATGGACATATTATTAATGAATTTTTTGAAAAATATGTTGAAGAAACAATTATTGAACCTACTTTTGTGTATGGACATCCAATCGAAATTTCACCACTAGCAAAGAAAAATCTAGAAGACCCTAGATTTACACAACGTTTTGAATTATTTATCTGTGGTAATGAATATGCTAATGCATTTACTGAATTAAATGATCCAATTGATCAATATGAAAGATTTGCAAATCAATTAAAAGAAAAAGAATTAGGAAATGATGAAGCAAATGAAATGGATTTAGATTATGTAGAAGCATTGGAATACGGATTACCTCCAACAGGTGGTATGGGAATGGGTATTGATAGACTTGTTATGTTACTTACAGGACAAGAAAGTATCCAAGAAGTCATTCTTTTCCCACAAATGAAGCAACGTAATAAATAGTGGTAAAATCAATGTAATTTTAATTTTAAATTTAAATGAGTAGTTAAAATAGTAGCATAGTTTTCTTAGCCATAAAGTGATATTTCATTACTTTATGGTTGTTAGAAGATTATGCTTTTTTATTTTAAATAGAGTTTTATAGTGTGAAAGGGATACCAGTATATTATTAATTTGTATTAGTTTATTTGTTTTATTCAATTGTACATAGTTAGTATAATATTAAGATTATTAATGTTATGAGTATTACTTAGATAGTAGCAAGAAATCAAAATGTATTTTCTTTCAACTAAAAAATAAGATTTAATAATTAATTTATATAATATTACAATTATTGAGTATAATAAAAACAGAAAATTCGCACATAAATAAACGCGCGCGCAAGAATCGCGCAAATATCGCGCATTCAATGTTAATTATTTAGTTTTTAAAAATAAGATGGCATACATTCTGGCATACAAAATGAATTAAATATATATAAGTATAGGATTTATTATATTTTTGATATGTAATAACATGAAAAAACACATGAAACGCATATAAAAATTATATATGAATTGAAATAGATTTAGATTATGCTTTTTTGATATAGAAATGATATGATTTCATTTAATCAACTTGTACTTTATTTATATTGACATTGAAAATGAAAAATATATAATGCAAGTAAATAACTGTAAAAAAAGAAAAAATACAGTTAATAACTAACGGAGGAGCATAAATGTTATTTTCATATTATCAGTGTATTGAAATATTTGGTACAGATAGAAAGTTAAAGAAAGCTTTAGATAATGAGCAAATGTTTAAAATCGAGAAAGGGATTTATTCAGATACAAAATATGTATCAGAATTGGCAATTATCTCTATGAAATATCCAAATGCTATTTTTACATTGAATAGTGCTTTTTACTATCATGGATTAACTGATGTGATTCCAGATTTATATTTTTTAGCAACTTCAAAAGAAGTTACAAAAATACGAGATAAAAGAGTTAAACAAAAATTTGAAAATAGTAAAGCATTCAATTTAGGCACCATTAAAATGAACTATAACAATGTAGCAATAAAAATATATAATAAGGAACGAATGTTAGTGGAACTTATACGCAACAAAAATAATTTACCATTTGATTACTATAAAGAGATTCTACTTAATTATAGAAAAATGATTAATGAATTAGATATTCAAGCTATTCAAGAGTACGCATATGCCTTGCCAAAAACAAATATGGTATTAGAAACTTTGCAATTGGAGGTGTTATAATGATTAAACTTTTAGAATTGATAGAAAACGAAAAACAGAAAGGTTATAGTGAGGCTAATGCAGGTGCCAAAGTATGCCAAGATTTATTATTAAAAGCTATTTCAAATAGTATATTAAATAGGAATGTAACTATTAAAGGTGGAGTTGTCATGCGTAGTAAAACTAATAATATCCGTAGAGCAACACAAGATTTAGATATTGATTTTATAAAATATTCTTTATAAGCTTCCTCAATCGATTTATTTATTGAAAAAGTAAATAATATTGAAGGAATAAAGTTTATCCGTATTGGAAGTATCGAAGAATTAAATCAGCAAGATTATCATGGAAAAAGAGTATTTATTAAAATAATTGATATGACTGGATATGAATTAATCAGCAAAATTGATTTAGGTGTACATAAAAAGTTTGAAATAAGTCAAGAAGAATATTGTTTTGATATTTCATTTACAGAGGATGGTGCAAGTTTATTGATTAATACTAATGAGCAAATGTTTTCTGAAAAATTGCGTTCTTTATTAAAGTTTGGACCAGCTTCCACAAGATATAAAGATATATTTGATATGTATTATTTATTAGAACATATTGATCGTGATAAACTACAAATATGTTTGGATTCATATATTTATTATGATGATGGAATGAGAGAAAATAATATCAATGATATAATTAATAGAATAAAAATGACATTTAATACAAGAATGTATCAAAAAAGAATTCGCACATCTGATAAAAAATGGATAGACGAAAATATTGAAGATATTTTTAAATCAATAATAGATTTTTTAGAATCATTAAATTACGTTGAAAGTTAATTATTCATATATGATAAATATAAGTGAAATTATAGAATATTTATATAATGAGAGTGTATGAAATAGAATGTTTTTAATATAGGGAAAAGTGGCATACATTTTGGCATACAAAATAAAATAAATATGTATAAAATTCTAAAAAATCATGTTTTTTTGAATATGAAATAACACGAAAAAACGTATAAAAACGTATATAAAAATTATATATGAATTGAAATGGAGTTAAATTATGTAGAAGCATCGGAATATGGATTACCTCCAACAGGTGGTATGGGAATGGGTATTGATAGACTTGTTATGTTATTAACTGGACAAGAATCTATTCAAGAAGTTATCTTGTTCCCTCAAATGAAAATTAAAAAATATTTGATAAAATAAAACTAGTTTTGATTTTTAACTTTAATTAATGGTTAAAATAAAAGCACAGTTTTCTTATTCATAAAGTAAATCTGATGGCTTTATAAATAAGAAAACTACATTTTTTTTGTTTAATTTAAAGTTTTAATGTTTAAACGATTTAAAATTATCATATTTATATTTTATAAATTATTCATTTAGTGTAAACTAAGATTAGCATAAGAAGGAGGGGCTTATATGATAATAAAAAGTATTACAAATCAGTATCTTTTGGAAAATGAGGAGAACTAATATTTTGATAGAAAAAGTGCTAGAATAAAACCTTCTGATATAGTAAGACATCTTGTTGCTTTTGCAAATGCTAACGGTGGAATCTTAGCTATAGGTATAGAGGATAATGGTATAGTTACAGGTTTTGATTATGAAGGGGCACATTCGATTAATGAATTTTTAGAAGTACCTTATTTAATTGATGGTAACATAAAAGTTATCCATGATGAAAGAACAATTGATGGCAAGACAATTTTGTTGTTTGAAATAGAATCTAGTGATAATTATGTTATAAAAACAAGAGATCAAAAGGTTTTTTTAAGAGTAGGAGATAAATCAAAATTATTAAATCATGAACAGGTTACTCAATTAGAATATGATAAAGGTGAACGTAGATTTGAAGATTTAGTTATAGAAGAATCTTCGTTTAATGATGTAGATATTGAATTATTAACTAAATATAAGCAAATATTAGGTACAAATCTTTCTTTAGAAGAAATTCTATATGCAAGATCTTTGATGAAGAATGGTCATCTCACTTATGCAGGAATATTATTGTTTGGAAAATATCCAACAAAATATTTGCCAAATGCAAGAGTAAGATTATTAAAATTTGATGGAAATAAAATGGAAACTGGAAAACGCATAAATATTATTAAAGATATAAATTTTGAAGATGCAATTCCAAAAATTATTGAAGATATAAAAAGGGAGATGCATTCTCAATTAAGAGATTTTCAATATTTAGGTGAGGATGGAGTATTCAAAATAATTCCCGAATACCCAGAGTTTCCATGGCTTGAAGGAATTGTTAATGCTGTTACACATCGCAATTATTCTTTACAAGGGGACCATATTAGGGTTTCTTTATATGATGATCATTTAGAAATATTTAGTCCAGGAAAGTTACCTAATATAGTGACACTAGAAAATATGAAGTATACTCGTTACTCAAGAAATCCAAGAATTGCAAGAGTTTTGACTGAATTTGGTTATGTAAAAGAACTTAATGAAGGAGTAAAGCGTATATACGATGAAATGCAAGCTTCATTTTTAAATGATCCTATATATACTGAACCAAACTCATCAGCTGTCTTATTAACGCTTGAAAATAGTATTGTTTCAAGAAAGACGAGAAAAGATGAATATCAAAAGAATAATTTTGATCCAACAATTTTGCCAGAAAAACAATTATTAGTTTATGGTATTATTTCTAGTCATCCTGGTTTGAATACGAGAGAAATTGCAGATTTACTATCGATTAAAAAGACAAGTGTAGAAAATGCTGTAAAAATATTAAGAAAAAAAGAAGTTATTGAACATATTGGTACTAGATCAAAAGGTGGATATGTTATTAAGAAATCAGATAATTGAAAGATATAGACCACCGAAAGACCACCGAAAGACCACCGAAAGACCACCGAAAGACCACCGAATTATATTAAATATCAATAATTTTGTTCAAAAAAGTATATATATCATTATGATGAAATAGAAGTAAGCAGAGTGTTATTTAGAAAAGATGAAGTTGATAGTTACTATAGTTTAAATTAAAAATGATAGAAGTTGAAATTTTAGATATGAAAAATTAAACAATGAGAATGCTTCGAAAATTTACATGGAGTGATTGAACATTTTAGATTATCTATTCCCATTTAATACTTTTTTTGGATTTGAATCTCACATAGTCCTCTTATACTCACTATATAGGAATAAATAAATATCGTTGATTTTCCATGAAAATGATAAATAAAAATAGTGCTATAAAAAAATGCCGATAAAAAGGGAATGTTTGAATATTGTCAAGAAAAATAGGTTCAAGAAATAGATGAAACAACGTAATAAATAGAGGTAAAATCAAGATAATTTGAATTTTGTAATCAAAAACATATTAATAAAATAGCATGTGCAATATTTTAATAAATATCGTAATTATGAGTCTATTTATCAAAAAGCACATGCCTTTTATTTTGAGCCATTATAAGTGATTGTTATACAAGTGGATGCATAAAAATATTCTTTGTATAAAACTGTCCAAAATAGTCATACTTAAAATTAAGCAGGTTACATGTTATGATCTGCTTGTAAATCGAGAAGCATTGTATCAAATGCAAAAAGGTAAAGAATGTTTTCTCGTTTTTAGAGTGGACGTAACACTAGACTAGTTACCTTTATAAATATTGTCTAACAATTTAATAATGAAACAAATATGTAAAAATTTATAAGAAATAGGGTTATGTATTAGTTTTTTTGATGTATGTAAAAAAAGATTTTTATGATATTTTAGTATAGCATAAAGATCTTTTTTAATATCATATATTAATTGATCATTTGGATAATGATAATAAGTATATAAAAGAAGACAAATTATAATTTATAATTTAAATTTTTTTGCAAGAGCTTCAATTTGACTTTTAGAAATACCAAAACGCGTACATAAATCTTCAATATATTGATTTAATTCTTCAGGAGATTTATTTTCCATATCTTTTTCATTGATTCCCAAACCATGCATTATACTTTTCACTTGATCAAACATTGAAGAATCTCCATTATTATATTTATTCATCATATCATCATAGTATTTTTTAGCTCCTTCAAGCATTTCATCTTCTTGCTGTTTTTTTTCTTCAAACTGTTTTTGAAGTTCTAATAAAACATCGATTTCTTCGCTATCTAATTCTAATTCATCAAAAAAATCTAATGCTTGATTACATAAAAGCTCAACTTCTAAATCATAATTTTCCTGGTCCAATTTATTAATTAATTCAAAATTATAAAAAAATTCTTGAATTCTTTGTTGTTGCTGATTTGATAAAACAATATCCTCATATTCATCATTTAAAAGATCATTTAAAACAATGGTAGTATAATAAATAACTTTTTCATGAGATGTCAAAATCATTTTTGTTTCTATAGAAGTTATTTTTGAAAGTAAATCAATAAATTTTTTAGAATTAATAAAAGAATTATCAAAATTATATTGACGATCTTTAGTAGCAATATAACTAATACTAGTATTTTTTTTATATTCTAACTTGATGATTTCGTCATAATTAATAATACCTGATTCATTAAGTAAAAAATAAATATTTTTGTTAGTAAAAATCATTCCTAAACTACCATCTTTATTTTCACTACAGTCAATAAAAGCAATTATATCTGTAATATCGTTACTGCCAAAAGTATATATTGCATTACCTATTTGACTAGGGATGTTTTCATAAGAATAAAACACCCCATTTATTACAAAATCGTTGTCTAAAAACGATAATATTTCTTTTTTATCCATATACTTCTCCTTTTTTATTTACTTAATTTTGTTTCATATTGCAATTGTTGAATCATTTCTTTGCATAAACTAAGAAAATCATCTTTTTCCATTCCTTTAACGATTGCCTCACTGCCAAGTAGTTGTAAGTCACTAAAAATACGATCTTTAAAATCAGTTGATATATTTGAACTAGGAAAAACTTTGGCTCCATGGCGGCGATCAATACAAATATATCCCTCTTGTTTTAATAAAGCATATGCTTTATTAACGGTCATATTATTAACATGAAGATCATTAGCTAAACTTCTAACTGTTGGTAACGACTCACCATATTTAAATTGCCCGTTTCCAATCCCTCTTACAATTTCATTTCGCAGCTGGATATATATAGGAATATCACTATTATAATTTAAATTAATTATCATGTTCAATCACCTCTAATAATTTATTGTAAAATTTTTTAGTATCATCAATTCTATCATCATTAATTATATACGTTTTATCACTAGTGTAAATAACGATATAGCAATCATGCAAACTAGCTAAATAAACATAACATTTCCCATATTTATTAAATTCATAATTCCCTTTAGCATAAATACCGGTATCACTACCATTTGTTCTTATACCTTTACCTAAATCATTTGAGATTTCAATCTTTTCAATATTACTAGTATCTATAACATGATGATAAAACTGACTTGAAATAATAATTTCATTATTTTGTAATGATAAATCAACTAAATTATTAGTTAGATCTAAATAATAAGGATAGCCAAACAACCAAGTTAAAAAAACAATAATAGTTAAAATAATTCCCCCAACAAAATAGCGATAGCTTTTTTTAGCTGTATTAAAAGTAAGTTGACTGCCACCAGGCATAGAAATAAGTGTTCTTGGATCATAAGGATTATAATAGACAGGACCAAATATACCTATTTTCCAACAATCATCATCACTGATAGTATAATTAGTTTCTTTGAAGTGTAAAAGAATATTTGCTTTTTTATTGCGATAGTCATGAACTTTATATAATGTAATAATTATTGAAATTAATGAAAGTAGAATAGAGATAAAAAGATATATGAAAGTTAATTTTTCTAAAAGATAAAGCTGTATTACTAAATTAAATAGCGAATCACATAAAATCAAAAAGAAAAAGCAGTCATAAAAAGTATTTTTTCGTAATAGATTAATTGTTATGTTAGCTTCAGAATTATCACAAAAGGTTTGATTGGCTTGTTTTTTTATAAATAATAAACCAATCAATAATACTAGTATTTGTAAAAACATATATGGATACATCGTTATATCAGCATCATATTTGACCATTAAGATAATTGTAAAAAGATCAATTAAAAGAACGATTATATAACGTTGTAAACCAAACGAATGTTTTTCCATTGATGAAGAAAGCTGTAAATCGACTTTATATGATTTATCACTTAAAACAAGCCAATTATTTTCTTTTTTTATTTCTAATAATTTATTACGAGCTTCTTTAAAAGGAATTTGAAGAATGAAAATATTTATAAAAATGACAATTATAAGAAACAACAAAAATAAAAATGGTGAAAGTAATTTTGCTAATAAAATAAATATAACTGGTAATATAAAACTGCAAATAAACATTAAATTAAGACGTTTGTTATAACGTGATATTACTTGTTGTACGGGTACAGATTCAAGAGCATAATCAGGTAAAGTAACTAAAAATAATAGTCCTTCTTTATACTTTGCATCTCTTTTCGAAGAATAATAAAAAACAATATTAATAAACACAATACTTATAATTATAAGTAACATATAAACCGCCTCTTTGTATTATTTATTTTAATACAAATAATACAAAGAGTCAATAAAATTAACTACGATCATCTTCGTAGTTAATTAATATATTTAGTCTCCAAACGAAATACCTAATAATCTAGCTTGATTAACTTCTTCACTATTAACATCAACATATTTTAATTTACCTGCAGATTCAATTAAAGGAATAGCAGTAACAGAATTATCCTTATATACTACTAATTTACCAAAGTCGTTATTCATAATCAAACTAGCACCTTCAATACCAAAACGTGTTGCCATTAAGCGATCATATGGACAAGGGTTACCACCGCGTTGTACATGACCCACACAAGACACCCTTATCTCGCTATCAGTATAATGACTTAGCTGTTTGGCAATATCATAGACAACCGAATGTCCTTCACGTGCAGCAACTTTTAATTTATATTGTTTCTTAGTAAGGGCAGCTTCTGCTTTAGAAATAGCACCTTCAGCACAAGCGATAATAGTGAAATTTTTTCCTGTCATTTCACGTTGTTTTATTGCTGCAGCTATTTTTTCAATTTCATAAGGAATTTCAGGTAATAAGATTACATCTGCTCCAGAAGCAATTCCTGCTGCAAGACAGATATGCCCCACTTTATGGCCCATAATTTCAACGATAAAAATTCGATTATGACTAGCTGCGGTAGTATGGATTTGATCAAGGTAATTAGTTGCAATATCAATGGCTGATTGATAGCCAAAAGTATAATCAGTTCCCCAAGTATCATTATCGATAGTTTTAGGAAGAGCAATAATATTCAAACCATTTTGAGCCAATAAATTAGCCGACTTTAAAGATCCATTCCCACCTAAAACAACTAAACAATCTAATTTAAGTTTCTTGTATGCTTGAATCATTGCCTCTACTTTATTAAATCCATTTTCAATTACTTGCATTTTCTTAAATGGACATCTTGATGTTCCTAAAATAGTTCCACCGATATTAATGATGCCGGAAAAGTCACTTGGTTTCATAATTTTATAGTCACCAAACATCAATCCTTTATATCCAGATAAAAAACCAATGATTTCAAGATCTTTAACATTTTGATATAAGGTTTTAACTAAACCTCTCATTGTAGCATTTAAAGATTGACAATCACCACCACTTGTTAGTATACCTATGCGCATATAATCACTCCTTTTAAAAAATGTATAAACTAATATTAACGTCTATTTAAAGAAATATTCCTGACTATTAAGTTCTGGCAATTTATTTTTAATACGTTTATACGTACTGTCTGCTAATAACTCATATGCCTTAACATTATCTTGTAACATCGTATTAAACATGAAAATAATTCTCTTTTTTATTTTTTCATCTAAAATAGGAGCTGCTACTTCAACTCTACGAGAAAGATTTCTTGTCATTAAATCAGCAGAAGAAATATATATTTTTTGGTCTTCTCCAGTACCAAAAATATAAATTCGCGAATGTTCTAAGTATCGTCCTACAATTGAAATAATACGAATGTTTTCAGTGTAATCTTTTATTCCAGGAATAATACAACAAATTCCTCTAACGATCATATCAATTTTAACTCCAGCCTGGCTAGCCTCAATTAATTTGTCGATCATTTGTTTACTAGTAATTGAATTACATTTAAAACCGATATAACTATCTTTACCAGCTTTAGCTAAAGCAATTTGTTCATCAATATACTCAAATATTTTTGTAATCATACAGTTAGGAGCAACCATCAAGTAGTTAACTTGATTTTCAGTTTCTCCAAGACTTAAATGATTAAAAATAGCATTAATTTCTTCGCCGATTTCGCGATTAGATGTCATTAAAGACAGATCGGTATATAATTTAGCAGTATTTTCATTATAATTACCGGTTCCTATTTGGCATACATATTGAATACCATGACTGTTTTTGCAAGTTATCAAACATAATTTTGAATGAACTTTTAAACCATCTAGACCATATATAACACGACATCCAGATTCTTCTAGACGCTTAGACCAGTCAATATTATTTTCTTCATCAAATCGTGCTCTTAATTCTACTAGAACAACTACCTCTTTACCATTTTCAGCAGCTTTAATTAAAGATTTAACGATTTTAGAATTCTTGGCTACTCGATATAATGTCATCTTAATACTAGCAACACTAGGATCTAGACTAGCTTCATCTAATAATCTTAAAAATGGTGACATGGATTCAAATGGATATGCAAGTAAAATATCTTTCTTTAATATTTGTTTTATCATTGGAATCCGGTTTTCTACCGATGGACTATTTTTAGCTTCTAGTTTTTTATAAAACATTTGGGGATGCATAAATTTCAAGTGATCTCTTAATTCACTGATGAATTTTAAATCAAGTGGTGCACTAGAAATATATATTTGATTCTTTTTCAAATTTAAGAAATTCATCAACATTAAAATTTCTAATTCTTCTAATCCTTCTGACATTTCTAATCGTATAGGACATAATTTTCTTCTTTGTTTAATTAAAGTTTCCATCATTTCACGATAATCTTCATGTCCTTCTAATGAATGATCATCTTCATCTATATCCGCACTTCTTGTAACTCTTATAAATGCTTTATTTTTAATAGTATATTTAGCAAATATTTTAGAGACAAAATGCAAAATTATATCTTCTACCAAAATAAACTTACCTTGCATATTTGGAACAGCCAGTATTCGATTGTCCATAGCATTACCACAGGAAATTATTCCCATTTTACGTTTACCTTTTTTAGATTCTAATTGAACGATAATATATAATTCACGATTATTTAAAAAAGGAAAGGGTTGTCTTTTTGATACTACTTGCGGTGAAATTAAAGGTAAGATTTCTTGATAAAAATAATTTTCAAAATATTTACGATCCTCTTTGTTTTTCAATTGGCGAAATTTAACAATTCCCCAGCCATAATTCTCTAATTCACTCATGATATTATGGTAAATACGATCTTTTTTCTTATTTAAATAAGTTATTCTTTTTAAACACGCTTTTAACTGTTCTTCTCCTGTCATTCCTGTTTTATTATCTTTTGATGCTGGATAAAAAAGCATTTGATCATATAAAGAACCAATTCTAACCATAAAAAATTCATCAAGATTTGATTGGAATATTGAAATAAAGCTAAGTTTTTCTCCTAGTGGTACTTTAGAATCCTTTGCCTGCATTAAAACGCGATCATTGAATTTTAACCAAGACAGCTCTCTATTTTCTCTACATTTATACATTTTATTATATCCTCCTCTATATAACATCAAAATAATATTTATCCAAAAATTTATCAAGAAAAATTAAGCAGTTAACTAAATATTTACATGTGGTTAATATATAGCAAATAAAAATATTTTAAGATATTAAAATTTTACAACTAACTATCCTCAATATCAACGAGATAATCTAAAAATATAAAATTTATTGTAACATAGTATTTAATTACTAAATCTTAGTGATATTTTAAGTAAAAAATTACTAAAACTGTTGTTAAAAAAGCTTTTACGTGGTAGGATTTAAATGTGCAATAATAAAAGATATTTATGGGATATTGGAAAAGGAGGAAAAAAATGAAAAAAAGTTGGGACAAGAAGATTTCAGCAGCACTAACAGCTACATTATTATTATCTGTAGCTCCAGTCAACATTCTAGCTAAACCCGATGCAAGCATTACACAGTCTACTCCTGAAGATGTATTTGTTGACATCATTGGAGAAGGTGAACGTTCTACTTTATTCAATGAAAATTGGAAATTTCATCGCGGTGATGTCACTAATGCACAAAATGTAGATTTCAATGATACATCATGGGAAAATGTTAATTTGCCTCATGATTATAGTATTGATCAGGAATTTACTACAAGCGGAGAAGCTGAAAGTGGATTTTTACCAGGAGGTATAGGATGGTATCGTAAGACTTTTGTTGTACCAGAAAAATATCAAGGCAAACAGCTTATGGTTGAATTTGATGGTGCTTATATGAATGCGGAGGTTTATTTAAATGGAAAGAAATTAGGTGAACATCCATATGGATATACAGCATTTGCTTTCGATCTTACGGATGAATTGGTTTTTGATGGTAAGACAGAAAATGTTTTAGTTGTAAAAACAAACAATAAAATTCCAAGCAGTAGATGGTATTCTGGAAGTGGAATTTATCGAGATGTAACTTTAACAGTTACTGATGAAGTACATGTTGGATATAACGGCACACAAATCGTTGCTAAAGATTTAGAGACAAATAAGGATAAAACTGTAGAAGTTGATGTAACAACAACAGTAGAAAATGATAGCAGCGTTAATAAAACAGTGACTGTAAAAAATACGTTGTTCGATGAATTTGGTCAAGCAGCTAGTAATACAACTTCTAGCCAAGTTGAAATAGCAGCAGATGATAGTCAAGATGTAAAACAGATCGTCGAAATAGAATCACCAGAATTGTGGTCAGTTGATGATGCAAATATGTATACATTGAAGACAGAAATAGTAGATGGAAATGAAGTTTTAGATACATATGAAACTGATTATGGCTTCCGTTATTATAATTTTGATAATAACACTGGTTTTTCATTGAATGGTGAAAACATGAAATTAAAAGGTGTATGTATGCACCATGATCAAGGAGCCTTAGGAGCAGTTGCTAATCGAGACGCTATTGAACGACAAGTAAAAATTTTAAAAGAAATGGGATGTAATGCAATTCGTGTTACCCATAATCCTGCCGCTTCAGCTTTATTAGATATTTGTAATGAATATGGAATTCTTGTTATTAATGAAGCTTTTGATGGCTGGACAGAATATAAAAATGGAAATGTTAATGACTATACTGCCCATTTTGAAGAAACGATTACTGCAGATAATCAAATTATTAACGGTGAAGCGGGAATGCAGTGGGGCGAATTTGATGTTAAAGCTATGGTAGATGGAGCAAAAAATGATCCTAGTGTAATTATGTGGTCAATTGGAAATGAAATTGATGAAGGTGTTTCTGGCAGCACAACTCATTATGTAGATGTAGCTAGAAATATTATTAACTGGATTCAAGAAGTAGATACATCACGCCCAATTACTAATGGAGATAATCGTAAAAATACTAATCCTAGTGCAATAATCAGTCAAATCAATCAATTGATTTATGAATCAGGTGGTGTTGTGGGAATGAATTATGCTAGTAATAGTCAAACTGTTTCTATGCATAACGCTTATCCTAACTGGCCGTTATATGGTTCAGAAACAGCAAGTTCAATTCATAGTCGTGGTGTTTATAATGTTACTGGTAGAGATAACACTAATCTTCAAATGTCAGAATATGATAATGATGAAGCCAAGGTAGGTTGGGGTCATTCAGCAAGTGATGCGTGGAGTTTTGTAATCCAAAATGATTTTAATGCCGGTGAATTCGTTTGGACAGGATTCGATTATATTGGCGAACCAACACCATGGAATGGAGTAGGAACTGGTAGTGTAAGTGGTCAAGGAGCAAAACCGAATTCATCTTATTTTGGTATCGTCGATACTGCAGGATTTGCAAAAGACACATATTATTTATATAAGAGTTTATGGGATGAAAATAGTACTACTTTACATTTAATGTCAACTTGGAACAATAATGAAATAGTTAAAGATTCAAGTGGTAAGATCAAAGTAGATGTATTTACAAATGCTGCTAAAGTAGAATTATATTTAAATGATGAAAAAATTGCTGAGGATACAGCGACTAAGCATACAACTGCTTTAGGATACACATATCAAACATTTTCTAGTGGTGAATTTTATCCAAGTTTTAAAGTTGCCTGGGCAGCTGGAAAGTTGAGTGCTAAAGCTTATGATGAAGATGGTAATTTAATTAGTGATACTGAAGGTAGAGATAGTGTATCAACCAATGGTGATGCAACTAAATTAGATGCTTATGCAGATAAAACTGAAATAACTGCTGATGGAAGCAGCTTATCTTATATAACTGTAGATGTAAAAGATGCAAATAATAATGTAGTAGCTGGTGCTAACGATAGAATTACTTTTGACATAGAAGGTGAAGGAAAAATAGTTGGTGTTGATAACGGAGATCCTTCAGATACTGATAGTTATAAAGGTAATACAAGAAAAGCTTTCCACGGTAAAGCTTTGGTAATTGTTCAGTCTACAAAAAATGAAGGATCATTTACATTAACAGCAAGTTCTAATGGTTTAGCTTCATCAAGTGTGACAGTAAATACAAAGCAAACAGCTATTGAAGGAGATATATATTTACAAAGTTATAAAATTTCTAAGAATATGTATGTTTCAGTTGGTCAAGAACCAATTTTACCAGAAACAGTAGTAGGTACTTATAATAATGGTGAAACTAGAGATTTAACAATTGATTGGGATAGCTATGATAAAGCGCTAATAAATAGCGTTGGTGAGTTTATAATTACAGGAAAATTACAAGATAGTGATGCAATTGTATCTGTAAATATTCATGTGATTGGCGAAGTTGTAGCAATGGAAGGTTATTCAACAGTAACTAATGTTGGAGTTACTCCAGCTATGCCACAAACATTACGTGGTATTTATGAAAACGGTGAATATAGTGAAGCATTTCCAGTAAACTGGGATATTCCTGAAAATGCTTTTGCAGCGGAAGGAATCGTAACGATCAATGGTACAGCAAATATTTTGGATAGTGTCCAAAATGTTAAGGCAACGATCAGAGTTGAACCAGGAGTTGCGGAATCTACTAACATTGCTTCCGTAAATAATGTGGATGCTCCAGTATTTACCAATGGTAGAATGCAAAATGGTGTAGCTAGTGAACCTTCAACGACAGCAATTAGTGATTCATTGCTTAAATTAAATGATGGTATTACTAATAATAGTAGCGATACTAATGCTAGATGGACTAACTGGGCAATTAGAGATGAAAGTCCAGCTGTTGATACATATGTTCAATTAGAATGGCAAAATGAATATAAAATGCAAAATGTAAAACTATGGCATTTTACAGACAGTGCATATAGTGTTTTACCAGGTGATGATAATGTTCGTTTTGAATATTTTGATAGTAGTACAAATGAATGGAAGGAAATAGAATCTTCTCATATTACTCAAGTATCATATCTTTCTGGGGATACACCATATGGATTTATAAACCCTGTTACAACAAGTAAGTTGAGAATTTGGTTAAAAGCACCTCAAGTAGGTAAATGTATCGGTTTAACAGAAGTTGAAGTTTATAATTATATTGAAAAAACACTAGCTAATTCAACAGCTAACCTTGATGAATTAAAATTAAATGGTACAGTAATAGAAAACTTTGATGGTTTTGAAGGATATAATGCCGAAACTAAAACTTATACAGTTAACCTAGAAAATAATGATTATCCAAGTGTTGAAGCTCTTGCCAATAATAATGAAGCAATTACGGTTTTACCAGTATATGATAATGAAGTTAAAATTATTGTTAGATCTGAAGATGGAAATACTACAGAAACATATAAAATTAAATATGTTAAGACTGTAGTAAATAAAGAAGAGTTAATAAATTATGTAACCAGTCCAGATATTACCATGGCTGTCGGGGCAGCTGATAAATATACCGTAGCTACATATCAAGTGTTTAAAGCGGCGTATGATAGTGCAAATGAAATAATAGCTAATGAATCAGCAACACAACAACAAGTAGATGCTGCTTATCAAGCTTTACAAACAGCTTTTGCAAATTTAAAGAAAGTATCAACAGGCGAGACAGTTGATAAAAGTGCATTATCTATCGCTGTACAAATAGCTGAAGCAGTATCTGATGCTGATTTAGAAAATGTAGTGCCTGCAGTAGTAAACGAATTTAAAGAAGCTTTAGAAGAGGCTAAATTTGTTTTAAATGATGATAACGCTAGTCAGGAAACAGTAGCAGCTTCATTTGAACGTTTAGCTAATGCAATGTGGAAATTAGAATTCTTTAAGGGAGATAAGGAATTATTACAATCATTTATAGATCAATTCTGTAACTTAAATGAAACGGATTATAGCAAAGTAACATGGACAGTTTTTGAAACAGCATTAAATAATGCTAATGAGGTATTAGCAGATGAAAATGCAATGCAGGATGAAGTAGATGAAACTTATACTAAATTAGTAAAAGCATTCTTGCAGTTAAAATTAATTCCAAATAAAGATTTATTAAATGAATTAATAAATAAAGCTGAAAGCTTAAATTCAGCTAATTATACGATAGCATCATGGAATGCTTTACAAAATACTCTAAGTGATGTTAAAGCTGTTTTTGAAAATCCGGAGGCAACTGTTGAAGAAGTTACTAATGCTCAATCAGCAATTGAGGCAGCAATAGCTAATTTAGTTACAAATTCAAATAATTCAGTTGATTTAAATACAGATTCAGTAAAATCAAGTGTAAAAGATAGTGCAATCAAAACGGGTGATGCAACAAGCTTTGCTGGTGTAACCAGTTTAGCTGCTTCATTAACAGCTTTAGGATACTTATTTGTATCTAAAAAGAAAAAAGATTAATTAAATTAAAAGACAGAATTTTCTGTCTTTTAATATTATCTTAAAAATTTTCACTAACAAAAAAGGCAACAAAACGTTGCCTTTAATCATTGGTTAAATTAAATTTCTCTAAAATATAGAAAATAAGTGATAATAACATAGCGACAATACAAGCTAATACCATACCAGTTAACTGAATTCCACCAAAATTTAAAGTAATACTACTTAATCCAGTTACGAAAACTACAGATGTTAAAATAAGATTTTTGTTTATTGAATAATCAACATGTTGATCAACTAAAATTCTAAGTCCGCTTGTACCAATCATTCCATAAAGCAGGAAACTAATTCCACCAATTACGGGACCAGGAATAGTTTGAATCAAAGCCGATAGAGGACCTACAAAAGAACAGATAATTGAGATGATTGCAGCACCAGCAATAACTTGAACACTGTATACACCTGTAATCGCCATTACTCCAATATTTTCACCATATGTAGTTGTTGGAACTGATCCAATTAATCCCGAAATCATTGTTGAAAAGTTATCACCTAGTAAAGAGCGATGTAATCCAGGCTCTTTAATTAAATCACGACCTACAATTTTACCCGTTACGACTTGATGACCGATATGTTCAGATGTAATAACAAGAATAACAGGTAAAATCATTAAAATTGCATTAATATCAAATTTTGGGGTAGTAAAATTAGGAAGAGCAAATAATTTTGCACTAGTGACAGCTGAAAAATCTACCAAACCAAAACAGATAGCAGAGATATAACCACAAATAATAGCAATTAAAATGGGTATTACACTTAAAAACTTTCTAAAACAAATATTTCCCAAAACAGCTACACCTAAAGTAATTAAAAATACCCAAACGTTAGCTGCTTGAATACTATCACCTAATAAACCAGCATTGCTAGCTGCCGTAGCACTAAGCTCTAAACCAATCAAAGCTACAACTGGTCCCATAGCCGCTGGTGGTAAAACAATGTCGATCCATTTGGTACCACATTTTTTAATTATAAAGGCTAATACACACCCACAAAAACCGACAACTACAAATCCTCCTAAAGCATAAGGATATCCAAATTTAGCTATTACAATGTTTGCTGGGGCAATAAAAGCAAAGCTAGAGCCTAAATAAGCTGGGGCCTTTCCTTTAGTAATCAAGATAAATAATAATGTTCCAATTCCGTTCATAAAAAGAACGATAGCTGGATTTATCCCAAATAAAAATGGCACTAAAACACTAGCTCCAAACATTGCAAACATGTGTTGTAATGATAAAGGTAGTAGCAGTTTTCCAGGAACTTTTTCTTCTACTTGAATAATACGTTTTTTAGACATTTTTTCCTCCTTTTAATCGACTGTATTATGTCATTTTTTTTCTATAATGTCTAGTTAAACTTTGATTTTTATAAAAGTTACAAAAATAACGATTTTAGTATGAATATGAAAATTTATTTTTTTATGTTATACTTTTTAAAAGGAAGGTAATTATGAAGATACGTAAAGCAACAATCAATGATTTAGAAGAGATAACTAAAATAGAAACAATTTGTTTTCCTGAAAGTGAAGCAGCATCAAAAGAATCTTTAAAAAATCGACTATTAATTTATCCTGAACATTTTTGGCTTTTAGTAAAAGATGATAAAATAATAAGTTTTATTAATGGTATGGTTACTGATGATGTTACTATTAGTGATGAAATGTTTGAAAATGCTGATTTACATAATCCCCAAGGAAACTATCAGGCTATATTTGGGGTAGATACATTACCAGAATATCAAAAAAGAGGCTTTGCTGGAAAATTAATGGAAGTTTTAATTAAAGAAGCACGAGATCAAGGACGAAAAGGATGTATATTAACTTGTAAAAAAGAATTACTCCCTTTTTATGAAAAATTTGGTTATATAAATAATGGAGTTTCAAAATCTGTTCATGGTGGAGCAGTTTGGTATGATATGAAATTAGAGTTTAAAGATGAATGATTTAACTAAAATGGGAAAGTATCTAAGTTTGATTTTAAGGCATAAGCCTGAAGTAATTGGTATAGAGCTTGATGATCATGGATGGGCAGAGGTTAGTGCATTAATTGAAGGAATCAATAAAACAGGTCGTTATATTGATAAAGAGATTCTTGATAAAATTGTTGAGACAAATAATAAAAAACGTTATCAATATAACGTGAATCAAACTAAGATTAGAGCAAACCAGGGACATTCAATTAATGTGGATGTTGAATTACAAGAAAAAACTCCGCCAAACTTGTTGTATCATGGAACAGCTAAGAAAAGTTTAGAGAAAATAAAAAAGTCCGGAATCAAGAAAATGGAACGTTTATATGTTCATCTATCTAAAGATGTTGAAACAGCTAAGAGTGTTGGGAAAAGACATGGGCTACCTGTAGTATTGGTAATCGATACTAAAGCAATGGTAAAAGATGGATATATATTTTATTATTCTAATAATGGTGTTTGGTTATGTGATGATATTGATTATAAGTATGTAAAAAAAGTGATAGATTAACTATTACTTTTTTTATAGATTTGATGAAGATAACAAAATTGTAAGATTTGTCAATTAACTATAAACGGATTTTTTATAGTAGTATAATAAATAGAGGAGTTGGTAGAAATGAAAATTATGATTGTTGAAGATGACCTGGCTTTAGCACATGAATTAGAATTATTGTGTCTTAAATGGAATTTTGATGCTGAATGTATTAAAGATTTTAAACATGTTAATAAAGCATGTAATCAATATCAGCCAGATTTAATTTTATTAGATATTAATTTACCATTTTATGATGGCTTTTACTGGTGTCAAAAGATTAGAAATAGTTCAGCTGTTCCAATTTTGTTTATCTCTAGTCGTGAACAAAATGCTGATAAAATCATGGCTTTATCGGCAGGTGGCGATGATTATATTGAAAAGCCATTTGATTTAGAATTGTTATTAGTAAAAATCAAAGCAATGTTACGCCGGACTTATGAATATCGTTATTTAGAAAGAGAGTATCTTGACAAAGATACATATTATGATGTTATTAGCGGACGTTTTATTTATCAAAATCAAGGTTTAGATTTAACTAAATCAGAGGCTAAAATAATGAGTACCCTTATACAACAGCGTGGAAATTGGGTGACTAGAGAACAGTTGATGATGGTGTTATGGAATACCGATGAATTCATCACCGATGCAACATTATCAGTTCATATTTCACGATTACGTAATAAATTAAATGAATTAACTAAGGGCAAAGATATTATTAAGACTAAAAAAGGAGTGGGTTATTATATTGATTAGATATTTAAAGGAGCAAAAAAGGTCATTGATCATAGGGATTATGTTACTATTGTTTATTAATATTTATTTTATTTATTTATGTGGAAGCCGTTTATATATCAATGATTTGATTTATCTTGATGTGATCTTAATTTTTATAAGTGGATGCTGGTTGATTCGGAACTATTTAAACTATCGACAGGTTTACAGAATGATGAAAATGAATGATTTTATTACTACTGATAAATTAGATAGATATTTATCAAATCAGGTACTAGAAATAATAGAACAAAATAATAATTATTATCAATGTAATATTAATAACTTGAACATTCAAATGCAGGAACTGGTAGATTATATCTCGCGCTGGTCACATGAAGCTAAATTACCAATCGTAACTATGCGACTTATGAATGAGAGAACTAATGACTTGATTTTAAAAAAGGAAATGCGTTTAACTATAGAACGCCTACAATTATTATTAAATACAATGTTGATGTCAAGTAAACTGAGAAATCCAGAAAATGATATTAAGATTGAAAAAATTTTGTTATCGCAAGTTATAAAAGAAGCGATAAAGCATCATTCATATTTCTTGATCAATGATCATTTTACAATCGTTATAAATGTGAAAAATGAATATGTTTATAGTGATCGTAGATGGTTAACATATATGTTGGATCAGTTTATTACAAATTCAATAAAATATAGTCAAGATAATCCAAGTTTAATTTTTACAGTTGTACAAAATGATCGAGGTCTGTATTTAATGGTAGAAGATAATGGAATAGGTATTACTAAGGAAGATGCGCCGTATATTTTTGATCGAGGTTTTACTGGTCATAATCTTCGTGACGGTGATTATCGTTCTACAGGAATGGGACTGTATTTTGTTAAAGAGATAGCTTTAAAGCTGGGAATTGAAGTAACACTTGATGAAGCCTATACGCAAGGATGTCGATTTAAGTTGTGTTTTGTAGATAATGCGGATTATTTTTTGGTAGATTACTAAAATGTTAGATTGATAAGACAATTGTAATGAAAACGATAGGATTTTAAATAATAAAATTGATAAACTTTAGTTGTAATCTAAGGAGGAATTAAAATGGTTAAAGTAGTAGAAATAAAAAATCTTGTTAAAAGCTACGGTGGTAAAGATTATCAAACTAAAGTTTTAAAAAATATTAATTTAGATATTTATGAAAATGATTTTATTGCAATTATGGGACCCTCAGGAGCAGGTAAATCAACATTATTAAATATGTTATCTACTTTAGATAAACCTACTCAAGGACAAATTTTTATTGATGGTGAAGATATTACTAAAGTAAATAATAAACGTTTGTCAAAGATCAGACAGGAAAAAATAGGTTTTATTTTTCAAGATTATAATCTATTGGATAATATGACATTGCAGGATAATATTGCTTTGCCATTAAGTTTAAACGGGATAAAAAGTGATGAGGTAATCGAAAGAACAAAGCAGATAGCAGCATTATTTAAATTGAGTAATCATCTAAAAAAGTATCCCTATCAGTTATCCGGGGGACAAAAGCAGCGTGGTGCAAGTGCTCGAGCATTGATTACTAAACCACGAATTATTTTTGCTGATGAACCAACTGGAGCATTAGATTCTAAATCAAGTAAAGATCTATTGGAATCACTTAAATATGCTAATAAAAATGAAAATGCTACCATTTTGATGGTAACACATGATGCTTTTAGTGCAAGTTATGCAAAACAAGTATATATGTTAAGTGATGGGCAAATTAAATGTCGTTTAAATCATAGTGGTTCACGGCAAAAATTCTATGATGAAATTTTAAGTTTACTAGTTTCGATGGGAAGTGAACAAATATGAGTTTGTTTAAATTAGCGTATTCAAATTTTAAGCGCAGTGTTAAGAACTATATTGCTTTGATCATTTCATTATCATTTGCCATTTTTATTTTTTTTAATTTTCAAAATATTGCTTTTTCTGATGCAATGAATGTTTTAAAAGAACGAAATAATGAGTATATTTCAATTATTATTGAAGTGATTTCTATTGTACTTATAATTTTTGTTTTCTTTTTTATTTGGTATGCAACAAATGTTTTTTTATCACAACGAAAAAAAGATATTGGAATCTTTACATTTATGGGATTAGACAATGCTAATATAGCGAAGATGTATGTAATTGAAGTAAGTATGATTGGGGTTTTATCGCTATTGATTGGTCTTGGTAGTGGGATATTATTTTCAAAATTGTTTACGATGATTTTATTAAGAATATCAGATATTAGTGTTGATGTATCATTTACATTAAGTATTACTTCAATATTGATAACAGTATTGTTGTTTATGGGGATTTTTATTATCATGATTGTTAAAGGATATATTAATATTTTAAGAAGCAGTGTTTTGGAAATGTTGTCAGCAGCCAAGCAAAATGAGTTAAAGGAAGAAAAAGGTATTGTTTCTCTATTAAAAGTAATTGTAGGGCTGTTATTGCTTGTGGGTGGTTATTATTGTGCTTTACAAGTTGGAGATATGTCTTCATTTACTTATATTCTTTATGCAGTTGTTCTAGTTATTGTTGGTATTTATTTTCTATATAATGGAATAATTCCTTTCATAATCAGAAATTTATCAAAAAACAAGAAATATTTATATCAAAAAGAACGTGTATTATGGATAAATAATCTAGCGTTTCGTTTAAAAAAGAATTACCGTACTTATGCAATGGTTACGATTTTAATGATTTGTTCGGTAACAGTTCTAGCAACGTCATTTGCTATGAAACAGCGCTATGATAATATCACACATTTTAGGAGCACATATTCTTATTCAATTATGTCAAGTAAACCATTAAACGCAGATGAAATTATGAAAGGAATTAGTAAAACTAACGCTATCGACTATCATAATAATTTCAATTATTTAGCACTAAATAAAGATGCTGTTAAAACTAAATTTATTTATAATCAGTATGGTCTTGTTTCTTACAGTCAATTAAAACAAGCAGCAAAAGATGCTAAAATAAAATTTAATTTACCGGTATTAAAAGATGATGAAGTAATTAATTTAACAAGATTATATCTATTAGATATTTCAGATTCTGAAAATAACCCAACTGTTGAAATTAATGAAGAAACATATCGAATTGTAGAAGAAGTATCTGAATCATATCTAGGTTTAATTCAAGAAAATATCAGCACATATGTAGTAAATGATGATGTTTATGAAAGATTAAAAAGTGCTGGTCAAGAATACTACATGTATAATTATAAAATTACGGATCCTAATAATTATCAAGCTTCTATAAATTATTTAGAAAGTATAACTCAAGAGAGTTCAGATTATGTTGGATATTTAGCCAATGATCCTAATGATAGTGATATTGCTTGGGTAAGAGTAATGTATTCGATTTGTATTTTCCTATTTTTAGTATTTATTTTAGCTAGTGGAAGTATTATTTTTATGAAGTTGAGTAATGAAGCGTTTGGGGATAAAGAACGTTATGCTGTTTTGAAAAAAATAGGGATAAATGATCGAACATTAATCAAATCAATAAAAAATGAGATTCGTTTTGCCTACTATTGTCCATTTGTTTTAATGACTGTGTCATCATACTTTTCAGTTCATGCACTTGCTAATGTGATGAAAACAGAATTATATATAATAAATGTTATTAGTGCAGTTGTAATTTTGGTAATATTTTATGTTATTTATAAAGTATCAGTTTTAACTTTTAAAAATAAAGTCATTAATGGGAACTAATTTCGTTCCCATTTTAATATTCTAAAGATTTAATTATGATGATAAATAATGTAAGTATAAAATATATTTCGAAATAAATATTTTTACGCATATAATTTGCTTAAAGTTGTCTTATATTGTAGAATATCAACGAAATATAACAGTGTTATATTTTGGGAGGTAAAGATGACAACACAAGAAAGGATCGTTAATATTGCAACTCAAGAGTTTTTAAATAATGGATATCAGGCTGCTTCGTTAAGAAAGATAGCTAAAGCAGCTAGAGTAACAACTGGAGCAATGTATGGTTACTATAAAAATAAAGAAGCACTTTTTAATAGTATAGTTGAGGATGTTGGTAAAAAATTCAAAGATGACTATTTAGTTAAAGGAATAGATAAGACAGCTATTGATTACATTTATCAGAATTTTGAAATTTTTACTCTTATTATTTGTTGCAGTAAGCAGACAAAATATGAAAAATACTTAGATCATTTAGTTGATGATAAAGTGAAGCAGCTAAAAGGGCAAGGGTTTGATGATAACTTAAGTCATATCATAAATCATTCATATTTGTTTGGAGTATTTGAGATCGTACGTCATCAAATGTCAAAAAAGCAGGCTGAAAAGTTTGTAAGTGAATTACAGGAATTTTATCAGGCTGGGTGGAATAAATTATTAGAAAGAAAGGAACGTTAAGATGGAAATATTAATTGGAATTTTAATTCCGTTTATTGGGACGACAGCGGGAGCTGCTTGTGTCTATTTTATGAAAAATAAACTTAATCTTTTGGTTCAAAAAATATTATTAGGTTTTGCATCTGGGGTGATGGTCGCAGCTTCTGTTTGGTCATTATTGATTCCCGCAATGGATATGTCAGAGAACATGGGAAAATTGGCTTTTGTTCCTGCGACAGTTGGTTTTTTACTGGGAATAATATTTTTGTTGTTATTAGATCGAAACATTCCGCATATGCATTTGGATAATGAAAAGGAAGGGCGAGAAAGCCAATTAAAAAAATCTACAATGCTGGTATTAGCAGTAACTATGCATAATATTCCTGAAGGAATGGCGGTTGGTGTTATTTTTGCTGGAGTAGTATCTAATAGTTATGGAGTGACTAGTGCAGGAGCTTTAGCTTTAGCGATTGGAATTGCGATTCAAAACTTTCCTGAAGGAGCAATTATATCAATGCCGTTAAAAAGTTCAGGATTATCTAAAACAAAATCATTTATTTATGGGATGCTTTCAGGAATAGTAGAACCAATTGGTGCTGGAATTACCATATTAATGGCATCATTTGTCATGCCGGTTTTACCTTATCTTTTAGCTTTTGCAGCTGGAGCAATGGTTTATGTTGTAGTTGAGGAATTGATTCCTGAAGCTTCACAGGGACGACATAGTAATATTGCAACTATTGGTTTTGCAATTGGCTTTGTAGTAATGATGATCTTAGATGTGGCCTTAGGATAATCTTTACATAAATTTAATTGCCAATGTATAGTTTGTTTTTCTTTATATAAGTAAAATGGAAGTACAGAGGTGATTATAGTGAAAAAATTATTAGGGGTAACAACAAGTTTAGTAATCAGTGTAATAAATGTTAAAAGTTTATTGGCTTACAATGGTAGCGAAAGTACTAATCTATCAGGAGGAAGAGTTTTATTATTGATACCGATAATGTTAGGAATTGTTTATCTCGCAAATAAAAGCGAGGTAAAATAATCATAGCGATTTTTTAAATATACAATAATCCTGATATTTAACATTTTTTTAACAAATTAGTGATATTATTTAATTTGTAAAATATGTATAATAAAGGTAAGGATAAACATATATTTAATAAGGAGGCGGTTGTGATGAACAAATTTGCTTTAGTTGCGGTGAGCATATTTGTGATTGTGGAAATCCTGATTGGAGATTGCGTTATCCAGGGGATCCCGTTATGGTTGATAGCACTAATTTTATTTAGTTTTATTTGGATGGGAATAATTTGTGTGAAGGAAAAAGTTCAAATCAAAGATTCATATTAAAAGAGATCTTACGATCTCTTTTAATTATGGTTGAACATGTCAAATGACGAAGCAATCATTAAAAATAACAAGCCAGTATGAACCCAAAAGATTGTATAATCTAAAAGTCCATGTAATAAAATAACAACAATGCAGGCGGTTACCAAAGCAACATAGCGAAGATTAAGCCTTTTTTTATATACTTCAAATAATCTTTTACAATTATCAACTATATAAGGAACAAGGGTAGCAATACCAATGATCCCAAATGATAATACAGGATCAAGATAAACGCTATGTGCATGTTGAGTAACATGACCATTATATTTTTCAAAAATCATCATATAAGTCATTGGTCCTTGACCAAATAATGGATGTGCTTTAATTCCTTCAATAGCAGCATGCCATATTTTTTTTCTTACAGTAAAATTATCAATTAATTTTTCAACTCTTGGAAATTGTTGCGGATTAATAGCAAAATAAATACAACCTATAATGCAAATAATAGCAATTAGCATACAAATTCGATAATTCTTATTAATTATCAAAAATACTAATACAGCTACTGCTGTAGCAATAAAAGCGGTTCGACAACCAGTCATATATAATAAGAAAAAATTGATTCCCGCAACAATAAAATAATATATTTGTTTTTTTATGTTTTTAGTTCCAAAAAGTTTATAACCAATCATCATAATAATAAATTCAATCATCATAGCATAATAATTAGCATTGAAAAAAACAGAATTAAGTCGATTTTCACGCCGACTAAAAACCTTTAATGTAAAATGATCATAACCAAGGCGCTGTAAGATCTGCATTTGTTCATACAAACCATAGATAGCCCATAAAATAGATAAAGCTATCAGCATATCCAAAATAAATTCAAATACTTCAACATTAATATATTTTCGATAATAAAGCATCAATGAAACAAAAATAAAAATTAATACAACACATCCCACCCCGATCCAATTTTGATAAAACAAAGAAACAATCAGAGTTAAAGACATAAAAATAACTAAATACTTAGATTTTGGGGTGCTTTTAAAAGCACTAATGATTTTTTTAGTGTACAATAAGTACAATGTTTCAAGTAATAAAAATGGAACACAAATATAGAACGGAGTAGATAAGCTAAGAGCGGTGGCAATAATCATCAACTGCTCTTTAGAAAAGCGTTCTTTTAATGAATGAATAAATTGCATAGTTGACCTCCAAGTACTGTTACTATATCATAATTAAAGGATCGATACAAATAAGAGGAGTTATATGAAAAAGTATTTATATGTTTTTAATTATCCCCCTGAGGATAAAGAGTTATGTGCTCTAGAGTTTAGAGCTTTATTTAAAGATAAGTTCAAAAGTAAATATTATTTGAGTAATTTAAACTATAGTGTTGATAAAAGTGTCTTTATGAAAGCTAAAATCGATATTTGGCAGATCAATGATGATTTTAATCAACTTATTAAACAAATAAAAAGTTTACATAAAGAATATCAAAATTTTAAAGTGATTTATTTGAAAAATCAAATCACACATGTTGATTATCAAGAAAGTTTACAAAAATGTAAAGATATCTCATGGGCAATTGAAGGTAGTGTCAATATGTCCAAACCTGATCATACGATTGCAATTACAAAATTAACAAACAACTGGATATGTGGTTATTATCATCATGGTGTGCCCTCATGGAAAAAACATGATGATAAGCCAAATACTTTTTCAAATTCACTAGATATTCGTTTAGCGAGAACGTTAGTTAATATTGCTGCTGGCAATCAAGACCAGGTGAGAATCGTTGATCCATGTTGTGGCATGGGAACCGTAGTTCTAGAGGGATTAGCTTTAGGCTTAGATATTGAAGGTTTTGATATTTCTCGGGAAATATCTTGGCTGGCAAGAAAAAATTTAAAATATTTTGGGTATGATGAATATTTGATAAATAAAGTAAGCATACATGATTTAGATAAACATTATGATGTAGCTATAATGGATATTCCTTACAACTTATATACCCCGATCACGTATGAAGAACAATGCAAACTGATTCAATCTGCCCGAAAAATCTGTGATAAGATGGTTATTGTAACTTACGAAGATATGAGTCAGGAAATTAATCAAGCTGGTTTTTTAATTATTGATGGCTGTATTAGAAAAAAGACTGAGTATGTAAAATTTGGACGCTATATTTATATTTGTATTTAATATTAGATAAATTATAATTCTTTTTGTATTTATAAAGAGATAGGGTATAATAAATCAAGATTAGGGGGTTAGATAATGAAATTAATGAGATATGTAAAAGAATATCGACTTCCAGCTATTATCGGGTTTGTTTTTAAAATTGCCGAAGCAGCACTAGAATTAATGGTACCTTTAGTAATGGCAGATATCATTGATGTCGGAATTAAAAATAATGATAAAAATTATATTTTAATAAGAGGTCTAATCTTAGTAGGATTGGCAGTGGCTGGTTATTTATTTGCATTAGTATGTCAATATTATGCATCAGTCACATCTCAAAGTGTGGGAACTAAATTACGTGAAGATATGTATCATCAGATAAATTGTTATGATCATCATAATCTTGATAAATTAAATGCGCCAACTTTAGTAACTCGTTTAGTCAATGATGTCGTCCAGATACAGTTAGCGATAGCAATGACAATAAGATTAACGTCACGTGCGCCATTTATTATGTTTGGTTCATTAGTTTTAGCTTTTTTAATTAGCGGACCATTAGCCTCTATTTTTATTGTAGGAGCAGTTATTTTAGCGTTAGTAATGTTGATGATAACTATAATTTCAATGCCTTATTTTAACCGTGTCCAACAAAAATTAGATCAAATAAGCTTAATAGTTAGAGAAAATCTAGATGGAATTAGAGTTATTCGTGCATTTACCTGTCAAAATAAAGAAATTCATAAATTTAATTATGAGACTAAGAATCAAAAAGACATTCAAGTAAAAGTAGGAAGGATTCAGGCTTTATTAAATCCTTTTACATATTTGATTGTTAATATTGCAATTGTATTAATAGTATACTTTGGTGGTGTTGAAGTAAACATTGGTGATCTATCACAAGGTGAAATTATTGCACTGGTAAATTATATGAATTCAATATTATTAGCGTTGATCGTTTTTGCAAACGTATTATCAATTTATAATAAAGCTGGAGCGAGCTATACTAGAATTTTTGAAGTTCTTGAAACTAAACCAGAAGTTAGCAGTGACGGTCAAGAAAAAAACTGGATAAAGAATGATAATTGTATTGAGTTTAAAGATGTCAGTTTTGCTTATGATAAAAAGAATGTTTTAGATAATTTGAACTTTACCATTAAAGCTGGAGAAACAATTGGGATTATTGGCGGAACAGGAGCTGGTAAAAGTTCATTGGTGAATTTAATGGCACGTTTTTATGATCCTTCTAAGGGAGAAATTTTACTTAATGGAAGATCGATAAAAGACTATGACCTTCAAGCGTTACGTGGTTTTATCGGTTTTGTGCCACAATACGCTGCCTTGATTTCTGGAACGATAAGAGATAATCTTCGTTTAGGAAATCATGAAGCAACGGATGATGAATTGGTTCGTGCTTTAACGATTGCTCAGGGTAAAGAGATGATTGAAGATAAAATTGATGGTTTAGATACAATGATTGAACAAGGGGGAAAAAATCTCTCGGGAGGACAAAAGCAGCGATTGACTATCGCTCGAGCCTTAGTCAAAAATCCGCAAATTTTAATTTTAGATGATAGCTCAAGTGCTCTTGATTATGCTACTGATTTTAAATTGCGACAAGAGTTAAAAAAATTGGATATGACAAAAATAATTATTTCGCAACGAACCGCCTCAGTAGAACAGGCTGATAAAATAATTGTTTTATATCACGGAGAATTGGTTGGTTTCGACAATCATGAAAAATTATTGCAAAATTGTAAAATATATCAAGAAATTTATGATTCGCAGCATAGTAGGGATGGTGGTAATCGTGGATAAAAAAACAATTAAAAGATTATTAACATATTGCCAACCATACCGTTTGATTTTGATAGGGATTCTTGTTTTATCATTTTTAAGTGTCTGTTTATCATTGATTACACCCGTGTTATTAGGGTGGGCAATCGATTTATTAATAGGAATAAATCAGGTGGATTTTAATGCTTTATTAAAGCAATTAATGATTATTGTACTTGTAATCGTAGCTGGAGCTTTAGTGCAATGGATTTTAGGGCAGTTGACAAATAAGATCACATATAGTATCACAAATGATCTTCGAGATCGTGTATTTGAAAAAATTCACTTGTTGCCCTTAAAATATATTGACAGTCATCCTCACGGTGATATTATGGGGCGAGTAATCAATGATATTGATTTAATTGGAACCGGACTGTTACAAAGTTTTACTAGTTTATTTACTGGTATTGCGACGATTATTGGTACAATCATAATCATGTGTTTGATTAATATATCGATTGCTGCTGTCGTGATTATTTTAACCCCATTGTCATTATTAGTAGCTTCATTAATTGTAAAAAGGACACACATATATTTTAAAGAACAATTAGAACTTCGGGGTGAAATGAATGGTTATATTGAAGAAATGATAGGGAATCAGCGAATTATCAAAGCTTTTAATTACGAGAAAACAAATGAAGAAAGATTTAAAGAAATAAATCAGCGGATGCATATTAGTGGTGTTAAGTCACAGTTTTATGGGGCATTGATCAACCCAACGACACGTTTCGTAAATAGTCTAGTATATGGAGCAGTTGGGGTGTTTGGGGCAATAAGTGTTTTAAATGGTCATTTTAGTGTTGGTTTATTATCAAGTTTTTTAACGTATGCTAACCAATACACTAAACCATTTAATGAGATTTCTTCAGTTATGACAGAGATGCAAACAGCTTTGGCCGCTAGTCAAAGAGTATTTAGTTTGTTGGATGAGGCAATAGAAACTCCTGTAACTGATCCTCAAGTAATAAATAGTGTTCAAGGTAATGTGACTTTAAAAAATGTCTCTTTTAGCTATGACCCAAATGTAACATTGATTGAAAATCTAAATCTAGAAGCTAAACCGGGACAAACGATTGCTATTGTAGGAAAGACAGGCTGTGGTAAGACAACATTGATAAATTTATTAATGCGCTTTTATGATTTAAATAGTGGTTCAATTAGTATTGATGGTATAAATACGATAGATATGGAAAGAGACTATTTTCGAAGATTATATGGGATGGTATTACAGGAATCATGGATTTTTAAAGGAAGTATAAAAGCAAACATAACTTATGGTAAAAATGATGCTACTGATGATGAAATTATTGCTGCCGCTAAAAAGGCTCGAGTGCATAAGTTTATCATGAATTTACCAGATGGTTATGATACATTAATTGATGAAAATGGGGGCAATCTTTCTCAAGGGCAAAAGCAATTAATTTGCATTGCTCGAATCATGTTGACAAAACCACCGATGTTAATACTTGATGAGGCTACGAGTTCGATTGATACTAGAACTGAATTACAGATTCAGGAAGCTTTTGATACTATGATGGAAGGACGAACAACTTTTATTGTTGCGCATCGTTTATCAACGATTAAAAATGCAGATATTATTTTAGTTATGGATAAAGGAAGAATCTTAGAACAAGGAACACATCAAGAGTTATTAAGAAAAAAAGGATATTATTATAATTTATATAATAGTCAGTTTAATTTAGGAAAGTGATAAGATGTCTATTTTATCACTTTTTAAGTTCAAAAATAATTTATTTTAGTAATAAATTATTATGTTGACAAACAAAAATTATGAGCGTATTCTAGTAAATGTTATAAAATAGTATGAAGGGGGAATATTGATGAATGGATTACTATTATTAATAATTTCTATGATAGCGCTGTTAGTAGCCTATTTTGGATATGGACGTTATCTTGAAAAAACCTGGGGTGTAGATTCTAAAGCAAAAACACCAGCTGTAAAAAATGATGATGGAGTAGACTTTGTCCCTAGTAGTAAGTGGGAAGTATTTGCCCATCAATTTTCATCGATTGCTGGAGCGGGACCTGTAACAGGACCAGTCATGGCATTAATGTTTGGTTGGGTACCAACAGTATTATGGATTCTTGTTGGGGGAATTTTCTTTGGTGCTGTTCAGGATTTTGGAGCATTATATGCATCTGTTAAGTCTAATGGAAAGTCAATGGGTGGAATAATTGAAGAATATATTGGAAAAACAGGTAAGAAATTATTCTTTTTGTTTTGCTGGTTATTTACATTATTAGTTATCGCTGCTTTTGCAGATATGGTAGCAGGAACATTTAATGGTTTTTCAGCAGTTGATGGATCAAAATTACAACCTAATGCAGCAGCTGCATCAATTTCAATGTTATATATCGTTGTGGCAATTGTTTTTGGATTCTTTTTAAAGAAATATCATGTAAGTGGTAAAGTACAAGCATTGATTGGAATTGGATTGATTATTTTAATGTTGATTGGTGGAATCGTATGTCCAATTTATTTAAGCAAAAATACTTGGATCTATATTGTCTTTATTTATATTTTCTTTGCATCAGTTACACCAATGTGGTTATTAAAACAACCACGAGATTATTTAACTACATTTTTATTTGTAGGGATGATTGCTGCTGCAGTAATTGGTGTTATTTTTTATAATCCAACTATTTCACTTCCTGCATTTACAGGATTTAAGAGTGAATCAGGCAGTTATTTATTTCCAACATTATTTATTACAATAGCATGTGGAGCAGTGTCTGGTTTTCACTCATTAGTATCATCTGAAACAAGCAGTAAACAAATAAAGAATGAAAAAGATATGTTACAAGTAGGTTATGGTTCAATGTTATTAGAATCATTACTTGCTATTTTGGTAGTAGTGGTTGTTGGATCTTTGACTCAATTAGTAAGTGATGGGGTATTAACAGATCAATTAGCTTCGTTGGTTACTGCTGAAGGAGCAACACCTTTTACTAAATTTTCAGTAGGGGTCACAGCTTTTGTTTCAAAACTTGGGTTACCTCAAGAATGGGGTATTTGTATTATGACAATGTTTGTATCAGCTTTAGCACTTACATCATTAGATGCGGTTGCAAGAATTGGACGTTTGTCATTTCAAGAATTATTTGAAGTTTCTAATTCACAAGAAGCTTCAAGTATAAATAAGTTACTTACAAATAAGTATTTTGCTACGATTTTAACACTTTTCTGTGGCTATTTATTATCACTTGGTGGCTACAATAATATTTGGCCATTATTTGGTTCTGCAAACCAATTATTAGCAGCAATGGTATTAATTTCGTTATCAGTATTTTTAAAGGTTACTGGTCGTAAAGGATTTATGTTATACATTCCAATGTGTATAATGTTAGTTGTTACATTGAGTTCATTAGGTATTTCAGTATACAATATTGTTAATACATGGATGACTACAGGAACACTTGATTTCTTGACATCAGGATTACAATTGATCTTTGCAATTTTATTGATTGCATTAGGTGTTTTAGTAGCATTCTTTGATTTTAAAAAATTATTTAAAACGAAGAAAGGTGCTTAATTGTTTTTAAAAGTTTATAAATAACAAATAATGATGAACATTATTTGTTATTTTTTTAAAAATTGACGTAAGCGCTTACAAATGATATCATGATTAAAGATGATGTGTTTGCATAAAGGAGGGAAAAGAACAGATAAAAAGCAATAAATCAGGGAAAATACGATAAAATTAATGCGAATAAAAGGAGGATATTTATGGGAAGAAAGATTTGGAAAAAAATAGGAGTTTGTTTATTAGTAATGGTAATGACAATTACTGGATTACAGACTTTTAAATTACCAGTTGCAGCAGTTGGAAAAACAGATTTTGAGCAATCTGATTATGTGGAGGGAACAATAAAACGAGCTCCAGCTACTGCTGATTTAGAAGAAAATGGAAATCTTGGCTGGATTCATTGTAATGTAAAAACACAATCTCAATGGGCAGGATCAGCTATAAATCAGATTAGAGATGTTAAATTAGAAGGTAATCTTGCTCAAATTATGAATGATACGGATACAAATTTTGTTTATTCCGGTTCGCCAAGTGATAATCATAAAGGACAGGTTATCAATGGTCTAGGAGGAATGACATCTTTTATTTTGCCAGCCAGTCTTGAAAAAAGATATGTATCGGTATTTACTGGATCATGGGCATCACAAGTCGAATTGACTGTTTATATCAATGATAAAATACAATATTCTAATATTCATGGTAAAACAGCGACAACGAGTGGTGCTGAAAGTTATTTGACGCAATTTTCTTATTATACAGATAATGAATCTGATGAAGTAAAAGTAGTGATCAAGACAATAGAAGTATTTGATACTACATATGGTAACCAAAGTATTCAGGGAATCGCTTTATCAGATAAAGAACAGAATTATGGATCTTCTTTAAGTGAAGGATTAGTGCAAGGTGAATTGATAAAAGCACCGGAATATGTGAATTTATCAAAGCAGGGAGATATTGATTGGATTCATATGGATTCAGCACAATTTGGCAGTTTTAATCGCAAAAATGTATTAGATGCAGGAATTACAGAAATGACTTTAATTGGTAATTGCGATTATGTTACTACTAATGTAGAGACAAATTTTGTTTATAGTGATGGAATGTCTAATTTAATGTCTCCTGAAGTAAATAAAAAAGGGCTGGTATTTACAGGAGCAAATAATGGTTTTTCTTTTAAAGTCCCAGGAAGTGTTGAAAATAGATGTTTAGATATTTATACAGGAGCATGGGCGGCGGATATTAAAGTCACTGTAGAAATCAATGGTGAAGAAGCTTATGCAGAAATCTTTGGAAGTAATGATACTACAGCAGGAAGTCCTGCTAAATATCAAACTCTGAAAATTGATTATCATACTGACAGTGTTGATGATACAGTAAAAGTTATTATAAAAGTAAATCATACATACGATAATAACTGGGGTAATATGAACATTGGCGGTATTACATTGGGAACTCGTCGCATAGAAGATGATGGTAGTATTATTGGTGGCATAATGAAAACTGCACCTTCAGCAGTAAATCTTAGTGAAGAAGGAAGTGTTGATTGGTTATATCTTAATGATCCTGTATTAAGTGAGTATAATCGTAAAGATGTAGAAACTCATTTAATAAGTGATGTTACTTTGATTGGGAAAGCTCAAGGAACACCAATTAGCGAAAAAACAAAAACAGCTTTCTCATATAATGATGGGATAAGTCCTGTAGAAGAAAATAATGGTCATAAAGCTTATGTGTTTCAAGGTGAAGGAAGTGGAATAGAATTTAAACTTCCTGGAAGTAAAGAAATGAAATATATTAATTTTTACGCTGGAGCATGGGCTGCTGATGTAAAATTAGAAGTTTTGGTAAATGATACTATACAATATAGTAGTTCTTTTGGAAGCTCTAGTACTATACCTGATACAACTAATTATCAAGTAGCTAGAATTCAATATAGAACATCTCAAGTAAACGATGAAGTAAAGATACGGGCTATTGTTACAAAAGGATATGACTCTACTTGGGCAAATATGAATGTTAGTGCAATAACAGTATCTAATGAAGCACCAGTAAACATAGATGAGACAATTAAAACAGATAATTGGATAATTAATCATAGTGGAGGTGAGATTTCTGAATTAAAAACTAAAATTGCTGATGAAATGTATAATATTCCAGTTCGTCAAGATCAGTATAGCGGTTTTGTATGGACACTTAATGGCGAAAAAGTTATTCTTTCGTCTGTTGATGAAGATGATCAGGGAAATAAGATTTACACTGGGACTTATAAAAATAATGGGAAGAATCTAACGTTTACAATAGGTTATAGTGTAAATGAACTTGATCAGATGGTAGTTAGTGCTGCAATAAAAAACAATTTAGATGAAGAATCTAAAATAGATCAGGCAAGTATTCAACTAGGATTTAATACGTATCTTGAAAAATATCCAGATTATAACGATCAATTATTCCCTACTTTGATAAGATGTGAAAAAACACATGCCTGGGGATATTTATCAACGCCATCAGGTAGATTGATGACAATTGCAACTGATAGTCCTGTTGCTTCTTATACTTTGGATTATCAAAGTGGTGCTCATCGTATTTATTCGGCATCTTTAGATGTTCTTCAATCTGGTAAGCTTCCTGAAAGACATCCTCAAGGTTTAGATAAATTAGCACCTGGTGAAGAGAAAACATGGAATATTTATTTAAAGCCTGTAATAACATTAAATGCAATTGAGGATGTAAAAGAAGTAATAGCCAAAAACACTGATTTACCAATGTTTGATGCTGATCGGTATACATTAGCTCAAGGAGAACAAAGTCAAATTACGATTTTATCAAAATCAGCAATTAAAGATAATAAACTGACGATAGAAGATCCAGAAGGCAATATTTCAAAATTAGATATTGAAAAGGAATCTGATGGTAATTATAAAGCTGTTTTTGAAGCTGCTGATAAGTTAGAAGGTGTTTATAAAATAACAGCTGAAAATGCTGAGGGTTATATAGCTGAAATGAATCTGAGCATTCGTAAAGATTGGTCATGGTATATAAAAAAAGCAAGAGAAGCGGCTGTAGAAGCACCGCAAAAAGGTACTTCACACGGTGAATCTTATTATGGACTATATTCAGCTTATATAGCTAAAAAATATTTTCCAGATGCATTATGGGACGATCAGATTGATGAAAAATTTGAAGAAATATATCCTTTAATGTATGATGTTGATACTGGTTTACCAACTTCATGGCAAGATCGAATTCAAAATCATTCGACAACATTGGGGATATTTGTAGATCAATATCAAAGTTCTGGAAATATCGAATCATTGAAAAAAGCTGAAGTATTGGCAGATTTTTTGATGACAAAACAAAAAGCAGATGGTGGTTATTATAATGGCAGCACTGATTATACCTCAGTTATTTATCCGGCTAAATCAATTATGGAATTAGTTTATGTTGAAAAAGATTTAATGGAAGATAATACTCTTAGTGAAAGTGATAGAGAATATTATAGAGAACGTTATGATTTACATATGGCTTCTCTTACAAAGGCAATGGATAAGTTAGTGCGGGTAGATGGTAATTTTGATACTGAAGGACAAGCGACTTTTGAAGATGGTGCTAATTCATGTTCTATTACACAACTAAGTGAATTTGCTCTTATGTTCCCAGCTGGTAGTAAAGAGAGACAAAAATATGCTGAAGCAGCAGAAAAATATATGGAGCGTCATACATCACATCAACAAAGTATTATTCCAGACTCAAGAATGAATGGTGGAACATTAAGATTTTGGGAAGCGCAATATGATGTGGAAATGGGATTAACATCTACAGCACCAAATATGATGAACTCACCTCATGGCTGGAGTGCATGGAGTATATATGGCTTGTTTAACCTTTATGAATTAACTGGGAATGTAGAATATTTAGAACGGGGTATGAATGCCATGGGGTCATGTGCACAGTTGATGGGTTATGATGGAATATTGAACTGGGCATTTATTGCTGACCCTCAAAGAGATACAAACTTCTTTGTAAAAGATGAAGAAGCATCTATCGATGATAAGATCGTAGGAAAACATGTTAGAAAAACAATTGGCGAAGAATATGTACCAATGATCAGTTATTGGTGGAGAGCACCAAAAAATACATGGGTACCAGGTTACACAGCTATGGGAGGAAGCGTTGTTCAAGGAGCTGCCTGCGATAACGATGTCCATGAAGTGTTTAAAGCAATGGGTGAAGTAGCTTTAACAAAAGCATATGTTGTAGAAAAAGCAGACGGAACTTTTGAAGCTTATAATGCAGTAGTTGATGTAACAGATGATTTAATTACTATCACTCCTTTTGAAGATGTGGTTTCAAACGTAAGTGTAAAACTTTTAAATGATAAAAAGGTAACTGTTAATTTTTATAATGGTACTATAGAAGAAAAGGTTTTAGCTGGTAATCCAGTCTGGATCGTAACTGAAGAAAATGCAGTTGATACAAGTACTCTTGATAAAGATAGCAGTTTGAAAGATTTAGAGGTAACTAGTGGCAAATTAGATAAAGAATTTGATAAGACAGTCTATGATTATTCTGTGGATATTGGAGCACAAGCTGGACAAATTGGCATTAAACCAGTATCATCTAGTTCAAAAGCTATAGTATATGTTGATGGTAATAAAGTAGAAAATGGGGATACTTATATAGTAAAATTAGATAGTGCATTGATGGAGAAAAACGTTAAAATTGTTGTGAAATCAGAAATGCAAGCTAATTCTACAACTTATACAGTTAAAGTAACAAGTATGGGTAATTGTAAGATACTTTCAACAGAAGGACAAAAAGCAATTGCTAAAAGTCAGCATTCGACAAGTGGAAGTGAAGGGCCAGCAGCGAATGTGTTAGATAATAATATAAGTAGTATTTGGCATACAAATTATAGTGGCGGAATAGTTGATATAAAAGATCGCTGGATCGATATTCAACTAGCTAATGAAGAAACAGTATGTGGAGTACGTTATTTACCGCGACAAAGTGGTGACAATGGAAAATTCTTAAAATATGAGATCTACATTAGTAATGATGATGGAGAGACTTATGAAAAAGTTCTACAAGGAGAGTGGGATAAATCAAATGATTGGAAAGTAGCTGTTTTTGATAAAGTAAAAGCAACAAATGTAAGAATTGTTCCGATAGAGACTTCAGGAGAGTTTGGAAGTGCAGCCGAAATACGAATAGTTGGTATTAATGAGGAAATAAATAAAGCACTTTTAATTGAAACGATTGAAGCAGCAAAAACAATTAATTTGAATTATTACCAAGATGGTGTTGAAAAAGCTGATTTCATAACAATTTTAGCTAATGCTAATATATTGTTAGAAACAGCAAGTACACAATCAGAAATTGATGAAGCAGTAGCTGCACTAAATGATGCTATTAAGGCACTGATTCCTAAGACTGTTGATAAAACAGCATTATCAATTGCAGTAGAAGTAGCAAACAATGTAAGTGAAGAAGAATTAGCAAAAGTAGTACCAGCAGTAGCAAATGAATTCAATGCAGCATTAGAAGAAGCAAAAGTATTATTAGCAGATGCTACAGCTAGTCAAGAAGCAGTAGATGCATCATTTGATCGATTAGCAACAGCAATTCAAATGTTAGACTTTATCAAAGGAGATAAAGCAGCATTACGTTCACTAGTAAATATGGTAAACGGAAAAGATGAAGCATTGTATACAGAAGCAACATGGAAAGTATTTGCAGCAGCATTAGAAACAGCAAATAATGTCTTAGCAGATGAAAATGCCTTCCAAGAAGAAGTAGATGAAGCATATAACAGCCTAGCAAGAGCATATTTAAGCTTAAGATTAATACCAAATAAAGATGTATTAAATGACTTGATTAATAAAGTAAACGGATTAAATGCAGCAAGCTATAGTCCAGAATCATGGGCAGCAGTAAGCTTAGCATTAGAAAATGCAAATACAGCAATGGCAAATGCTAATGCAACACAAGAAGAAGTAAATGCCGCAGCAGAGGCATTAAGCAGTGCAATCGAAGGATTAGTAGAAGCTGAAGTACTAAGTGCATCAGTAAATGAAGGTGTAACAAACACAGTAGTAAAAGCAGGAGATACAACAGCAAGTATCAAGACGGGAGATAGTGCAAGCTTAGGATACTCAGTAGCAGGATTAGCATTAGCAACAGTAGTATTAGCAGCAAACAAAAAAAGAAGAGCACATAAATAAAAAAGTGCAATAAGAAAAAGCATGAAATTTAAATTCATGCTTTTTCTATGTATTAATCAAGCTAATTTGATCAGCTTATTTAACTATCATGTTATTTGTTTAAAGCAGTAACCATATCTTCTGTGATCGAATCAACCATTTGTAATGGAGTTACAATTAATTCAATATCAATTTTTTCACAAATATCTACCACTGCCGCCCAAATAATTGGATTTCGAACAAAAAGACGACTAGGCTTTCCAGTTTTTAAAATATAGTCTACTAAAAACGATAAGACTAAACTAATTTCATCATCTTCAGGATCAAGTAAATGAGTTCCGAGAATCATTTGCGATTCTTCATCAAGAACGATAAACAACAATGAATTAATTGGTCGCGGATAACTCTTATCAGAGATAGAAATATTTAAATATGTTAAATCCATAATAAGACCATGATTATTGTCAGATGCCGAATGGATTTGTTGTAAAATCTCTTCATCATCTATTTCAATTGGAGTGAATTTATCAAATGCCTCAGGTAAACATAAAGGTTCATAGAACCATTGACCATTACTTTGATAAGCGTTAATAATTTCTTCTTCATTAAATTTAATATCAATTTCATGATTAGCATAGGCTGTTACGATTTCGATTAACTTTTTGATTACTTTAATGAAAATCTGCGCTTGTTCATCATTGATATGATATGGAAAATATCTTTTCTTATAAGATATAAAATATGGCCAATTACCACGGCCGCGAAATTTTAACCCCAATTCTTTAATGATCTTTTTTTGTTGAGTAGGAACTTCTTCACGATCTCCCATATAGAAAGTTAAACACGTTTGATCGTACATTAAATATTTTGTTACTGATTTGTCGATAGGCTCAGCAGTAATAGACATCAAGTCACTATAACCTTCATCACCTGTGTAGATTGAAATACCAATACAGTCATTCATTTGTCCCATAATAGAGCAGTAAAAACTATCTTCATTTTCAAAACTTATTTTGATCCAGTCATTACTTCCAATATACGTCCATGGTTTTATTTCGTTCCACTGTTGGATAACTGTATATAATTCTTGCCAAACATTTAAATTACTTTTCATTTATATTACCTCGCTATAATTCTATTGTACCTCATATTATTATAAAATAGCTACAAAAATAGCAATTAAAATTGCACAAATTACATCACTTATATAATGAACACCACATAAGATTCTAGAAAAACTAACGATAAACGCTAAAATAAGCATTATGATACCTAAAGGCAGATACACATTTATACAGGCTAAAGCAATAGCAAATGCACTAACAGTATGGCGACTAGGAAAAGATTCACCAGCTTTATGCATTAATAGGGGCTTGATATTCATAGCTTCATAAGGACGTTTACGATTTATGATCTTTCTAAAAATAGTAACAATAATAAAAGAGACTAAAGGTTTTATTATTGTTGCAAGTAATAGTGTGCTTTTTGTTATAAATAAATAAATTAAAATACTAGGATAAATGATAAAAGTAATGATTGGAATATATTTAGTAAAGTTAATAATTGTATTTTCTAAAATTGGATGGTTACGAATTTGTTGTAACATATTTTGATAAAATAGTTCCATGATAACTCCTTATCTTTTTAAGATTAAAATAGTTGTGCCATCATTCATAGTTAGAATTTTACGAAGTATTTTTTTATGTTTATATTGTTTTCTTACATAGTTTTGTAAAATCTTACTTGAATAGCCATGAATGACTGTGACTTCATTGATCAAAGGATTAAGACTGTTTAAATAATTATCTAATTTAACTTTTGCTTCATTAGTTGTACAACCATGAATATCAATTTGATTAAACATTATTTTCCTCTTTTCTTATTTGATATAACGGTAATCGTTATATCAAGTATATATTAAAAAATAGGAAATAAAAAGAAAAATAATTACAATAAATTATTTTAGACATTGCAGGAAAGATGATGAAATTTTATAATAAAATAAACAAACTTGCTTTTTTACAATAGATTAAGTAGAATATAAGAGCATATGAATGGAGTGATATAGATGGCATTAACAGCAGGAATTGTTGGATTACCAAACGTTGGTAAATCTACATTATTTAATGCAATAACAAATGCACAAGTAGAAGCTGCAAATTATCCGTTTGCAACAATTGATCCTAATGTAGGAGTAGTTGAGGTACCTGATTATCGATTAGATAAATTAACAGAAATGATCAATCCTAAAAAAACAGTTCCCACAACATTTGGATTTACAGATATTGCTGGTCTTGTAAAAGGGGCTAGTAGAGGTGAAGGTTTAGGAAATAAGTTTTTAGGGAATATCAGAGAAACTGACGCTATCTGCGAGGTAGTAAGATGTTTTAGAGATAAAGATGTAACTCATGTAGATGGTGATGTGGATCCTATCAGAGATATTGAAACTATTAATTTAGAACTTATTTTTGCAGATTTGGAAACGGTTGAAAGAAGAATTGGCCGTTTAGGTAAAAAGGCTCAGTCAGGAGATAAAGATGCAAAAATTGAAATTGCGATTTTAGAAAAATTAAAAGCAGCGCTTGAAGCTAATAAATCAGCTAGAACAATTGATTTTTCAAAAGAAGAAATGGCAATTGTAAGACAATATACTTTGCTTACGATGAAACCAATTATCTATGTAGCAAATCTAGGAGAAGAAGATTTAGAGGATCCAAAGAGTAATCCGCACTACAATAAAGTAGTTGAATTTGCATCTAGTGAAGGTGCAGATGTAGTACCGATTTGTGCTAAGATTGAAAGTGAATTGGTAGGAATGGAAAAGGAAGATAAAGATCTGTTTTTACAAGATTTAGGAATAGAAGAAAGTGGTTTAGATAAACTAATTAAAGAAGCTTATAAGTTATTAGGTCTAAGAACATTTTTTACAGCAGGAGTACAAGAAGTAAGAGCATGGACTTTTAAAGAAGGAATGTGTGCTCCAGAGATGGCAGGAATCATTCATAGTGATTTCCAAAGAGGATTTATAAAAGCAGAAACTTATAGTTTTGAAGATTTGGTTGAATATGGCAGTGAACATGCATTAAAAGAAGCTGGTAAGATTCGACAGGAAGGAAAACAATATGTTGGTCAAGATGGCGATATCATGTTGTTTAAGTTTAATGTATAATGGCTAGAGAAAAAAAGAGCTTTGTTGAAAGAATAAAGCCAACCGGATTTAAGGATTTAATTAGAAAAATCATTTTATTAGTATGTGTTTGTGTATTTTGTTATAGTGCTTATAATTTGGCATCAATTTTACTAGAATATAAACAGATGGATGATAGTAATAAAAAAATCGAAGAGACATATGTAACAGAAGAAACAACAGAACAAGGATCATATAAAAAAATTGATTTCGATGCTCTTTTAAAAAGAAATCCTGATGTTAAAGGGTGGATCGATATCCCTGATACGAAAGTTAGTTATCCAATTTTACAAGGAGAGACTAATGATACTTATATTCATAGTGATATTGATAAAAAAGAATTTAGAGCTGGTTCTATTTTTATTGCAAGTGAAAATGAAAATCCGTTTGCAGATTTAAACACAGTTATTTATGGTCATAATATGAAAAATGGTTCGATGTTTAATAATATCAAGTCATATACCGACCAAGATTTTGCAAATGAACATCCATATATATATATTTATTTACCAGATGGTACTGTAAGCAGATATAAGGTAGTGGCAGCACATATTATTCCTGAAAAAAGTGTTCTATATAATACTTCGGTAACTGATATTCAGTCTTTTTATCAGGAAATGTTAAAAACGAGCAGTATTAATGTTGATTTTGATCAATCTTTATCAAATCCAGTAATTACTTTATCAACTTGTACTTCTCAAGGTAGTGAAAGTGGTAAAAGAAATGTTGTTCATGCTGTATTAGATAAAGCAGGAATTGATCCAACAGTTGAAAAGATGGATGAGTAAAAGCATAGACGGGTTACGCCTATGCTTTTTTAGATGCGTTTTATTTGAAAATTATATAAGGAATGAAGTAGTAAAAAGAATTTGTGATTAAAAAGTTTAGCTAAATAAGGATTATTTTGTTATTATTTGACGAATTTGGATATTTTAGGTATCATAGGGTAAACTAATAAGGAGTTGAGGTAGACAAATGAGAAATAATAAGTTTTTAAGATTTTTAACATCAAAGTATTTTATTTTAGGGATTCAGTTAATTATTTCAATAACTGTTGTTTATTTTATCTTTAAACTTAATTTAGTTCCGACAAAGTATCTAATTGGAATTATAGCTGGATTATTGATATTATTGTGCGGTTTTTTTGGAATTATTTATAGTGGGGAAAAAAAGGATCCTGTAAGTAAAAGAAGTGGGATTACGAAAGTTATTAGTTTATTAATTAGTATCGTTTTAGTAATTGGCTGTACGATGATTTCACGTGGTGATAGATTCATCGATAAAGTAAGTGATGCTACAGGACAACAATATGTAATTTCTGTAATTGCTTTAAAAGATAGTGATATTACTAAAAAGACTTTAAGTGGAAAAAAATTTGGTGTAACTTATGAAAAGGATTCAACAACTCTAACAACTGCTCTAGCCGACATGGAAGATGAAATAGGTGAACAAGAATATCAAAAGTATGATAATTATATAGAATTAGCGGATGCTTTATACAGTGGAGAAGTCGACTGTATCGTTGCTGGTGAGCAATATCGAAGTATGTTACAAGTTAATCATGAAGCTTTTAATGATGAAACTAAAGTTATTACTTCATATACCTATGATGCTAAATTAGAAGTAACTACAAAGAAAACAGATGTAACAGAAAAGCCATTTTCAGTTTATGTTACTGGAATTGATGTTTATGGCAGCTTAAAAACTGTATCTCGTAGCGATGTTAATCTAATCGTTACTGTCAACCCTAAAACTAAGCAGATCTTAATGACAAGTATACCTCGTGATTGTGAAATAGAGTTACATTCAAATGGGAAATTGGATAAACTGACACATACTGGTAATTTTGGGACAAGCGAAACGATTAATACAATTCAAGATTTGTTGGATATGGATATCAATTATTTTGTCCGAACGAATTTCAGTGGAATGACTAATATAGTTGATGCTCTAGGCGGTATAACGGTGGAATCGGATGAAGATTTTATCACATTACATGGTAACTATCATATTACTGAAGGTTTAAATGAAATGGATGGAGATAAAGCATTATGCTTTGTAAGAGAGCGTAAACATTTGAAATTAGGTGATTTTGCAAGAGGACGAAATCAACAGAAAGTTTTGAAAGCATTGATGGATAAGGCCTTATCACCAAAGATCATTACTAATTTTGATAATGTATTAAGTGCTCTTGAAGGTACTTTTGAAACTGACATGTCAAGTGATGAAATTCGCTCATTATTGAATATGCAGCTTAATGATATGGCTGATTGGAATATTATAAATGTTCAAATTGAGGGTGAATACTATGACTGCTATGAGACATATTCAATGTATGGAACTAAATCTGATGTTATGAAGCCTTTTGAAAGCCATATCGAAAGAGTTCGTGAATTGATTAATAAAGTTGAAGAGGGCAAAGAAATTAAAGATAGTGAATTGAAGGGATTAACACATTAGGGGCTTAATATTCGAGCTCCTTTTTTATTTTATTTTTTTATAATAATGGTATAATAAGATTAATAAATTGGAGAGAAAAGAAAATGGTTTTTAATCGCAAGTACTATAAATTATGTTTTATTATATATATGTTTATCAATACTCTGGCTTTAGGTTATTTTGGTATTGAAATTAATTATTTGTTTTTACCATTATTATTGTGGGCAGTTATAATTGTTATCCATGATATTTATAAAAAAGAATTTGGAATAAAAAATAATTACAGTATCTTGATGATGATTCAAGGAATTGTATTGTTGATTGCAACATTAAAAAACAGTTATAGTGATTTAAATTCATATGTAATTGCAATCATGCAGTTAGTTATATATTTCTTAGTTTTTAATAATCCTCGGTCAATGACCAAAAAAAATATTGTTGATGAAGTAAAAGCGATTATTCCTCTTGTTAATGTTTTGGTTGGATTAGCATCAATAATTTCAATTGGAATGTATATAGTTCATTTTTCTAGCCTAGCTAATGGCTGGACTCTAGGAATGGTTGGAAGTCGTTTGTTTGGTATTTATTTTAATTGTAATCCAGCAGCTTTTTTAGCGTGCATTACAATTGTATTGGCACTAATTGCTGTAAGAGAGAAGTTTCGAGGTAAATTCTGGTATTTAATCAACATAGGGATACAAATTGTTTATATTCTTTTGACAAAATGTCGTGTAGCATTAATAATTTTAGTTGTTATAATTATCATGGTCGGCTACTATTTTTTAATTCGACGAAGACCATATACTCTGTTTAAAAGATTGATGTTAGTATCTGGTTTAGTAGCAGTAATTGTATCAGCAAGTTTACTTGGTCAACAGCTTGTAGAGATCGTACCGCAGGTGCAAGGAATTGCTTCAAAAGAGACAAGTCGTTTTCAAATGGATAAAATCAAAGAAGCAGGGCGCTTATTAATATCTGGTAATATTGATGATTTTAATAAAGGGTTGACAATAATTGATGAGGTTTCTAATGGACGGATTTCATTGACTAAAACAGCGTTAGAAATATGGCATGATGAGCCTTTGATTGGGATTGGCGCTAATAATTTTAAAAAAATTGGAAGCCAGGAAACAGATGTTATTGAATATTGGGCAGTTCAGGTTGTTCATAGTCATAATGTTTTTCTTGAGGCGTTAGTAACGACAGGATTAATAGGGTTTATTTTGTTTGTAATATTTTTTATTAAATGTGTTTTAATGTGTTTTAATGTTTTGAAAAAAAGTCATGGTAAAGAAATATATTTCATTATTCAGATGTTTGTAATGATTGTTTTAAGTGAATTTATAGGTGGATTGTCTGATTATGGAGTGTTCTATATATATTCTTTATCAGCAACATTAGCCTGGTGTTTTTTAGGATACCTATTTACATATCAAAATATTATAGAAAATAAAAATGAGTCATTGGAAAAGTTTAGTAATGATTAGGGAGAAAAGAATGCGCGTAGAAAATATTTTATTTCAATTAGATATTAGCTGGAAGCTATTTTTAGATCATGTTAAAGATTTAACGGATGATGAAGCTTTATGGTGTAAAGAACAAAATGGTCTACAGATTCAATTTTTAAATGGAAAATGGCAAGTAGATCATTCGCAAAATGATAAATATCATGAATCAGCTAGTGCAGCATGGATGATATGGTATACTATTTATTGGTGGCGGAAGGTTCTAGATCATTCGTTTGGTGAGGGTAAGTTAAATATAGAAGATGTTCAGTGGTCAGGAAGTGTAAAGCAGAGTATTGAAGAAGTCGATTATCTACATGATCAGTGGATCAAAAAATTATCTGGTTTGACCCTTGAGCAATTACAATCAAAGCAATATACTAAATGGCCTTTTTCAAATCGAAGTTTTTATGATTTAGCGCTATGGGTAAATACTGAATTGATGAAAAGTGCAGTCATGATAGGCACTTGTCGATATTTTTATAAAATTTCAAATAATGATTAAAATGAATTCAAATCTATTTAAAAGATTTGAATCTTTTTTTAATTGATCTTGTTTAAAACATTTACATTTTTCTTTATATTATGAAAGCATAAAAGTTGACATCTTTCGACATTAGTATATAATGTTAGCAAACTAACAAAGTTGGAGAAAAATGATGGATGAAAAACATATCGGAATGGAAATAAGAATTTTAGCAAATATGATCAGTCGTTGTTTAAATGAGATTGGCTTTAGTAAAGAACATAACAATTTAACTGGGCCGCAAGGACTAGTTTTGGGATATCTTTGTGAACATCAAAATAAAGATATTTTTCAAAAAGATATTGAAATTACATTTAATATTCGTCGTTCAAGTGCAACAAGATTGTTACAATGTTTGGAAAGTAATGGATATATTGAAAGAGTCAACGTTGGTTATGATGCTAGATTAAAACAAATTGTATTAACTAATAAAGCTTATGAATTTAGTAATACTTTAGAAGCACATATTCAAAAGCTTGAGAAAATATTAGTTAAAGATTTAGATGAACAGGAAATCAATGATTTAATAAGATTAATGAGTAAGATAAAAAAGAATTTAGAGTAGGAGAACAAAATGGAAAAGAATTATTACATGGGAATTGACGTTGGGTCAACTACGATAAAAATTTATATTACAGATCAAGATGATGAATGTATTTATTCAAAGTATGAGCGGCATTATTCAGATATACAGGCTACAATTAAAACATTAATAAATGAAGTATTAGCAAAATTTGGTAATCTTAAAATAACTGCTGTAATGACCGGATCTGGAGGATTGTCGCTTTCTGAATATTTAGATATTAAATTTGTTCAAGAAGTAATAGCATGTACTAAAACAATCGAAACATATATACCTGAATGCGATGTGGCTATTGAGTTAGGTGGAGAAGATGCTAAGATTACTTATTTCCAAGGTTCTTTGGAACAGAGAATGAATGGTACTTGTGCAGGCGGGACAGGAGCTTTTATCGATCAGATGGCATCGTTATTACAAACTGATGCTAAGGGACTTAATGAATTAGCAAAAAATTATCAGATGATTTATCCGATCGCTTCACGTTGTGGAGTGTTTGCCAAAACAGATGTACAGCCTTTGATCAATGAAGGTGCCAACAAAGAAGATATCGCTATTTCTATTTTTCAAGCTGTAGTTAATCAAACGATTAGTGGTTTGGCTTGTGGAAAACCAATAAGGGGTAAAGTTGCGTTTTTAGGTGGACCATTATTTTTCTTGGATCAGCTAAGACAGCGTTTTATAGAAACTTTAAATCTTAAAGATGAAGATATCATTTTTCCTGATAATTCACAATTATTTGTTGCGATGGGAGCAACGTTATTAGCTAAGGAAGAAACAAGTATAACGGATATTGAAACGCTGATTAATAAATTAGAAAATATTGATGATAGTATGTTAGCTAATGAAAATACATTACCAGCATTATTTGTAGATGATGATGATAGGAATGAATTTAGACATCGTCATTATATTGATAAAGTTAGAAAAAATGATCTTAAAAGTTATATTGGTAATGTATATTTAGGACTTGATGTTGGATCAACGACAACTAAAGCGGTATTGATCGATGATAACGATTCATTATTATATTCATTTTATGATTCTAATGAAGGAAATCCATTAAACGTTGTTGTTAAGATTATAAAAGAAATATATGATCTTTTGCCTCCAAAAGTAAAATTAGTATATAGTGGTGTAACAGGATATGGTGAGGCTTTGATTAAAGCAGCGATGAAAATTGATATGAGTGAAGTTGAAACTATGGCTCACTACAAAGCTGCTACATATTTTAAAAAAGATGTTAGCTTTATCTTAGATATTGGTGGACAAGATATGAAAGCCATTAAAATCAAAGATGGAATCATTCAAGATATTTTATTAAATGAAGCATGTTCAAGTGGATGTGGATCTTTTATTGAAACATTTGCAAAATCATTAGGTTATGAAGTAAGTGAGTTTGCTGCTTTAGCATTGAATTCTAAAGCACCGATCGATCTTGGAAGCCGTTGTACTGTTTTTATGAACTCTAAAGTAAAACAGGCTCAAAAAGAAGGGGCTAAAGTTGAAGATATTAGTGCTGGTTTATCATATTCTGTAATAAAAAATGCTTTATACAAGGTAATCAAGCTTAGAAGTAAAGATGATTTAGGTGATAGTATTCTAGTTCAGGGAGGAACTTTTTATAACGAAGCAGTTTTAAGAGCTTTTGAAAAAGAATCTGGAGTCAATGCAATTCGTCCGGATATCGCTGGTTTAATGGGAGCGTTTGGAATCGCTCGATTAGCTCGAGAAAGTTATCAAGGACAACCAACAACATTACTAACTAAAGAGGAATTAGAACAGTTTTGCTGTCATAGTGAAATAAGATATTGTCAAAAATGTACAAATCACTGTATGTTAACAGTATCTACATTTAATGATAATAGTGAATATATTAGCGGTAATCGTTGTGAACGAGGTGCTAATATACCTGTATCTACAAAGAAATTGCCAAATCTATTTGATTATAAATATCGTCGGGTCTTCAATTATCGTTCTTTAAATAAAGAACAGGCAATTAGAGGGAAAGTTGGGATTCCTCGTGTCTTAAATATGTATGAAAATTATCCTTTCTGGCATACTTTTTTCACTAAATTAGGTTTTAGTGTAGTTTTATCACCACGTTCTAGTAAAGCAATATATGAAAAAGGAATTGAATCGATTCCTTCTGAAAGTGTCTGCTATCCAGCAAAATTAGCTCACGGTCATATTGAAGCGTTAATTGAAAAAGGTGTAAAATATATTTTTTATCCTAGTTTAGCATATGAACGAAAAGAATTTGATAATGCTAATAATCATTATAACTGTCCTGTTGTAACATCATATCCAGAAGTTATTCGAAATAATGTTGATAACTTAGCTGATAGTTCAGTAATCTTCCGTAATCCATTTATGGATTTAAGTAATCCAAAAACATTATTTAATAACTTAAAAAATGAATTAAAAGCATTTTGTATTGATGATAAAGAATTAAAGGCAGCAATTAATGCAGCATATGATGAATTAGCAAAATGCCGTAAAGATATCCAAGAACAAGGGGAGACAGTTTTAAAATATATCAAAGAAAATAATTTAACAGGAATTGTTTTATCAGGAAGACCATACCATGTTGATCCAGAAATTAATCATGGTTTAGCTGATTTGATTACTGCTGAAGGAATGGCGGTATTAACAGAAGATAGTATTTGTCATTTAGATAAGGATCTAGATCAGTTGCGGGTAGTGGATCAATGGACTTATCATTCAAGACTATATCGGGCAGCGTCATTTGTCGCAACTCAGCCTAATCTTGAATTGATTCAGCTTACTTCATTTGGTTGTGGTTTAGATGCTGTAACAAGTGATCAAGTAGCTGATATTTTAAAAGCTCGTCATAAAATATATACACTAATAAAAATAGATGAAGGTAGTAATTTAGGGGCAATTAGAATTAGAATTCGTTCACTTAAAGCAACGATTGAAAAACAAGCTAAAAATAAAAAACAAATTTATCCTAAATATCAACCATTAAAAGTTCCATTTACAAAAGAAATGAAAGAATCAGGATATACGATCCTATGTCCACAAATGTCACCTATACATTTTCAGTTTGTTGAAACAGCTATGCAAGAATCAGGTTATAACTTAGTAGTCTTGCCTTCGGTTGATAAGGGAGCTGTTGATGCAGGATTGAAATATGTAAATAATGATGCTTGCTACCCAAGTATTTTAGTAACGGGTCAAATTATGGAAGCATTATTGAGTGGTAAGTATGATTTGGATAAAACGGCAGTAATTATTTCACAAACAGGTGGGGGATGTCGAGCAACTAACTATATCGCTTTTATTAGAAAAGCCTTACAAGATGCAGGAATGCCGCAAGTACCGGTAATTTCAGCTAACTTACAAGGACTTGAAAATAATCCAGGTTTCAAAATAACCTTACCATTAGCTAAAAAAGTTATTATTGGGGCAATGTATGGTGATTTGTTTATGAGAATTTTATATCGTGTTCGACCATATGAAGCAGTTGCTAATAGTGCTAATGAATTATATGAATCTTGGGTAACACGTTGTCAGGAAAATGTAAAAAATGGTAATATTTCTACTTTTAGAAAAAATGTTTATCAAATCGTTAAAGAATTTGATGAATTACCAATATTAGACATAAAAAAACCACGAGTTGGTTTAGTTGGTGAGATTTTGGTTAAATTCCATCCTACTGCAAATAATGAAATTGTTGAAATTATTGAGCGTGAAGGTGGCGAAGCTGTAATGCCAGATCTAATTGATTTCTTCCAATACTGTTTTTATAGTACGGATTTTGAAAATAAGCATTTTCATGCATCTAAAAATGCAGTTAGACTTTGCAATCTTGCCATGAAGTTTGTGGATCTATTGCGTCATGATATGATTAAAGCATTAAAGAAATCTAAACGTTTTGATCCACCAGCTGCAATCAAACATTTAGCTGATAAAGCAAGTACGATTGTTTCAATTGGAAATCAAACAGGTGAAGGCTGGTTTTTGACTGGTGAAATGATTGAATTAATAGAATCAGGAGCTCCAAATATTGTTTGTATGCAGCCATTTGCTTGTTTACCAAATCACGTTACTGGTAAAGGAGCAATCAAGGCTTTACGTAAGGCTTATCCTGAAAGTAATATTGTTGCAATTGATTATGATCCAGGGGCAAGTGAAGTTAATCAGTTAAATCGAATTAAATTAATGTTGTCAACAGCATTTAAAAATATGAAAAATAATGAAAATCAATAAAATTATTTATTTAAGAGCATAGATCATCCTATGCTCTTATTATTTTTCTTGAATATTAAAAAAGTTTGGATTGATCATATATTTTTGTGTTATATTTTTAATAAGAAATATAAAAATAAAGTAGGAGATAATATGATACAGTATGAGAAAATAGAGCTTGATTATGATTTACCGATCAAACTAATTGATTTATATTTTGAAGATCATCTTACTAAGACTGCAAAACATTGGCATAATAGTATTGAGATTTTAATGCCGATATTAGGGGAATTGAGGCTGTATATAGATACAAGAGAAATTATTGTTAAAGAGGGGACCTTTTATATTGTTAATACGCAAGAAATTCATGGTATGGCGCATACAGAGGAAACAGAAATATATAAAGGATATGCATTGCAAATAAATTATGATTTTATTAAACAGAATTTTAGTGAGATCGATAATTATTATTTTATGCAACCAGATCGTCAAACACAACATGAGGTTTTAAAAGATATTTATCATATAATTCTTGCTTATGAACATGAAAATAATTTTAAAGATATAGAAATAAAAAGTTATATTTTACATCTTCTTTACATTCTTTTTGCTCAAACCTTATGTAAACGCAAAGACTATCCTTTTATGGTTCAATCAGAACATGACAAAAGAATTATTAGAATAACAAAATATATTGATGAGCATTATAATGAAGATTTATCAATTGGTCAAATTGCAGATCATTTTCACATATCTCCAGGATATTTATCAAAGTATTTTAAAACAAGTTTAAATATGACTGTTAAAGAATATATCAATTCAGTACGTTTAAAAAATGCTCGTAAAGATCTATTATTTTCTGAATATTCAATTATTGAAATTTCATATCTACATGGTTTTCCCAATTTAAAATCATTTACTCAAATTTTCAAAAAAAAATATAATTATACACCCGCTAAATATAGAGATAAGATGAGAAAATAACCTCAATTAGGTGAAGATTTAACATTTATTAAAACTTTTTAAATGTTAAAATAACACCGAAAAATAAGGAGGAAAAGAAAATGATAAAGAAAATTTTAAGTTGTTTTGTATGTGCTTTTATGTTCATTTCAACAATTTCTATCGTTCACGCTGATGAAGAAGTTGAAATCAATGGTACATATAGTATTTATGTTGAGGGGTATGATTGGGGATGTGCCACTAAACAAATTATTGTTTCATTGGATCATGAAATAGATGAAGTTTCTACAGATACTTTCAAAGTTGTAGAAACAACTCAAGAAACAGCGATCCCTCTAGCACAAAAAGATGAAGAACGTATTGTTGAAGATGCATATTTAAGTGATGCTAGTGGAAATGAAGTAGATGAATCATCAAAATATGTAACATTAGATTTATCAGTTAGTCCAACTGTTGCTTCACCTTTAGTATTTACGATTCCTGATTTGTATAATAATTATGCTAACCCATATTATTTTACGATTGAATTAGCCCAAGATAAAGCGCTTACTTCAAATGGTAAAGTTGTAACATCATTTAATATTGATAAAGAATATACTAAAAAATCAACAGCTGCAGATATGTTTAAACAAGCTACTTTTCAAGCAAGCGATGGTATTAGTTATAAATATGCATCATATTCACCTGCAGAAGAATCTGATACATTAGTAGTATGGTTACACGGAATTGGTGAAGGTGGAACTACAAATACTGATCCATATGTAACACTTTTAGCGAATAAAGTTACTGCTTTAGCTGGTGAAGAATTCCAAAGTACTGTTGGAGGAGCTCATGTATTAGTTCCTCAATGTCCGACATATTGGATGGATAGTGATGGTACAAAGAGCAATTTCAATGATGGAAATATCGTAGCTGACGGTACATCATATTATCAAGAATCATTACATGAGCTAATTAATGCTTATAAAGAAGAAGTTGGAGCTAGTAAAGTTGTTATTGCAGGATGTTCAAATGGTGGATATATGACATTCTTAATGGCTATGGCTTATCCAAATGAATATGATGCGATTGTGGCAATCTGTGAAGCGGTTCCAGATAAAGTTATTTCAGATGAACAATTAGAAGCTGTTAAAGATTTACCAATGTTCTTTATTTACTCATTGGATGATACTACAGTACCACCTGTAGATCATGAAATTCCAACTATTGAACGCTTAAGAGCAATGAATGCAAGTAATTTACATGTTTCTGTAACTGAACATGTCGTTGATACAACTGGTTTATATTTTGATGAAGATGGAAATCCTTATCAATATGATGGTCACTGGTCTTGGACATATTTTGATAATAATGTATCTAAATGTGATGAATGTGGAATTTCAGTATTTGACTGGATTGCAAAACAAGTTTCTGTAAAAGAAAATGTTGATGTTGAACAAGTAGAAGATCCTACACAGCCTAGTGCACCACAAACTGGGGATACATCTTTAATAGGTGTTTATGGTTCTATCATGTTAATAGCAGCAGGTTATGTGTTTGTAAACAGAAAAGAAAGCTGTTAAAATAAATCCTTCCATTGGGAAGGATTTTTTGTTTTTTGATTATTTTTATAATAGATATATGATATTTTTAGATGTGCTATTATTCATTTTAAATTCAAAAAAGTATGATATATTTATTATTATATATTCAATATTTGTATGAAGGGAGGAGTTTTATGAACAAAGAAGAATATTTGAAGCATTTAAATAAATATAATGAGATGGTTTTAGAAACTGATAATATTGATTTTCAACTGTTTATAGATCACGGAGTAAAAAGAGGTTTAAGAGATCAAAATGGAAATGGTGTTTTAACAGGATTAACTAATATTTCTAAAATAGAATCTTTTAAGATGGTTGAAGGTCAAAAAGTACCTATTGATGGACGATTGTGGTATCGTGGGTATGATGTAATAGATTTGGTTAAAGATTTTTCTTTTCAAAGATTTGGTTTTGAAGAAGTTGCATATTTATTATTGTTTGGATTATTACCTAATCAAAAAGAATTGAAGGAGTTTAAAGAAATATTGTCATTGTCTAATGAATTACCAACTAATTTTACAAGAGATGTTATTATGAAGGCTCCAAGTCAAGATATTATGAATTCTATGACAAAAAGTGTATTAACATTAGCTGCTTATGATGAATATGTTTCTGATCAGTCGTTAAGTAATGTTTTAAGACAATGTATTAATATGATTGCTATTTTACCACGATTAGCAGTTTATGGTTATCATGCATATAATCATTATGAATTAGGAGATAGTATGTATATTCATCATCCTAGTGAAAATTTATCAACAGCAGAAAACATTTTGATGATGCTACGACCAGATAAAAAATATACCCAATTAGAAGCCCAGGTTTTAGATGTTGCCTTAGTTCTCCATATGGAACACGGTGGTGGAAATAACTCAACATTTACAACAAGAGTCGTAACTTCGGCAGGCAGTGACAGTTATTCTGTTTTTGCAGCTGCGCTATCCTCTTTAAAAGGACCTAAACATGGAGGTGCTAATATTAAAGTCATGGAAATGATAAAAAATATTAAAGAAAATGTCCATGATTTGAAAGATGAAAACGAAGTAAAAGAATATTTAGGAAAAATATTAGATAAAGAAGTATTTGATCATCAAGGGTTGATTTATGGTATGGGACATGCTGTTTATTCACTGTCTGATCCACGTGCTCAGGTTTTTAAAAGTTTTGTAAACCAGCTGGCTAAGGAAAAGCATTTAGAAGATGATTATGCATTATATACGATGATTGAGAAATTAGCTCCTGAAGTAATTGCTAAAAAACGGCATATTTATAAAGGGGTAAGTGCTAATGTGGATTTTTATAGTGGTTTTGTTTATAGTATGTTAGGTATTCCAGTTGAACTTTATACACCGATTTTTGCGATTGCAAGAATCGTAGGTTGGTCAGCGCATCGAATTGAAGAGTTGATCAATGTTGATAAGATTATTCGTCCCGCATATAAGAGTATTATGGAAGAAAAAGAATTTATACCAATGGATGAAAGATAATACTGTTTAAGTATTATAATAATACATTGGAATGATAATATTTATAATAAATCCTCCTTCTTAGGGAGGATTTATATTTATCAGTTATTTGATTATAAATTCAGGAAGTGACATATATCCAGGTGCTATTTCATATTGATTGAAGATAACAACGATCTGATTATTCTTATTGATATAGAAAGCTTGGTCAGATGTAATTTTTAAATTGTTTATAGCTTCATCAAAATATGTTAGATTAGGATATTTTTCTTTGTTTGCAGCAACTTGTTGTTTAACAGCGTTTAAAATAATATTTTGATAATTTTCACCTAAAAAATGTTCTATTTGATATATTTCACCAGTTATAAGATCGATAGTAAAAAATTTCTTTTGTAAGTAACTGTCAGCCATACTTTGTGTAAAATCAATAGAAAAAGATATTATTTTATCATCACTGTAGTAATTTTGATAAGTGATATCAACGATTACTTTATGTTTTGAATCGGGATTTTCATCATTCTTTTTGGATTCGTTTAAAAAATTATCAATAGTTTGATTAATTAAAGTATTAATATCGTTTTTAACTTTTTCATCTTTTACATTGATAATCTGAGGTATTTTAGCAGTGATAATAGTTCCTGCAGTTTCAAGATTTTCTTCCTTTAGTAATACCAAAGTGGCATCATTAGTATTTGCATGAACATTGTTAAGAAACACGGTACTAATAATAAATATAAAAAGTAATAAGTATTTTTTCATCATATCTCTCATTTCAAACTGATAAATATTAATAGCAAAAGCTATCAATATAGTTTTTACTTAAATTTTGTATTCATACAAAATTTAAAAACATATATAATAGTTAAATAATCTATTTTTTTGAGTTTGATACTCTTAAAAATCAGGAAAACTATTAATATATAATTGATAAATATGAGTTATAATATGTAAAAAATAATAGTTATTGATTTTGATAAAATATATAATGAATCTTATTATAGATGATATAAATAAAGGAGGAATTTGATGTATCGATATATGGGTCTAATTGCTATTATTCCAGGAGTTATTTATTTTACATTTTTTATTAATCGTTTTATGCGTTCGGTTTTAAATATTCACACTAACCGATTTTATCTCATTATATTAGCTATAATCGTTACAATAGTTTCTATTCCGGCAATGAATACGCTTGAATTATATGGTGTGATTTATTATCATTTATTAGTTATTACACTAATATTAGAATTTTTGAATATTTGGTTACAAAGATTTAATATTTATCGATTTACTTTTATAACGGGAATTTTGGGAGTATTAGTAACAGTTTTATGTCTAGGATATGGATATTATAATATTAAGCATGTTGTAGCTACTACTTATGACCTATCAAGTGATAAGATTGATGATCTAAAAATTATTGAGATTGCTGATTTACATATGTCAACTTCTCTAGATGTTTTACAATTACAAAAATATTGTGATGAAATGAGTGAATTAAATGCTGATTTAGTGGTTTTAACTGGGGATATATTTGATGAAAACACGCCATTAGATGATATGGTTGATGCTAGTAAAGCTTTATCAACAATAAAAAATAAGTTAGGCATATATTATGTGTATGGAAATCATGATAATGGTTCTCGTAATTTTGATGACGTGGCATTTGGACCAGAAGAAATTAAAGAAAACCTAGAAAAAAATGGAATTACGGTATTAGAAGACGAAGTAATAACTTTAGATAAAATAAATATTATTGGGCGTAAAGATGCAAGCTTTTGGGGAAATAACCCGCGATTAGCAACCTCAGAGTTATTAGCGATGATTCCTGAAGATAAACGTGATAATTATACGATTATTTTAGATCATCAGCCCCTTGATTTAGATGAAAATGCTGCTTTAGGTATTGATTTACAATTATCAGGACATACTCATGGGGGTCAGTTATTTCCGATGGGGATAGTTCAATCTCTTACTAGTGATACTTTGATTCGAGGGCAAAGAACTATCCATGATTTTACAGCAATTACTTCTTCAGGAATGGCAGGATGGCGCTATCCAATCAAAACTGGGGCACCAAGTGAGTATGTAATTATTAATGTTAAATAAAAACATCCGAGAGGATGTTTTTATTTAGATAAAATTTCTACACCTGTTTCAGTTACTAAAAGAGTATGTTCCCATTGTGCAGAAAGACTACCATCTTCTGTATATACAGTCCATTCATCATCAGCGTCGACAAAAACATCACGATTACCAAGATTCAACATTGGTTCGATCGTAAAAACCATACCTGGTACAATCGTCACGGTTGATTCATTTGGTTCAAAATGAAACACATAGGGATCTTCATGAATGGCTAATCCTACTCCATGACCACAAAACTCTCTGACAACACTATATCCGTTAGCATTAGCGAAGGTTTCAATAGCTTTACCAATATCACCGATGCAGCTTTGATAAGGGATAATGGATTGAATTCCTAGTTCTAAAGCTTTTTTAGTATCTTTAACTAATTTTTCAGCTTCTTTAGATGTTTTACCAATTATAAACATTCTCGAAGCATCAGCATAATAGCCATCTACCATAGTTGTAGCATCAACATTTACAATATCACCCTCTTGTAAAATTTCTTCTTTACAAGGGATACCATGACAAACTACATCGTTGATGGATACGCATATATGTTTGGGATAACCGCAATAATGATAATCAGCACATACAGCATTGTGTTTTTCAGTGTATTCTTTTGCCATGATGTCTATTTCTTCTGTAGCCATGCCTGCTTTGATGTTTTCTTCAATGTAATCTAATAACCCTGAATTGACAACAGCAGCTTTTTTTATTCCTTTGATTTGTTCCTCATTTTTTATCATTTTATGAGTTGGGATTTTTTTGCCTTGATGTTTTAATTGTTCTAGTTTTTCATCTAATTGAAGATGACATTTCTTGTATTTTTTTTGACTGCCGCACCAGCAGAGATCATTTCTGTTTAATTTCATACTTAACCTTCTTTCTACACTTAGTATAGCATTTTATTTATTGATTTAAAACTATTTATTAGCCTTTGCTAACCTAATTAGATCCTCCTTTTGTTTTCTCGTTAATTGTTTGATTGCATGTTCGCGCTTTAAAGCAAGGCTCTTGTTTTCTAGTTCTTCAAAATATACTAAACTTACAGGACGGCGTGATTTAGTATATTTGGCTCCTTTTCCACTGTTATGAGCAATAATTCTTTTTTCTATATTAGTTGTCCAGCCGGTATAATATGTATTATCAGCACATTTAAGGATATAAACATAATTTTTCATATCTCCATTATAACAATATTTGTATTTTTTAGATGACATATTTTTTATTTTGGTTTATGATTAGGGCCAAAGAGGTGGTATTGTGGTTGATTTTAATAATTTGATAGATTTGCAAATAGAAATCTTTTTTTTAATGATCGTAGGATATGTTTTAAGAAAGTTAAATATTATATCTAGTGCAAACCGAAAAAGTTTGACAGATTTAGTTATATACGTTATTTTACCTGCTAATATTATATATTCTTTTATGATTAAAATGGATGGAGAAATTATTAGAAGTGGCTTAACGGTTTTGATAGTTTCAATTGTAATTCAATTAGGATGTTCTTTTTTGGGAAAATATTTTTTTGTTAAAACATTACCTAGCCAGCAAAGTGTTTTGCAGTATGGAACGATTTGTTCTAACGCGGGGTTTATGGGCTCACCTTTAATTCAAGGTCTATATGGGTCAAATGGTTTGTTATTTGCTTCAATTTATCTTATCCCCCAAAGAATTGTGATGTGGTCTGGTGGTGTTGCTTGTTTTACTAGTGCTAAAGGAAAAGATGTAATAAAAAAAGTTATTACGCATCCTTGTATTATTGCTGTATTTATTGGCTTGATCATAATGATAAGTCAAGTGCAGCTGCCAAATTATTTAGATATTTCAATTAAAGCGTTGAGTAACTGTAATATGGCGTTGTCGATGATTGTAATAGGAGGAATTTTAGCGGAAATCAGCATCAAAGAAGTCATCAACAAATTAACTTTTTATTATAGTTTTATTCGTTTGATTTTAATTCCGTTATTAGTTCTTTTAGGATGTGTTTTGATCGATATACCACCATTAGTTACCGCAGTATCTACTGTGCTGGCAGGGATGCCGGCTGGTACGACAACTGCAATATTAGCAGAAAAATATGCGGGTGATGCAAAACTAGCAGTTGAAATAGTTTTTTTATCAACAGCTTTATCATTAATTACAATTCCTTTATTATGTATTATCATTAATTTAGTTGTTTAAAAAGTACTAATTATTTAGTGCTTTTTATGTTGGACATTTGAAAGCTGGATGATACAATTATTTTAGGGGAAGTGATTTTATGAAATGTGATAACTGTGGTAATGAAATAAAAAATATGCTGGTTTGCCCGCTGTGTGGATATCGTCAGGGAAAGATAAATCGCTGCAGTGTTTGTACAACAATAGTTCATTATGGTCAAAGTAATTGTCCTAATTGTGGGAATCCAACTAAATATTTAAAAAAAGAAGACATTAATAAAAAATATTATCTTAAAGATGATCTAGATTATTCAAAACATACAGCAACGACTCATGTTTATCAAAGTCAGGAGATGTATGATTATCAAGAAAGTGATAATGATATAAAGAAACGCTTTGAAGAAGCGAGAGATAAATTAACTAGAAATCACAAAAAAACAGTTAAACGGGATCGAGAAAAAAAGAATTTAATTGCAATAGTCTTAGGAATAATATTTTTATGGGGAGCACTTTTTAATTTGTTTGTTAGTGATGAAGCTAATGTTGAAATGGTTGATATAAAAGAAATGAGTATTAATGGTGATAATAATGATTTGATGATGGCAGGTAATTTTCAGCAGGGAAGTGTAGTGTTTTTAGATAATGATGAACTTTATTTAGGTTGTGATTATGATCTAAAGAAGGCGGACCGATCTTTTGAAAAAATAGAAAATATTGATTTTATCTCAGATAGTTTGAGTGGAAATATTTATATTGAAGATAATTACATTTACTATGATAATTTTGGTATATATAAACGTTACGATATAAATAGTGGGAATATTGAGGAATTATTTTATGATGAAAATATTTTACCAATAAAAAATCATCGTTTTTTGTATACCAATGAAATGAAGTTATATTTATATGAAAATGGTGAAAGCCGGTTAATAGACAGCCATGATATTTATTATTTAGCATTTGATTTTAAAACAGAACTTATTTATTTTGAAGTAGATGGAGCTATTAGGGCAATCGATTTAGAGGGACGATTCAAAAATGAATATGATCTTTATGCAATAGGTAATTTTTATGTTGATGATGGAGTTATCTATTATAGTAATATTAATGGTATCGAAGCCTATGATACGAAAATAGATGATTCTATAAGTTATCTTGATGAAAGTGATATTTATAATTTTATTGTTACAAATAATGGAATTGTATATACTAATATGGAAAATGATTTATACTATCATAATTTTGATGATGAGGAAATATATTTAATTGATAGTGATATTTATGAATTTAATGTAGCTGGTGACAAGATAATTTACAGAAGTAATGATGATTATAACTGGTATATAAGTGATGGGTATAGTATGAGTAAGCTTTTTGAATAGACTTAATCTAAACAATTAAGTCTACTTTTTTTTGAGCTAGTAATATGGTAAAATAAAAACATTAAAAAGCAGGTGATGAAATGGAAGAAAATAAAAGATGTAAAAAATGTGGAGCTCCTTTATTGGCGGATGAGGATCGTTGTCCAATATGTGATACAGTACAAAATAATGATCATGACCAAATAAATGAAAAGAAAAATTATTGGAAAAATCCAATTATATGGACAGTTTTTGTTGTGTTATTGATTATTAGTGTTGCAATCAATGGGTATTTGAATGTTAATCCAATCGAATTAGCGGATCAGAAAGATGTTGATGAACAGGCATATGAAGATGCTGTTTTAACGATTGATGAGGAAACAAGTCAATATGCTCAAGCTACTAATAATAATGGACTGGCAGTAAGTTATGTTAATAAAGATAAGGTTTATATTGTAATGAATCAAGAATTGATTGCTTATGATAAACAGTTGAATAATCGCGAACATGTATATGATTTTGCTTTAACAGATTTTAAAGATGATGGTAAATATTATTATTATCTTGATGAAAATAATGATTATTATCGAGTTGATAAAGAAAGTAAAAGTGAGGATGTTTTATTAACTAATGTTTATTATGTTCAAAATTTAGGTGAAAAAATATATTATCAAAAAGATAGTGATAATGAATCTATTTATTGCCTTGATTTATCAACTAATGAAGATAAAAAAATAAATGATGAAGTTTCATATAGCTTGATCATTGATGAAAAAAGAGAACGGATTTTTTATGTAAATGAAAATTCAGAATTAATCTCAATTAAATTTGATGGTAGTGATCGTAGAGCTCTAGCGAGTAATACTAACACATATACTTATGATGGTGAGTATTTATATTATATAAATGATAAAGGTTTAATTAAATGTGATTTAGATGGAAATCATAGTGATGTTTATGAAAATAATAATTTGCAGCTAGTTAATATCGTTGATGATCATTTAGTTGTTCATGATGGTAATGTGATTTATACGATGACTCTTGAAGGCAAAAAGGTAAAAAAACTTTATACGATCGAAAGCATTGGAAAATTGACATTTGAGGTAGTAGGCGATAAACTTCTAGTTTTAACGTCAATTTACCAAGAGGGAAATATTGGTTATGAAGTAGTTGGTTTAGATGGAAAGAGACAGATATTAGAAAGTGATATACCAGAAATAACTGGTGAAGAGATTTAGGGTGAAAAAATGAATGTAAGGGAAATAATTAATGCCACAAATGGAATTTTATTAAGTGGTGATGAAAATTTAGAAATTATAGGATTTAGTCAAGACAGTCGCAAAATTAAAGCTGGGATGATGTATATCCCATTAATTGGCGAGCGCTTTGATGGGCATGATTTTATTGAAAGTGCGTTTGCAAATGGCGCTAGTGCAATAATTAGTGATCGTGATATTAAATCTGATGATAAAGTAGTCATCAAGGTTGAAGATACATTAAAGGCTTTGCAGGATATGGCGCGATATTTAAGAAAGAATCGTAATGTTAAGGTCGTTGGTGTTACTGGCAGTGTTGGTAAAACAAGTACTCGGGATATGGTTTATAGCGTTGTTAAAAAGGGATATAAAACTTTAAAAACAGAGGGGAATTACAATAATAATATTGGATTGCCATTGACGATTTTAAGACATAAAGATGAAGAAGTGCTAGTTTTGGAAATGGGCATGAATCATTTAAAAGAAATGGAAGAATTGTCATTGATTGCTTTACCGGATATTAGTGCGATTACTAATATTGGTACGGCACATATTGGAGAACTTGGCAGTCGTGAAAATATTTTAAAAGCTAAATTAGAAATAACCGTGGGAATGAAAGATGGTAGTTCTCTAATTATTAATAATGATAATGATCTGCTTTCAACAGTCGAATTAGATAATTTGGAACTTGTTAAAGTGGGGATTGATAGTGACAGTGATTTTAGGGCGCAAAATGTTGTTTTAAAAGATGATCATAGTACTTTTGAATTAAATTATTTAAATGAGGTATATAAAGTAAATGTTCCGGTACCAGGTAATCATTTTGTTTTAAATGCTTTAATAGCTATTGCAATCGGAATTAAATTAGATATAAGTATAGAAAAGTGTATTCAGGGAATCAATGAATTTCAATTAACAAAGAAAAGAATGGATATTATTGAGTTAAAAAATAACATTACTTTGATTGATGGAACATATAATGCTAGTGAAGATTCCATGAAATCAAGTTTAGATGTTTTAGCGACTTATTCAAGAAGAAAGATTGCTGTTTTAGCGGATATGCTGGAACTTGGTGAGTTTAGTGAACAGCTTCATCGTAGTGTTGGTAAACATGTGGCTATTAAAAATATCGATCTACTTGTAGTAGTAGGTAAAGAGGCACGGTTTATTGCAGCTGGGGCAAAAGATGCAGGAATGATGAATATTTATTGTTGTAAAGATAATGAAGAAGTGATAAATTATTTAAGAAATAATTTATGTAGTAATGATGTGGTTTTATTAAAGGGATCAAATGGAATGAAACTTAAAGATGTCGTTACGCAAATAGAGGAGAAATTATCGTGAAAAAGAAATTGTTGGTTTTATGTGGTGGACAATCTAGTGAACATATAGTATCTAGAATGTCATGTACATCAGTTTTAAATAATCTTGATAAAGAAAAATATGATCTTACACTAGTAGGTATCGATTTAGATGGAAACTGGTATTATTTAAATGCTGATCAGCAGGATTTAGCGAAAGATAACTGGTTAGAGAATAGTCAGCTGGTTGATGATATCTATGGTTTATTACGAAAACAAGATGTAGCTTTTCCCGTATTGCATGGATTATATGGGGAAGATGGAACGATTCAGGGATTATTTGAACTAGCAAAAGTAGCATATGTTGGCTGTCGAGTATTTAGCTCTAGTGTTGCAATGGATAAAATATATACTAAAAAAATTCTGGATACAGTAGGGATTCCTCAAGTTAAATCAATTTATATAAAAAAACGTTATGACAATAAATTAGTAGTAGTAGATAATAACTTTGATGAAATTGATGATGTTGAAAATTATATTGTTAAAGAACTAGGAATGCCTTGTTTTATTAAAGCTAGCCGTTCTGGTTCAAGTGTTGGATGCTATCGTTGCGATAGTCAAGAGGAATTAATGGATCGATTGAATGAAGCGGCAAAATATGATCGTCACATTGTAGTAGAAGAGTGTGTTGATTGTATCGAGTTAGAAACAGCAGTTTTAGGAAATGATGATGTGATCGTTTCTCGAGTAGGTCAAATTATGCCCCATGGTGAGTTTTATACTTTTGAATCAAAATATGAGGATGAAGAAAGTAAGACTTGTATTCCGGCTCTAGTTGATCAAAGTATTCAAGAACAAATTCGAGCATATGCAATCAAAGCGTTTAAAGCAATTGATGGTCATGGATTAAGCCGCGTTGATTTCTTTTTGGATAAGAAAACAAATAAAATTTATTTAAATGAAATTAATACGATGCCTGGTTTTACCAAAATATCGATGTATCCTCAGTTAATGGATGATTTTGGTATTAGTTATAGTGAATTGTTGGATCGTTTAATTGAACTAGCAGTTCAAAAATAAAAATATAGACCTAAATTTGGTCTATATTTTTATTTGATATAATTAATATTAAATTGTTGATCAATTATATTGTTAAAACTATTAATAATAAAATCTTTGTTCAATCCTTTTGAATAACGATCATGACTTGTTTCTAGTTCTTCATTATAGAGATTTAAAGGAACAAGTTTAAAATTTTCAAAGTTTTGATCATAGTAATTAATGATTGGTGTATAAGTAACTTTTTTTATTGAAGTTTTATGCTCTTTTTTTTCAAACTCTGTTTGCAAGATCATAGAAATGTTATATGCATTGGCAAATTCATTTGTAGCTCGGGTAACTTGATTATCTGCTGAGATAAAAGAGCCTAATGAGTATGCAACAAGGGTTTTATGATCGTTGTTTTCCAACCATTCGATTGGCTGGATACAATGCGAGTGATGACCAATAATTATATCAACACCCAACTCATTTAAATAATTAGCCAGTTCTTTTTGTTCATCGTTGACAGTGTAAGTAAATTCATTGCCCCAATGCATACTAACGATTACTACATCACTAATTTGTTTAGCTTGTTCAACTTCATTTTTAATAATATCTTTATGTTCATCATCTAGTTTCATCGTATCAAGATTACGATAATAACCAATTAAATTTTGATTTTGATAATCTAGTTTATTAGTTTTATAAGTGTAACCAAGAAAACTGAATGTAATATTGTTAATTTTTTTGGTTTTGATTTTTTGTCGATCTTCAACAGATGAATATACCCCAGTAGTTAAAATATTATGTTTATTAAAAAAATTGATTGTATTATTGCGTCCTTCAATTCCGGCATCGTTAGCATGATTGTTGGCAAGATTAAGTGCATCAACACCCATATCAATAACTTCTTGACCAATTTGTATAGGTGCATTAAAACTATAACCTTTGCCAGAAATACCTAATTCACTTCCTCCGATTGGCACCTCCATATTAGCGAGAGTTAGATTATCATTTAAAAAGTAAGGTTTTACTAAATCATAATAACCTTTATTTTCATAATCGGAACCAAGCCAGTCATAATAGGGCTGCTCATATAATAAGTCTCCAATAAAGGATGCTGTAACTGTAGTTGTTGATTTGGCTGGAATTTTATCAGATGTTTTTTTGTTTGTAGAATAATAATTCCAGCTAGTATTAATAATTGTAAATAAAATAATAAATAAAATTATTTTAAAGGGCCATTTCAATCTACGCATTTTTATCACCACTATATATTTTAACATATAAGGATAAAACGTATACTTAATTATTTTTATAAAAAATAAATGATTTCTTAAGATAAATTAGCTATTTTAGTATTTTTAATTTAGTAAAATGTTATCGAGGAGTTGAAATTATGAATGATGAAGTTGAATTAGAAATTACGTGTATTCACTGTTTGGAAAAAGGAACGAAGAAACTGTTCCCGATTATTAAAAGTGATAATTTGAGGGCAAAGGAATTAATATTTAATGATGAACTATTTTTATATCGTTGCAGTCATTGTGGTCATTATCAAAAAATAGTATATGAGTGTGTATATTATGATGATAAATTAAAATATGCAGTTATTTTATCTCATGATGGATCAAAAAAAATATCAAAAATGGAGGTAAATAAATATCAAATAAGATTTGTCAAAGAACTAAATGAACTTAAAGAAAAAATTATTATAAAAGAACATAATTTGGATGATCGAATTGTCGAAATTATGAAAAATAAGATAAGAAGTACAATAACGAGTAAGGCAACGTATCGTTTGTTTTTGGTTAATGATCATAATGAATTAGTTTTTATGCTGGTTTATCCAAATAATGAAATTATTAAAACCTATACATTTGATTATACAATGTATTTTGATTTAAAAAATAAATATGAAAAGAGTTTATTAGATGATTATATTGTTGATGCTAAGTACGCGTCTAAAATTATTTTGAATTCTGATGATATAATTAGAGATAAGCAAATAAATGCTGATATTTCCAAGGTTTTTTAGGTTGAAATTTTTGTGTAATAATTAATTATCGAAGTGATAATTAATTGTCTTTAAAATTTATGAAAAAAGGTTGACTTCGACAAAATATCGGGCTATCATATTCAGTAACATAACTTAAATACTTTGATAGGAACTAGTAGATAAATTTTTCAAGCATAGAGAAGTTCTGGCTGGTGGAAAGAGCTGTTGAGGGTTTATTGAACTCATCCTTGAGTGGAGCGCTGAATCAAGTAGGTGGCTACGGAATGCAACCGTTATCTAGCAAGAGTATGAACTAACTATATAATAGCGTACTTAGTGAGGTTAATATCGTGAGGTATTAATAAATTGAGGTGGAACCACGGGGTTACTATACCTTCGTCCTCAAAGTGACAGGAGTCATTTTGAGTGCGAGGGTTTTTTTATAAGTATTTAAAATAATGAGGAGGAAAAATAAAATGATGAATTATCAAAAGTATAAGAGATTTGAACCAATCAGCTTTAAAGAACGTACTTGGCCTGATAAACAAATTGAAAAAGCGCCAACATGGGTTTCTGTTGATTTACGTGATGGTAATCAAGCTTTGATCACGCCGATGAAAATAGAAGAAAAAGTAGAAATGTTTCAACTCTTAGTTGATATGGGATTTAAAGAAATAGAAGTTGGTTTTCCTTCTTCTAGTCAAATAGAATATGATTTTTTAAGAATTTTAATTGATGAAAATTTAATTCCTGATGATGTCACAGTACAAGTCTTGACTCAGGCAAGGGAACATTTGATCAGAAAGACATTTGAATCGTTAAAAGGATTAAAAAGAGCAATCGTACATGTTTATAATTCTACTTCAGTATTACAAAGAGATGTGGTATTTAATAAGGGGAAAGAAGAAATTAAACAAATTGCGATTGATGGTGTTAAATTAGTTAAAGATTTAAGTAAAGAATTTGATGGAGAAGTGATTCTTGAATATTCACCAGAAAGCTTTACAGGAACAGAATTAGACTATGCTTTAGAAGTGTGTGAAGCTGTAATGGATGAATGGGGAGCATCAAAAGATAAGAAAGTGATTATTAATTTGCCATCGACAGTAGAAATGTCAACGCCAAATGTTTATGCTGACCAAATTGAATGGATGTCAACACATTTTAAAGATCGTGAACGAGTAATTCTTTCATTACACACGCATAATGATCGTGGCTGTGGTGTCGCAGCAACAGAACTTGGTATTATGGCTGGTGCTGATCGTGTTGAAGGAACTATTTTTGGAAATGGTGAAAGAACTGGAAATGTTGATATTGTCAATGTTGCTTTAAATATGTTTACTCAAGGAGTTGATCCAAAACTTGAGGTAAGTAATATTAATAATATAAAACATGTATATGAAAAAGTTACTAAGATGGAAGTTCCACCACGTCATCCGTATGTTGGAAAGTTAGTTTTTACGGCTTTTTCTGGTAGTCATCAAGATGCAATCAATAAAGGAATGCATGCGATGCAGGAAAGAAATGATGGTATTTGGGAAGTGCCTTATTTACCTATTGATCCAAGTGATGTTGGGCGCCAATATGAACCAATTGTGCGAATTAATTCACAATCAGGTAAAGGTGGCGTTGCTTATGTGATGGAAAGTATGTACGGGTTCCATTTACCGAAAGGATTACAAGTGGATTTTGCAAAAATAATTCAAGATATAAGTGAAGAAGAAGGAGAAGTTTCTCCAGAAAGAGTTTATGATACATTTATTGAAGAGTATGTAGATAACGAAGAACCTTATCGCTTTATTAAACAAAAGCTGGTTGATATAAGTGAAGATGAAACTGAATATGAAAGACGGGCAGAAATTACGATTGAAGCACATGGTGAAGTTGTAACTTTAACGGGTTATGGAAATGGGCCAATTGATGCTGTGAAAAACGCCTTGAATTCACTTCCAGAATTACATTCGCATTTATTGGATTATAGTGAGCATGCTTTAACTTCAGGATCAAGTTCAAAAGCGGCAGCTTATGTTTATTTAAGGGCTAAGGGAAGTGCTTGTCAAGAATATGGTGTAGGGATTCATCCAAATATTACAACGGCAACAATAAAAGCAATTGTATCAGGAATGAATCGCTTAACTAAGGCAATGAAATAAGAAGAAGGGAGCCAATAACATGAATCGTTTAGTATTATCGTTATTAGTGGAAAATAATCCTGGTGTTTTAAGTCGTGTTGCCAGCTTATTTAGTCGTCGTGGTTATGGAATTGACAGCTTGAGTGTTGGAAGAACTAATCTTCCAAATGTTTCAAGGATGACTATCGTAGCGGTTGGTGATGAATTGATTTTAAATCAAATTGAAAAACAATTAGGAAAATTAGTTGAAGTTATTGAGATTTTTCCATTAGAACCTGATAAATCCGTTTATCGGGAATTGGTTTTAATTAAAGTCGAGGCAGATGAAAAGCAACGTTCTTCAATTGTTTCGATTGCGGATATTTTTAGAGCACGAATTATTGATGTTGCACCAGCATCATTAGTCATCGAAGCAACAGGAGATCAATCAAAAATTGATGCGTTGCTTGCGATGTTGGAAGGGTTCAATGTTGTCGAGCTCGTTAGAACCGGATTATCGGGAATTAAACGCGGGCTTGGTGAAATTGATATAAAAAGTCATAGTAATAAGTAAATAGGGGGTTAAGAAAAATGGCTAAAATTTTTTATGAATCAGATTGTGACTTATCTTTATTAGACGGTAAAACAGTTGCCGTAATCGGGTATGGTTCTCAAGGGCATGCTCATGCATTAAATTTGAAAGAATCTGGAGTACATGTAATCGTTGGATTATATGAAGGTTCTAAATCATGGAAAAAAGCTGAAGAACAAGGATTAGAAGTGTATACTTCTGCTGAAGCAGCTAAAAAAGCTGATATCATCATGATCTTAATTAATGATGAATTACAAGCTAAGTTATATAAAGAATCAATTGAACCAAATCTTGAAGAAGGAAACATGTTGATGTTCGCTCATGGTTTCAATATTCACTTTAATCAAATCGTACCACCAAAAAATGTTGATGTTACAATGATTGCACCAAAAGCACCAGGACATACAGTACGTAGTGAGTACTTAGCTGGAAAAGGAACACCATGTTTAGTTGCAGTTGAACAAGATGCTTCAGGACGTGCTCAAGATATTGCTTTAGCTTATGGTCTAGCAATCGGTGGAGCAAGAGCTGGTTTATTGGAAACTACATTTAGAACAGAAACAGAAACTGATTTATTTGGTGAACAAGCTGTATTGTGCGGTGGGGTTTGTGCATTGATGCAAGCTGGTTTTGAAACATTAGTAGAAGCAGGATATGATCCAAGAAACGCATATTTTGAATGTATCCATGAAATGAAACTAATCGTAGATTTAATTTATCAATCAGGATTTGAAGGAATGAGATATTCTATTTCAAATACAGCTGAGTATGGTGATTATATTACAGGACCAAAAATCATCACTGCAGATACTAAAAAAGCAATGAAACAAATTTTATCAGATATTCAAGATGGTACATTTGCTAAAGACTTCTTATTAGATATGTCTGCAGCTGGTGGACAAGCTCACTTTAAAGCAATGAGAAAATTAGCAGCTGAACATGAATCTGAAAAAGTTGGTAAAGATATTCGTAAATTATACAGCTGGTCTGATGAAGACAAATTAATTAATAATTAATCAACACACACTTTTGTGTGTTGTAACTAGGGAGTAGGCTACTCCCTAATTACAACCTACAAAGGTCAAGATAAGGGGGATTATAATCATGGCAATGACTATGACACAAAAAATTTTAGCAAAACATGCAGGTTTAGATGAAGTTGTAGCTGGACAATTAATTGAGGCAAAACTTGATGTTGTCATGGCTAATGATATTACTGGACCAATGGCGTTACCAATTTTTTATCAAATGGCAGATAAGGTTTTTGATAAAGATAAAGTTGTATTAGTGCCAGATCATTTTACGCCAAATAAAGATATTAAATCAGCAGAAAATTCTAAAGCAATTTTAGATTTTTCTAATAAACAATGTTTAACTCATCATATGGAACAAGGTAAATGTGGTGTTGAACATGCGATTTTACCAGAAAAAGGGATCGTTGTAGCTGGAGAATGTATCATTGGAGCAGATTCTCATACATGTACATATGGTGCTTTAGGAGCTTTTTCTACTGGAGTCGGTACTACTGATATCGCAACAGGAATGGCAACTGGAGAACTTTGGTTCAAAGTACCTAGTGCAATTAAATTTGTTTTAACTGGAAAACCATCACAATATATAAGTGGAAAAGATATTATTTTACATATCATTACGAAAATTGGAGTTGACGGGGCTCGTTATAAGAGTATGGAATTCGTAGGCGAAGGAATTCAATATTTAACTATGGATGATCGTTTTACGATTTGTAATATGGCAATTGAAGCCGGAGCTAAAAATGGAATTTTTCCAGTTGATGCTTTAACAATTGATTATATGAAAAAACATTCTACTAAAGAATACTCGATTTATGAAGCTGATGAAGATGCTGATTACGATGAAGTGATCGAAATAAATTTAAGTGAAGTAAGACCAACTGTGGCATTCCCGCATCTTCCAGGAAATGGTCATACGATCGATGAAATTGAAGCAATGGATAAAATTATGATCGATCAAGTAGTAATTGGTTCTTGTACTAATGGTCGTTTATCTGATTTACGTAAAGCTGCAGCAATTCTTAAAGGAAAAAAAGTTGCTAAAAACGTTCGCGTAATGGTCGTTCCAGCAACACAAAAAATCTTTATTCAATGTATCCAGGAAGGTTTAGCAGAGATTTTTGTTGAAGCCGGATGTGCTTTTAATACACCAAGCTGTGGTCCTTGTATGGGTGGTCATATGGGTGTAATGGCTAAAGGTGAAAAATGTGTTTCAACGACTAATCGTAATTTTGTTGGTCGTATGGGTGATACAGAAGCATTGATTTATTTAGCTTCTCCAGATGTAGCAGCAGCTAGTGCTATTGCTGGATATATCGCAAATCCTGAAAAAGTAGGTGAAGAGTAATGAAAATATATAAATATGGTGATAACGTAGATACAGATGTAATTATCCCTGCTCGTTATTTAAATTCGTTTGATGCTAAAGAGTTAGCTAGTCATGCAATGGTGGATATTGATCCTGATTTTGCTAAAACAGTTGAAGATGGTGATATTATTGTTGCGGGAAAGAACTTTGGATGTGGTTCTTCTCGAGAACATGCCCCATTATGTTTGAAGACAGCAGGAACTAAATGTGTAATTGCGGAAAGTTTTGCACGTATCTTTTATCGTAATTCAATCAATATTGGCTTTCCAATCATGGAATGTCCTGAAGCAGTAGCGGGTATTGATCAAGGTGATGAAGTAACTGTTGATTTTTCAACGGGTTTAATCACTAATGTTACAAAAGGGCAAACTTATCAAAGTCAGCCATTTCCAGAATTCTTACAAAAAATGATTGAAGTTGATGGCTTAGTCAATTACGTAAATAGTAAAAAGGGGTAAGAATTATGGAAAAAAATATTGCAGTAATTAAAGGTGATGGAATTGGACCAGAAATCGTTGGTGAAGCGATGAAGGTTTTAGATGCTGTTGCTAATAAATATAATCATAAATTTAACTATACGCAAATTTTAATGGGTGGGGCATCAATTGATGTACATGGTGTCCCCTTAACTGATGAAGCATTAGAAGTTGCCAAAAATAGTGATAGTGTTTTATTAGGATCAATTGGTGGCGACACAACAACTTCACCCTGGTATAAATTAGAACCTAGTCTTCGCCCTGAAGCCGGATTATTAAAAATTCGTAAAGAGCTAGGGTTATTTGCAAATTTAAGACCAGCTGTTTTATATGATGAATTAAAAGGAGCATGTCCATTAAAAGAAGAATTAACTGAAGGTGGGTTTGACATGATGATCATGCGTGAACTTACTGGCGGTTTATATTTTGGAAAGCGTTCAACTAAAGAAGAAAATGGTGAATTAGTTGCTCGTGATGCGATGAGTTATAGTGAAACAGAAATTAGAAGAATTGCTAAGCGAGCATTTGATATTGCGATGAAACGTAATAAAAAAGTTACTAGTGTTGATAAAGCAAATGTTATTGATACTTCAAGATTATGGCGCAAAGTTGTAAGTGAAGTAGCTAATGACTATCCTGAAGTAACTTTAGAACATATGTTAGTAGATAACTGTGCAATGCAGTTAGTTAAAGATCCTAAACAATTTGATGTTATTTTAACAGAAAATATGTTTGGTGATATTTTAAGCGATGAAGCAAGTATGGTGACAGGATCGATTGGAATGTTATCAAGTGCTTCTTTAAGAGAAGATAAATTTGGAATGTATGAACCAAGTCATGGTAGTGCTCCAGATATTGCTGGTAAAAATATTGCTAATCCGATTGCGACGATTTTATCGGCGGCAATGATGCTTCGCTATTCATTTGATTTAGATCAAGAAGCTAAAGATATAGAAGGAGCAATTGAAAAAGTCTTAAAACAAGGATATCGGACTGCTGATATCATGTCAGAAAATAAAACAAAAGTAGGAACTAAAGAAATGGGTGACTTAATAGTTGCTAATCTATAAAGATAAAGGGGGAAATAAGATGCGTAGTGATAATGTAAAAAGCGGAACTGAAAGAGCGCCACATCGATCATTATTTAATGCCTTAGGATATACTGATGAAGAATTAGAACGACCATTGATAGGGGTTGTAAATTCATATAATGAAATTGTTCCAGGACATATGAATCTTGATAAAATTGCAGATGCTGTAAAAAAAGGGATTTATTTAGCTGGTGGGGTGCCAATTGAGGTACCGGCTATTGCTGTATGTGATGGAATTGCGATGAATCACACAGGAATGAAATATTCATTAGTTACTCGAGAATTAATTGCTGATAGTACAGAAGCACTAGCAACAGCACATCAATTTGATGGTTTAGTTATGATTCCTAATTGTGATAAAAACGTACCTGGTCTATTAATGGCAGCAGCTCGTTTAAATATTCCAACTGTTTTTGTATCAGGAGGACCAATGTTAGCAGGGCGTAAAGTAGATGGGAATAAAACATGCCTATCTTCATTGTTTGAAGCTGTTGGTCAGTTTAATGCTGGTATGATAACTGAAGAAAAACTTCATGAAATTGAGCAAAAAGCTTGTCCGACTTGTGGATCATGTTCAGGAATGTATACTGCTAATTCAATGAACTGCTTAACTGAAGTTTTAGGAATGGGTCTTAAGGGAAATGGTACGATTCCCGCTGTATATAGTGAAAGAATTAGATTGGCTAAGCATGCCGGAATGCAGATCATGGAGTGTATTAAAAAGAATATTAGACCACGTGATATTATGAATGAAAAAGCTTTTCATAATGCATTAACTATTGATATGGCATTAGGATGTTCAACTAACTCAATGCTTCATTTACCAGCTATAGCTCATGAAGCCGGGGTTGAATTAAATTTAGAAATTGCTAATGAAATTAGTAAAAAAACACCGAACTTATGTCATTTAGCTCCAGCTGGAGATACATTTATGGAAGATTTAAATGATGCTGGTGGTGTCTATGCGGTAATGAATGAAATTAATAAACTTGGTTTATTATATACTGATATTATGACGGTAACTGGTAAAACAGTTGGTGAAAATATTAAAGGATGTGTAAACTTGAATCCTGAAATTATTCGTCCAGTTGAGAAACCATATGCGCCATTTGGAGGAATTGCGGTCTTAAAAGGTAATTTAGCACCTAATGGAGCTGTAGTAAAGCAATCAGCAGTAGCTCAGGAAATGATGGTTCATAGTGGACCAGCCCGTGTTTTTGATAGTGAAGACGAAGCTATCGCGGCAATTAGAGCTGGTAAGATCGTTAAGGGTGATGTTGTTGTAATTCGTTATGAAGGTCCAAAAGGGGGACCAGGAATGCGTGAGATGTTATCACCTACAAGTGAAATTGCGGGAATGGGATTGGATAAAGATGTTGCTTTGATTACTGATGGTCGTTTTTCTGGAGCTACTAGAGGAGCTTCGATTGGACATGTTTCTCCAGAGGCAGCTTCAGGGGGACCGATTGCATTAGTTGAAGAAGGCGATATTATCAATATTAATATTTTAGAGCATTCAATGAATGTTGAAGTAAGTGATGAAGAATTGGCTAAACGTAAAGCTAAATGGCAGCCAAGAAAACCAAGAATTACAACGGGGTATCTAGTAAGATATGCGTCAATGGTAACTTCTGCTGATCGTGGAGCAATTCTTGAAGCTAAAGAAGAAAAATAAATAATAAGGAGGGAATTGCTATGAAGTTAACAGGTTCGGAAATTGTTGCAGAATGTTTGATCGAACAGGGTGTAGATACTGTATTTGGTTATCCAGGGGGAACGATTTTAAATATTTATGATGCATTATACAGATATCAAGATAAGATTCATCATATTTTAACATCTCATGAACAAGGGGCTGCACATGCGGCTGATGGATATGCTAGAGCAACAGGAAAAGTTGGAGTATGTATGGCAACATCAGGACCCGGGGCGACTAATTTAGTTACAGGGATTGCTACAGCATATATGGATTCAACTCCTCTTGTGGCAATTACTGCTAACGTAGCTGTATCACTATTAGGGCGTGATAGTTTCCAGGAAATCGATATTGCTGGGGTGACAATGCCAATTACTAAACATAATTTTATTGTTAAAGATATTAATGATTTAGCTCCAACAATTCGTAAAGCTTTTCAAATTGCTAAAGAAGGACGTCCAGGACCAGTATTAGTTGATATTACTAAAGATGTTACAGCAGCTACAATTGACTTTGAGCCATGTGTACCGGATGTAATTGAACCACGTCGATATACATATGGATCACAAGAGATAGATCAGGCAATAAAAATGATAGAAGCTAGTGAAAAGCCGTTTATCTTTGTTGGCGGTGGGGCTATTGCTAGTGATGCATCTAATGAATTAAAAGAATTTGCGGAAAAAATTGATGCTCCAGTTACCGATTCATTAATGGGTAAAGGTGCTTATGATAATACTCGTCCTCGTTATACAGGAATGATTGGGATGCATGGTACCAAAGCTTCTAATTTTGGAGTTAGTAGATGTGATTTATTGATTGTTATTGGTGCTCGTTTTTCTGATCGCGTTACTGGTGATACTAAACGCTTTGCTAAAGATGCTAAAATTATTCACATTGATGTTGATGCGGCTGAAATTAATAAAAATGTAATTGTTGATTTAGGAATTGTTGGGGATGCTAAGAGTGTATTAACGGAATTAAATGCAAAACTTACAAGACAAAATCATCCTCAGTGGTTAAAAGAAGTTCGTGATTTAAAAGAACAGTATCCTTTAAACTATGATAGTGAAGGGTTAACAGGACCATATGTTATTGAACAAATAGATTATTTGACAAATGGTGAAGCTATCATTTGTACTGATGTAGGACAACATCAAATGTGGGCTGCTCAATATTATCGCTATAAACGCCCTCGTCAATTCGTTTCATCAGGTGGAGCGGGAACGATGGGATTTGGTTTAGGGGCTGCTATGGGCGCTAAACTTGGTAATCCTCATCAAACAGTTTTCAATATTGCTGGTGATGGCTGCTTTAGAATGAATATGAATGAATTAGCAACATTAAGTCGTTATAATATTCCAGTAATTCAAGTAGTTATTAATAATCGGGTGTTAGGAATGGTTCGTCAATGGCAAACATTATTCTATGGGCAACGTTATTCAAATACGATCTTAGCTGATAAAGTTGATTTTTGTAAAGTTGCTGAAGGTTTAGGATGCAAAGCAATTAAAGTTACAACGAAAGAAGAATTAGTTCCTGCTATTAAAGAAGCAATGGAATATGATGGACCAATTGTAATTGAATGTATAATTGATAAAGATGATAAGGTATTCCCAATGGTTGCACCAGGAGGACCAATTGCTGAAGCATTTGATGCTACTGATTTAAAAAATAAATAATGTTTTAAAAGCTATAGACTATGGTTTATAGCTTTTTTTGACCAATGAATCTCTAATTGAACCGTTGAATCAAAAAGCATCATAATAAGAAACAATTGATGTATAAAACAGAATACCATCATAATTTTCCAATAATAGTTAAGTAAAATATGTAAAGAAGGTGAAAAGATGCGAAAAGTAATGATAAATGTAATGTTGCTTATTATTGGAATAGGTCTATCTAGAATCTACTTTCTTATATTCGGTTATTTTATAAGCAAGTTTTATGATATAGGAGAGGGAATTGGGATTACTTCATTGATGCTTTATTTATATCTTATTTTAGCCATCCCACTAATTTTAATTATTTTAAAGAAAATCAAAGAATTATTAAACTAAGAATTATAATATGAATAAGATTATGTAAAAAGATCTTTGTGATGACAGTTCCTAAATACTTATTTTAAATTAAATATTTTTTATGTATTTAATAAGATATTGTTTGAGAAAAAAATAATATGAAAAGGAAATTATTAGGATTTATAACATGTATTTGTTTATCATTGAGTTTATGTACTGTTACTACAACAAATATTGAAGCAGATGCGCGTTTATCGTTTGCAAAAACTGCATTATGGTATATTTAAAAAAGTATCAACTGCTTTTTATTTTAGAAGTCCAAGTATCGAAATTGGAGATAATTATATAGTTCTATTTATTTTAATCAAGTAAATACAGGAATGATGATATACCAATCAAAGAGATTATTAAAATATTATCAACATAATTTGTACAGGTTAATAAAAATCAAATTATAAATATTGATAAAATAGCTTTTATGAGAGGAATGAAGATAAAATTAAGACATAGTACTGTAATAATAGAGGTTAGTAGAAGAAAAAGAAGGGAAGTATTTGAATTAATGATTCGAGCAATTAATCAGATATAATTGGCTAGTCGATGAAAGAAACTTTTTACTTAAGTTTCTTTTTTTGGGTGAGAATTTGATGTTTTTTCATATGAATAATTTTTAATTTGTTTATCTGCAAAATATTTTACACTATTTGAAGCAAATTATTATCAAACTCATTATCTCCTGTAAGATATATTTTTACAAAAATATCTGTGAATATTATTTTAATAGCATAAATATTTATTTTTTAAAACTATAATAAAAAATCTTATAAATTAATTGATTAAAACTTTACATAAACTTGGTATTTTGATTTAAAGGAGATGATTATAATTTATCTGAAAATGAAAGGAGAAAAATAATGATATGGCAAAAGAAATTTCATAAAATTAGTATTTGTCTACTGTCTTTAGTGATGATATTTTCCATAATGTATGGAAATCTAAATTTTATTAACGCTCAAGAACAGCGACAGACTATTGCAAACTGGAATATAGATAGTAATCCTGAAACAGTACCAGAAAAATCTGTAATTCCAGCTACTTTTGGAGAAGGGTTTAATTTGACTACAAATGCCACAGGAACCTGGGGAAATAGTGCAAGCTATTTTTTAGCAGCTAGTGGCTTTGATGGTGAAGCGGGCAGTAAATACTGGCAAATTGAAATACCAGATTCAAGTTATGAAGATTTACAGATTAGTTTTAGCATGCGGCGTTCAAAAACGATGAATCAAGAGTGGCATGTTTTATATTCACAAGATGGTTTGGAATATAAAAAAGTTAGTGAAAGTGATTTTGAGATTACTGCTACCTCTGGAGCATTAAATGCAATATCATGGAATGATAATACATATTTAAGTATACCTAGCGAGGCTAGATATATTCGGATTGTTCCAAGTGATGATGTTAGTAGTAGTGGAGCTACTTGTTATTTGAATAATATTACATTAACGGCATTGTTGGGTAATAAAGTAAGTAATGTAATTATTGCTCCAAATGGTGGCCAGGTAGCGTTAAAGACAAAATTATCAATGAGTTGTGCTACGCCTTTAGCAACGATCTACTATCAGATTGGAAATGACGAGGCTAGGGTTTATGATCTAAATAACCCACCAGTGTTAAACGAGCTGCCTTGTACGATCAAAGTTTGGGCAACTTTAGATGGTAAAGAAGACAGTGATGTAAAGGTATATCAATTTACAGAAAAATACAGTACGATAAATGATGCTCGTAATGGTGAAAATAATGAATTTACAGTTAAAGGCATTGCTACAAGTAAATATGATAATGCATCATTAGGTCAATATATTCAAGATTCTACAGGCGGAATCATGTTATATGGGGATGCAGTTTTAAAAGATAAAAAGATTCAAATTGGTGATGAAGTAATCGCTAAAGGAGTTACTAAGTATTATAGTGGTAAATGTGAATTAGAAGTAACGGATGTTCAAATCATAAGCAATAAAAATGAAGTTTTAGCTACAACTGTAACACTGGATAAAATTGGTGATATGTGTGGTGGAAAATATGTAGCTTTAGATGAAGTTATTGTAAATAGTATGTCTAAAGACAATTATAACAATGCTAATCTAACTTTATTTAAGGATGGTTATACACTAAATGCCGAATTAGATTCACGTCGTGGTGATGATTATGAGATCTTAGCAAAAAAGATTGCTCAAAACAATGTTATCAATATAAAAGGAATTTTAGAGGGATATAATGGCTCATATATTTTACAATTATTGAATGCTGATGATGTAACTAAAGTGGCAGATAAGCCAAGTGAAGAGATTGCCGGTGTTGTGGCTAGTCAAGGTAGTGGGGAGTTGGAATTGAATAGTAAAATCACATTATCCTGCGCTACTTCAGATGCTAAGATCATGTATAAGTTAAATGATGGTGAGTATCTTGAATATAAAGAGCCAATTACGATCACAGTTTTACCAGCAACATTAAAAACTTATGCTATTTTAAATGGTGAATCAAGTAAGGAAATAACATATACATACCATGAAGTATTTACAGGAACATATAATACTTATTTTGGTCAATTACATGCTCACACAAATTTATCTGATGGGGCAGGATCAGTTGAAAGTGCTTTTGAATATGCTTCAAAAGTTAAAAATTTAGATTTTTTAGCAGTTACTGATCATTCTAACTCATTTGAAGGTAGTAATTATGAAGCTTCGATCAATGATTCAGCAAATAATGAAAAATGGGCAACTGGTAAAGCCGCAGCCCAAAATATCACTGATCAAAAAATTATTAATGACGATGTTACTAGCGCTGGATCAACTTTTTTAGGAGTCTATGGTTATGAGATGACATGGAGTGATGGTAGCGGACATATTAATACTTTCAATACAGCCGGTTTTGAGAATCGAAATAATGCAATTTTTCAAAACAAAAAACAGTCAGCAAGCAATCCTTCAGGATTAGCCCAATATTATGATCGTTTAGTTAGTGCCGCGACATCAATTTCTCAATTTAATCACCCAGGAACAACTTTCGGAGATTTCTATGACTTTACAAACTATAGTGTTGAAAACGATGCAAGAATTAATTTGATTGAAGTTGGTAATGGTGAAGGAGCTGTAAGGAGCGGTGGTTATTTTCCATCATATGAATATTATACAAGAGCGTTAGATAAAGGCTGGCATGTAGCACCAACGAATAACCAGGATAATCATAAAGGGGCTTGGGGTGATGCAAATACAACTCGTTCAGTTATTTTAGCGCAAACATTAGATGAAAATAGTTTATATGATGCTTTAAATAAACGTCGTGTTTATGCAACAGAAGATAATGATTTGAACATTTATTATACTTTAAATGATCAAATCATGGGTAGTGAAGTATATGATGCTGGTGAAACTGTTCACCTTAGTGCTAAAATTAGTGATCCTACAGATAAAGCAATTGGAACTGTAGAGGTAATTGTAAATGGAGGAATCGTTGCTGCAAGTAAGACGCTTTCTGGAAATGAAGGAACCGTAACATTTGATCTGCCTAATAATTATTCATATTATTATTTAAGAGTAACTCAGCTAGATCAAGATATCGCAGTAACGGCGCCAGTATGGACAGGCGAAGTGGAAAAAGCGGGCATTGCTAGTGTTGCTTGCGATACCGAATTACCTATTAAAAATGAAAATGTTGGAATTACTACAACACTATATAATAATGAAAATGTCGATATGATAATTAAATCGATTGAATATTTTGTAAATGGAAATGTTATTCGTAGTATCGATGGTAGTGAACTTACTAATGGTGCGATTCTAGAATCGTTAAAAACAACGACAGATGAATTTACATATATTCCTTCTGTAAATGGAGAAACAACGATCAATGTAGTTTTAAAGGCAATGATCAATGGGGTAGATAAGACTTATAATGGTTTGGTTAAATTAGATGTCGCTGATCCAAGTACAGTTACAAAAGTTGTGATTGATGGGACACATTTTAATGATTATGTAAACGGATATTATAGTGGGAATATGGATAACTTTATCAAGTTATGTGCTAATCAAGGTGTTCAGGCAAGAATAGAAACTAATAAAATTGATGCTAAATTATTGAAAGATACAGATTTACTGGTAGTAACGGCGCCAATGAAAAAAGTGACATCTACTAGCGGTGATGGAATGCAGCCGAGTGTTTTTGAAGAATCGTTTATGAAAGATGTTGCAGAATATGTAAATAATGGTGGAACTGTAATAACATGTGCGTTAGCTGACTATCAAGATGCAAATGAAGATCCATATACATCAAGTACACAAATTAATACGTTATTAAAAACAATTGGGTCATCGATGTCAATTAATAGTGATGAAGTAATTGATCAAGAAGTTAATGATGGTCAAAGTTATCGTTTAAAACTTAAAGGAACATATAATAGAGATTCAAAATGGCTAGCAGGGGTAGTTGATCAACAAGAGTACAGTGTTTATTCAGGATGTTCAGTAAATCCTGGCAAGGGTGAAGCACTGGTTAAAGGGTTTGACACAACTTATAGTATAAATTCTAGAAAAAGTAATAGTAAATATGAAAGTGATAAACCAGTACTAAGTGCCACTGCACCATATGATGAAAATACAGCTGTAGTAAAAAAAGGTGATGTAACAGTGTTGGCAGCTGAACAAGTTGGTCAAGGACAGGTATTTACAGCTGGGACAGTGTTCTTATCAAATTTTGAAGTTAAGGCAGACATGGATAATATTTATGACTTGCAATATATAAATTATAATATCGTAACTAATATTTTAGATAGTGTAAAAGTGGATGTTCCCACAACAAGTATTGCAGAAGTTCGTCAAAATGGACATCTTGGAGATATTTATGCAGTAGAAGGAATTGTTACTGCAGGTAGTGAAGCTCCAAATGCGTTCTTTGATACAATTTATATCCAAGATGAAACTGGTGGAATTGATATTTTTCCAATTGCTAATGGCAGTGGGATCAAAGTAGGTAATAAAGTACGTGTAATTGGATATGTTGATGAATATCAAGGGGATAAAGAATTAAAGATTGGTAATAGTGGTGTTTATGGTTATGAGATAATTGATGATGCTGTTAATCCGCTGGATCCAACTGAATTAAGTTTAATGCAAGCTAATGATTATGAAAATTATGGTGGATTATTAGCTAAAGTTAAGGGGAGAGTAACTGAAGTAAGTATTGTCGATGGTATCTTAGATAATTGTTGGATTCAAGATGATCAAGGAACTAGATTTAGAATATTTGTTGATGGCTATATTAATCCTGAAGTAGATACAAGTGATGTAATTCAAGTAGGTAACGAAGTTAGTGCGATTGGAATCATATATAATAATCCAAATGGTGTTTGTTTAAGAGTCCGTGATCGTAATGAAATTAGATTAGAAACAGTGAATAGAATAGACAAGAGTGAATTACAAAAGTTGATCGATGAGATGTTAACTAATGATGGATATAGTGATTCTAGTTATGCAAGCTATTTAAAAGCAATCGATGAGGGTAAAATAATTTTAGCTGATTTGAATGTTACTCAAAGTGAAGTTGATCAGGCAGTTGAAACAATTAAACAAGCTATAGAAAAACTTGAAAAAAATCCTAAAAATGAAATTACAAAACCTGGTGATGATCAAACTGCTAAACCTACTGTAACAGAAACTACTAATAAAAATAAAGCGGTTGAAACAGGAGATAATAGTAATCAGGAATTAGTTTTAATAATGGCAATAATAAGTATATTTGGATATAGTTTGATTAGAAAAAAAGAAATTTAAGCTGATAAAGCGCCACATTGTGGCGTCTTTATCATTGGAGGAAAAAAATTGAAGTTAAAAATAAAAAAAATTACTAAAAAACAATTTATTAAGATGGCATTAATATTCATTGTAACTGTTATATTTGTTAGTGCTATTTATTTGATTAATCAGAATAACCAAGATTATCAATCATCTAGTGCTGGTAAATATGTAAAAGCTATTGTTTTAGAGGTTAAAGGTGATAAATTAGAAACTAGTGATAAAAGTGGTTTACAGCTAGGAAGTCAAGAAGTTAGTTTAAAAATAACTGAAGGTGAGCATAAAGGTGAAGTACATGATGTTACAAATGAAGTTAGTCAAATTCATAATATAGTTGTAAAAAAAGGGACTAAAATTATTGTAACGATTTTAGAAAATACTCGTAACAGTTATAATGTAGCTATTTATAATTACGATCGTACTAATACGATTTTGATTAGTATAATACTTTTTGTGGCTCTATTATGTTTTATTGGAGGGATAAAAGGATTTAAAGCTGTATTAGGGTTAGCGTTTGCGATGATTGGGATAGTACTGATCTTAATACCTTTGGTAGCTAGAGGGTATGATGCTATTTTAGTGTCGATTGGTGTGGTGAGTATTATTACTCTAGTATGCTTTATTGTGTTTGATGGAGTAAGTGCAAAATCAATTTCGGCAATTATTGCAACAGTTACTGGAGTAGCAATTGCAGGAATTTTTGCTTATTTAGTTCAAGTTTTAGGGCATTTGAGCGGTTTTAATATGACTGAAGCAGAATCGTTAATGTTGATTTCTGGAGATAATCAGTTTTATATTCGGGGCTTATTAGTGGCGGGAATTATCATTTCATCACTAGGGGCAGTGATGGATGTAGCAATGTCGATTGCTTCGTCGGTAAATGAGATATATGTAGTTAATTCTAATTTAACCTTTAAACAGTTAGTTGCTTCTGGAATGAATGTAGGAAAAGATGCGATGGGAACAATGGCAAATACATTGATTTTAGCATTTACAGGAAGTTCTTTGAACTTACTATTATTGGTCTTTTCTTATGGGATAAGTTTTACTCAATTTATCAATAATGATTCGATAGCCATAGAATTATTACAAGGAATTGCAGGGTCTATTGGTATTGTAATATGTGTTCCTATAGCAGCAATCATTACATCATTAATTTGCAAGCGTGATTTGAAACGGAAATAAAACATAAAGTGTTTGCACATGAATTGATTTAGAGGTAGAATAATAGCAAGAGGTGATTGAAATGAATGCAGTATTAACTGGAGATAGTACGAATATTACACCATATATCATATTGATGGTAGTAGCGGTAATAGTAGTAATTGGGTTTATTGTTTATAAGATGAAAAATAAAAATAAATAGTTGATTAAAGAGGTTTCGTTAAATGAAATCTTTTTATTTTGTTAAAAAAAGAAGTTGAATTTCAACTTCTTAATTATGTAATAATTCTACAGCAAATATTTCACTTTGAGTAGCAATTTTTTTTAGATCATGAGCTAATTTTTCAGGTTGAGTTTTCATATTAGTTTTTATCCATTGCAAAACAGTTCCAGAAATTCCATAAGCATAAAATTCACTAAAAAAATTTTTTTCTTGAATTGAAATAGAGTTGTTTGTATCAAGTTTGGTAATTGCATCATAAAAACATTTTTGGGATAGATTATAGAGATCTTGGTAGAAGTATTGTTCATTAGTATTAATAGTACTAATATAAAAATCTTTTTCTTGATATATTTTTTTTAAAACCTTAAGTAAGCATTGATCCCAGTTATTAAAAGTAATGATATTTTCAATATCTATAAACAACTCATCATAATAGAGCCATTGTAAAAGGTCGTATTTATCTTGAAAATGATAATAAAATGTTTGGCGATTTAAACTACATTTACTAGTAAGATCGTTTATAGAAATCTTTTCAAAATTACGATACTGACATAATTCTTTTAATGATTTAGCAAGCGCACGTTTTGTAATTAAAGAGTCGGACATACTATATTCACCTCAAAATCATTGTATCAAATAAATGTGAATAAAACATTTACATTGATAATATTATTGCTATAATAAAATTGTAAACTTTCGACACGATATAACGAAAGTTGCAGGAGGGAGATATTTGACTAAGGTAACAGATTTAAAGACAAATAACATTCATCAAATTAGACTATGTTTTTACAATGGGAAAGTAATAACAAAAAATGAACTAGCAAAACAAACAAAGCTTTCTTTAGCAGCTACAACTAATATATTGAAGTACTTATTAGAACGTCAGGAGATATATTTAGCTGGAGAAGCCAAGTCAACAGGGGGACGAAAATCAAAACAGTATGTATTAAATAAAGATTATTATCATTTGTTAAGGATAATTTTAAAAAAAGAAGCTTTGGGCTGCTGTTTTATGGTAAATATAGTTGATCTTTTAGGAAATGTGAAATTAGAAAAAAAGATTATTAAAAAGAAAGAAATAGTAAATGATATTTTAGAAATAATTACTAGTTTTTTAAGAAAAGATAACAAAATAGAAGTTTTAGCTTTAAGCATTCCTGGAGTTTGTCAGGATGGTAAAATAGATATTTGTGATTTCGATGAACTGGTAAATATTGATTTATTTGCGTTGATCAATGAGCGGTTTGATCTTGAGGTGATAATCGAAAACGATGTTAATATTGCTAGTATCGGTTTTGCAGATCATTATCCCAAAATTGAAAATATTGTTTTGATGTATCAGCCTAAAATCAAATATATTGGTTGTGGAATATTAATTGATCGTCATTTGTGTAAAGGAGCTACAAATTTTGCTGGTGAATTATCATATTTGCCGTTTATTTCACACTATCAGCAGGATAGGATGTTGGAAAGTGATCCTCATGGTTTGTTATTAAAACAGTTAGCGACGATTTGTTGTGTAATAAATCCAGAAATTGTGGGAATATGTAGTGACGTTTTTGAAATATTCGATAGCAGTGAGCTGATTAAATATGTACCTAGAAAACATTGTCCTAAAATTATAAATATTGATAATTTAGATGAATTAATATTTGCAGGTTTATATCATTTGGCAATAGAAGTATTAAAAAATAAAATAAGAGGAGAAGGCTAATGGAAAAATTTATTGATTTGCATATGCATTCAAAATATAGCAGTGACGGTGAATTTACACCAGAGGAATTAGTGAAACAATGTTATCAAGCTGGTATTAGAATTATGGCTATTGCTGATCATAATAGTGTTAAAGCAATTGATGCAGCTAAAGAAATGGCAGAAAAATTAAATATTCAGTATATACCAGCAATTGAGATTGATTGTACATATAACGGAATCGATTTACATGTTCTAGGCTATGGTATAGATTATCATCAAGAAGATTTTTTTCTTTTAGAAAAAAAACGTTTTCGATCAAGAATTAAAGTGTTCTAAAGAAAAAGTAGAGTTAATAAATAAAATGGGATTTGATGTAGATTTAAATGCATTAGAAAGTTTAACAGATAGTGGAATATATACTGGTGAGATGATCGGAGAAGTATTGTTAAATGATCAGCGTTACGTAGATTATCCGTTATTGAAGCCGTATCGAAATGGTGGTGAACGCAGTGATAATCCGTACGTTAATTTTTATTGGGATTTTTATGCACAAGGGAAACCGTGTTATACTAAAATAATTTATCCGAGTTTACAAGAAACAATTAATTTGATAAAAAAGCATGGCGGTGTTGTTGTTTTAGCGCATCCTGGTAATAATTTAAAAGGGCGATTTGAGTTATTTGATGAAATGGTAAAACTAGGTGTTGAAGGCGTAGAAGCATTTAGTAATTATCATAGTTTAGAGACGGTTGAGTATTTTTATAAGTTTGGTAAAAAAAATCACCTTTTAATTACCTGCGGCAGTGATTATCATGGTAAAACAAAACCAGCAATTAAACTTGGTGAATGTCATTGTATGATTGATGAGCATGAAATTGAAGAACAGTTAAGAAAATACAAATTACTCTAAGAATACATCAAATATTAACTATTAATTTTGGTTTTGATGTTATATTGTTCTTTAATTAATACAATCACTGTGCTATAATCGGAGCAGGAAAAAGGGGATTTGTAAAATGGATTTAAAAAAAAGAAAATATTTAATTAGCTTCGGAGCTGTTTTATTATCATCGATGGTCATGGCATTTGCGACTAAGAATCTAGTGCGCCCAGCAGGAATTTTATCAGGTGGCTTTATGGGGATTGCCATTATGGCTGATATGGTTGCAGAACTATTTGGTGGAAGTCTTCCTACTTCGATTGGTTTATTGTGTTTGAATATACCTGTGGCATTATTTTGTGCTAAAAAAATATCACCTCGCTTTGTATTTTTTTCATTATTGCAAGTTATTTTAACATCTTTATTTTTACCACTGGTACCACAAATACCATTATTTGATGATAAAATTTTGAATGTGATTTTTGGCGGCTTTTTATTTGGTGGTAGTATTGTTATTGCTTTGAAAGGAAATGCTTCAAGTGGTGGAACGGATTTTATTTCCTTATATGTTTCTAATAAAAGCGGCAAAGAAATTTGGAATCAAGTATTTATTTTTAATGCATTGATGCTTAGTGTATTTGGCTGTATTTTTGGTTTTGAAGCAGCAGGATATTCAATACTATTTCAATTTTTATCAACTAAAACAGTATCTACATTTCATACTCGTTATAAACGGGTGATGATGCAGATATTTACAAAGCAGAAAGATGATGTAATGGCAATATATTGTGAGAAGTTTCATCATGGGATTACAGCTATAGATGGAATGGGAGGTTATTCTAAGACACCAATATCAATGTTGACAGCAATTGTTTCTAGTTATGAAGTTGATGATGTGATTACAGTTTTAAAAGAAGTTGATCCTAAAATTATTATAAATGTTAGTAAATCAGAAAAATATGTGGGACGTTTTTATAACGCACCATTATAAAATTTTAGTAGTATTGTTTATTGATAGGGTGCTCGATTGCATAAAATCCACCATTAAAACTATAAGCATTATAACCTTGCATTGAAAGCTGTTTAGCTAATTCTAAAGATCTTTTGCCACTATAACAAATTAAGTAAATGGGTTTGTTTTTAGAAAGTTTAGGGGGATTACTAATAAAAGAATCGTAAGGGATATTGATAAATTTATGCAGATGTAATCTATTAAATTGTAAAGGGTCTCTTAAATCGATAAATGTATAATCGTGTTTGAGTAATTCTGGTAAATTATCAATATTAATTAATTGGCTATTTTTCATACATTTCACCTCATTATATTGTATGAAATTAATTGAAAACAATGAATAACAGTGATATAATTCAGCCATGGAGGAATATTAAAAATGGATAAAAAAACAATCAAAGATATCGAAGTCGCTGGAAAAGTGGTTTTATGCCGTGTTGACTTCAATGTACCAAGAAACAAAGAAACTGGAGAAATTACTAATGATAATCGTGTGGTAGCAGCGTTACCTACAATCAATTATCTATTAGAACAAAATCCAAAATGTGTAGTATTATTCTCACACTTAGGAAAAGTTAAAACAGAAGAAGACAAAGCTAAAAACGATTTAGCAGTTGTTGCTCCTTGTTTAGAAAAACATTTAGGAAAACCTGTAACATTTGTTAATGCTACAAGAGGAGCAGTATTAGAAGATGCAATTAAAAATGCTGCTGATGGTGCAGTGATCTTAGTACAAAATACTCGTTATGAAGCTGGTGAATCTAAAAATGATCCTGAACTTGGAAAATATTGGGCTTCATTAGGTGATGTTTTTGTTGAAGATGCATTTGGTTCAGTACATAGAGCACATGCTTCAACTGCTGGTATTCCTGCTCATTTACCAAGTGCAGCTGGATTCTTAGTAGAAAAAGAAATCGCATATATTGGAAAAGCTGTAAATGATCCTGAAAGACCAATGGTTGCTATTTTAGGTGGAGCTAAAGTTTCTGATAAGATCTTAGTTATTGAAAACTTATTAAAAATTGCTGATAAAGTTATCGTTGGTGGAGGTATGTCATATACTTTTGCTGTTGCTCAAGGTAAAAAAGTTGGAAATTCTTTATTAGAAGAAGATAGAGTTGAAATTGCTAAAGAATTAATCGCTAAAGCAGGAGATAAATTAATTTTACCTGTTGATGCAGTTGTTAATAATGCTTTCTCTGAAGAAGGAGATATCAAAGTTGTTGAAGGAGATATTCCAGATGGTTATATGGGATTAGATATCGGACCTAAATCAGTTGAAAATATTAAAGCTGCTTTAGCTGGTGCTAAAACTGTAATCTGGAATGGCCCAATGGGTGTATTTGAAATGCCTGCATTTGCTAAAGGAACAATTTCTGTATGCGAAGCTTTAGCTAATTTAGATGGTGCAAATACTATTATCGGTGGTGGAGATAGTGCTGCTGCTGTAATGCAACTTGGATATGCTGATAAAGTTTCTCATATCTCAACTGGTGGAGGAGCTTCATTAGAATATATGGAAGGTAAAGTTCTTCCAGGTATCGCTGCAATTGATGATAAATAATAAGGGGAGATTATAATGAGAAAACCAATTATCGTAGGAAACTGGAAAATGAACAAAACAATCGCTGATACTAAAGCGTTTGTTGAAGCTGTAGATGCTAAAGTGTCTGACAGTGCTGATTGGGGAATTGCTACTCCATATTTAGCTTTACAAGCTGCTAAAGAAGGAACTAAAAACTTATTAGTTGCTGCTGAAAATTGTCATTTCAAAGATAGCGGAGCTTATACTGGTGAAGTTAGTGTTGAAATGTTAAAAGAAATTGGAGTTGAATGGGTAATTCTTGGTCACTCTGAAAGAAGACAATATTTTGGTGAAACTGATGAAACAGTAAATGCTAAAATGTTACAAGTATTAAAAAATGATATGACACCAATTGTTTGTGTTGGTGAAACTTTAGAAGAATATGAAGCTGGAACAACTAAAGATGTTGTAAAAACACAAACTGTTGCTGCTTTTAAAGATGTATGTCCAAAATGTGCAGCGCGTAGTGTAATTGCTTATGAACCTGTATGGGCTATTGGAACAGGAAAAACAGCTACTAATGAAATTGCTCAAGATGTTTGTGCATATATTCGTAGTGTAATTGCTGATTTATATGGTCAAGAAGTTGCAGATCAAGTAAGAATTCAATATGGTGGTTCTGTTAAACCTGAAGGATTAAAGACTTTATTAGAACAACCTGATATAGATGGTGCTTTAGTTGGAGGAGCATCTTTACAAGTAGATTCTTATCTTGCAATGGTTGAAAATTTAGGATAATATCAAGGCTCCCTTAGGAGCCTTTTGTTTTGAAAATTAAAGGTATATAAATAAGTAAATTATTAATAATAATATGGGGAGTATTTAATAAAGCATATTAGTAACTATTATTATTTATTTGTGTTATTATATAGTTGCAAGGGAAAGATAAGATGAAAGGAGGATTGAAGATGAAACTATTGAAATGTCCTATCTGTGGAAATGTTGTTGAGATGATTGATGATCATGGGGTACCATTAATGTGCTGTGGTAAAAAAATGGAAGTAATAGAAGCAGGAGTAGTAGATGCTGCTGTTGAAAAACATTTACCAGTGGTGAGTGTTGATGGTAATAAGTTAAAAGTATCAGTAGGTGATGTAAGTCATCCTATGACCCCAGAACATTTTATTAGTAATATTTGGGTAGAGTTTGAAACTGGTAATATTTTGAGGGTCGCACTAACTTCAAATGATCAGCCAGAGGCTAGTTTTGATATTGCTGGTAAAAAAGGAAAAGCTACAGTATATGAGTATTGCAATCTTCATGGCTTATGGAAAACAGAAATCGACTTATAAAAATCCTCGTTTCAGAGGATTTTTTTTAACAATATTATTATTAATTGTAATCAAGAGAGTTATTTGCTGTTAAATTTAAAATATTTTTAAATCTGTCTAATGAAGGTTGATGAGATACTTGATTTTATTAGAGAGTAGATGAGAGTAAAGATATATTGAAAATGGGTTGTAATGGCAAAAATTAAATTTCTAGATAAAGTATGTGTTTTTTTATAATTGTGTATTGCTGATGTAAAAATATCAATAATAAATTGACAATCCATCAAACGTATTATATTATTATGATAATAAAATATTATCAATGCGATAATATTTGTTTGGAGGGAGATATATGCAAGAGTTAGTAAAACATGAAAAAAATATTAATGAGCTGTTAAAAAGATATGGGGTTAAATTTGGTATATATAAAAACAATGAGTTTCATGAACAGTTTTTTCCATTTGATGCAATTCCAAGGGTAATCACAGCAGAGGAATTTGCTTATTTAGAAAAGGGGTTGATTCAAAGAGTAGATGCTTTAAATCTATTTTTAAAAGATATTTATACTACGAGATCTATTGTTAAAGATGGTGTTATTCCTGAAGAATTTATTTTTATTTCAAAAGGATATCTTCATGAATGTAATGGTATTTTACCACCTAAAGGAATATTTAGTCATATTTCCGGTATTGATCTAGTTGAGAGTAAAGACAAACAATGGTATGTTTTAGAGGATAATTTGCGAATTCCTTCTGGGGCAAGTTATCCAATGATTGCAAGAGAGTTAACCAGACGTGCTTCACCAATGACGTTTAAAAAGAACGAAATTGTTGACAATCGAGATTATACAACATTGTTAAAAGAGACGATGGATTATGTGAATTGCGATGGAATCAATGTAATCTTAACACCAGGAAGATATAATTCGGCATATTTTGAGCATTCTTATTTAGCTGAAAAAACGGGTGCTGTTCTAGCAACACCTAATGAACTGATAGTTGAAAATAATTTACTATTTTATAAAAATCAGGTTGGTTTAAAAGTCAAAGTTGGAACACTATATCGTAGAGTTTCTGATGAATATCTTGATCCGATGACATTTTTACCAGAATCAGTAATTGGCATCCCTAATTTGATGTCAGTATATCGGGCAAGTAATGTAGCGATTATTAATGCACCTGGCAATGGGGTAGCGGATGACAAAGGAATTTATTATTTTGTTCCTAAAATGATTGAGTATTATTTAAAAGAGGAGCCTATTTTAAAGAACGCTCCAACTTATTTGGCGTATTATAAAAAGGATAGAGATTATATTCTAAAGAATATTGATAAGTTAGTAATAAAAGATGTTTCAGAAGCAGGTGGTTACGGTGTTATTTTTGGAGCGGATTTAAGTGAAAAAGAATTACAAACTTTAAAACAAGAAATTTTAGAAAAACCACGGCGGTTTATTGCCCAGGAAGTAATTGATTTTATTGATTTGGAGGTAAGTGAAGAAGGTAAAGTAGTTTTGCGAAAGGCGGATTTAAGAGCGTTTGTATTATCAGGTGAAAAAACAAAAGTATGGGCAAGTGGATTGACAAGATTTTCAAGAAAACAAGGTTCATTTGTCGTTAATTCATCACAAGGAGGAGGGTTTAAAGATACATGGGTGCTATCACGTTAGAAAAATCAAATAATTTATATTGGTTAGGAAGATATATTGAAAGAGTTTTTACGGGGATTATCAACTATCAGCATTTGTTTGATAAGATGATAGATGGTGACTTGGAAATATATAAAGAATATTGTCAGCGTTTGGAAATCGAAGATAATTATTTTAATGACGCACATTTTATAACATCTTATTTATTTGATAAAAATAATGCTGATTCAATTGTGACAAATTTGTCAAGAGCATATGATAATGCGATTATATTAAGGGATGAAATAAGTTCAGAAAGTTTATCATATATTCAATTATCAATTAATATTTTTGAAAGAATGGAGTTTTCTGATGCGCCGGTTTTAGAATTACAAAAAGTACAAGATAATATCTATGCGTTTTGGGGGAGTATTGAAGAGACTGTTGAAGAAGGAAGCCGCAATATTATTAAATGTGGTAAATATGCTGAAAGGGTGGATCTTTATTATCGTTTACAATGTTCAAAAGACATTTTGGAAAAGAGTATTTGCCGATTAGTTGATCAGGTTGATAAAATTAAAAAATTATATCATTTAGATGATTTAAATGAATTTAAATTTGATAAAGCGATGTCAAAGGATCATTTGGATTATATCCAACAATTAAACAACTTAAATATATTGTTTATGGTGCAAAATGACTAAAAGATTAAGTTTTGAATATGAAATGATTTTAGAATTTGATGATTTTATCTCTAATCAACAGTTCCAGTTGCGTTGTGTTCCTAAAGACGGAACATATCAACGGGTTGAATCAGTAGCGTATTCAATATTTCCTACAGATTTAGTTTCTCGGATGCATGATGGGTTTGGAAATTTGATTTATGTAGGAAGTTCTTTAAAAAAACATAAAAGTTTTACTTTTAGGGTGAGAGGGGTAGTTGTTACAAGTTTGACGCCTTTAGCTGAAAGCGATTATTTTCATCCAATATATAAATATGAAACAAAATTAACGATGGCAGATCAAAATATTAAAAATTTTGCAGACAAAATAAACATAGATGATTATAAAGATTATGCTGTTACATTGATGCATTTAATTTATCAAGAAATGACTTATACTCCAGGAGTTACTAATATATATACCGATGCAATAAATGCATTTGCTTTAAAAAAAGGTGTCTGTCAAGATTATACACATATTATGTTAAGCATGTTAAAATATCGTGGTATTCCATCAAGGTATGTAGCAGGAATGATGGTAGGTGAAGGCGCTACCCATGCCTGGGTTGAAGTGTTTTATAAAGGTTTTTGGGTCGGCGTGGATCCTACTAACGATCGGATAGTAAATGAAGATTATTTTAAATTAGCACATGGCCGGGATTATAATGACTGTATTATTGATAAAGGGGTATTTACAGGTAACTGTAATCAAAAGCAGAAAGTCAGAGTAAGGGTCAAAGAATTAAAATAAATATATTTAGAAGTAACTAATTATTAAATTATAAAACCTTTTATAGGTTTTATTTTTTGTTTTATTAAAAAAAGTGTTGCATTTATCAAATATTAATGTATAATTCGTAAGTGACGCGATATGTGTTACTATGCGTGGAAGGACACTGTCCATTTGACCACAGCACGGACAAATTTTATATAGGAGGTTATGTCACGTGAGTAAAAAAGTTGTAAGAGTTATGAAGATTCAATTCCCTGCTGGGGGAGCTAAACCAGGTCCAGCATTAGCTGGAGCAGGTATCCAAATGCCTAAATTCTGTACAGCGTTCAATGACCAAACTAAAGATCGTATGGGTGAAACTGTACCTGTTGTCTTAACAGTTTATGAAGATAAAGATTTTAGTTTTGTATTGAAAACTGCACCAGCAGCTGAAATGATTAAGAAAGCTTGCGGAATCAAAAAAGGTTCAAGCAACGCTGGAACTACTACTGTTGCTAAGTTATCAGCTGATAAGTTAAGAGAAATCGCTGAATACAAAATGCCAGACTTAAATGCTAACGATATAGAATCAGCAATGAGAATTGTTGCTGGTACTGCTCGTAATATGGGCGTTGAAGTTGAAGCATAGTTAAAAAATAGAGAATTATCGTCATTTGTGGAAGGATAATCCGTTAGACCACTAAGGAGGAAAAGTAATGGCAAAGAAAAGTAAAAGATATCAAGAAGCTGCTAAATTAATTGAAAAAGGTAAAGCTTATTCAATCGAAGAAGCAGTTGCATTAGTAAAAGAAACAAGTAAAGTTAAATTTGATGCTGCTGTAGATGTTGCATTTAGATTAGGAGTAGATCCTCGTCAAGCAGACCAACAATTACGTGGAGCATTAGTATTACCAAACGGAACAGGAAAAACTAAAAAAGTTTTAGTTGTTACTGAAGGAGCTAAAGCACAAGAAGCTAAAGATGCTGGAGCTGATGTTGTTGGTGGTAAAGAAATTTTAGAAGACATCAAAAAAGGATGGTTAGATTTTGAAGTTATGATCGCTACTCCTGATATGATGGCTGAATTAGGTAAATTAGGTCGTATTCTTGGGCCTAAAGGGTTAATGCCTAACCCTAAAACAGGAACAGTAACTATGGATGTTGCTAAAGCTGTTAAAGAAACTAAAGCTGGTAAAGTAACTTACCGTACTGATAAAGAAGGAAATGTTCAATTAACTATTGGACGTGTATCATTCGATAATGAAAAGTTAGTAGAAAATTTCACTGCTATCTATGATTTATTGGTAAAAATCAAACCTTCTACTTCAAAAGGTGTTTATATGAAAAATATTGCTATCTCATCTACAATGGGACCTAGCATTAAAGTATCAGCTGCTAAATAGTAGCTATTAATTAGTCGCAATCAATATACCCAAGACAGTAACTGGGAAACCTTAATTTGTTACCGAGGTGTTAAAGAAATATATTATATATATTAACTTTGACTCTCGTTTTACGAGAGTTTTAGTTTGAGTATATTGTTGCATATATAGAAAATTACAGGAGGTGTGACAATGTCAGCAGAAGCAATTAAAGCAAAAAGCGCATTAGTCGAAGAAATCGCTGCTAAGTTAAAGGAAGCTCAATCTGCAGTAGTAGTTGAATACCGTGGATTATCTGTAGCAGAAGTTACAGAATTACGTAGAAATTTACGTGCTGAAGATGTTGAATTCAAAGTTTATAAAAACACATTGGTTCGTAGAGCAACTGAAATAACTGGTTATGAAGGACTTAATGCACAATTAACAGGACCAAACGCAATTGCATTTGGTAACAGTGATGCTGTAGCACCAGCAAGAGTACTTGCGAAATTCGCTAAAGATCATGAGGCTTTAGTAATTAAAGCAGGAGTGGTTGAAGGTAAAATATTAGATGTTGATGAAGTTAAAGAAATTTCTAAATTACCTAATCGTGAAGGTATGTACTCTATGTTGCTTGGTATGTTACAAGCACCAGTTAGCAAATTTGCGCGCGTAGTAAAAGCTGTTGCAGAGGCTAAAGAAAACGGAAGCACTGCAGAAGCTACAGAAGAAGCTGCACCAGTAGAGGATGCAGCTAGTGAAGAAACTAAAGAAGAAACAGCTGAATAATCAGCTAAATAAAATTGGAGGAAAATAAACATGGCAAAATTAACACATGAAGATATCTTAGCTTATTTAGAAGAAGCTACAATCTTAGAATTAAATGATTTAGTAAAAGCAATTGAAGAAAAATTTGATGTAACTGCTGCTGCACCTGTAGCTGTAGCTGCTGCTGGAGCTGAAGAAGCATCTAGTGAACCAGCTAACGTTACTGTAACATTAACTGCTCCTGGTGGAACTAAAGTTGCTGTAATCAAAGCTGTAAGAGAAATTACAGGATTAGGATTAGTTGATGCAAAAGGTTTAGTTGATAAAGCACCATCTGTAATTAAAGAAAACATTCCTGCTGCTGAAGGAGCTGAAATTAAAGAAAAATTAGAAGCTGCTGGAGCAACTGTTGAAGTTAAATAATTAATTTAACTAATAAGAGCCCTCAAGGGCTCTTTTGTCTTTGGAGGGAATATGAAACATTATTATACCAATAATGAAGATTTAGTGAGTGCTCCTGAACAATTTAGTTTTTTTTATCGTGATAAAGAATTGAAATTTATTAGCGATAATGGAGTTTTTTCAAAAAAAATGATTGATTTTGGTTCGAGGGTACTACTAGATGCAATAATTATTGATGAAAGTAAAAGTAGTTTATTGGATGTTGGATGCGGTTATGGGACTTTTGGCATTGCTTTGAAAAGTGTTTACCCATTTTTACAAATTGATATGGTTGATGTAAATGAGCGGGCGTTATCTCTTGCAAAAAAAAATTTACAGATAAATAAATTGGATGCAAATGTATTTTTGAGTAATGTTTATGATAATGTTGAAGGTAAATATGATTTGATTGTTACGAATCCTCCGATTAGAGCGGGAAAGGAAATTGTGACAAAAATTTTGGTAGATGCCAAAGAACATTTAAATCCAAATGGTGAGATTTGGGTGGTTATCCAAAAGAAACAAGGGGCTCCTTCGGCAAAAAAGAATTTGGGAACAGTTTTTAAAAATGTAAATGTAGTAAAAAAAGATAAAGGGTATTATATTTTAAAGGCTGTTAATTGTTAAGGATGGATGTAAAAGCATTGATTATTAAGTAATAATCAATGTTTTTTATTTGTCAATAGTTTTTTTTAAAAAAGACAAAAAAGTTATTGACTTTAAAATATCCTTGTGATAGAGTATTAAAATGCCTATTAATGTTTAAAATCAAGCGCTATTGCGCGCTCTAAAACATGATGATAGAGAAAAATAAAGGGGTGGAATTAATACGTGGAAAGTAAAATAACCAAAGCAAAGAGCAAAATTACTCGTCGGAATTATTCAAGAATTAGTGGATCTTTAGAACTTCCAAATTTAGTTGAGATTCAAACAAATTCATATAAATGGTTTAAAGAAGTTGGAATTAAGGAAGTTTTTGAAGATATCTACCCAATCACTAACTTTAATGAGACATTATCGTTAGAATTTGTAGATTGTACATTTGATGAAGCAAAATATTCAGTTGAAGAAAGTAAAGATCGTGATGCAAATTATGCAGCTCCAATTCGCGCATCTTTACGTTTAGTTAATTCAGCTACTGGTGAAATTAAGGAACAAGAAGTATTTATGGGTGATTTCCCATTAATGACAGATTCTGGAACCTTTATTATCAATGGGGCTGAACGTGTTATTGTATCACAATTAGTTCGTTCACCTGGTGCTTATTTTGCTGATGCATTAGATAAAAGTGGTAAAACTGTATTTAATGGTAGTATTATACCATCAAGAGGAACTTGGCTAGAATTTGAAAATGATGCTAAGGATGTTTTAAATGTGCGTATCGATCGTAACCGAAAGATGCCAGGAACAGTATTATTAAGAGCTTTAGGATTATCTAGTAATGATGAAATTATCGATGTTTTTGGTGAACATGAGTTTATTATGAATACTTTAGCTAAAGATAATACAACAAATATGGAAGAAGCTTTGATTGAGATTTATAATAAATTAAGACCTGGAGAACCTGCTACATTAGAAGGGGCTAATAACTTATTATTTGCGAAATTTTTTGATTGTAAACGTTATGATTTAGCTAAAGCGGGACGTTTTAAATTCAAGAAAAAATTAAGTCTTTTAGATCGTATTTCTGGACGTATTTTAGCTCAAGATTTAGTTGATATTAATGGTGATATAGTATATCCAGAAGGAACTTTGATTACTCAAGAAATTATAGATGTAATAAAACCAGTACTTGAAGCTGGTGCCCATACGCGTGAACTTAATACCAACCCTAGATTAGAATCAAATGGTGTTATTCAAGTGCTAGATGTGTATGTTGATGACACAAAGAGTAAAAAAATGAGAGTAATTGGGACGGATTTATCTTTAAATAGTAAATTTGTTACAATTTCTGATATGATTGCAGCATATTCATATATGTTCAACTTAGTTGATATATATAATTCTTTAGATTTAACTGCTGAAGATCGTGTTAATTTAATGGCACGAATCGGTTTATTAGATGATATCGATCATTTAGGTAATCGTCGTGTGCGTTCAGTAGGAGAATTGATTCAAAATCAATTTAGAATTGGTTTATCAAGAATGGAAAGAGTTGTTAAGGAAAGAATGTCTTTGTCTGAGGTTGATTCAATCACACCACAGTCATTGACTAATATTCGACCATTGACAGCGGCTATTAAAGAATTCTTCTCTTCTTCACAATTATCTCAATTCATGGACCAAATAAATCCACTTGCTGAATTGACAAATAAAAGACGTTTATCAGCATTAGGGCCAGGGGGATTAAGTCGTGATCGAGCTGGATATGAAGTTCGTGACGTTCATGCTTCTCACTATGGTAGAATTTGTCCAATTGAAACTCCTGAAGGTCCAAATATCGGGTTGATTTCAACTTTGGCATCATATGCTAAGATCAATCAATATGGTTTTATTGAAACACCATATCGAAAGGTTAATAATTGTGTTATTGACGAAGGCGATGTCCACTATTTAACAGCTGATGAAGAAAAAAATTATATTATTGCTCAAGCAAATGTAAAAACTGATAAAGACGGAACTATTTTAGATGACCAGGTTATTGCTCGTCATTTAGGTGAGAATATTATGGCTAAGCGTGAAGAAGTTGATTTTATTGATATTTCACCAAAACAAATCGTATCAGTTGCAACTTCATGTATCCCATTCCTTGAAAACGATGACGCGACTCGTGCTTTGATGGGAGCTAACATGCAGCGTCAAGCAGTACCTTTATTAAATCCCCATACACCATTTGTTGGGACAGGAATGGAATATCAGGCGGCTCGCGATTCAGGAGCTGCAGTAGTAGCCCGTGAAGATGGAATAGTTAAATATGTTGATGCTAAGAAGATCATCGTTGAAGATAATGAAGGAGTAGAGCATCGCTATCGTTTAGCGAAATTTAAAATTTCTAACAATGGAACATGCATTAATCATAAACCAATCGTGGATCTTGGAGAAAAAGTTTTAAAAGGACAAGTAATTGCAGATGGTCCAGCAATGGAACAAGGTGAATTAGCTTTAGGACAAAATGTATTAGTAGGTTTCATGGAATGGAACGGATATAATTATGAAGATGCGGTTATAATGTCAGAAAGATTGGTTAAAGAAGATGTTTATACTTCGATTCATATTGATGAATATGCAATCGAATGTCGTGATACCAAATTAGGACCTGAAGAAATCACTCGTGATATTCCTAATGTTGGTGATGAGGCTCGTAAAAATTTAAATAGCGACGGTATCATTATGATTGGGGCAGAAGTTAAAGAAGGAGATATTTTAGTTGGTAAAGTAACGCCTAAAGGACAAGCTGAACTTTCTGCTGAAGAAAAATTGTTGTTAGCTATTTTTGGAGAAAAATCTCGTGAAGTTAAAGATAATTCATTACGAGTACCACATGGTGGAGCTGGAATTGTTCATGATATTAAAGTATTTGAAAGAAAAAATGGCGATGAATTACAGCCAGGAGTAAATAAAGTAGTTAAAGTATATATTGTACAAAAAAGAAAAATTTCTGAAGGAGATAAAATGGCGGGACGTCATGGTAATAAAGGGGTCATCTCAAGAATATTACCAATTGAAGATATGCCGCATTTAGAAGATGGGACGCCTTTAGATATCATGTTAAATCCATTAGGGGTTCCTTCTCGTATGAATATCGGACAAGTGCTTGAGTTACATTTAGGATATGCCGCTCGGCAATTAGGTCTATATATTGCAACACCAGCTTTTGATGGTTTACATCCAAATGATCTTGAAGATATCATGGCTGAAGCAGGTATGTCTAAAGATGGTAAACAACCAGTAATTTCTGGACGTACAGGTGAATATTTTGATAATAATATTTCAGTTGGAATAATGTATATGATCAAATTAGCGCACATGGTCGATGATAAATTGCATGCACGTTCTGTTGGACCATATTCATTAGTAACACAGCAGCCATTAGGTGGTAAAGCTCAAAATGGTGGACAAAGATTTGGAGAAATGGAAGTTTGGGCTCTTGAGGCATATGGAGCAGCATATACATTGCGTGAGATTTTAACTGTTAAGTCTGATGATGTTGTTGGACGTGTTAAAACTTATGAAGCAATCGTTAAAGGACAGCCATTACCGGAACCAGGATTACCTGAATCTTTCCGAGTATTGAAAAAAGAATTACAAGCTTTAGCTTTAGATATTCGCTTATTAGATGAAAATGATAATGAAGTAGACATGCGTAATATTGAAGAAGAAGAGCATCGTTTCCCTCGCAGTATCGATAAAGATGAAGTGATTGAAACCCCAAATACTGAAGATGAAGTTGATGAAGAAATCATTGAAGATGATTTAGAAGTTGATGAAGATTGTGAAGTATGTGATGAAAATGACTTTGAAGCTGATGACTTCGAAGAAGATGATATTGAAGAAAGTGAATCATTATAGGAGGGATAGAGATGGCAAATACAAATAAATTCTCAGCAATTCAAATTGGTTTAGCTTCTCCTCAAAAGATTCGCGAATGGTCTTATGGTGAAGTAAAAAAGCCAGAAACAATTAACTATCGTTCTCAAAAACCAGAAAAGGACGGATTGTTTTGTGAAAGAATTTTCGGTCCTTCAAAGGATTGGGAATGTAGCTGTGGAAAATACAAAAAAGTACGTTATAAAGGTGTGGTTTGTGACCGCTGTGGTGTTGAAGTAACTAAATCAGCTGTTCGCCGTGAAAGAATGGGACATATTGAATTAGCGACACCTATTGCTCATATTTGGTACTTAAAAGGAATCCCTTCAAGAATGGGACTTATTCTTGATATGTCACCAAAACAGCTTGAAGAAATTATTTATTTTGTTTCTTATGTAGTTATTGATAAAGGAAGTACGCCTTTAGAATATAAGCAGGTATTATCTGAAAGAGACTATCGTAAATGTTTTGAACAGTTTGGTCATACTTTTGAGGCTAAGATTGGTGCTGAAGCAATCCAAACATTATTAAAACAAGTGGATCTTGATGCTGAATTTGAAAAAGTAAGCAAAGAATTAAAAGAGGCTCAAGGTCAAAAGAGAACAAAATTATTGAAACGATTAGAAGCGATAGAAGCTTTTAGATCTTCAGAAAATCAACCAGAATGGATGATCTTAGAAGCTTTACCTGTAATACCACCAGATTTACGGCCAATGTTACAATTGGATGGAGGGCGTTTCGCTACTTCTGATTTAAATGATTTATACCGTCGAGTTATTACTCGTAATAATCGTTTAAAGAAATTATTAGAATTAGGGACTCCATCTATCATTGTTCAAAATGAAAAGAGAATGTTACAGGAAGCAGTAGATGCATTAATTGATAACGGACGTCGTTCTAAACCAATTACTGGAGCTGGGGGACGTGCCTTAAAATCATTAAGCCATACTTTAAAAGGAAAACAAGGACGTTTCCGTCAAAACTTGCTTGGTAAACGTGTCGATTATTCAGGGCGTTCTGTAATTGCAGTCGGTCCAGATTTAAAAATGTATCAATGTGGTATTCCTCGTGAAATGGCACTAAATTTATTCAAACCGTTTGTAATCAACGGATTGGTAAGAGATCAATTGGCAACTAATATTAAAGCTGCTGAAAGATTGATTGAAAAAATGGATGATCGCATTTGGCCAATCGTAGAAGAGGTTATCAAGCAGCATCCAGTATTATTGAATCGTGCACCTACTCTTCACAGATTAGGAATCCAGGCTTTTGAGCCAAAGTTAGTTGAAGGACGAGCAATTCGTCTACACCCATTGGTTACCCCAGCATTTAACGCTGATTTTGATGGTGACCAAATGGCTGTCCATGTACCATTAGGTGAAGAGGCTATTCAAGAAGCACGTCAATTAATGTTAGGGTCAAATAATATTTTGGGACCTAAAGATGGTAAGCCGATCGTTACGCCTTCTCAGGATATGGTATTAGGTAATTATTATTTAACTTTAGAAGATGTAGATGGTATTGGTGAAGGTACTGTTTTTGCTGATCGTAATGAAGTCGATCATGCTTATTTTGCAAAAACAGTTGGATTGCATACGAGAGTGGCAATTAAAGCTTCTGCTTTGAATAATAGTACATTTACAGAAGCTCAAAATAAATGTTATTTAATTACGACTGTTGGTAAGATTCTATTTAATGATATCTTTGATGGACAATTCCCATTTATCAATGATCCAAGTAGTGAAAATTTAATTGCAACACCAGATAAGTATTTTGTACCAATGGGAACAAATATCAAAGAACATATCAAAAAGCAGCCAATTATTAAGCCTTTAAATAAGAAATCTTTAGGAAAAATAATTGATGAAGTATTTAAACATCAAGCGATGTCAGATACTAGTTTGATGCTTGATAAGTTAAAAGATCAAGGTTTCTATTATTCGACTATTGCGGGAACAACTGTATCTGTATACGATATTCAGGTTCCTCATGCAAAATATGAAATTTTTGAAAGAGCTGATGAAAAGCTTGAGCAAATCAAAAAGTTCTATAATAAGGGTAAATTAACAGAATCTGAAAGATATCAAAATGTTATTAAATTATGGACGGATGTCAAAGATGAGGTTCAAGAAGTAGTTCGTCAAGAATTCGAAGCTGATGATCGAAATCCAATCTTCATCATGTCAGATTCTGGAGCCCGTGGATCTTTATCAAACTTTACACAGTTAGTTGGTATGCGTGGATTGATGTCTAACCCAAAAGGAGAAACGATTGAGTTACCTATCAAATCTTCGTTTAGAGAAGGGTTAACAGCATCAGAATTCTTTATTTCTACCCATGGTGCTCGTAAAGGATCTACAGATACAGCGTTAAAGACTGCCGATTCAGGTTATTTAACAAGACGTTTAGTTGACGTTGCACAAGAAGTAATTATTTCTGAAGAAGATTGTGGAACGGATCGTGGCTTTATTGTTACAGAGTTATACAATAATGATGATAAATCAGTTATTGTACCATTGCGAGATCGTTTAGTAGGACGTTTTTCACAAAAAGATATTTTCCATCCAGAAACTCGTGAATTAATTGTCGCTGGAGGAGAGTTGATTACAGAAGCGATAGCTGATGATATTGTTAATGCTGATATTAAAGAGGTTGAAATTCGCTCAGTTCTTGGATGCAGCGCTAAAGGTGGTATTTGTCGAAAATGCTATGGTCGTAATTTAGCTACTGGAGATGTTGTTGAACTTGGTGAAGCAGTAGGAATTATGGCGGCTCAATCAATTGGAGAACCTGGTACCCAACTTACAATGCGTACTTTCCATGACGGTGGAGTAGCTGGTGGTGCTGATATTACACAAGGGTTACCACGTATTCAAGAATTATTTGAAGCTCGTAATCCAAAAGCAAAATCAATTATTAGTGAAATTGAAGGTGAGGTAACTAATTTAATTGATAATGCTGGAAGAATGGAAGTTGTGATTACTAATGATTTGGAAACACGCAGCTATTTAGCTCCTTATGGTGCTAAAATTAGAGTTGGAGTTGGAGATCATATCAATATTGGTGATAAGATTACAAAGGGGTCTATCGATCCAAAAGAGTTGTTATCAGTTGCTGATGTTGAGGCTGTTGAAAATTATATTATTAAAGAAGTTCAAAAGGTTTATCGTATTCAAGGGATTGAAATTTCTGATAAACACATCGAAATTATTGTTAAACAAATGTTAAGAAAGATGAAAGTGATAGAAGGTGGCGATACGGGATGTCTACCTGGTACTAATATTAATGTCAATGCATTTACAGAGTTAAACCGCGATGTTTTGAGATCTGGTAAACATCCTGCTGTTGCAAGACCAGTATTACTTGGAATCACAAAAGCTTCTCTTGAAACAGAATCTTTCTTATCTGCTGCATCATTCCAAGAAACTACAAAGATTTTAACCGATGCATCAATTAAAGGTAAAAAAGATTTATTAAAAGGATTGAAGGAAAATGTTTTAATTGGAAAATTATTACCGGCTGGAACAGGACTTCGTGGACCTTTGAAATCTCCTGAAACTTTAAAACGTGAAGCCGAAGAAGCTTTCGCTGCAAGTCAGGAAGTAGTTGATGAATCTATTGATGAATCAGAAATTGTATCTGAGGATAATGAAGTGATAGAACAAGCAGGATAATCCTGCTTGTTTTTAATTTTTAATATTCATACTTGTATGAATATATAGACTTAAGTCAGTTGAGCATACGAAGTATGCGAAATAAAAAACCACCTGCTATGCGGGTGGAGCGATAAAAAAGTTATACAAATATTCACCTTTCCGATATATATTAAAGTTGTTCAAGCTATCATATATGAAAGGAAAGGTGATAGAAGTATGGCTCAAAAAGCAAATTCATTGGCACATACAAAGTGGATGTGTAAATATCACATCGTCTTCACACCCAAGTATAGACGAAAAGTGATTTATAATCAACTAAGAAAAGATATAGGTGAAATTTTAAGGACGCTATGCAGATATAAAGGAGTGGAAATAATCGAAGGGCACTTAATGTCTGATCATGTACATATGTTAGTAATGATTCCACCAAAGGAAAGTGTATCAAAGTTCATGGGATATTTGAAAGGAAAATCAGCATTAATGATTTTCGATAGACATGCGAATTTAAAATATAAATATGGGAATAGACATTTCTGGGCAGAAGGATATTATGTGAGTACAGTAGGATTGAATGATGCAACAGTCGCAAAGTATATAAGGGAACAGGAACGACATGATATTGCGATGGACAAATTGAGTGTGAAGGAATACCAAAATCCATTCGAGGATAAGGAAATAGAGGAAGAAAAGAAAAAACAAGAAGTTAAGAAGAAAAAAGTAAAAAAATGAAAATAATCCCTTTGAGGGATAGCGAGAGTCAAAAGCAATAGCTTGAGCGAAGTGAAAGCAGCGCCTTGAGACGCGAGCAAGTAACAAAGGCTTATAGCCTCAGAGAAAACCACGTCTTTTAGGCGTGGTTTTTATTGTGAAACAAAATATCACGTGCTATGCACATGATAACAATAATATTAAAGTATGAGAAATAAGATTGGATGTATAAACTTGTATAAGAAAAAATAAAAAAAGTAAAAAATATGTTGACATAAACAAGTAAATAGATTATTATGATTTACGGTGCTCGTTATGGAGCGCGTTGTTTATTACGAAATATGAAACACCCGGTATTGTGTGTTTGAATATGGAAGAAAGGAGAAAAGTAATGCCTACTATTAATCAATTAGTAAGACAAGGTCGTACCGACAAAACTACAAAATCAAAATCACCAGCGTTAAACAGAGGTTTTAACTCATTGGCTAAAAAACCAACAATAACTAATTCACCTCAAAAACGTGGTGTTTGTACTCGTGTTGCTACCATGACACCTAAGAAACCTAACTCAGCTTTACGTAAATATGCCCGTGTTAGATTATCAAATGGTATGGAAGTAACTGCATATATTCCAGGAATTGGACATAACTTACAAGAACATAGTGTTGTTTTAATTCGTGGTGGTCGTGTTAAGGATTTACCAGGGGTTCGTTATCACATTGTACGTGGTACTATGGACTGTGCTGGAGTTAACAATCGTAAACAAGGCCGTTCAAGATATGGTGCTAAAAAACCAAAAGCTTAAAATCAAGTATAGGAGGAAAATTAAATGGCAAGAAAAGGTCAAGTTGCTAAAAGAGACGTTCTACCTGATCCAGTGTACAATTCTAAAACTGTATCTAAATTAATCAACAACATTATGCTTGATGGTAAAAAAGGTGTAGCGCAAAACATCTTATATGATGCATTTAAAAAAGTTGAAGAAAAAACTGGAAATCCAGCAATGGAAGTTTTTGATCAAGCAATTAACAATATTATGCCAGTTCTTGAACTTAAAGTTAGACGTATTGGTGGGGCAAACTACCAAGTACCAGTAGAAGTTTCTGGGGAAAGAAGAATGACTTTAGGATTAAGATGGTTAGTTAATTATTCTCGTTTGAGAAATGAAAATACAATGGTTGATCGTTTAGCTAACGAAATCATTGACGCTTCTAATGGAGCTGGGGCTTCTGTTAAGAAGAAAGAAGATACACATAAAATGGCAGAAGCTAATAAAGCATTTGCTCATTTCCGTTGGTAATATCCAACCAAAAATTAAGAAAGGAGAAAAATTATGTCTCGTGAATTCTCGTTAGAAAAAACTCGTAATATAGGAATCATGGCTCATATTGATGCTGGTAAAACAACAACAACTGAACGTGTTCTTTATTACACAGGGAAAATCCACAAAATTGGAGAAACTCATGAAGGGGCTTCTCAAATGGACTGGATGGAACAAGAACAAGAACGTGGTATCACAATTACATCTGCAGCAACTACTGCTCAATGGAATGGATATCGTGTTAATATTATCGATACACCGGGCCATGTTGACTTCACTGTAGAAGTTGAACGTTCTTTACGTGTATTAGATGGTGCCGTGACTGTATTAGACTCTAAAGCTGGTGTTGAACCTCAAACTGAAACAGTTTGGCGTCAAGCTACAACTTATGGAGTACCTCGTATTGTATTCTGTAATAAAATGGATGCTACTGGAGCTGACTTTATTATGTCTTTAGAATCTTTAGATAAGAGACTAGGAGTGCATGGTGTAGCTATTCAATTACCAATTGGTGCTGAAGATACATTTGAAGGTGTTATCGATTTAATTAAAATGAAAGCAGTATATTTTGAAGGGGATAAAGGTGAAAACGTTGTTTATAAAGATATTCCTGAAGAATATATGGCTCAAGCAGAAGAATATCGTGCTAAAATGTTAGACTCTGCTGCTACTTATGATGATGATTTATTAATGAAAGTCTTAGAAGGTGAAGAACCAACAGAAGATGAAATCAAAGCAGCTATCCGTAAAGGGGTTTTAGCAGTTGAATTATTCCCAGTATTATGTGGATCTGCTTATAAAGATAAAGGTGTTCAACCAATGTTGGATGCAGTTATCGATTTCTTACCTGCACCTACTGATATTCCATCAATTAAAGGTGTTGATGAAAATGAAAATGAAATTGAAAGACATGCTTCTGATGAAGAACCATTTGCAGCATTAGCTTTCAAAATCATGGCTGATCCTTTCGTAGGTAAATTAACATTCTTCCGTGTATATTCAGGAACTGCTGAAGCTGGAAGTTATGTATTAAATTCAACAAAAGACAAAAAAGAACGTTTAGGACGTATTCTTCAAATGCATGCTAATAAACGTAATGAAATTAGTACAGTATATGCAGGAGATATTGCTGCTGCAGTAGGTTTTAAAAATACTACAACTGGTGATACTATTTGTGACGAAAAGAATTTCGTTATTCTTGAAAAAATGGAATTCCCAGAACCAGTTATTGAACTTGCTATTGAACCAAAAACAAAACAAGATCAAGATAAACTTGGTACAGGATTAGCAAAATTAGCTGAAGAAGATCCAACATTTAAAACTTATACAAATCCTGAAACAGGTGATACTGTAATTGCTGGTATGGGTGAATTACACTTAGATGTAATTGTTGATCGTTTAAGAAGAGAATTTAAAGTAGAAGCTAATGTAGGAGCTCCACAAGTTGCTTATCGTGAAACAATTACTCAAGCAGCTGATTGTGAAGGTAAATATGTTAAACAATCAGGTGGTCGTGGACAATATGGTCACGTATGGATTAAATTTGAACCTAATGAAGGTAAAGGATTTGAATTCGTTGATGCAGTTGTTGGTGGTGCTGTACCTAGAGAATATATCAACTCAGTTAAAGTGGGTCTAGAAGATGCACTAGAAACAGGTATGATTGCTGGATATCCAGTTTTAGATGTTAAAGCTACATTATTTGATGGATCATACCATGATGTCGATTCATCAGAAATGGCTTATAAAGTAGCTGCCAGCTTAGCACTTAAAGCTGCAGGTAAAAAATGTGCTCCAGTTATTTTGGAACCAATTATGGCTGTGGAAGTTGTTGCCCCAGCTGAATATTTAGGTAGTGTTATGGGTGACGTATCTTCACGTCGTGGTATGATCGAAGGACAAGAAGAAAGAGGAAATGCTATTTCTGTTCAAGCATCTGTACCTTTATCAGAAATGTTTGGTTATGCAACAGATTTACGTTCATTTACTCAAGGTCGTGGTAACTATACTATGAGATTTGATAGATATGAACCTGTACCAAAATCTATTAGAGAAGAAATTATTAAGAAAAACGGTGGAAACGATTAGCACCAATTAAAATCTTATTGATTTTTTCAAATAAATAAATTAGAATGTATATGTACAAAAATATAAATTAGGAGGAACCTTAAATGGCTAAGGAAAAATTTGACCGCTCTAAAGCGCATGTAAATATCGGAACTATTGGTCACGTTGACCATGGTAAAACAACTTTAACTGCTGCTATTACAACAGTTTTATCAAAAGAAGGGCAAGCACAAGCTATGGACTATGCTTCAATCGATGCTGCTCCAGAAGAAAAAGAACGTGGTATCACAATCAACACTGCACACGTTGAGTATCAAACAGCTACTCGTCACTATGCACACGTTGACTGTCCAGGTCATGCTGACTATATCAAAAACATGATCACTGGTGCTGCACAAATGGATGGAGCTATCTTAGTAGTTGCTGCAACAGATGGTCCTATGCCTCAGACTAGAGAACATATCTTATTATCTCGTCAAGTAGGTGTACCTTATATTATCGTATTCTTAAATAAATGCGATATGGTAGATGACGAAGAATTATTAGATTTAGTAGAAATGGAAGTTCGTGAATTATTAAGCGAATATGATTTCCCAGGTGATGACACTCCAGTTATCCGTGGTTCTGCATTAAAAGCTTTAGAAGGAGATCCAAAATGGGTTCCAGCTATTCATGAATTAATGGAAGCTGTAGATACTTATATTCCAACTCCAACTAGAGATACAGATAAACCATTCTTAATGCCTGTAGAAGACGTATTCACTATCACAGGACGTGGTACTGTTGCTACTGGACGTGTTGAACGTGGACAATTAAAATTAAACGATCCTCTTGAAATCGTTGGTATCCATGAAACTCAAAATACAGTAGCTACTGGTATTGAAATGTTCCGTAAATTATTAGATTATGCTGAATCAGGAGATAACGTAGGGGTTTTATTAAGAGGTATCAACCGTGATCAAATCCAACGTGGACAAGTTTTAGCTAAACCTGGATCAGTTAATCCACACAAAAAATTTAAATCTCAAGTATATATCTTAAGTAAAGATGAAGGTGGACGTCATACTCCTTTCTTCGCTAACTATAGACCTCAATTCTACTTCAGAACTACTGATGTAACTGGTGTAATCCAATTACCAGATGGTGTAGAAATGGTTATGCCTGGGGATAATGTTGAATTAACTGTAGAATTAATTGCACCAATCGCAATTGAAAAAGGAACTAAATTCTCAATCCGTGAAGGTGGTAGAACTGTAGGTTCTGGAAATATTTCTGATATTATTGAATAATATATCAAATAAAAAGGGAGTCATTATGGCAATGTCATTATGAACTCCTTTTTGTTTTTTATATTTGTATATAGATTATGTATATTATGTTAGTTATATTTAGCAAAAAATAATCGAAGAGAAAGGTCCTATCTGATAATTATAGGTGTAAAAATAATTGGTATTAAGTCAATAAAGATGTAAATACCTATGAATATTTTAAAGTAAAAAGAGTTAATAAAAATAAGGCGATTTGTATTGAAAATATGTGTCTAGAAGTTATCGTAAGAAGTTGTATTTAATTGAAAATAACAGTATAATCGGTATTTCTTTTACATTTTGAAAATCATTGAAACCGCTTGAAAATGATATGTCAGTTGGGTATAATATAAGGGCAGATGTATTTCTGAAAATTTGTGTTATAAGGAGAAATCAAAATGGATGAACAAGAACAAATAGTAATTAATCTAATTGTAAACAGCGGTAGTGCTCGTAGTTCTGCAATTGAAGCTATTCAGTACGCTAAAGCTGGTGATTTAGAAAAGGCAGATGAATCTTTACAAGCTGCTAAAGAAACAGTAAATGAAGCTCATCATTCACAAACAGAATTAATTCAAGCTGAAATTCGTGGTGAAAAATCACCATTAAATTTACTAATGGTACATGCTCAAGATCATTTGATGACTGCATTAGTTGTTATTGATTTAGCACAAGAATTTATTGATGTTTATAAAAAAATTGGTTAATAAGGATTTAGTAATTCCATCTCTTGTTTAAGGGGTGGTTTTTTATTGAAAAAACAGTTTTAATTTAAAAGTAGATAAAGAGTGCAAAAAGTAAAGAAAAAACTGTAGTGAAAAGTTAAATTCTATTTATCATAACATATATAACTTATATTTTTTGAGAAAATAAGATTTTAGGTGAATTTGTCTTTTTATTTTAAAAATATCTTATTTGATGAATCCTTCATATATCACATTATTTAGAAATTTTATCATTGCATTTAGTCTTTGAGATTTTATTAATTCAGTAAGTCTTAAAGTTCTAAATCAGTATATTAGGAAATACATATTTGAATTCCTTGTAGTTGTTTTCAAAACCTTAGCGTGCTTATAAAAGTATCATGAGTAAGAGCATCATATGACTGGGTTAAAGCATTAGACATATTTCTTTTTGTTTTATTTTCGTAAGATAGAACAATGATAAAAATTCAAACGTACAAATAAAAAATGCACAATGCATCAGTTAAAACAAGCGTAAGAATTATTTTGTTGAGAACTATTTAAGTTATGAGTTATTATTTTGCTTAAAAAAATAAAAATAATACTTTACAAAGAGGGAGAGATATGGTAAATTAAGGAGGCACTCAAGAGAAGGGATAAAGTAACCCGAAGAAAAAGAAAAAAAAGTAAAAAAAAGATTGACTAAAAAGAGAAAAGAGTGTAAGATAATCGAGTCGGCGAAAGAAGCCGGAGAGATCATTGAAAACTAAACAGAATTAAGAAACACACGTCAAAGAAGGATCCGGAAACGGATAGAAGAGAAAAAGAAGAGCTAAACAAACGAAAGATTGTAAAGATAAAGAGACAATGGAGAGTTTGATCCTGGCTCAGGATGAACGCTGGCGGCGTGCCTAATACATGCAAGTCGAACGCGGGCAGCAATGCCCGAGTGGCGAACGGGTGAGTAATACATAAGTAACCTGCCCTTTACAGGGGGATAACTATTGGAAACGATAGCTAAGACCGCATAGGTAAAGATACCGCATGGTAAGTTTATTAAAAGTGCCAAGGCACTGGTAGAGGATGGACTTATGGCGCATTAGCTAGTTGGTGAGGTAACGGCTCACCAAGGCGACGATGCGTAGCCGACCTGAGAGGGTGACCGGCCACACTGGGACTGAGACACGGCCCAGACTCCTACGGGAGGCAGCAGTAGGGAATTTTCGGCAATGGGGGGAACCCTGACCGAGCAACGCCGCGTGAAGGAGGAAGGTCTTCGGACTGTAAACTTCTGTTATAAAGGAAGAAAGGCGGATACAGGGAATGGTATCCGAGTGACGGTACTTTATGAGGAAGCCACGGCTAACTACGTGCCAGCAGCCGCGGTAATACGTAGGTGGCAAGCGTTATCCGGAATTATTGGGCGTAAAGAGGGAGCAGGCGGCAGCAAGGGTCTGTGGTGAAAGACTGAAGCTTAACTTCAGTAAGCCATAGAAACCGGGCAGCTAGAGTGCAGGAGAGGATCGTGGAATTCCATGTGTAGCGGTGAAATGCGTAGATATATGGAGGAACACCAGTGGCGAAGGCGACGATCTGGCCTGCAACTGACGCTCAGTCCCGAAAGCGTGGGGAGCAAATAGGATTAGATACCCTAGTAGTCCACGCCGTAAACGATGAGTACTAAGTGTTGGGAGTCAAATCTCAGTGCTGCAGTTAACGCAGTAAGTACTCCGCCTGAGTAGTACGTTCGCAAGAATGAAACTCAAAGGAATTGACGGGGGCCCGCACAAGCGGTGGAGCATGTGGTTTAATTCGAAGCAACGCGAAGAACCTTACCAGGTCTTGACATACTCATAAAGGCTCCAGAGATGGAGAGATAGATATATGGGATACAGGTGGTGCATGGTTGTCGTCAGCTCGTGTCGTGAGATGTTGGGTTAAGTCCCGCAACGAGCGCAACCCTTATCGTTAGTTACCATCATTAAGTTGGGGACTCTAGCGAGACTGCCAGTGACAAGCTGGAGGAAGGCGGGGATGACGTCAAATCATCATGCCCCTTATGACCTGGGCTACACACGTGCTACAATGGATGGAGCAGAGGGAAGCGAAGCCGCGAGGTGGAGCGAAACCCAGAAAACCATTCTCAGTTCGGATTGTAGTCTGCAACTCGACTACATGAAGTTGGAATCGCTAGTAATCGCGAATCAGCATGTCGCGGTGAATACGTTCTCGGGCCTTGTACACACCGCCCGTCACACCATGAGAGTTGATAACACCCGAAGCCGGTGGCCTAACCGCAAGGAGGGAGCTGTCTAAGGTGGGATTGATGATTGGGGTGAAGTCGTAACAAGGTATCCCTACGGGAACGTGGGGATGGATCACCTCCTTTCTAAGGAGAAAGAAGAGAAGTGAAGTTTCATTAATACTGTTTAGTTTTGAGTGATGCTCAGGAGGAGTATTGCTTAAAAGAGATCATTGAAAACTGGATAATAGAAGAAATTTGCGATAGAAAAGAAGAGATCGAGATAAGAAGATTATTGAGGTCTTTCTAGAGAAGTCGAAAACTAAGAAAAGAATCACTGAAGAGACGAAAGTAAATAGTAAAGTGATCAAGAACACCAATAGGTAAAGTAAGAAAGAGCGTATGGCGGATGCCTAGGCACAGAGAGGCGAAGAAGGACGCAGCAAACAGCGAAATGCGACGGTAAGCAGTAAGCATGCGAAGAGCCGTCGATATCCGAATGGGGGAACCCACCCGGAGTAGAGACCGGGTATCCTGAAGTGAAAAAATAGCTTCAGAGAGGCGAGACTCAGGGAACTGAAACATCTAAGTACCTGAAGGAAGAGAAAATAAAGAAATGATTCCCTAAGTAGTGGCGAGCGAAAGGGGAGGAGCCCAAACCGATCCAAGGATCGGGGTTGAAGGACTGTCGAGAAAGAGCAAGAAGACATTATAGACGAACGGAATGGGAAGTCCGGCGAAACAGGGTGAGAGCCCCGTAGTCGAAATAGTGAGGAAGCTTGAGACAGCACCTGAGTACGGCGGGACACGAGGAATCCTGTCGGAATCAGCCAGGACCATCTGGCAAGGCTAAATACTACTCTGTGACCGATAGTGAACCAGTACCGTGAGGGAAAGGTGAAAAGAACCCCGGGAGGGGAGTGAAAGAGAACCTGAAACCATATGCTTACAAGAAGTTAGAGCCCGTTAAAGGGTGATAGCGTGCCTTTTGTAGAATGAACCGGCGAGTTACGATATGGAGCGAGGTTAAGCAGGATATGCGGAGCCGAAGCGAAAGCGAGTCTTAAGAGGGCGAAAGTTGCATGTCGTAGACCCGAAACCGAGTGATCTAGCCATGACCAGGTTGAAGTTGGGGTAGAACCCGATGGAGGACCGAACCGACCCCCGTTGAAACGTTGGCGGATGAGTTGTGGCTAGGGGTGAAATTCCAATCGAACTCGGAGATAGCTGGTTCTCCCCGAAATAGCTTTAGGGCTAGCGTCGAGAGAGAGGTCAAGTGAAGGTAGAGCACTGAATATGTGATGGCCCCATCCCGGGGTACTGAATATAATCAAACTCCGAATGTCACAGAGACAGGCTCGGCAGTCAGACAGCGGGTGATAAGGTCCACTGTCAAAAGGGAAACAGCCCAGACCATCAGCTAAGGTCCCAAAATATATACTAAGTGGAAAAGGATGTGGAGATGTCCAGACAACTAGGAGGTTGGCTCAGAAGCAGCCATCCTTTAAAGAGTGCGTAACAGCTCACTAGTCGAATGACTCTGCGCCGATAATTTACCGGGGCTAAGTATATTACCGAAGCTATGGATTTACAGAGATGTAAGTGGTAGGGGAGCGTTCTATAGGCGGAGAAGCTGTACCGGAAGGAGCAGTGGAGCGTATAGAAGAGAGAATGCCGGTGTGAGTAGCGGAACGCGGGTGAGAATCCCGCGCACCGAAAACCCAAGGTTTCCAGAGGAAGGTTCGTCCGCTCTGGGTAAGTCGGGACCTAAGGCGAGGCCGAGAGGCGTAGTCGATGGACAACAGGTAGAGATTCCTGTACTTACGGTATGAATGAAGGAGTGACGGAGCAGGCTAGCGCATCCTGGAGCTGGAAAAGCAGGTGCAAGCGAGGTAGCTGACAGCCAGGCAAATCCGGTTGTCGAAAGGCGAAGGCGTGAAGCGGATGGAAAGCTAAGGCGAGTACAGAAGAGCGTGAAGCAAGCTTCCAAGAAAAGCTTCTAGTGCTAATCATACAGTAACCCGTACCGAAAATGGACACACATGGGTGAGGAGAGAATCCTAAGGTGAGCGAGAGAACTATAGCTAAGGAACTCTGCAAAATGACTCCGTAACTTAGGGAGAAGGAGTGCTCATAGAGATATGAGCCGCAGTGAAACGGCCCAAGCGACTGTTTACCAAAAACACAGCTCTATGCTAAGTCGAAAGACGACGTATATGGGGTGACGCCTGCCCGGTGCTGGAAGGTTAAGAGGATGTGTCAGCGCAAGCGAAGCACTGAATTGAAGCCCCAGTAAACGGCGGCCGTAACTATAACGGTCCTAAGGTAGCGAAATTCCTTGTCAGGTAAGTTCTGACCCGCACGAAAGGCGTAACGATTTGGGCGCTGTCTCAGCTGTAGACTCGGTGAAGTCTTAGTACCTGTGAAGATGCAGGTTACCCGCGACTAGACGGAAAGACCCCATGGAGCTTTACTGCAGCTTGATATTGGACTTTGATGCAGGATGTACAGGATAGGTAGGAGACGAAGAGACATGCACGCCAGTGTGTGAGGAGTCGCTGTTGGGATACTACTCTTCGTGTATTGGAGTTCTAACCGGATGCCATAAACTGGTGACGGGACAGTGTCAGGTGGGCAGTTTGACTGGGGCGGTCGCCTCCCAAAGAGTAACGGAGGCGCCCAAAGATACCCTCAGCTTGGATGGAAATCAAGCGCAGAGTGCAAAGGCAAAAGGGTGTTTGACTGCGAGACCAACAAGTCGAGCAGGGACGAAAGTCGGGCTTAGTGATCCGGCGGTGCTGAATGGAAAGGCCGTCGCTCAACGGATAAAAGCTACCCTGGGGATAACAGGCTGATCTCCCCCAAGAGTTCACATCGACGGGGAGGTTTGGCACCTCGATGTCGGCTCATCGCATCCTGGAGCTGAAGTCGGTTCCAAGGGTTGGGCTGTTCGCCCATTAAAGCGGTACGCGAGCTGGGTTCAGAACGTCGTGAGACAGTTCGGTCCCTATCTGTCGTGGGCGTAGGAAGTTTGAGAAGATCTGTCCTCAGTACGAGAGGACCGGGATGGACATATCAATGGTGCACCAGTTGTCACGCCAGTGGCACAGCTGGGTAGCTAAATATGGAAGGGATAAACGCTGAAGGCATCTAAGTGTGAAACCCACTTCAAGATGAGACTTCCCAAAACGCAAGTGAGTAAGACCCCTTAAAGACGATAAGGTAGATAGGTCAGGAGTGTAAGCATGGCGACATGTTAAGCGGACTGATACTAATAGGTCGAGGACTTAACCTAAAGAGAAGGTTGGAGACGAGCAAATGGAAGGAACTATTATCCGGTTTTGAGTGATTCTCGAAAGGAATTGCTTAAAGAGAAGAGATCTGGTAGCGATAGCATGATGGACACACCTGTACCCATACCGAACACAGAAGTTAAGCATCATAACGGCGAAGATAGTACTGCGGTGCGAAAATAGCAAGCTGCCGGTTCTTTTTTTATTTTGGATACCTCGGGTATCCTTTTTTTGTATTAGGCAAAAAATCAAGGAAAAAAGTAAAAAAATAAAAATAATACTTTACAAAGAGGGAGAGATATGGTAAATTAAGGAGGCACTCAAGAGAAGGGATAAAGTAACCCGAAGAAAAAGAAAAAAAAGTAAAAAAAAGATTGACTAAAAAGAGAAAAGAGTGTAAGATAATCGAGTCGGCGAAAGAAGCCGGAGAGATCATTGAAAACTAAACAGAATTAAGAAACACACGTCAAAGAAGGATCCGGAAACGGATAGAAGAGAAAAAGAAGAGCTAAACAAACGAAAGATTGTAAAGATAAAGAGACAATGGAGAGTTTGATCCTGGCTCAGGATGAACGCTGGCGGCGTGCCTAATACATGCAAGTCGAACGCGGGCAGCAATGCCCGAGTGGCGAACGGGTGAGTAATACATAAGTAACCTGCCCTTTACAGGGGGATAACTATTGGAAACGATAGCTAAGACCGCATAGGTAAAGATACCGCATGGTAAGTTTATTAAAAGTGCCAAGGCACTGGTAGAGGATGGACTTATGGCGCATTAGCTAGTTGGTGAGGTAACGGCTCACCAAGGCGACGATGCGTAGCCGACCTGAGAGGGTGACCGGCCACACTGGGACTGAGACACGGCCCAGACTCCTACGGGAGGCAGCAGTAGGGAATTTTCGGCAATGGGGGGAACCCTGACCGAGCAACGCCGCGTGAAGGAGGAAGGTCTTCGGACTGTAAACTTCTGTTATAAAGGAAGAAAGGCGGATACAGGGAATGGTATCCGAGTGACGGTACTTTATGAGGAAGCCACGGCTAACTACGTGCCAGCAGCCGCGGTAATACGTAGGTGGCAAGCGTTATCCGGAATTATTGGGCGTAAAGAGGGAGCAGGCGGCAGCAAGGGTCTGTGGTGAAAGACTGAAGCTTAACTTCAGTAAGCCATAGAAACCGGGCAGCTAGAGTGCAGGAGAGGATCGTGGAATTCCATGTGTAGCGGTGAAATGCGTAGATATATGGAGGAACACCAGTGGCGAAGGCGACGATCTGGCCTGCAACTGACGCTCAGTCCCGAAAGCGTGGGGAGCAAATAGGATTAGATACCCTAGTAGTCCACGCCGTAAACGATGAGTACTAAGTGTTGGGAGTCAAATCTCAGTGCTGCAGTTAACGCAGTAAGTACTCCGCCTGAGTAGTACGTTCGCAAGAATGAAACTCAAAGGAATTGACGGGGGCCCGCACAAGCGGTGGAGCATGTGGTTTAATTCGAAGCAACGCGAAGAACCTTACCAGGTCTTGACATACTCATAAAGGCTCCAGAGATGGAGAGATAGATATATGGGATACAGGTGGTGCATGGTTGTCGTCAGCTCGTGTCGTGAGATGTTGGGTTAAGTCCCGCAACGAGCGCAACCCTTATCGTTAGTTACCATCATTAAGTTGGGGACTCTAGCGAGACTGCCAGTGACAAGCTGGAGGAAGGCGGGGATGACGTCAAATCATCATGCCCCTTATGACCTGGGCTACACACGTGCTACAATGGATGGAGCAGAGGGAAGCGAAGCCGCGAGGTGGAGCGAAACCCAGAAAACCATTCTCAGTTCGGATTGTAGTCTGCAACTCGACTACATGAAGTTGGAATCGCTAGTAATCGCGAATCAGCATGTCGCGGTGAATACGTTCTCGGGCCTTGTACACACCGCCCGTCACACCATGAGAGTTGATAACACCCGAAGCCGGTGGCCTAACCGCAAGGAGGGAGCTGTCTAAGGTGGGATTGATGATTGGGGTGAAGTCGTAACAAGGTATCCCTACGGGAACGTGGGGATGGATCACCTCCTTTCTAAGGAGAAAGAAGAGAAGTGAAGTTTCATTAATACTGTTTAGTTTTGAGTGATGCTCAGGAGGAGTATTGCTTAAAAGAGATCATTGAAAACTGGATAATAGAAGAAATTTGCGATAGAAAAGAAGAGATCGAGATAAGAAGATTATTGAGGTCTTTCTAGAGAAGTCGAAAACTAAGAAAAGAATCACTGAAGAGACGAAAGTAAATAGTAAAGTGATCAAGAACACCAATAGGTAAAGTAAGAAAGAGCGTATGGCGGATGCCTAGGCACAGAGAGGCGAAGAAGGACGCAGCAAACAGCGAAATGCGACGGTAAGCAGTAAGCATGCGAAGAGCCGTCGATATCCGAATGGGGGAACCCACCCGGAGTAGAGACCGGGTATCCTGAAGTGAAAAAATAGCTTCAGAGAGGCGAGACTCAGGGAACTGAAACATCTAAGTACCTGAAGGAAGAGAAAATAAAGAAATGATTCCCTAAGTAGTGGCGAGCGAAAGGGGAGGAGCCCAAACCGATCCAAGGATCGGGGTTGAAGGACTGTCGAGAAAGAGCAAGAAGACATTATAGACGAACGGAATGGGAAGTCCGGCGAAACAGGGTGAGAGCCCCGTAGTCGAAATAGTGAGGAAGCTTGAGACAGCACCTGAGTACGGCGGGACACGAGGAATCCTGTCGGAATCAGCCAGGACCATCTGGCAAGGCTAAATACTACTCTGTGACCGATAGTGAACCAGTACCGTGAGGGAAAGGTGAAAAGAACCCCGGGAGGGGAGTGAAAGAGAACCTGAAACCATATGCTTACAAGAAGTTAGAGCCCGTTAAAGGGTGATAGCGTGCCTTTTGTAGAATGAACCGGCGAGTTACGATATGGAGCGAGGTTAAGCAGGATATGCGGAGCCGAAGCGAAAGCGAGTCTTAAGAGGGCGAAAGTTGCATGTCGTAGACCCGAAACCGAGTGATCTAGCCATGACCAGGTTGAAGTTGGGGTAGAACCCGATGGAGGACCGAACCGACCCCCGTTGAAACGTTGGCGGATGAGTTGTGGCTAGGGGTGAAATTCCAATCGAACTCGGAGATAGCTGGTTCTCCCCGAAATAGCTTTAGGGCTAGCGTCGAGAGAGAGGTCAAGTGAAGGTAGAGCACTGAATATGTGATGGCCCCATCCCGGGGTACTGAATATAATCAAACTCCGAATGTCACAGAGACAGGCTCGGCAGTCAGACAGCGGGTGATAAGGTCCACTGTCAAAAGGGAAACAGCCCAGACCATCAGCTAAGGTCCCAAAATATATACTAAGTGGAAAAGGATGTGGAGATGTCCAGACAACTAGGAGGTTGGCTCAGAAGCAGCCATCCTTTAAAGAGTGCGTAACAGCTCACTAGTCGAATGACTCTGCGCCGATAATTTACCGGGGCTAAGTATATTACCGAAGCTATGGATTTACAGAGATGTAAGTGGTAGGGGAGCGTTCTATAGGCGGAGAAGCTGTACCGGAAGGAGCAGTGGAGCGTATAGAAGAGAGAATGCCGGTGTGAGTAGCGGAACGCGGGTGAGAATCCCGCGCACCGAAAACCCAAGGTTTCCAGAGGAAGGTTCGTCCGCTCTGGGTAAGTCGGGACCTAAGGCGAGGCCGAGAGGCGTAGTCGATGGACAACAGGTAGAGATTCCTGTACTTACGGTATGAATGAAGGAGTGACGGAGCAGGCTAGCGCATCCTGGAGCTGGAAAAGCAGGTGCAAGCGAGGTAGCTGACAGCCAGGCAAATCCGGTTGTCGAAAGGCGAAGGCGTGAAGCGGATGGAAAGCTAAGGCGAGTACAGAAGAGCGTGAAGCAAGCTTCCAAGAAAAGCTTCTAGTGCTAATCATACAGTAACCCGTACCGAAAATGGACACACATGGGTGAGGAGAGAATCCTAAGGTGAGCGAGAGAACTATAGCTAAGGAACTCTGCAAAATGACTCCGTAACTTAGGGAGAAGGAGTGCTCATAGAGATATGAGCCGCAGTGAAACGGCCCAAGCGACTGTTTACCAAAAACACAGCTCTATGCTAAGTCGAAAGACGACGTATATGGGGTGACGCCTGCCCGGTGCTGGAAGGTTAAGAGGATGTGTCAGCGCAAGCGAAGCACTGAATTGAAGCCCCAGTAAACGGCGGCCGTAACTATAACGGTCCTAAGGTAGCGAAATTCCTTGTCAGGTAAGTTCTGACCCGCACGAAAGGCGTAACGATTTGGGCGCTGTCTCAGCTGTAGACTCGGTGAAGTCTTAGTACCTGTGAAGATGCAGGTTACCCGCGACTAGACGGAAAGACCCCATGGAGCTTTACTGCAGCTTGATATTGGACTTTGATGCAGGATGTACAGGATAGGTAGGAGACGAAGAGACATGCACGCCAGTGTGTGAGGAGTCGCTGTTGGGATACTACTCTTCGTGTATTGGAGTTCTAACCGGATGCCATAAACTGGTGACGGGACAGTGTCAGGTGGGCAGTTTGACTGGGGCGGTCGCCTCCCAAAGAGTAACGGAGGCGCCCAAAGATACCCTCAGCTTGGATGGAAATCAAGCGCAGAGTGCAAAGGCAAAAGGGTGTTTGACTGCGAGACCAACAAGTCGAGCAGGGACGAAAGTCGGGCTTAGTGATCCGGCGGTGCTGAATGGAAAGGCCGTCGCTCAACGGATAAAAGCTACCCTGGGGATAACAGGCTGATCTCCCCCAAGAGTTCACATCGACGGGGAGGTTTGGCACCTCGATGTCGGCTCATCGCATCCTGGAGCTGAAGTCGGTTCCAAGGGTTGGGCTGTTCGCCCATTAAAGCGGTACGCGAGCTGGGTTCAGAACGTCGTGAGACAGTTCGGTCCCTATCTGTCGTGGGCGTAGGAAGTTTGAGAAGATCTGTCCTCAGTACGAGAGGACCGGGATGGACATATCAATGGTGCACCAGTTGTCACGCCAGTGGCACAGCTGGGTAGCTAAATATGGAAGGGATAAACGCTGAAGGCATCTAAGTGTGAAACCCACTTCAAGATGAGACTTCCCAAAACGCAAGTGAGTAAGACCCCTTAAAGACGATAAGGTAGATAGGTCAGGAGTGTAAGCATGGCGACATGTTAAGCGGACTGATACTAATAGGTCGAGGACTTAACCTAAAGAGAAGGTTGGAGACGAGCAAATGGAAGGAACTATTATCCGGTTTTGAGTGATTCTCGAAAGGAATTGCTTAAAGAGAAGAGATCTGGTAGCGATAGCATGATGGACACACCTGTACCCATACCGAACACAGAAGTTAAGCATCATAACGGCGAAGATAGTACTGCGGTGCGAAAATAGCAAGCTGCCGGTTCTTTTTTTATTTTGGATACCTCGGGTATCCTTTTTTTGTATTAGGCAAAAAATCAAGGAAAAAAGTAAAAAAATAAAAATAATACTTTAGAGTGCTTGTTATTTCAATGAGGGTAATAAAAGTATGAGCCTTGACAAGTTTAGAATTGTTAGGAATCTTATGATTCTTCAATCTTTTTTTAAGACAGCCAAGCAGAAGAATCAGTATGTCCATTGAGAAAAGCATCTTTAACAGTAATAGTGGCATAATTACTAATAGAATGGACATTAAAAACAAGAGTATTAATAGAAACAGATAAAAATTCAATGAATTGAGTTTTATTAGTATTACGTTTATGTTAATATGTACTGCATTAACCCGATTAGGTGTTGACAATAAATTCATAGTAAATTGAAAATATTTATTTTTAGTTTTTTCGCGATTTAGTATAGGTGTTCATATATAGTTTTGTTTATTTGGTTTTGATCGACTAAAATAAATACAATTTCTATGAACAGTTTTATGTAAAAATGAATAACGAATCTTAAGAGACAGCAAAGAAATATAAAAATGACGAATTGATTTTTACAGTCTCTTAATTCCAGTTTCATTTTACAATACACAGATTAAAATAAACTTGAAATAAATATAAAAAAACCTTGCAATGAGGCATCTTTTTTGTTAAAATATCACCGTTGGCGTTGCGTAGATGTGCGAGGTTGCTGAAACACCGAAGAGCGTTGTCATGAAACGGCATGTTTCAGGGAATTCGTATTGAGCAAGTCAAATCCTATGAAGTTGAAAGGAGAAAAATCATGGCAAATAATAAAATTAGAATTAGATTAAAATCGTTTGATCACAAAATTCTAGATAACTCAGCAGAAAAAATCATTGGTGCTGCTAAGAAATCTGGAGCACAAGTAGTAGGACCAGTTCCTCTACCAACAGAAAAAGAAATCTATACTATTTTAAGAGCTGTTCACAAATATAAAGATTCTCGTGAACAATTCGAAATCAGAACTCACAAACGTTTAATCGATATTGTTAATCCTACACAAGAAACAGTTGATATTCTAACAAGATTAGAATTACCAAGTGGTGTAGACATTGAAATTAAATTATAAGAAAGGTAAATGGTGTAACTCATGAAAGGAATCTTAGGTCGTAAGATTGGAATGACTCAAGTCTTCACAACTGATGGTTTATTAATCCCTGTAACTGTAGTAGAAGCTACTGAAAATGTTGTATTACAAAAGAAAACAGTTGCAACTGATGGATATGATGCTATTCAAGTTGGATTTGAAGATAAGAGAGAAAAATTAGCTAATAAAGCTGAATTAGGTATTGTAAAGAAAGCTAACACAGCTCCTAAGCGCTTCATCAGAGAATTTCGTTATGACGAAATGATGAGTTATGAAGTTGGAGATAAAATTACAGTTGATAGCTTCGTAGCTGGTGAAGTTGTGGATGTAACTGGAACTTCTAAAGGTAAAGGTTATCAAGGTGTTATTAAAAGACATGGACAACATATCGGTCCAAAAGGACATGGTTCAGGAGCTCATAGAATTGTTGGTTCAATGGGACCAATTGCTCCAAACAGAATTGCTCCAGGTAAAAAGTTACCAGGGCAAATGGGACATGTAACAAGAACAGTTCAAAATTTAGAAATTGTGGCTGTTGATGTAGAAAATAATTTATTATTAATCAAAGGTTCAGTACCAGGACCTAAAAAAGGATTAGTAATTGTAAAATCTGGAATTAAAGCAGCTGGTAAGGTAAATGAAGCTTATGAATTAGTAGATTTCACACCAGCAGTAGAAGAAACTAAAGAAGCAGATGCAGCAACTGAAACAGCAGTTGAAGCAGCTGAATAATTTAGGGAAGGAGGATTCGATATGCTTACAGTTAAAGTATATAACCAAGAAGGTTCTGAAGTAAAAGATTTAGAATTAAATGAAGCGGTATTTGGAATTGAACCAAATAAACAAGCATTATTTGATATGGTCTTATTACAAAGAGCATCATTAAGACAAGGTACTCATAAAGTAAAAAACCGTACTGAAGTTCGTGGTGGTGGTAAAAAACCATGGCGTCAAAAAGGTACTGGTAGAGCTAGACAAGGATCAATCCGTGCACCACAATGGCGTGGAGGAGGAGTTGTATTTGGTCCAACACCTAGAAGTTATAAATTTAAATTAAATCGTAAAGTTAGAAGATTAGCTCTTAAGTCAGCATTATCTACTAAGGTTAACGATAACGAATTCATGGCTTTAGAAGCTATTAAATTCGATGCTCCAAAAACTAAAGAAATGGTTAAAGTATTAGCTAATTTAGAAGCACCAGCTAAGACATTAATAGTTGTAGACGAAATTTGTCCAAATGTTGCTAGAAGTGCTAATAATATTCCAGGAGTTAAATTATTAGATGCAAAACATGTAAATGTTTATGATATATTAAACAGCAATAAGTTAATTATGACTGAAGCTGCTATTAAATCTGTTGAGGAGGTACTAGGATAATGGCACACATTACAGATGTATTGAAAAAACCTGTACTTACTGAAAAATCAATGACCCTTCAAGCAGAAGAAAACAAATACACATTTGATGTAGACGTTAATGCTAATAAAATTGAAATTAGACAAGCTGTAGAAGCAATGTTTGATGTAAAAGTTGAAAGTGTTAATGTAATCAATGTTAGACCTAAATCAAAAAGAGTAGGTAAATACGAAGGTAAAACTAACCGTAGAAGAAAAGCTATTGTTAAATTAGCTGAAGGTAGTGAAATTAGTTATTTCGGTGAGGAATAATCGATAAAATATTGGAATACATAATTCCAGATAAATAGGAGGAAACTAAAGATGGCAATCAAAACTTATAAGCCAGTGACTAATGGTCGTCGTAATATGACTTCATTAACTTTTGAAGAAATTACAACAAATAAACCTGAAAAATCTTTAGTTGCAAAAGTAAGTAAAAACGGTGGTCGTAATAACCAAGGTGTTATTACAACTCGTCATCATGGTGGAGGACATAAACGTAAATATCGTATTATTGATTTCAAACGTAATAAAGATGATATCGTTGGAACTGTTGCAACTATCGAGTATGATCCAAATAGATCAGCAAACATCGCATTGATCAACTATGCAGATGGTGAAAAAAGATATATCTTAGCTCCAAAAGGATTAGAAGTTGGAAGCAAAATCATATCTGGTGAAAATGCCGATATCAAAGTAGGAAATGCTTTACCAATGGGAAATATGCCTGAAGGTACAGTAATCCACAATATTGAAATGCAACCTGGTAAAGGTGGACAAATCGCACGTTCTGCTGGTGTGTCTGCTCAAATCTTAGGTAAAGAAGAAAGATATGTAATTGTCAGATTAGCATCTGGTGAAGTACGTAAATTATTAGCTGTATGTAGAGCAACTGTTGGAGTTGTTGGAAATGAAGACCATGGATTAGTTAACTATGGTAAAGCTGGACGTATGAGATGGAAAGGTGTAAAACCTACTGTACGTGGTTCTGTAATGAATCCTAACGACCATCCTCATGGTGGTGGTGAAGGTAGAACTTCTATCGGACGTAAGGCTCCAATGACACCTTGGGGTAAAAAAGCTATGGGTGTTAAAACTAGAAAAAATAAGAAAGCGTCTACTAAATTAATTGTACGTCGCAGAAATTCTAAATAATAAGAGGAGGAAGAAATAATGGCACGTAGTTTAAAAAAGGGACCATTTGTTGATGAACACTTAATGAAAAAAGTTGAAGCATTAAATGCGTCAGGTAAAAAAGAAGTTATCAAGACTTGGTCTAGACGTTCAACAATCTTCCCTCAATTTATTGAGCACACATTTGCAGTGTATAATGGAAGAGAACATATCCCAGTATATGTAACTGAAGATATGGTCGGACATAAATTAGGAGAATTCGCTCCAACAAGAACTTATCACGGTCATAGTGCTGATGATAAAAAAGCTGGAAAATAGAGAGAGGAGAATTTAAAACATGGAAGCAAGAGCTCAAGCTAAAATGATTCGTGTTTCACCTCAAAAAGCAAGATTAGTTGTTGACTTAGTGAGAGGTAAGCAAGTTAAAGAAGCACTTGGTATGTTAGAATATGTTAATAAAAGTGCAACTCCTGCAATCATTAAAGTTGTAAAATCTGCTGCACAAAACGCTGTTTATAATAACGGTGCTGAAGCAGAAAAGTTATATATTAAAGAAATCTATGTAGATGAAGGTCCTACATTAAAAAGATTCGCTGCTAGAGCAAAAGGTAGCGGAACAAGAATTTTAAAAAGAACTAGCCACATCACTTGTGTGGTAGAAGAAAGATAGGAGGTCACATTATGGGTCAAAAAGTAAGTCCAATTGGTTTGCGAGTTGGAATTAACCGTAATTGGGATTCTAGATGGTATGCTAACGATCAAGATTTTGCAGGTCTATTACATGAAGACATCAAAATTCGTGAATACTTATTAAAGAAACTTAAAGCGGCTTCAGTTGCTCGTGTTGAAATCGAAAGATCAAAAAACCGTGTTACTATCTTTGTTCATACATCTCGTCCAGGTGTTGTAATTGGTAAAGATGGTGAAGCTGTTGATGCGTTAAGAAAAGAAGTTAGTAAAATGGTTAAAGATAAACAAGTGTTTATCAATATAGTGGAAATTAAAAATCCAGATGTTGTTGCTCAATTAGTAGCTAATAACATTGCGGAACAATTAGAAAATCGTGCATCTTTTAGAACAGTTCAAAAACGTGCTATTCAAAGAGCAATGAGAGCTGGAGCTAAAGGAATTAAAACTAGTGTTTCAGGACGTTTAGGAGGAGCTGATATGGCTCGTGCTGAAGGTTACTCTGAAGGGAATGTCCCTCTTCATACTTTAAGAGCTGATATTGATTATGCAACTGCAGAAGCAGATACTACTTATGGTAAATTAGGAGTTAAAGTTTGGATTTGTAAGGGAGAAATCCTTCCTGAAAAGAAGAAAGGGGATAAATAATCATGTTGATGCCTAAAAGAACAAAATACAGAAGACCTCATCGTGTTAAATATGAAGGTAAAGCTAAAGGCGGAACTCAAGTATCATTTGGTGAATTTGGATTACAAGCAACAGAAGGTGCTTGGATCACTTCTCGTCAAATCGAAGCTGCCCGTGTTGCTATCAACCGTCGTTTAAACCGTGGTGGTAAAGTATGGATTAGAATTTTCCCTCACTTAGCTAAAACTAAAAAACCATTAGAAGTACGTATGGGATCTGGGAAAGGTTCTCCAGAAGAATGGGTAGCAGTTGTTAAAACTGGTCGTGTTCTTTTTGAAGTAGCAGGTGTTGATGAAGAACTTGCTAGAGAAGCTCTTAGACTTGCATCTCATAAATTACCTATTAAATGTAAAATCATTGGAAAGGGTGAATAGTCATGACAGTTCAAGAAATTAGAGAATTAGATAACGCTGCTTTGTTAGAAAAAGTAGAAGAATACAAAAAAGAGCTATTTGGACTTCGTTTCCAACAAGCTACTGGACAATTAGAAAACACAGCACGTATTAGAACGGTTCGTAAATCTATCGCTAGAATTAAAACAATTATTAGAGAAAGAGAATTGAACCAATAGGAGGAGATACAATGGAAAGAAACAATCGTAAAGTTTACACTGGTACAGTTGTATCTACTAAAATGGATAAAACTATTACAGTGCTAGTAGAAACACATGTAAAACATAAATTATATGGTAAACGTATGAAATCTTCAACTAAGTTTCATGCTCATGATGAAGAAAACGTTGCAAATGTTGGTGATACAGTAAAAATCATGTCAACAAGACCATTATCTGCAACAAAACGTTTCCGTTTGGTAGAAATCGTTAAAAAAGCAGAAACTGTTTAATATATTAAAACTCTAAAAGGAGGTAACCAAGAATGATCCAAAACGAAAGTAGACTTAAAGTCGCTGATAACACTGGAGCTAAAGAAGTATTAGTAATCCGTAATTTAGGTGGATCTAATCGTAAATTTAGTAACATCGGTGATGTTGTTGTGGCTACAGTTAAACAAGCAGCACCAGGTGGTTCTGTAAAAAAAGGTGAAGTAGTAAAAGCGGTTATCGTAAGAACTAGATATGGAGTCGGAAGAGAGAATGGTTCATATATCAAATTCGATGACAACGCTTGTGTAATTATAAAGGAAGATAAGTCTCCAAAAGGGACTCGTATCTTCGGACCAGTTGCAAGAGAGTTAAGAGATGCAGATTTTATGAAAATCGTATCATTAGCTCCAGAAGTATTATAGGAGGAACTTAAACATGAAAATCCGTGTAGGTGATACTGTAGAAGTTATCGCAGGTAAAGATAAAGGAAAACAAGGTGAAGTGTTACAAGTTCTTGCAAAACAAGACAAAGTAATCGTTGAAGGAGTTAATATGGTAACTAAACATATTAAACCTTCACAAGCAGATCCTGAAGGTGGAATTGTAACAAGAGAAGCGCCTATTCATGTTTCTAATGTTGCATTCTATGATTCAAAAGCTAAGGCTCCTGTTAAACTTGGATATAAATTTGTTGAAAAAGATGGTAAACAAGTAAAAGTTCGAGTTAACAGAAAAACTGGAGCTGAAGTTGATAAAAAGAAAAAGAAGTAGGAGGATAAAGAATGAGCCGTTTAATGGAACGTTATCAAAACGAAGTGGTTAAATCTTTAATGGAAAAATTCAATTATTCTTCAAAAATGCAAGCTCCTAAGATTGAAAAAATCGTTTTAAATATCGGTGTAGGTGATGCAGTATCTAATTCAAAATTATTAGATGAAGCTGTTAATGAATTAACATTAATCAGTGGGCAAAAACCTGTTATCACTAGAGCTAAAAAATCAATCGCTGGATTCAAATTACGTGAAGGAGCACCAATTGGGTGTAAAGTAACTTTACGTGGTGAAAGAATGTATGAATTTTTAGATAAATTAGTTAATATCTCTTTACCTCGAGTTAGAGATTTCAGAGGTGTTTCAAACAATTCATTTGATGGAAGAGGAAATTATACTTTAGGTATTAAAGAACAATTAATTTTCCCTGAAATCAACTTTGATAAAGTAAATAAATTAAGAGGAATGGATATCGTATTCGTAACTACAGCTAAGACTGATGAAGAAGGTCATGAATTATTAGCTCAATTAGGAATGCCATTCAAAAAATAAGAAGGAGGACTCACAAAAATATGGCAAAAACATCAATGAAAGTGAAACAACAACGTCCTCAGAAATACAAAGTGCGTGAATACACACGTTGTGAACGTTGTGGAAGACCACATTCAGTAATTAGAAAATTCAAACTTTGTAGAATTTGCTTCCGCGAATTAGCTTACAAAGGTGAAATTCCAGGTGTTAAAAAAGCAAGCTGGTAATAATTTTATCCAGATGGAAGGAGGATTTAGCAAATGGTTATGACAGATCCAATTGCAGATATGTTAACAAGAATCCGTAATGCAAACAGACAACATCACGAAACAGTAATGGTGCCTGCTTCAAAATTAAAAGTAGATATTGCTGAAATTTTGAAAAATGAAGGATTCATTAAAGGATATAAAGTTGAGGGCGAAGGTCCAATTAAAAATATCGTTATCACTTTAAAATATAGAGGTAATGATCGAGTAATCACTGATTTAAAGAGAATCTCTAAACCAGGATTACGTGTGTATGCTAAAGTAAATGAAATTCCTAAAGTATTAAATGGATTAGGAATTGTAATCTTATCAACTTCTCAAGGTGTAATAACTGACAAAGAAGCTCGTGCTAAACAAGTCGGTGGAGAAGTTCTTGCATATATTTGGTAATAAAAAATATAATTCAGGAGGTGCAAACTGATGTCTCGTGTCGGTAATAAAATTATTAATGTACCTGAAGGAGTTACAGTAGAAGTCGCTGAGGATAATACAGTAACTGTTACAGGTCCAAAAGGGACTTTAGTAAGACAATTTTCACCAGTAATTTCAATTAATCAAGAAGATAATGTAATTACTGTTGCTAGAAGTAGTGAACAAAAAACTCATAAACAATTACATGGTACAACAAGAGCATTACTTGCAAACATGATCGAAGGAGTACACGTTGGATTCAAGAAAGAATTAGAAATCGTCGGAATCGGATATCGTGGACAAATGAAAGGGAATACCTTAGTTTTAAATATCGGTTATTCTCATCCAGTAGAAGTTGAAGGTGAAGAAGGAGTTAAAATTGAAACTCCATCAAATACTAAGATCGTTGTATCTGGTATTTCAAAAGAACGTGTTGGACAAGTTGCTGCTCAAATTAGAGAAGTAAGAAAACCTGAACCATACAAAGGTAAAGGAATTAAATATGTTGATGAAAGAATCATCAGAAAAGAAGGAAAAACTGCTGGTAAGAAGTAGTTTTGAAAGGAGCAAATTAAAATGTCAAAATTACAATCTCGTAATGATGTTCGTTTAAAAAGACATGCTAGAGTTCGTGCTAAAATCAGTGGGACTCCAGAATGCCCAAGATTAAATGTGTTCCGTTCAAATGCTCATATTCATGCGCAAGTTATTGATGATGTTAATGGTGTAACTTTAGCTAGTGCATCAAGTGTTAATATGAAATTAGAAAACGGGTCTAACATTGCTGCAGCAACTGCTGTTGGTAAAGCTGTTGGAGAAGCAGCACTTGCAAAGAATATTAAAAAAGTAGTATTTGATCGTGGTGGATATGTTTATCATGGTCGTGTAAAAGCCCTAGCTGAAGCTGCTAGAGAAGCTGGATTAGAATTCTAGAGGGAGGTCAATATGGAACAACGTAAACCAAGAAACAATGGACCAAGAAACAATGGACCTAAAAAAGGTCAAAGAAACAATGGACCTAGAAGAGAAGAAAAAGAATTTGAAGAACGTGTTGTTACTATTAACCGTGTAACTAAAGTAGTTAAAGGTGGACGTAAATTCCGCTTTGCAGCATTAGTTGTAATTGGTGATAGAAAAGGTAGAGTTGGTTTTGGTACAGGTAAAGCTAACGAAGTACCTGATGCAATCAGAAAAGCTTCTGAAAATGCAAAAAGAAATATTATCAACGTTCCTTCAGTTCATGGAACAATTCCTCATGATGTTACTGGTATTTATGGATCAGGTAAAGTATTTATTAAACCTGCTTCTCAAGGTACTGGAATCATTGCCGGAGGACCAGTTCGTGCCGTTGTAGAATTAGCTGGATATACTGATATTTTATCTAAATCATTAGGTTCTAGAACACCTATTAACATGGTTAGAGCTACAATGGAAGGATTAGCATCATTAAAAACAGTTAACCAAGTTGCTGAATTAAGAGACAAAAAAGTAGAAGAAATTTTTGGATAGGAGGGCGTAAAGATGGCAAAAACAGTTATGATTACGCTTGTAAAAAGTCCAATTGGTCGTTTACCAAAACAACGGGCTACTCTTAAAGCGTTAGGTTTAACAAAATTAAATAAAACTGTAGAAAAAGAAAACAACGAATTTATTCAAGGAATGATCAAAGTTGTTGAACACCTAGTAAAAGTAGAAGAAAAATAGGGAGGTGTAACTAATGAAACTACACGAATTACAATACACTGAAGGTGCACGTAAAGCTAGAAAACGTGTTGGACGTGGTACAAGTTCTGGTACTGGTAAGACTGCTGGTAGAGGACAAAAGGGTCAAGGTGCTAGATCAGGTGGTGGAAAGAAACCTGGATTTGAAGGGGGACAAACACCATTATTCATGCGTTTACCAAAACGTGGTTTTACAAATTTCAACAGAATAGAATACGCTATTGTTAATCTAGAACAATTAAATTCATTTGAAGCAGGGGCAACTGTTTGTCCTCAGACTTTAAAAGAAGCTGGAATTATTAAAAAAGAATTAGACGGTGTGAAGGTTCTTGGTAATGGTAAATTAGAAAAAGCTATTACAGTTAAGGCTCATAAATTTTCTAAATCTGCTGTTGCCGCAATCGAAGCTGCAGGTGGAAAAACTGAGGTGATTTAAGATGTTTACATTTTTGAAAAGCGTTTTCAAAAAAGGTGAACTTCGCCAAAAAATAATTTTCACTCTAGGAATTCTATTTGTTTACCGTTTAGGGGCTGCAATTACTATTCCGAGTGTCAACACTGGAGCATTAAGTTCTAGTGATGCCACTAATGGGATTTTTGGGATTATGAACTTACTTGGTGGGGGAACTTTAGAAAGATTCTCATTGTTCTCACTAGGAGTTTCACCTTATATCACTTCTTCTATCATTATTGAACTTTTATCAATGGATGTAATTCCTGTTTTAAGTCAATGGCGTAAAGAAGGTAACACAGGTAAAAAGAAAAAAGACCGTGTTACAAGATATGTAACTTTATTTTTAGCAGCATTACAAGGAGGCGTGTTAACATACGCTTTTGATAATGGATATAATATTTTATCAGATTCAAGTATTTGGACATACATCTATGTTGTTTTAGTTATGATGGCTGGAAGTATGTTAGCTGTATGGTTAGGGGATCAAATTACAAATAAGGGAATTGGTAATGGGGTTTCATTATTAATTTTCACAGGAATTGTTTCTAACTTACCAACTAGCTTTATAACTACTTTTAATAATTTAGTTGATACTAGTGGTAAAGCTGTTGATATGTGGTTAGGAATAGCTTGGTATGCATTATTTGTGATAGTTTATCTTTCAATTGTAATCTTTGTTGTTTTCAATGAAGGCGCTGTAAGAAAGATACCAATTATTTATGCAACTAGCTCTAATACAACAATGAGAACTAAAGATCAAACACATATGCCTATTAAGATTAATAGCTCAGGGGTTATTCCTGTTATCTTTGCTTCTTCAGTATTAGCAGCTCCAAGAACTATTGTTAGTTTTATGGAAACTAGCAGTGTTACTACTTGGATAAATACAATTTTTAATTATCAAGAACCAGTTGGATTTATTCTATATATCTTGATGATTATTGGATTTACATTTTTCTATTCTAATTTACAGATCGATGCCGATAAAATCAGTGATGATTTGAAGAAAAATGGTGGATCTATTCCTGGAGTTAGAACGGGAACAGATACTAAAAATTACATTAAAAAGGTCTTAAACAGAATTACAGTAGTAGGATCTTTATCACTATGCATTATTGCCGCTATTCCTATCATCACACCAGTTATTTGGTCACAAACTGCTAATGCGTCATTATCACTTGGTGGTACTGGATTAATCATCGTTACTGGTGTAGCATTGGAAACTGTAAAACAGATTAAAACACATATTACAAGAAAAGAATATCACGGTTATATTCGTAGATAGTATAAGAAAGAGGGCGCATATACATGAATATTATTCTAATGGGACCACCTGGAGCCGGTAAGGGTACTCAGGCAGCAAACTTAGTTAAAGAGTATGGACTTACTCATATCTCTACAGGGGACATTTTTAGAAAAGCACTAAAAGAACAAACAAAATATGGTGTAATTGCTAAATATTTTATGCAGTTTGGTCATTTAGTTCCTGATGATTATACTATCCAAATGGTAAGAGAATATTTACAAGAAAATGAATTCCCAAAAGGATTTATTCTTGATGGATTTCCTCGTACTATAATTCAGGCTCGTGAACTAGAAAGTATTGCTAAGGAATTTGGTTTTGAGATCGATGCTGTAATTAATTTAGACATTGAATTAGATCGCTTAGTACCACGACTTTCTGGTAGAAGAACTTGTAAAGAATGTGGAGCAAGTTATCACATTGAGTATAATCCACCTAAAGTTGAAGGAATTTGCGATATTTGTGGTGGAGAATTGTATCAAAGACCTGATGAAAGCGAAGAAGCTGTAAAAGTTAGACTTGATACTTATGAAAAACAAACTAGACCTTTAATTGATTATTATACAATGAAAGGACAAATCACTAATATTAATGGTGATCAATCTATGGAAGACGTCTTTAAGGATATCAAAGCTAGCCTGGAGGTTAAATAATGATTGTTACCAAAGACCGTAGAGAAATTGAATTGATGAGAGAAGCTGGAAGAATTGTTGCATTAGTGCATGAAAAACTTAAAGAAGTGATTGTACCTGGAATTACAACTAAACAAATTGATGAGATTTGTGAGAAAGTAATTCGTGACAATAATGCAACTCCTTCATTCCTTCATTTATATGGATTTCCAAATAGTGTTTGTACTTCAATAAATGAAGTTGTTGTTCATGGAATTCCAAGTGATCGAAAATTGGAAGAAGGAGATATTATTTCAGTTGATGTTGGGGCTTGCTATAAAGGATATCACGGTGATAGTGCCTGGACTTATGCAGTCGGAAAAATAAGTGATGAAGCTAAACGTTTAATGGAAGTTTGTGAAGCTTCGTTATATGCAGGTTTACAACAAGTTAAACCAGGGAATCGCTTATCAGATATTTCTCACGCTGTACAGGTATATCTTGAAGATCATGGTTGTACTACACCACTTGATTATACTGGACATGGAATAGGTAGTGAAGTACATGAGGATCCAGCTGTTCCAAATTATGGTAAAGCGGGTCGTGGACCAAGACTTAAAGCAGGAATGACACTTGCAATTGAACCGATGGCTCATTTAGGAGGCTGTGAGACTGAGGTATTGGAAGATGGCTGGACAGTTGTAACAAAAGACCGCTCTTTAGCGGCTCATTATGAACATACAATCGTCATTACAGATGATGGTTATGAAATTTTAACTAAACTTTAATTAAAAGGGAGTTGAGACCTATGGCAAAGAAGGATGACGTTCTTGAAGTAGAAGCAACGGTACTTGAGACATTACCAAATGCAATGTTTAAAGTAGCGTTAGAAAATGGAGTAGAAATCCTTGCTCACGTTTCTGGTAAAATCCGTATGCATTACATTCGCATTTTACCGGGGGACAGGGTTACGGTAGAAATTTCTCCATATGATTTAACACGTGGGCGAATAACATTTAGACATAAATAAAACTTAAATCTTCCAGGAGGAGGTAGACAAGATGAAAGTAAGACCATCTGTAAAACCAATCTGTGATAAATGCAGAGTAATTAAAAGAAAAGGGCGCGTAATGGTTATTTGCGAAAACCCTAAACATAAACAAAGACAAGGTTAATTAGTAGTTAATTAGGAGGAAATAAAATGGCTCGTATTGCTGGAGTTGATATCCCACGTGACAAACGTGTGGTTATCTCATTAACTTATATCTATGGTATTGGTAAACCAACAGCACAAGAAATCTTGAAAAAAGTTGGAATTAATGAAGATACCAGAGTAAAAGATTTAACTGAAGATGAAATTGGTAAAATTAGAAAAGAAGTAGAATCAATCAAAGTTGAAGGTGATCTTCGTCGTGAAGTAGCTTTAAACATTAAACGTTTAATGGAAATTGGAAGCTACAGAGGAATTCGTCACCGTAAAGGACTTCCTGTTCGTGGTCAAAAAACAAAAACAAATGCTCGTACTCGTAAAGGTAAAGCAAAACCAATCGCAGGAAAGAAAAAGTAAGATAGGAGGATGAACTAGAATGGCAAAGGTAAGACAAGTACGCGGAAAAAAACGTGTAAAGAAAAATATTGCAAAAGGTGTAGCACATGTTCATTCAACTTTCAATAATACTATTGTGACAATTACTGATGAACATGGAAATGTATTAACATGGTCTAGTGCAGGGGCATTAGGATTCAAAGGTTCTAGAAAATCTACGCCATTTGCTGCACAAATGGCTTCTGAAGCTGCTGCAAAAGCATCAATGGATCATGGAGTAAAATCTGTAGAAGTATGTGTAAAAGGTCCAGGACCAGGTCGTGAAGCTGCAGTTAGAGCTTTACAAGCTGCTGGATTAGAAGTAACATCAATTAATGATGTAACACCAATTCCACATAACGGGTGCCGTCCACCAAAACGTCCTCGTGGATAATTATTGTATGATCAAAAAAATGATAATTCCTAGTGAGGAGGGAAACAATGCAAAAGTTTGAAAAAGCAAATTTTAATATAGCTAATTATGATGAAACAGATAATTATGGTAAATTTGTTATTGAACCTCTAGAAAGAGGGTTTGGTACAACTTTGGGGAATTCACTTCGTCGAGTTCTTCTATCTTCTTTACCTGGATCTGCTGTTTATGCAATTAAAGTTCAAGGAGCAATTCATGAATTTTCTGCAGTAGATGGTGTTGTAGAAGATGTTACATCAATTATCTTAAATCTTAAAAAGTTAGTTTTTGATGTAGATAGTGATGAATCGGCTACAATGATTATTGATGTTGAGGGACCTGCTACAGTAACAGGTGCTGATATTCAATGCCCTTCTGAAGTAACAATGATCTCTAACGATATGGTAATTGCTCATGTTGCTCAAGGTGCTCACTTATACATGGAATTATATGCAAAAAAAGATCGTGGTTATGTAAGTGCTGATCAAAACAAGAAAGATATTAATACAATTGGTATTATTCCAACTGATTCAATCTTTTCGCCAGTTGAAAAAGTATCTTATGCAGTTGAACCAACTCGTGTTGGGGAAAGTGCAAAATACGATCAATTAACATTAGAAATTGAAACAAATGGAGCATTAAAACCTTATGAAGCTATTTCTCTAGCTGCTAAGATTTTGGTGGAACACTTAAATATGTTTGTTGAGTTGACTGATATGGCTGTAAATATGGAAGTTATGTCTGAGGCTCAAAGTGATACTACTAATAAAGTATTGGATATGACAATTGAAGAATTAGATTTATCAGTACGTTCATACAATTGTTTAAAAAGAGCAGGAATCCAAACTGTTCAAGATCTTGCCGCTAAATCTGAAGATGATATGATCAAAGTAAGAAATTTAGGTAAGAAATCTTTAAAAGAAGTAAAAGAAAAATTAGTTGAATTAGGGTTAGGGTTTAAACCTATCGATTAATTCGCAAATACGAAGGAAGGAGCGCTAATCTCATGGCTAAAAATAGAAAATTAGGACGTACTTCTGATATTAGAAAGTCAATGTTACGTTCTCTTGCGACAGAAGTAATAATGTATGGTAAATTAGAAACTACAGAAACAAGAGCAAAAGAAGTTCGTTCTGTTGTAGATGAATTGATTACTTTAGGTAAACGTGGTGACTTACATGCTAGACGTCAAGCTGCTGCAGTATTACACAATGTAATTGATGAATCAACTGGTAAAACAGCTGTGCAAAAATTATTTGATGAAGTAGCACCAAAATATAAGAATGTAAATGGAGGATACACTCGTATCTTAAAAACTTACAATCGTAAAGGTGACAATGCCCCAATGGCAATCATTTCATTAGTATAATTAAAAAGACCTTTTGGTCTTTTTTCTTTTACTTGACTAAAGTGTTTAATAAATATAGAATGATTAACAGTAGTATAGTAAGGCGGTGAATAAATGGAAAAAATAATTGAGGTAAAAGATTTATCATTTGAGTATGAACCAGGATTAAAAACAATTAATAATATTTCTTTCGAAATTAATAAGGGAGATTATGTAGCTATTTTAGGACATAATGGTAGTGGAAAAAGTACGATTGCAAAATTGTTAATTGGATTATTAGAGAAAAAAAGCGGCTCAATCATCGTTAATGGGTATGAGCTTAACTTAGAAAATTTATATAAAGTTCGTGATAATATTGGAATTGTTTTTCAAAATCCAGACAATCAATTTATAGGTGCTACAGTTCGTGATGATATTGCCTTTGGTTTAGAAAATACATGTGTACCTCAAGAACATATGGATGAAATCATTAATACTTATGCTGCTAAGGTTGGAATGAGTGATTTTCTTGATCATGAACCAACAAAATTATCAGGGGGTCAAAAACAGCGGGTGGCTATTGCAGGAATCTTAGCAATGCATCCAGCAATAATTATTTTAGATGAAGCTACAAGTATGCTTGATCCGATGGGCCGACGTGAAATTAATAGTTTGGTTAAAGAATTAAATAAGACGAAAGATATTACAATAATTTCAATTACTCATGATATCGAGGAAGCAAAAAATGCAGATAAAGTAATAATGCTAAATAATGGTAAAGTAGTTATTAGCGGTAGACCAGAAGATATTTTTAGCGATGAAATGAAACTAGTAAAATACGAATTAGATATACCATTTGCCTTAAAAGTTGCCCAAGGGTTAGAAAAATTAAATATAAAGACTAGCAAATCTTTAGATATGGAGGTATTGATAGAAGAATTATGCCAATTACATTTAAAGAAGTAGAGCATGTATATGGACAAAATACACCTTTTGCTTATCATGCTTTACGCGGAGTAAATTTAAATATTAAAGATAAGAGCTTTACAGCAATTATTGGTCAAACTGGAAGTGGTAAGAGTACTTTGATTCAACATATAAATGCATTATTACTACCAACTAGTGGAAGTATTAATATTGATGAATATTTGATTACAGTAACAGATAAACCTAATAAACTCAAGCCATTAAGACAAAAAGCAGGATTAGTTTTTCAATTTCCTGAATATCAGCTATTTGAAGAAACAATTGAAAAGGATATTATATTTGGACCAATGAATTTTGGTGTAAATGAAGATGAAGCAAAATTAATTGCATGTAAAGTACTTAAAACAGTAGGATTAGATGAAAGTTATTTAGATAAATCACCCTTCGATTTATCAGGAGGTCAAAAACGCCGTGTAGCTATTGCTGGTATTCTTGCGATGAATCCTGATATTTTAATTTTGGATGAGCCAACAGCGGGATTAGATCCACAAGGTACAAATGAAATGATGAGTTTATTTAAAAAGATAAATGATAGTGGAAAAACAATTATTTTAGTGACGCATGATATGAATCATGTTTTACAGTATTGTGATGAAGTTGTTGTAATGAATCATGGTAAAGTAGAAAAGCATGATACAGTAACTAATATTTTTAAAGATAGTGGCTATTTAAATAACTTAGGTATTGATTTGCCAATTATTACAGAATTTATTTTAAAACTAAATAACAGAGGGTTTAATATAGATTCATCAATTAATAATATAGAAGATTTAATTAGTGCAATTGGTGGTGAGTTAAATGGATAGTATGACGTTTGGTAAATATATTCCAGTTAATTCAATTATTCATCGTTTAGATCCGCGCTTAAAAATTGGAGCATTACTAATTTTCTTAGTAGCAGTATTTTTTGATGCTGGGTTTATTGGTTATGGTATAATGGCATTATTTGTTTTAGTTACTGCTTTTCTATCAAATATCTCAATAAAACATATTTTAAAAGCAATCAAGCCAATGCTATTTATGATGCTGTTTTTAATGATTTTTAATATTTTTCTAATTAATACAGGAGACGTAATATTTACAATCGGATCTTTAAAAATTTATTCTGGAGCATTGTTACAATCGGCTTATATTTTTATTCGATTAGTTTTAATAATTACTATGACGACAATTTTAACATCATCAACAAAACCATTAGATCTTACATTAGCGATCGAAAATCTTTTAAATCCTTTAAAGAGATTTGGTTTCCCTGCTCATGAATTAGCCATGATGATTTCTATTGCATTACGTTTTATCCCGGATTTATTAGATGAAGCAAAAAGAATTATGAAAGCACAAGCAAGCCGTGGAGTTGATTTTAATGAAGGAAAGTTAGCAGAAAAGATTAAATCAATTGTTTCTTTAATAATTCCGTTATTTATTTCTGCTTTTCAGCGTGCTGAAGATCTTGCAAATGCAATGGAAAGTCGTAACTATAACCCAGAAGCTAAAAGAACCCGTTATAAATCTTTATCTTGGAAAGGACACGATACTATAGCACTTATTTTTACTGTATTAGTATCGATGAGTGTAATTGCTCTAAGTGTTATTCTGTAATGGTTAGAGTAAAATGTGTGGTTAGTTATGATGGTAGTAAATTTCATGGCTTTCAAGTTCAAAATAAATTACGAACTGTTCAAGGAGAAATTCAAAAAGCATTAAAAAATATTTGTAAAGAGGAAGTTATTATTCATGGTTCAGGACGTACTGATGCTAAAGTACATGGAGTTAAGCAGGTATTTCATTTTGATACGACAAGACAAATTGCTGAGGAACAGTGGAAAAGAGCAATAAATCATTTTTTGCCAAATGATATTTATATCATAGATTCAAAATTTGTTAGTGATGATTTTCACAGTCGTTATAGCGCTAAGAAAAAAGAATATCATTATTTATTAAGTACGAACGAATATAATCCTTTTGAAACAAATTACATATTTCAATATGGAAGACCTTTAGATATAACATTAATGAAAGAAGCAGCTAAGATTTTTATTGGAGAACATGATTTTGCTTCCTTTTGCAGTTATGATCAATATGGTAATACAATAAGAGAATTATATGAATTATTGATTATTGAAGATCAAGGAATTATTAAATTTATTTTAATTGGTAATGGTTTTAGACGTTACATGGTTAGACATATAGTAGGCGGATTGATTCAGGTTGGAGCTAAAAGAATTACAAAAGATAGGCTACAAGAATTATTATATAGTAAAGGACAAAAAAAGTGTTTATTTAAAGCTAAACCACAAGGATTATATTTATATGAGGTATTTTATGATAAAAACTAATTATCATACTCATACTTTCCGTTGTGGTCATGCCAATGGTGATGAAGAAGCAATGATAAAAAGTGCCATTGATAATAAGATAGAGATTCTAGGTTTTAGTGAGCATATACCATTACCTAACTATCGTTATCATATATTAAAAGGACTTCCTCATACATTAAAAGATATTAATGCTTTTAGTGTGGCTATAAAAACAATTATCACTAATGGGCCATCAATGCGGATGCCATATAGTAATAAAAAATTTCATCTTGAAGAGATAAAGAGGCTAAAGAGAAAATACAAAGATCAAATTACTATCTATCAAGGATTTGAAGCTGAATATTTTGAAGAGTATTTAGACTATTATCAAGATTTATTGAGTTCAAAAGAAATAGATTATTTGATTTTGGGGAATCATTTTAATAGATACGCTGTTCATACTTGTTATTATGGAAAATCAAACATAACTAATGAAGAAATCATTAGTTATAAAAATGATTTATTAAAAGCAATGGATACAAATTTATTTTCATATATTGCACATCCCGATTTATTTATGATCGGTAAAGGAAGATTTGATGATTTTTGTAAAAATATTACCCAGGAAATTTGTCAAAAAGCATTGGAAAAAGATATTCCTTTAGAGATAAATGCTGGAGGAATACGTAAAGGGTTATGTAAAATAGATGATGAAATGCTTTATTCATATCCCAATGATCTTTTTTTTGAAATAGTCGGGGAGATGGGATGTAAAGTAATTTTAGGTATAGATGCTCATGATCCAAATGATTTTAATGATGAGATATTTGAGACATTAAATAGATTTGTTAATAGACATCATCTAAATATTATTGATAGTTTTAAATTTAGAAAGGGAAAATAGGTTACAGATAACAGGAATTATTATACATAATAGTTTCAATAAAATATTAGTTACTTATTTTCTTTATTATTTTTTTATAAATGGTAAAATATGGATAGAAAGGGAGGTGGAGTTATGATACGTGATTGTATTCATAAATATTTAGAGGAGCATAAAAGTAATTATCAAGGAAAATACCGTTGTCATAGCTGTGTACAGACAAAAAAATTTGAACGTAAATTTCACTATTATATTAGAGATATTCAATTTAGAGAAATCAGTGTTTTTCTAACTTTAGATTATTATGGTCCAGAGATTAAATCTACTTTTTCAGTTGACCTCCACGAGCAAGAAGAAGAATATATAATAAAAGATGCTCTAAAACAGATTTTATATTTTGATAAATATCATACGATCCTACATTGTCATGTTTTTCAATATTTTATAGATAGTAAAAACACCGGTATCATGTTAGAACCTTTAGACTATCGAAATATTTTGGATTATTTAGAATATCATAGTGGTATCAATCAAGAAACTATTGACTCATTCTATGAATTTTTTATGCCATATTTATGTAGGTTAATAGAAAATGGAAACTGTAAAAAATTTATGGACTCTGTTAATTTACTACTTGATAAAATCTTATATGAATATGAATGGGATGGAACTACTGCTAAATACTTAGATACCCAATATCAGTATCATTTATATTATTTTAGAAAAATTATTAGGATGGTATTTGAAAAACTTGATGTTTTTTATGATCAGGTCAAAGAAAGCTTATTAGAAGCAATTTGGCGATTATGTAATTCCCAAAGATTTGCTTTTGCAATTATGACAGATTTTGGAAATTTAGTTTTGTCACATTATCGAGTTACTAAAGCTATTTTCAAATATATTGATGAGTGTTTTCAAAATGAAGGAGATCCTAATATTGTTGTAAGGTATTTAAAAGCAATTTTTGAAAGTAATCATGAGGCCTATCGTGAAGCAGCAATGGATGTAATTAGATTTGTTATGCGAGATATGCTTACATTCGCAAATCATGACTTACAGTTAGCGATTGGAAATTCCATGGTACAAAACGAGGGATATGATTTATTAATAAACTTATTTTCAAAAGATTATAATACATTTGTTTTTGTATGTTTTCCAATATCCACTTTTCCAGACGAATATCATGAAAAAATACGTGGAGAATTGGAAAAAGCAATTAGATTCTATGCAGGTAGAATGGAACATGATGAATATCGTTTAAGTTCCTTTGAGCAAGTATGTAATATAAACCGGTTATTAATGGAAAATTATAAGGAGTATGGTAAAAATGAATAAGAATGGAAAAAAAGTATTTACTTCATTAGCTGTTTTAGCAGGATTAGCATCAGGTGCTGGCGCTTTGAATGCCTTTGTCAATCGAACTGTTAAAACTATGTTATATCGTCATCATAAAGAAGATGATAAGCCAAGTATTTTAGAAACTAAATATAATGCAAAAAATATTCATATCAAAAATAATCAAGGAATAAAACTAAGAGGATTACTAATAGATGAAAAGGAAGCTGCTAAAACTTTAGTGATTCTACATCCATTTGGCTTGGAAGCAAAAGATATGGCATTATATGTTCCGTTTTTTAAAGAACGTTATCCAAGCTGGAATATTTTGTTAATTGATGCATGCGGACATGGTCAAAGTGATGGATATATTCGAGGATTAGGAATAAAAGATGTTAATGATTTAATTTGCTGGAACAGATATTTAATTAAAGAATATGGAAATAAGCATCAAATCATTTTATATGGTAAAGAGGCTGGAGCTAATACAATATTAAAAGCTACAAGTAAGCACTTGTTAAAAAATGTTAAAGCTATTATTAGTGATGGTGCTTATACTAGCGTATATGATATATTGGGATATCGAATGGTTAAAGATTATAAAGTACCTAAATTTCCAACAATGCGGATGATCAAAAGAAAAATTAAACAAGAAATCAAAATTAATATTAAAGAGTCATATCCATTAATGTTGAAGCATAACGATATTCCAACTATATTTATTCATATGAAAGATGATGATTTTGTACCTTTAGATATGGTGTATCCTCTATATAATACGAATCGTGGAAGTAAAGTATTATTTGTTTTAAAAGATGAACACTATTTATATGAACTTGAAGAAACAGACGAGTTTAAAAATACATTAAAAGATTTTATCTCAAAATATGTTGAAATGTAAAAATGTCATTGAAACTCATAAAAATATATTAATTAGAAAAGTATAGGAAGATTAATAATAGAGTATTATATAATACTTATAGTATTCAGACTTTGAGCAGGAATCAAAGTCTGTTTTTTAAATAAAATATCATTGTGCTACATTATAGTTTCAATAAGATCTTAGCGCAACAAAAGTTTCTTTAGCTAAAATATTTATAATAAACACAATTTTAAAGGTTAAATAATATAATTTGATACTAATCGTTATAAAATTATCATAAATATATCAATTTTTTGATATATTTAAGCGTGAAATATGTTAACGTTCAGCGAAAATGTCACCAAAAATGAAGAAGGGTTCAACTAGTGAGAACCCTTTGTTTTATTGTCTAATTCTTGGATGAGATTATTTAAGTCTTTGTGATTGTTAATCACAACTTTTCTGTTTTTATGATTAGTACCAACTATTGCACAATCATAAATTCTACCTATATATTTCATTCTTACTTTGTTTTCCAACACAAAATATAAAACAGTAATTTCCGTTGATGATCTGATTTTTATGACTTCTCCATTATTATCATATGGAACATAATAATAACCTTCATAAGAAAACATATTACCTTCAACGATTTTTCTTTTATTTGAAATTGTAAATACTAAATTTAAATCATAATTTTCGGTTAATTCTACAAATTCATAGATTGGATCAATGGGTAAATGCGCAAATTTTTCATTTAGATATTTTATATAGAAGTCATTGAACCATAAGTTTAGCTGATCATAATCTTTTATTTTAAATCTAATAATATCATTCGGTAATCTTCGTTGTGCGGTTCCATTGTATCTTTCTATTAATCCTTTTGCTTGTGATGTATTAGCGAAAATCATTTCAATACCGAGCTTTTCCATCATTAATCCAAAAGATGTCGTATTACCTTCAGAACTTTTAAAAATAGTATGTTTGTCTGAATAAATCGCTATGGGAATTCCTTTTTTTCTAATAATCAGTTCCATTATTTTACAATATCCAAACATACATTCGTTTTTGGTAAACCATCCTGCAAGTATATCATTGGTTGCATCATCTACAGCCATATGTAATGTGTAGAGCTGACCATTACCAAACCAGTCAAAAGGAGTTCCATCAACTTGAATAAGCATACCAGCTCGAGGACTTCTTTTTCTTAATAAATGTAGAGGAGAAGCTCTTTTATGACTTCTATGTTTTACCGGAGATGACCACTTGAATTGTTTATAAAGGCGCTGAAAGAATGAAATACTTCTAGGTTTAAGCTGATATTTTAGAACATCAAGCTCTTTAGATGGATTGAAAATAACATCTTCAAGATAAATATCTCTAAATTGTGATATAGTGATATTAGGGTATAGTTTTTTGAAATTGACGATATAGTCAACTTCAGTATTTGAAGCACGGTTATTGGCGGCCAAACCTTTATTGCCGTGAATCAAAGTGGAATCTATACCTTTTTCTTTTAATGATTTAGAAATACGAATAAGTTGACGCCTAGAATAGCCAGTAAGAATAGATAATTGATCATAAGACATATTTAAATCACCATTTATTTTTTTAGACAACAGATCAACAATTTCTTTTTTGTCCAATAAAAAAACCTCCTTCATATAACATGATAGAGGATAATTTTAACAAAGAGAATACTGGTGACATTTTCGCTGAATTTTGCGGTGACATAATCGTTGAATTTTAACATATTTAAGCGTGAAATATTGACATTAATATTTTGTAATGCAATAATATAAATATATAAGGGTTGTTACTATTCAATTAGGCAAGACTAAGAGTGTTTTTTGTGCATTCTAATGTCTTGCCTTTTTTATCGAATAGAAAGTTTTTAAACAAAACTTATAACAGTATAGAAGAAAAGTAAAAGGTAATATTCAATCGTAGTAAAAAATTATATTTTAAAAAATGAATAGAACTTTTCTTCAATAAAGATTAAAATACTAGATTATTATAAAAATATTTACTGGTAGAATTTACACAAACTTTGAGACATAATTCAAAATAACAATTTGAGTTATTAAAGTTAAAAACTTCATATTAAATATTATAATAACAGATTATTTTTATTAACTACGATTGAAAAAATTAATTCGTTCAATAAAAACGGATAGAAATGGAGGAAGGCATGAAAAAAATTTTTAAAAGTATTAGCATGCCTGATGATAATGATATCATCAGTTGCCACAAGCATTGATTTAGTATCGGCCCAAGAGTACAAATCAGGAATATTTGTAGATGCAAAAAATGGCGATGACAACAATTCAGGAACATTTGACAATCCAATTCAAACACTTATAAAAGCTCAAGAATTAATAAGAGAAAAGTCGAATGAAATGGATGAAGATTTAAAGGTTTATTTAAGAGGTGGTACATATTTACTTGATGAAACAATTACTTTTACTAGTGCAGATAGTGGGAAAAATGGTCATAATATAATATGGAGCGCTTTTAATAATGAAGAAGTTATTATATCAGGCGGAACATCAATTGTTAATTGGACTAAAGTAGATGATGAAAAGAATATCTGGCAAGCTTCTGCAAATGGTTTAGAAAGTAGAGACTTATATGTAAATGGAAAACGTGCTACTCGTGCTCGTAGTGAACTTAAAGCCTATGAATTTACAAAAAAATATATCTATGTAGATGCTGAAGGCTTACCTGTTAGTTTCTCGCGCCCTGATGATTTGGAAGTAGTATTTGCACGTAAATGGAAATGGTGTATCGAACGTGTAAGTTCAATCGGAGCAAATGATGATTATGAAAATTGTCAAAGAATAAAGATTACCGATGAATCATACAATAGTTTAAAAACTAATCTTACAGGAGCAGCGATCGATGCTGAAGGAATGCGAGATGGTGTGAGATATTTACAAAATGCCTATGAACTTTTAGATGAACCCGGAGAATGGTATTTAAATACAGAAGAAGATCAAATTTACTATATACCTCAAGAGGGACAAGATATGAATAATATTGATACAGTACTTGGGCGGTTAGAAAATCTAGTTGTATTTGATGGACAGCTAGGAAATCCTGTTAAAAATATTACTTTTACTGGTTTGACATTCCAATATACAACCTGGTTGAAACCAAATTGGCCTGATGGTTTACAAACATTCCAGGCAAGTGCGATTATCAATCCAGAAGATGTTTGGGATAGAGAATGGATCCCTTCAACTGGTAGTGCAATCTATGGTAAATATGTCGATAATATCAATATTGTTGAAAATAATTTCAAAGAGCTTGGAAATGCTGGTGTTCACTTAGGCAGAGCAACAAAAAATTCATCAATTACAAATAATAAATTTGAAAATTTAGCAAGTGGTGGTTTGTTGTTAGGAGATGTTACCTACCAGGATCATATACCAGTGCTAGAAGATTTAACAGAAAACAACAAAATTACGGATAACTATATTACGAATGTCGGTGAAACGTATCGGGCATGTGCAGGTATCCTTGTCGGTTTTACAAAAGGAACAACAGTTGAGTATAACACAGTTAAAAATCTTCCATATACAGGAATTAGTGTTGGCTGGGGCTGGGGTTATAATGATTTTGATGAAGGTAAAGAATTTATGCTTGGAAATAATAGCATTTCTTATAATTATGTTGAAAATGTATTGACGGAACCTTCTTTAATAGATGGTGGTGGAATTTATACACTAGGTAGACAAGATGATTCGATCATTACAGGTAATTATATTGATGGTGTATGTAATGAGTATGGAGGAATTTATCTTGATGAAGGATCATGTGGTTTTACTATCACAAATAACGTTCTTACCAATTGTGTCCGTAACTGGCTTTATAAAGGTGATTATAATTATATTTATGATAATTATGCAACTAAAGCACAAGAACCAGATAGAGATGAACGTTTACCAATTGGTTTAGAATCACAATATAGATTTGAAAACAATGATATGTGGGATGAGACTGCAGTAGCCACTATTAAAGCAGCCGCAGGAGTAAGAATCAAATCAGAACCAGAAAAACCTATTGAACCTGATGATCCAATCGTAGATGTTCCAGAAACGAATGATCCAAATTTAGGAAATAGTACTAATGGAAATGTTCAAGAACAACCGATTAATAAAGATGAAAAAAATATTGTAAAAACATCTGATGATACATTGATAGAAGTCTATGGAATAATGACTGTTATTACGGTTTTAGGGTTACTTGTATTAAAAAAAGGAAAACATATGAGTAGATAACATGGGGTTTACCCCATGTTTATCTATATATGATAAAAATAAGTTTTTTATATTTTAGTTTTCCTTTAATTTTAAAATAGTTTAGATTTAGAGATAAAGAAAATAATTAGATATTTTTAATATTTATTAAAAAGGAAATAAAAAGTTCATTTTTAATTTTTAATTTGTGTATAATATATCTTATAAAGAGAGGAGGGAGTGTTATGAGTTGTAAGGAAAATGCAGAACTTGATATCCTATATAATTTATTAACTTATATAAATGCATCCTATAGTCAAGATATGTATTATACAATTTGTTATCAAGTATTAAATAATATTGAAAAAATACCTAGTATTAGTATAAATGAATTGGCAGATTTATGTTATACTTCACCAGCAACTATTTCTCGCTTTTGCAAAGCACTAAAATGTGACAATTTTGCAGATTTTAAAAAAGAAGTTCAAATTGGATTACAGCAGGCTAGTCATGAGATAAAATTAGAGCCAGAAGATTTGGTAGCAATTCATAAAGATCCTTCAAGATGTGTAGATATGGTCTATGATCTATCTATTACATCTTTATTGGAAAGTAAAAAATATGTTAATATACATGAGATTGATCGATTATGTGATATTATATATGATGCTAAAAAGCTACACTTCTTTGGGTTTCAGTTTAATAAAATTTTAGCTTCAGATATACAATTTAAATTAGTGAAATTAGGTAAATTTTCATATGCATTTGCTGATCGCGGGGATGATAGACAACGAATTGAATTATTAGATGAAAATAGTGTTGCAATTGTACTTTCAGTGAGAGCTCGTCCAATACCGATAGGTGAGCTAGTTAAGTCAATAAAAAAACGAGGTGCTAAAGTAATTTTAGTAACATTGAATGCAAATAGTGAAGTAATTGATTTAGCTGATCATACATTTATTATACATGGAAAAGAGAGTGATTTTACAGAATCATCGCTATCAGGAACAACAGTAATGAAAACTTATTTTGATGTTTTATATGTGCGTTATGGATTATTGTATCCAAGAAGATAAGGAGGTTGCTATGTATAGTTTTACAAATGATTATAGTGAAGGGGCACATCCTAAAATAATGGAAGCCTTGTTGAAAACAAATTATGAACAATGTGATGGATATGGGTTAGATAAATATTGTTTAGAAGCTACTAGTATTTTGAAGAAACTAGTAAAAAATGATAATATTGATGTACATTATCTCGTTGGAGGAACCCAGACTAATGCAACTTTTATATCATCTGCATTAAAACCATATCAAGCTGTAATAGCTGCTGATTGCGGACATATTAATGTACACGAAACAGGAGCTATTGAAGCAACAGGACATAAAATATTAACAAGAGTACATAAAAATGGGAAATTACTACCAGAAATGATTAAGGAAATCATTGATGAGCATATTGATGAACATATGGTACAACCTAAAATGGTATATATTTCACAAACTACAGAGTACGGAAGTGTGTATACGCTAGATGAGATAAAAGAAATCTCACAGTTATGTAAAGATAAAAATTTATACTTATTTGTTGATGGGGCAAGGCTGGGCAGTGCATTAGCGCTTGAAGGAACTCCAACATTAAAAGATTTAGTTAAATATAGTGACGCCTTTTATATTGGTGGTACTAAAATGGGAGCTTTATGTGGAGAGTGTCTAGTTATTATAAATGATAAACTTAAAACTGATTTTAGATATTCAATGAAACAACAGGGAGCGATGTTAGCTAAAGGACGATTGTTAGGAATACAGTTTAAAGAACTATTTAGTAATGATCTTTATTTAGAAATAGGAAAGCATGAAAATGCAATGGCGGATATTTTAAGAGATGGTCTTAAAGATTTTGAAATGTACGTTGATTCTTTAAGCAATCAAATTTTTCCTATTTTACCAAAAGCATTGATCGAATATTTGAAACAGGATTATTCTTTCATTATAATGAAGCAGATAGATATGGATCATTATTGTATTCGATTAGTAACTTCATGGGCAACACAGAAAAAAACAGTAGAGAGTTTTGTGAAAAAAGTTAAAGAATTTATTAATAAATAGAGGTATATTATAGCTTGTAATCAATAATAATAAGTAATATAATGGGTGTAGGATAATTTCCTATAAAAGAAAGATTGGAGAAATAAAATGAATAAAACTGAATTGGTGGAAGCAATTGCTTCAAACACAGAAATGACAAAAACTGATGTTGATAAGGTAGTAACTGCTTTTGTAGATGTAGTAACAGAAGCGTTAGTAAAAGGTGAAAAAGTATCTTTAAAAGGATTTGGAAATTTTGAAGTACGTGAAAGAGGAGAAAGAACAGGACGTAATCCAAGAACAGGTGAAACTATGACTATTGCAGCCAGCAAAGCACCAGCTTTTAAATCTAGTACGGCTTTAAAAAATGCAGTAAATAAATAAAATTATAGAAATGGTCTAAAGACCATTTTTTTTGTCTTAAATTTGTTATATAAAGCTCAAAAATTTGATAATATTAAGTTGATAAAATATAATTAATATTAAGGAGGGATATTGCAAAAAAAGTAAATAGAATTTATTAGGAATAAAAATTTTATGCTTATCTAAAATCAAATAACATGTTTACACATTTAAATATTAACTGGTGAAAAATTTAAATTATACTGGGGAACTTATGTTTTATATCATTGTAAAAGAAAATAATCAATTTTTATGATGATATGCAGTTTTTAAATCGAAAATGGAGAGGAGTTAGATTAAGTGTACAAATATGAAAAAATTGAGTATGATAACAATTTGCCTACTAAATTACATGATTTTTTTGTAGAAAATAGTAGTGGAGTTCCCGTTGATAAACATTGGCATCGTGGAATTGAGATCATAGTACCATTATATGGAACATTTAATTTGTGGATAAATGGTGATATGGTAAGAATAATTGCGGGAAAGATTTATATTATTAATTCTCAAGATATTCATGCTGTTCATGTTATTGAAGGTGAAGAAATATATAAAGGTTATGCATTACAGATAGGTTATGATTATTTAAAAGAGTGTTATCATGATATTGATAAAATTTATTTTCAGCAGCCTAACGAAGAAATAAATCGAGTGTTATTAAAAAAAATACTGGATATAATTAGATTTTATGAGGATGAGGATGTATTTAATAATATTAGAATAAAGGGACATATTCAAATGCTTGTTTTTCTTTTGATGGATAACTTGGCTAAAGAAAAAAGTGATTATATAGAATTGAAAGATAATAAATATAAAAATAGAATTATAAATATTATTAAATATATGGAAACTAATTATCAAGAAGATCTTTCAGTAGATAATATTGCTGAAAGATTTGAAATATCAAATGGATATTTATCAAAGTTATTTAAAGATAATTTGGATGTAACTGTGAAAGAGTATTTAACTCGATTAAGATTATGGCATGCGGAAGAAGAATTGATTTCAACGGACTATCCAGTTATTGATGTTGCTCTAAATAATGGGTTTCCTAATGTAAAATCATTTAATCAAACATTTAAAAGGAAATATTTTTTAACACCAGCAAAATATCGAGAAAAGATGAGAAAATGACATATTTTAAAGGATAAAAAGCCATTCTTGTAAGCGCTTAAAATTATATAATAAAATTATAAGAGAGAGAAAGGAATGGTAAAATGATGAAAAAGGTTTTAAGTTGTTTGATCTGTGCCTTGATGGTCATGGGTCTTGTAAGGGTGTCAGTTTCGGCATCGGAAGGAGTAGCAGAAGGAACTCAAAAAGCCTATGTTATTGGTGATGACTGGGGACCAGCTGTTTCTAAAACTGTAATTGAATTAGATAAGACAATTAATAGTGATTCAGTAAATAAAGACAGCTTTACTGTTGAAGAAAGTAAAGAAGTATATGACTGGTCTGATCCAAGAGCTGGTAAAACAACAGTAAGTGAACCAGCAGCAAGAACAGTTTTAGATGCATATACATCTGATGCTAACGGAAATCAGGTTAGTACAGATTCTAATTATGTAACAATTGAAATGTATGTATCACCAAATGAAGGATCACCTTTCATCTATAATTTGGTTACAGGATTCAATACATGGTGTACACCATATAACTTATATGTTTCATTAAATGATGGAGCAGTATTGATGTCAGGAAATGAAACAATCAATGCATTAAATGTTACAGCAAGCATCGATGTAGCAGGAGATGGAAAAATCTGTCCACAAGGTGAAGTATTCAACATGAAATCATATACAACATCTGATGGAACAAATTATACATATGCAGAATTCATACCAGCAGAAGATGACAAAAAGAATGCTTTAGTAATCTGGTTACATGGAGCAGGAGAAGGTGGAAAAGATCCATATATAGATATATTAGGAAATGAGGTAACGGCATTAGCTGGAGAACAGTTCCAAGGATTATTTGAAGGAGCATATATTTTAACACCACAAAGTCCAACAATGTGGATGGATGATGGAACAGGAGCATATCAAAACGGAGATAAAGGATCATGCTATGCAGACAGTTTATTTGAAATGATCGATGCATATGTAAAAGCAAATGATGATATCGATCCAGATCGAGTAATCATCGGAGGATGTTCAAACGGTGGATATATGACGATGGAAATGATATTAAAACATCCAGATTATTTTGCAGCAGCATATCCGATCTGTGAAGCATACCAGGATCAATATATAACAGATGAACAAATCGAAGCAATAAAAGATATGCCAATCTGGTTTACATATGCAAAAAATGATAGAACAGTAAATCCAACATTATGCAGCGAAGCAACGATCGAAAGATTATTAGCAGCAGGAGCAACAAATGTACATGTATCAGCATTTGAAGATGTACATGATATAACAGGAAGATTTACAGATGCAGAAGGAAATCCATATCAATATGATGGACACTGGTCATGGACATATTTTGATAATAATGAATGTTATGATGAAAATGGTGTAAATGCATGGCAATGGTTATCAAATCAAACTAATGCTGAGTTAGTTTACGCTTCAGGAACTCAAAAAGCCTATGTTATTGGTGATGACTGGGGATCAGCTGTTTCTAAAACTGTAATTAAATTAGATAAGACAATTAATAGTGATTCAGTAAATAAAGACAGCTTTACTGTTGAAGAAAGTAAAGAAGTATATGACTGGTCTGATCCAAGAGCTGGAAATACATATGTATGTGATCCAGTAGCAAGAACAGTTTTAGATGCATATACATCTGATGCTAACGGAAATCAGGTTAGTACAGATTCTAATTATGTAACAATTGAAATGTATGTATCACCAAATGAAGGATCACCTTTCATCTATAATTTGGTTACAGGATTCAATACATGGTGTACACCATATAACTTATATGTTTCATTAAATGATGGAGCAGTATTGATGTCAGGAAATGAAACAATCAATGCATTAAATGTTACAGCAAGCATCGATGTAGCAGGAGATGGAAAAATCTGTCCACAAGGTGAAGTATTCAACATGAAATCATATACAACATCTGATGGAACAAATTATACATATGCAGAATTCATACCAGCAGAAGATGACAAAAAGAATGCTTTAGTAATCTGGTTACATGGAGCAGGAGAAGGTGGAAAAGATCCATATATAGATATATTAGGAAATGAGGTAACGGCATTAGCTGGAGAACAGTTCCAAGGATTATTTGAAGGAGCATATATTTTAACACCACAAAGTCCAACAATGTGGATGGATGATGGAACAGGAGCATATCAAAACGGAGATAAAGGATCATGCTATGCAGACAGTTTATTTGAAATGATCGATGCATATGTAAAAGCAAATGATGATATTGATCCAAATCGAGTAATCATCGGAGGATGTTCAAACGGTGGATATATGACGATGGAAATGATATTAAAACATCCAGATTATTTTGCAGCAGCATATCCAATCTGTGAAGCATATCAGGATCAATATATAACAGATGAACAAATTGAAGCAATAAAAGATATGCCAATCTGGTTTACATATGCAAAAAATGATGGAACAGTAAATCCAACATTATGCAGCGAAGCAACGATCGAAAGATTATTAGCAGCAGGTGCGCAAAATGTACACGTATCAGCATTTGAAGATGTACATGATACAACAGGAAGATTTACAGATGCAGAAGGAAATCCATATCAATATGATGGACACTGGTCATGGACATATTTTGATAATAATGAATGTTATGATGAAAATGGTGTAAATGCATGGCAATGGTTAGCTAAACAAACTAAAGCTGTAGATGTAGATCCAGATGTAATTGAACCATCAGTATCTGATTCTGATAATTCAATTACAACAGGCGATGATGTTAACTTTGCAGGTCTAGGTATGTTGATCATGTTGACAGTTGCAGGAGCTTATGTTACTAAAAAAAGAATTTAATTAAACTAAAAGAGACTGTGATGAGTAAATAATTATTTTACAGTTTCATAAAACAAAAAAACGCTCAAGCGAGCGTTTTTTTGGTATAATAATTTTAAATTATAACTCATTTTAATCTTATTTGCGACTGGATTTTTCTTTTTCTTTAAAAAGATGTTTCCATGATGATATTTGTAGAACTGTTTTAGAAGTCGCTCGGGAGGTAAATATAAATAAGTATGTCGACTTCTCTCACAGAAATACCCATGGTTATGATGTTTCGTTTTAGTCCTGCTTGCTAAAGTTGAGTAAGACCATATATCAAAAAGAAGTCAGAGAAAATCTAGAAAGCAAAGAAGGAAAAAAACTAATAAATAAGCAGTGCAACAGAAAGAACATTTGGTGATATAAAAGCAAATCAAGGATATGGAAGATTACGACGAAGGGGAGAAAATGGTGAAAAAAAGAGATACTGTTAGTTGGAATAAGACATAATCTAAGGAAATATCACAGATATAAATAAAAAAACAAAGAATATGAAGAAAAAATCAATAAGCTAGAAATTAAAAAAAGAAAGCTAGTTTCTTTTTTAGTGCGGCAAAAATACCTGAAAGTATCCAAGTAAATAAATATTTGGATATTTTTTTGTTATGAATGAGGAGAAATTAAAAACGAGACAAAAAAGTGAATGAATAATTAAAAACTATTCAGGGAGTGTAAAATAAAGTGTGTAAGTAAGTAATATGTGTTATATTACTGCTACACACTTTTCTTATTATCAAAATTAAAAATATGGAGGTTAATGAAATATGGCAAGAATAAAAAGAGATCCAAAAACAGTAGCTTTGGCTCAACAAATTATTGATACTTATAATCCACAATCAGCACAGGATATGGATGAAGCTTTAAAAGATATTTTTGGACCATTATTTGAATCAATGCTTCAGGGAGAAATGAACAACCATCTTGGTTATGCATCTAACAGTAAAGAAGAAAAAAAGACATTAAACAGAAGAAATGGTTATTCTCCTAAAAAAATAAAAACATCAAGAGGAGAATTAGATATTAATATACCTAGAGACAGGGAGGCATCTTTTGAACCGCAAATTATTCCTAAGAGAACGAGAGATGTTTCGGACATTGAAAATAAAGTCATCTCAATGTATGCAAAAGGAATGTCTCAAAGAGATATATCAACCACAATTGAAGATATCTATGGATTTTCGGTTTCTCATGAAATGATTTCCGATATAACCGATGCTATCATTCCTGAACTGGAAAACTGGCAAAACCGACCACTATCTCAATGTTATGCATTCTTGTTTGTTGACTGTTTATATGTGACAGTAAGAAATGATTATGAGGTAAAGGAATATGCTGTATATGCTGTTTTAGGCTATGACATCAATGGAAACAAGGAAATACTGGGGTTATGGTTAAACGAGACAGAAAGCAAGCATAAATGGATGCAGATTTTTGATGAAATCAAAGCGAGAGGTGTGGAAGATGTTTTCTTTATATCTATGGATGGTGTTAGTGGACTTGAAGATGGTGCGAAAGCAATATTTCCCAATGTTGTGGTACAAAGATGTATTGTCCACCTTATAAGGAATTCTATTAAATATGTCCCAAGCAAGGATTATAAGCGATTTACACAATCATTGAAAAAAGTTTATGGAGCTCCTAGTTTAAAGGCGGCCAAAAACGCATTTGAAACATTCAAGAATGAGTGGAAACAATATCCGGGAGCAGTTGATGTATGGGAAAGGAACATTCATCATGTAGAACAGCTGTTTGATTATGGATCAGCCATCAGAAAAGTTATGTATACAACCAATGCAATTGAAAGTGTCAATTCAAGTTTTAGAAAGGTCATAAAAAAAGGAGCATTTCCAAATGAGACAGCGGTATTAAAAGTGTTATATTTAAGAGTTCTTGAATTATCGAAAAAATGGTCAGGTGGGCGTGTATCAAATTGGGCAATGGTTATGAATCAATTAATGATGGATGATAGATTTTCAACAAGAATCCAAAAATATTTAGAAAAATAAAATGACCTATATATACTCGATATAAGTCATTTCTATAGTTCTTTGACAATTTAATAAAATTACTTACACAAATTTCTTGACATTCCCACTATTCATTCGTTTTTGCAATATTATGAGAAGTTAGTTTGTATCTGATTCTAAAAATTTTACTTCTATTTCATATGAATCACTAATTCCAGGAATAGCATTTAAATATTTTTTTATTGTGCTTTGTGTTTTAGTAGCAGCTTCACTTAATAAGCCATTTTCGATTGCTTCTTCTGCTACGGTTTCTTTTTGTTTTTTTGCAAAAGCAGTGTAATCAGATATTGAAATAGGATTAAAAACGTTTTTGGTTTCATCGTAGACTTCAATGCTGTTTTCATCTATTTCATTACTTAAGATTTCAATTTCTGGAATAGAAACTACAATAGTATTGTTTTCAATTGACGTTTTTATTTTATCCATTTTAATACCAGCTTTTAATTTACCATTATATGTAATTAAAAAACTTTTTTGAGTTAATGGGATATCCCAGCCATTGAATTTGAGATTATCTGAAAATTTACCAACTTTAGTATAATTGTATGACATTGTAGCTAATTCTTCAATTTCTTGTAACTGCTGGGTCAAACCAGTTGCAGTAATTTTTGGTTCATCACTACCACTAGCAAACCTTGTTCCAGCATAGAAAATAAGTATTGCTACTAGTAAAATTGCAACTATACCACCGATTGCTTTTTTTGTTTTACCTAATGCATCTAGTATTTTCATATCATCACCTAGAAACATTATAACATAATTCGACAATAATTTAATAAAATAAAAAAAGCCAAAGGCTTTTTTATTTTACGATTGTTCCATATACTTCTCTACCACAACCAGCTGCATTAGATTCATCTGTATCAATATGCATTGCAGTAGCATAATTTTCACTTACACGGCAAACTACATCACCAAAGATTAATGAACGACCTTCAGTATCGATTTTAACACTAACGATTTCCTTATCTTCAACACCAAATTCTTTAGCATCAGCAGGTGTCATGTGAATATGTCTTTTAGCTGCGATTACTCCACAAGGAATTTCAACTTCACCAGCAGGACCGATTAATTTACAACCTGCAGTTCCTTCAATATCTCCAGATTCTCTAATTGCCGCTTGAAGTCCTAATGAACGAGCATCAGTTAAAGATAATTCAACTTGAGTAGCATTACGTGTAGGACCTAAAACAGACATTTTTTGTTCTCCTTTAGTACCAACAACAGTTACTTTTTCAACACATGCAAATTGTCCTGGTTGTGAAAGATCTTTTTTGTTTGTTAATTGATATCCCTTTCCAAATAATGTTTCTAAGTCTTCATTTGATAAATGAATATGTCTTGCAGAAGTTTCAACGATAAATTTTTTAGCCATAATTATTCTCCTTTTTCCTTTATATATATTACTCTTTTTGTGGCTGTTTTCAAGAATTTTGTAATAAATTGAAAAAAAAATAAAAAATTTAAAAAAATATATTAGAAAAATTTATTAAAATAGTAAAATTATATTATTACAAAACATAAAATTTATCATTTTTAGACCAAAAAAGGGTATTTTCAAAGGTTTTATTTTAAAAAATATCAAAAAATTTAGTAAAAAGCTAAAAAGTAAACATCTCTTTACACAATTGTCTAAATAGTGTATTATGAGTCTACACTAAAAGGGGGAACCTATATGAAAGAGAATGAAAATCTAGGATTATATGACAAATCTTTTGAACATGACAATTGCGGGATTGGTGCAGTTGTTAATATTAAAGGTGTTAAAACGCATATTACCGTTAGCAATGCATTAAAGATCGTTGAACAATTAGAACATCGTGCTGGTAAAGATGCAGCTGGTGAAACTGGTGATGGAGTGGGAATCTTGACTCAAGTACCATACAGTTATTTTAAAAAATCAATTACACAATTCACATTACCACAAGAAGGAAAATTTGGAGTAGGAATGTTATTCATGCCAACAGATGAACACCTTCGTAATCGTGTTAAAAAAATGTTAGAGACAATTGTTTCTAAAGAAGGAATGGAATTTATTGGATGGCGTGAAGTTCCAACTGTACCTAAAGTATTAGGAAAAAAGGCACTCGATGCAATGCCTTCTATTTGGCAATGTTTTATTAAAAAACCGCATGGTGTTGAAAAAGGTATCCAATTCGATAGAATGCTTTATCAAGTACGAAGAATATTTGAACAAAGTAATTTCAATGATACTTATGTATGTTCTTTTTCATCACGAACAATTGTATATAAAGGAATGTTTTTAGTAGGTCAATTACGTTCATTTTTTAAGGATCTTCAAGATGAAGAATATAAAAGTGCAATAGCACTAGTACATTCACGTTTCTCTACTAATACTATGCCATCTTGGCAAAGAGCGCATCCAAATCGTTTCATTGTTCATAATGGGGAAATCAACACGATCAAAGGTAATGCAAATAATATGTTATGTCGTGAAGAAATTATGAATACAGATTTATTAGATACTAATAAAGTGTATCCTGTTGTTGATATCAACGGTTCAGATTCCGCAATGCTAGATAATACTTTAGAATTTTTAGTAATGTCAGGTATGGAGTTGCCTCGTGCTGTGATGATGTGTATTCCTGAACCATATGATAATGATAAAAGTATGTCACAATCTAAGAAAGATTTCTATGAATATAACTCAACATTAATGGAACCATGGGATGGACCTGCTTCAATTCTATTTAGTGATGGAGAAGTTATGGGGGCAGTACTTGATCGTAATGGATTAAGACCATCACGTTACTATATTACTCGCGATGACTACTTAATTTTGTCTTCAGAAGTAGGAGCATTAGATATTCCTGCTGAGGATATTGTTGTAAAAGATCGTTTGCGTCCTGGTAAAATGTTATTAGTGGATACAAAAGCTGGTAAATTAATTGAAGATGATGATTTAAAGGAAAGTTATGCACATAAACAACCATATGGAGAGTGGTTAGAAAGTAATTTAATTAAGTTAAAAGATATGCGAATCCCAAATGCTCGAGTGGAAAGATATCAGGGAGATGAGTTAACTAAATTACAAAAAGTTTATGGATATAGTTATGAAGATGTCAACACATATATCAAAAAGATGGCGCTTGATGGTAGTGAAGAAGTTGTAGCTATGGGGAATGATTCACCACTTGCAGTATTATCAAAACAGCATCCGCCACTATTTAACTATTTTAAACAGTTATTTGCGCAGGTTACTAATCCACCAATCGATGCGATTCGTGAAGAAATTATTACATCTACGGCATTATGTATTGGAACAGAGGGAAATATTTTGACAGATAATGAGAAAAATTGTCGGTTATTAAAAATTGATCATCCAATCTTAAGCAATACAGATCTATTAAAAATCAAGAATATTAAAAAAGAAGGTTTTAAAGTAGCCGTTTTATCAATTTTATATTATAAAAATACTTCACTTGAAAAAGCCTTAGATAAATTATTTGTCGAAGCTGATAAAGCATATCATGCTGGAGCTAATATTTTAATTTTATCAGATCGTGGTGTTGATGAAAATCATGTTCCAATTCCTTCTTTATTAGCAGTTGCTGCGATGAATCAACATTTAGTAAATACTAAAAAAAGAATGTCTGTGGCTTTGATCTTGGAATCAGGAGAACCACGAGAGGTTCATCACTACGCAACTTTAATTGGATACGGTGCTAGTGCAGTTAATGGTTATTTAGCCCAAGATACGATTTTTGAATTAGTCGATGAAGGTTTATTGGATAAAGATTACTACGCTGCTGTTGAAGATTATAATGATGGTATTTTGCATGGAATAGTTAAGATCGCTTCTAAAATGGGAATTTCAACGATTCAATCATATCGTGGTTCACAAAATTTTGAAGCAATTGGTCTAGCTAAAGATTTTGTTGATAAATATTTCCCTAAAACAGTAACGAGAATAGAAGGAAAGACGATCAAAGATATTGAAGATGATGTTGACTATCGTCATAGTAAAGTTTATGATCCTTTAGGATTAGATGTTGATATTACATTAGATAGTCGTGGTGATCATAAAGAACGCAGTGGTAAAGAAGAACACTTGTATAATCCTCAGACTATTCATAAATTACAATTAGCTACTCGTAATGGTGATTATAAATTATTTAAAGAATATTCAGCGATGATCAATGAAGAAGGAAAAGATTTAAATCTTCGTGGTTTATTGCAATTCAAGAAAACTAAAGCTATTTCAATGGATGAAGTAGAAAGTGTCGATAGTATTGTTCAGCGTTTTAAAACAGGAGCAATGTCTTATGGATCAATTTCTAAAGAGGCTCACGAAACAATGGCAATTGCCATGAATCGTTTGAAAGGTAAATCAAACAGTGGTGAAGGTGGCGAAGATCCAGAACGTTTTATTCCTGATAACAATGGTGATAGTAGATGCTCAGCGATTAAACAAGTTGCTTCAGGACGCTTTGGGGTTACTTCTGAATATTTATGTTCAGCTAAAGAAATACAAATCAAGATGGCTCAAGGAGCTAAACCTGGTGAAGGTGGACAATTACCAGCAGGTAAAGTCTATCCATGGGTTGCTAAAACTCGTCATAGTACGCCGGGAGTAGGGCTTATTTCACCACCACCACATCATGATATTTATTCAATTGAGGATTTAGCACAATTAATTTATGACTTAAAGAATTCTAATAAAGATGCGCGGATTTCTGTTAAATTAGTATCTGAAGCTGGAGTTGGTACAGTAGCTGCTGGGGTTGCAAAAGCGGGAGCAGGAGTTATTTTGATTTCTGGTTATGATGGAGGAACTGGAGCAGCACCTAGAAACTCAGTGTATAATGCAGGATTACCTTGGGAACTAGGGTTGGCTGAAGCTCATCAAACTTTAATTATGAATGATTTACGGGGTCGCGTAGTTTTAGAAACAGATGGAAAACTAATGACTGGTCGTGACTTAGCGATTGCAACCTTGTTAGGAGCAGAAGAATACGGTTTTGCTACAGCTCCTCTTGTAACGATGGGATGTGTAATGATGCGTGTTTGTAACTTGGATACATGTCCAGTAGGTGTGGCTACGCAAAATCCAATCTTAAGAAAACGATTTACTGGAAAGCCTGAATATGTTGAAAACTTTATGCGTTTTATTGCTCAAGAGTTGCGAGAATACATGGCTCAGCTTGGTTTTAAAACAATTGATGAAATGGTTGGACGTAGTGATTTATTAGAAGTACGCCAGGGTGTTAATAATATTGATTTATCACGAGTTATTAATAATCCATTTATAAAAGCTAAAGAAACTCATCATAATCCAAAAAATAGTTATGATTTTGAATTAGAAAAAGTTAAAGATACAACAGTTTTATTAAAAGAGTTTAAAGTGGCTTTAGAAAATAATCAAAGCAAAGAGATTCATGTTGATATAACTAATATAGATCGAACATTAGGAACCCTATTTGGTTCAGAGATTACAAAACGATATAAAGATACTTTAGATGATGATACATTTAAAGTAAACTGTTATGGTTCTGGAGGACAAAGTTTTGGAGCCTTTATTCCAAATGGTTTAACATTATCACTTCATGGTGATAGTAATGATTATTTTGGTAAGGGATTATCAGGTGGAAAATTAGTAGTAGTTCCACCAGAGAATTCAAATTTTAAAGCTGAAGAAAATATAATTGTGGGAAATGTTGCTTTATATGGAGCAACATCTGGTGAAGTATATATTAACGGTGTTGCTGGTGAGCGTTTTGCGGTAAGAAATTCTGGAGCGACTGCTGTTGTTGAAGGTGTTGGAGATCATGGCCTTGAATATATGACAGGGGGGCTTGTAGTTGTACTTGGTGAAACAGGACGAAATTTTGCAGCCGGAATGTCTGGCGGAATTGCCTATGTTTATGATCCAAACAATCGCTTATATGCTCGTATTAATAAAGAGCTAGTATCATATACTACAGTGACTAGTAAATATGATGAAGAAGAGTTAAGAAGAATTGTTCAGAAACATTATGATCACACTAGATCTAATGTTGCTAAGAAAATTTTAGATAATTTTGGCGAACAAGTATCATTATTTAAAAAAGTTGTACCACACGATTATAAACATATGATCGAGTTGATTAAATATTATGAAAAACAAGGCTTAAGCAGTGAACAGGCTAAAGTTGAAGCATTTAACGAAGCTAGAAAGGGGGCATAACCATGGGTAAACCAACTGGATTTTTAGAAATTGACCGTCAAGTAAGCAAAGCGGTTGAACCAAAGAAAAGAATTCAAAATTTTAATGAGTTTCATAAGCATTTAAGTAAAGATGAACAGGCTTGTCAAGGAGCACGTTGCATGGATTGTGGTGTACCATTTTGCCAGTCTGGAAAAGAACTAGAAGGTATGGTTTCTGGCTGTCCGTTAAATAACTTGATTCCTGAATGGAATGATCTTGTTTATCATAATAATTATAAACAGGCACTAAGCAGATTATTAAAGACTAATAATTTTCCGGAATTTACTTCAAGAGTATGTCCAGCATTGTGTGAGGCAGCTTGTACATGTGGATTAAATGGTGAACCTGTAACTGTTAAAGAAAATGAGCATGGAATTATTGAGGATGCGTACGCTAAAGGTTTGATGAAACCTTGTCCACCAACTCATCGTATTGATAAAAAAATTGCGATTGTTGGATCAGGACCTGCTGGTTTAACTGCTGCTGACCAATTAAATAAGCGCGGTTATCAAGTAACAGTTTTTGAACGTGATGATCGGATAGGGGGATTATTAATGTATGGTATCCCTAATATGAAATTAGAAAAAAGTGTTATAGATTGTCGCATCAGTATCATGAAAGCTGAAGGTGTTACTTTTAAAACTAATTGTGCAATTGAAGATAGAAAACAGGTTAAAGAATTATTAGATAATTTTGATCGAGTAATTTTAGCTTGTGGTGCTCGTAAACCGCGAGATATTGATGTTCCAGGACGTAAAGGTAAAGGAATCTTGATGGCTGTTGACTATTTAACGGCTGTAACTAAGTCTTTATTAAATAGTGATTTAAAAGATAAAAATTTTGCTTCTACAAAAGATAAACATGTACTTGTAATTGGTGGGGGAGATACAGGTAATGATTGTGTTGGTAGTGCGATTCGTCTAGGCTGTAAAAGTGTTACTCAATTAGAAATGATGCCTGAATTACCAGAAATTAGAAGTGAGAATAATCCTTGGCCGCAATGGCCAAGGGTCAAGAAAACAGATTATGGTCAAGAAGAAAGTATTGCTGTTTTCAATCAAGATCCGCGTATTTATCAAACTACTGTTAAAGAGTTTGTTTTAGATAAAGATGGACATGTAAAACAAGCTGTAATTGTGTCGTTGGAGCCAAAAGAAAATAAAACAACTAAACGGGTAGAAATGGTACCCGTAGCTGGTAGTGAAAAAGTTATTCCTGCTGATTTAGTTTTAATTTCAGCTGGATTTGTGGGATGCGAAGATCATGTGGCAAAAGCGTTTAACGTTTCTTTAAATCCTCGCGGTAATGTTGTAAGTAATCACAATTACCAAACAAATATTAAAAATTTATATGTTGCAGGTGATATGCGTCGAGGTCAATCTTTAGTTGTTTGGGCAATTAGAGAGGGACGAGAAGTTGCTAGAGCTGTAGATATAGATTTAATGGGATATAGTAATTTATAATTATAAAAATGTCTGTAATTTTCACAGACATTTTTAATTTTGTGATAAAGATAAGATTAATTTGAGATTATTGTTTAATGGTATGATTTTTATGGATGATCATCTTTATTTAGGGAGGTAACAATAAATGGAATATTTATCGTATCATCTAATAATAATCCGCGAAGCGTTGAATGAAGTATTTAGGCTGAATTTAGATAGAGAATAATATTAGCTAAAGTTCTCAATAAAAGATTTCAAAATGACATTTCCATACAACCTTTTTAAAGATGCGAACCTCCTTGTTTATCAAGGACTTTCGCATTTTTTTATGTTCTAACTGTCGAATTCAAGGTTATAATATTTAGATGTAAAAATTAAGAACTATAATAAATTTTATGATAGTATATATGTAATTTGTGAAAAGAAGATAATATGAATAAAAATTAGTATTTAAAAAGATGTAATTCCAATATAGTTTATCTAACTAAGCTAAGAATTACATCTTTTCATTTTTTATAGTGTTAAAGAAGGAGCGCTATATACACGATTAGCTAATTCACTATCAAGCATGTATAATCCTTTAGGATCATTTCCAAATAAATCAAATTTAGTAATCATATCATTAGCATTAGTTTCTTCTTCACCTTGTTCTTTAACAAACCAATCAAGGAATTGCATCGTTCTAAAATCTTTGATTGAATAAGCAGCATCATAAAGATTATGAATTAAACTAGTTACATATTCCTCGTGTTCTAATCCCTCAACCAAAGGATCTTTTAAGGCATTAAGATTTTTATCAGGCTTGTCAATAGCTTCTAAGATTACTCTTTCATTGTTGTTTTGTAAATATTGAACAAATAACATCGCATGATCTCTTTCTTCCTGAGCTTGGATATTATACCAATTTGCAAAACCATCTAATCCTTTATCTTTATAAAAATTTGCGAAATCTAAATAAAGATATGCAGAATAAAATTCTTTATTAACTTGATCGTTTAATAATTCAACTATTTTTTTATCTAACATTTTATTACCTCCTACCATAAATAGTATAAACTTAATTTAATCCAATGTTAATAGAAAAATGTAAAAAAATGCTACATTGTTAATTAGAAACATTTGTAGTTAATGCTAGATCGTATATTAAAAGCTGCTTTGATATAAACTGCTATAGTAAGTTTATAACTAAATAAAATTGTTGTAATTTGCCGACTTAAAGAATCTTAAATATATGATAAAAGATTTTTAATTTATAAATGTTAATGTTATAATAGACCATGAAAGAAGGTGTATTTTGATGCCAATTGTTTCTGCAATTACATTTAATTTAAGTTCAATATTTAATGTGGTTAGAACAATTATTGATTTAATTTTAGTCTGGTACGTTATTTATGTACTGGTTTCAATGATGAGACAAAATATGCGAACAATGCAACTGTTTAAAGGGGTATTGTTGATTTTAATTTTGAAAATGTTTACAAGTTTACTAGGTCTAAGTGCAATGGACTATTTAGTTGATACTGTACTTACTTGGGGAGTGATTGCGGTTATTATAGTATTTCAGCCTGAAATTAGAGGTCTATTAGAAAAGATCGGAAGAACTAAATTAGAGATTAAACATAATAATTTGACAGATGACGAAAAAGAACGATTAATGGATGAATTAGTTAGTGCTATTACAAAGTTGTCTGAGGATCAAACTGGAGCGTTGATCACATTTGAAAGAGAACATACTTTAATTGATTATATCAATACTGGGACAAGAATAAACGCTGATATAAAAGCAGAGTTATTTACAACGATATTTTGGGAAGGAACACCATTACATGATGGGGCAACGATCATAAAAGATGATCGTGTGGTATGTGCAGCGGCTTTTTATCCCCCAACGAATCAGGAATTAAGCCCATTGTATGGAGCAAGACACCGAGCAGCGTTAGGAATTAGTGAAATAACGGATTCTTTGACAGTCGTTGTATCTGAAGAGACAGGAACGATTTCATTTGCAACTGATGGAAAATTGCGGAAAATTCCACGCAAAGAGTTACGTGCTTCTTTGGTTAATGAGCTGGATTGGTTTAATACAAAAGAAAAGGATGGTGAAAAAGATGTCAAAAAAGGATAATCAAAAACCATCAATAAAAAAGGATTCTACAACTGACTTTTTTTTAAATTTTATAACTCGCCAAAAATCTGAAAATAAAAAGAATGATAAACCGGTAGTTACTAAAATTAATGAAGATTCATTTAGTGTAAAAGATAAAGCTTTTGGAATTATTTATAAAACAGTTAATTCTTTAAATGTTTTTTTAGATCGGATGTTACAATCCAATCTTTCAATGAAAATTTTATCTTTTATTATGGCAGTAGTGTTACTGTTTACAATAAACGGTAGTATAAATAACATTTTTTCTACACCTAATGGGGGTGATTACATCAATGATGTAAATATTGATGTCCAAGGATTACAGGACGATTATGATGTTGTAGGCTTGCCATCAACTGTAAATGTAGCTTTAGTAGGTCCATCATTAGATATCTACACTGCCAAAATAGCTAAGAATTATAAAATTATTGCTGATTTCTCTGGTCTTGGAGAAGGCGATCATACTATAGAGTTGAAAAGTGAAGGCTTTTCTAGTAATTTACAAGTAATGATCGTTCCGCAAACTGTAAATGTTAAAATTACCCAAAAAGTTACAAAGACTTTTGAACTAGGATATAATTTTATCAATGAAGATGAGATGGATAGTAAATATTCTGTTTCTGTAGAGTCAATGGAACATGAACAAGTTGAAGTTCGTGGTTCTCAAGATACGATTGGTAAAATAAATACAGTTAGAGCAGCAATTGATTTAAAAGGTGTTAAAAAAGATTTTGAGAAAAAAGCAAAAATATATGCTTATGATCGAAGCGGTAAAAAACTTGATGTTGAGATTATTCCTAATACAGTCAAGGTACAATGTGATGTTTCTTCATATAGTAAAGAAGTTCCGATCGTTCCTCAATATACAGGACAATTTGAAAGCGGATTTGGTTTAGAGAGTATTACTTTATCTAAAGACAAAGTTAAGATATATGGTAAAGAAGAATTGCTTAATAGTGTTGATAGTGTGTATGTAACCATTGATCTTTCAGGATTAAGCAGTGATAAAAGTTATACAAAGTTAGCAATTACAGGAACCGAAAAAATTAACAAACTGGCCTTTGATACAGTTGATGCAACTTTACGTGTTTCACCTGCAGAGAAAAAAACAATAACAGATATTCCAATTAATATAATTAATAATGAAAATAATTATAAAGTGACTTTTGCTAGTGGACAAGATAAGGTCTCTGTTGAAGTAGAAGCTGTAGAAGCAGAGTTGAATGAAGTATCAATTGCAGATTTTAATGCAATAATTAACTTGGAAGACTTGAAAAGTGGTACTAATACTGTTAAAGTAGATTTAACTTCGAATAAAGGGTATTTGAGCTATAAATTAGTCTCACCTGAAAAAATAACAATTACTTTAAGAAAATAGGAGGAAAAAAGTAATGGGTAAGTATTTTGGAACAGATGGATTTAGAGGGGAAGCAAACGTTGACTTAACAGTTGAACATGCTTATAAAGTAGGGCGCTATCTAGGATGGTACTATTCTCAAAATGGAAAAGCAAAAGTTGCTATTGGTAAGGATACTAGAAGAAGTTCATATATGCTTGAATATGCTTTAGTATCAGGACTTACAGCAAGTGGTGCAGATGTTTATTTATTACATGTAACTACGACCCCTTCAGTTTCATATGTAGTGGCAAGTGAAGATTTTGACTGTGGGATCATGATTTCAGCTTCACACAATCCATATTATGATAATGGAATAAAGATATTAGATGGCAATGGTCATAAAATGGATGCTAGAGTTGAAAATTTAATTGAACAATATATAGATGGATTGATTGATGAATTGCCATATGCAACAAAAGACGAGATCGGATGTGCTTTAGATTATTCAATGGGGCGAAATCGTTATATTGGCTATTTAATGTCTATTCCAACTAGAGCATTTAGAAATTATCGGGTCGGATTAGATTGTGCTAATGGTGCTAGTAGTGCAATTGCAAAAAGTGTTTTTGATGCTTTAGGAGCTAAAACATATGTAATTAATAGTGATCCTGATGGTTTGAATATTAATACTAATTGTGGTTCAACACATATTGAAGTATTACAGCAATATGTTAAAGAAAATGCTTTAGATATTGGTTTTGCCTATGATGGTGATGCTGATCGTTGTATTTGTGTTGATGAATTTGGTCGCGTTGTTGATGGTGATTTAATTTTATATGTTTGTGGAAAATACTTAAAAGATCATGGGGAATTAGCTAATGATACAGTTGTTACGACAATTATGTCTAACTTAGGTTTATATAAAGCATTTGACAAAGAGGGAATTAAATATGAAAAAACTGCGGTTGGAGATAAATACGTTAATGAAAACATGGTGAAAAATGGTCATGTATTGGGTGGTGAACAATCTGGACATATTATTTTTTCTAAACATGCAACAACTGGTGATGGAATTTTGACATCATTAAAAGTAATGGAAGCTGTAATTGAAAGTAAACGAACAATTGCACAATTGATTGAACCAGTTACAATTTATCCTCAATTGATGAAAAATGTTCCTGTACGTGATAAAAAAGAAGCTCAAGAAGATCCTGATGTAAAGGCTGTGATTGCAGAAGTGGAAGCTGCTCTAGGTGATAATGGTCGGGTCTTAGTTCGTGAAAGTGGAACAGAGCCAGTAGTTAGAGTTATGGTAGAAGCTGATAGTGATGAAAAATGTTTGGAAAATGTAAGTAAGATCGTTAATAAGATGAAAGAAAAGGGATTTGTTATAAAAAGATAAAATAACATAATATCACAAAATATTGCCATATAATATGGCAATATTTTATATATATTAAAAGTGAGGTGAAATACATGCAATTTAAAATAAATATAATCGATGATGAAAAAAATTTAAATGATTTAGTAAGAACTTATTTGGAAAAAGAAGGCTATATTGTGTATTCATTTTATACATATGATGAAGCATTAATGCATAAAAATGATGATGTTCATTTATGGTTGATCGATATTATGCTGGATCGATCAAGTGGGTTTGAATTATTTAATGAAATAAAGAGTATTCGTCCTAAGATGCCAATTATTTTTATGTCAGCTCGTGACCAGGAATTTGATCGAATTATTGGATTAGAAAAAGGGTCTGATGACTATATTACAAAGCCTTTTAATATTAAAGAGGTTATTTTAAGAATTAATAATTTAATTAAACGATCATATGATGATCCATCAAAAATTAAAATGGATGGTTATGATATTGATTTAGAAAAAAGAAGGGTTTTTTGTCAAAATGAGGAAATTGTTTTAACAACTAAAGAATACGATTTATTAGTTTATTTTATTACTAATAAAGGATTAGCTATTTCACGTGAACAAGTCCTCAATAAAGTTTGGGATGAAAATTATTTTGGTAGTGATCGTGTTGTTGATGATACTTTGAGAAGACTTAGAAAGAAAATGCCAGAAATCAATGTACGTACGATATATGGATTTGGCTACCGTTTAGACTAATGTTAAAAAAGTTCTCGTTACAAAGGCAATTGATTATTATTTTTTCATTAATAGCATTAGTTGTCTTAGCAATTTTAGTACCTCTTATCAATAAAAATTTAAATAATTTAATTGATAGTCAGATGTTTCAAACATTAGAAACAGCACAACAAGGATATGTTGATTATGGGTATAGCCCAATTGAAAAATCATCAGATAAACAAATTTATCATATGACATATGATGCTGAAAATAACGTGCTAATTCCATCAACAAATATAACATATAAAGAAGCTGAAAAAATAAGTTATGTTTTTAGCGAGTGTTTGTTTGATATGATTGATGATGGTAAGGAGAAGGTTCAGAAAAAAGGTGACTTTTATGGGACTACTGTTTATTATCAAATAACCAAAAAAGATACGAATACATATACTGTTTCTTTAGTTTATAGTGATTATTCAGCAAATCTAATTTCAGCAATAAGACAACAGATAATAAATATCCTTTATGTTTCATTTGCAATTATTGGAGTTGTAATATTTTTATGGGTCAGTAGCTTGATAAAACCTTTAAAAGCAATTAGAAATTATATTGAAGATATAAGAAATGATAAAGAAGGCGAATTAAAAATAGATCGTAGTGATGAAATTGGAATTGTTTCTAATGAACTTGTAGTGATGAAAGAAGAAATAGATCATCAAAGTAAAACTAAAGAGGAAATGATTCATAATATTTCCCATGATTTAAAAACACCGATTGCTTTAATTAAGTCATATTCACAAAGTGTTAAAGATGATGTTTATCCATATGGTGATAAAGATTCATCAATGGATGTTATTATTGAAAATGCTGATCGTTTAGATAGTAAAGTTAAAAGTCTATTATATTTAAATCGTTTAGATTTTCTAAGTAATAAAAATATTGATAATGAAGTAGATATGAAAGCATTGATTGAACATATAACAATTCAATTACAAGGAATGCATCCAGAAATTGAAATAGAAACAGATTTGGCATTTGTTTCTTTTAAGGGTGATGAAGAATGTTGGCGTATCTGTGTAGAAAATATTATTGAAAATGCATATCGCTATGTTAATAGTAAAATAAAAATAATTTTAAAACAAAATTATTTAGAAATATATAATGATGGTGAACCAATTGATAATGAAAACATCGAAGCTTTATTCAAACCATACGAAAAAGGAACCAAAGGACAGTTTGGCTTAGGGTTATCGATCGTCTATAAGACATGTACAATGTATGGATACAATGTAACAGCAGAAAATAAAGATGTTGGTGTTAGTTTTATTATTGAAAGAAATTTAAATGGATAGTTTAGGCTATCCATTTTATGTTAAGATAATCATATATGGAGGTAGAGAGATGAAACTACTATTTAAGCAAAGGCTTTTTTCCTGGTTTGATAGCTATGATATATATGATGAATCGGGAAATGTTGTATATATTGTAAAGGGAGAATTGAGCTGGGGACATAAATTGTGTATCTATGATGCTAATGGTTTACATATTGGTACGATTAAAGAAGAGATATTAACGATTTTACCGCGGTTCAAGATGTTTATAAATGACTGTTATATTGGACAAATAAAAAAAGAGTTCACTTTTTTAAAACCAGTATTTTATTTGGATTGTAATGATTGGCAAATAAGAGGAAATTTTTTACAATGGGATTATGAAATAATTGATAGTAATGGTCTTCTTATTGGAAATATAAATAAAGAAATTTTTAACTTTACTGATACTTATTCTTTAGATATAGTTGATTCAAAAAATGCATTACAGGTATTAATGATCGTTTTAGCTATCGATGCTCAAAAATGCTCAGAGGGAAATCATTAAAATGATTGATGATAAAAATGATTTTGCCCATGGCAGTGTTGTTTGCCATATTATTAATTTGGCAGGACCGATGATCGTTGCACAGCTTATCAATGTTTTATATAACATAATTGATCGTGTTTATATCGGTCGAATACCTGATGTTGCAACTCTAGCAATGGGTGGTTTAGGATTATGTTTACCGTTAATATCCATTATCATTGCCTTTGCAAATCTATTTGGGATGGGTGGAGCACCACTTTGTTCAATTGCAAGAGGTCAAGGAAAAAATCAAGAAGCAGAAGAAATAATGGCTAATTCATTTATTTTACTAGTTATCTTTGGAATCATTTTAATGGTCATTGGCTTTGGTTTTAAAGAAGATTTATTATGGTTGTTTGGCGCTAGCAAAAAGACGCTAAGTTATGCTAATGAATATATGAGCATATATCTATTAGGAACAGTATTTGTTTTAATTGGTTTAGGAATGAACAGTTTTATTAATAGTCAGGGTTTTGCCAAGATCGGAATGTTAACAGTATTGATAGGAGCTGTAGTTAATATTATTTTAGATCCAATTTTTATTTTTTCTTTTAAATTAGGGGTACAGGGTGCTGCCCTAGCTACTATCATTTCCCAATTTATTTCCGCTTTTTGGACTTTATATTTTTTAACTGGAAATAAAACAATACTAAAGTTAAAAAGAAAAAATATGTTTTTACAAAAGAAATATGTAACAAAAATATTTTCTTTAGGAATGGCGGGGTTTATGATGGCTATCACTAATTCGATTGTGACGATTGTTTGTAATGCAACATTACAAACATATGGTGGTGATTTATACATTGCAATCATGACAATTATTAATTCAATTAGAGAAGTTGCCTCTTTACCAGGACAAGGGATGGCTAATGCCTGTCAACCAGTATTAGGTTATAATTATGGAGCTAAAAAATATTCTCGGGTACTACAAGGAATCAAGTTTGTAACTTTAAGTGCCTTATCAATGATGCTGATACTTTGGTTTGCAATAACAGTTTTTCCTGATTTATTTATTAAAATATTCTCTCATAATCAAGAAATAATTAAGGATGGTATAAGAGCATTAAGACTATATTTCTTTGGCTTTTTTATGATGGCTTTTCAAATGGTCGGACAAGCAGCGGCAATTGGTTTAGGTAAAGTTAAACAGGCTATTTTCTTTTCAGTATTTAGAAAAGTTATAATTGTTGCCCCATTAACAATTATTTTACCTGTTTACATTGGTGTAGATGGGATTTTTATCGCAGAAGCAATTAGTAATTTTATCGGTGGTGGAGCTTGTTATATTACGATGTGGCTAACGATTGGCAGAACTTTGAAGAAACAAGTTTGATTGGTCAGAAAAAACAGGCTGATAATTCTTTAGATATAAATATTTATTAAAAGAAACTGTATAAGTGATGTATTGATTAATAAGGTATTTATTGTTTTGTTATTATTTTATTTATGTTAATATATAAATAAAATAATAGTAAGATTGTGGGGAAGAAAAATTATATGATTACAGTAGGAGTAGTAGATGATGAACAAATATTTTGTGAGATGATAAAAGATATTTTATTGCAAAAATTTGACGATATAAATATTCATACATATAATTCAGTAAAACAGCTGGATAAAGATTTTGACTTTATATTAATGGATATCAATATGCCAGATACTGATGGAATTGAGTATGCTAAAAAGAATGAAGATAAAAAAATAATATTTGTAACTTGTCATGATAGTAGATGTAGAGAAGCATTTGGACCAAATATTTATGGGTTTATTGATAAAGGTAATTTAGAGATAGAATTAGTTGAAAATATTTCAAAAATGATTGCGAGAATTGAAAAAAATCGTATTACAGTTGAATTTAAAACAGGTAGAGAAAAAATTAAGATAAAAGTAAGTAAGGTCATATATTGTACATATCTAGGAGATATGAATACTGCTATAATAATCGAGAATAAACAAATAGTAATAAAAAATAAATCTTTTAAGGAAGTATTAGAATTTTTAGGTGATGATTTTATAAGGATCAGTCGAAGAACAGCTATCAATAAAAATAAAATCTCTACTATATCTGATAAAGGTATTTATTTAAAAGGAGAAAAAAGATTATTAAATGTTAGTCGGCGACAAAGAAAGATAGTATTAAAAGCTTTTTTTGAGAGTTTTATGAATGATTGATTAAATGATTTTATTATAGCGATTACCGTTTAATTGTATTTTTGACCGTTAGAACAGGGAAGTAACAATTCCCTGTTTTTTTATGCTATAGTAAAAATAAGGTAATGATGATATAGAATTAAATGGAAATAATAGTTAGTTCAAATTGTTAGGGGGTGAAGTATTTTATTATATAATAATATCAACAATAGTGTTTATTGTTATAGCGAGGTAAATTTATATCATCTATACTAATTTTTAATAATATTAAAAGGAAGGAAATTAATTTATAAAAAAATAGTTAGTAGTTGTTGTATGATGTTGTTTTGTTTGATTGCTACTGTAGGTGTATTTGCGGGTACTGTAACTGTATCGGATACTGAATCATTTGCTGTTGATATGGATAATTATGCTGTTGTAACATTAAGTGGTTCAAGAGATACTTCTACGGATAGATTAAGTAATGTTAAAACTGACAAAAAAATAACTGGTTCAATAGTAGTATCATTTGATCCAATTAGTAGACCTAGTCAATATCGAGCTAACTGCACAGCACATTTTAGATATCAAGGTCTTTATAAAGGATATAGAGATTTAAGTATTTAAAGACTGATAGAAAAGGGAGGAAAATCTCCCTTTTGGTTTAAATATAGTTATAGGGAGGGAAGAAAAGTGATCGAATTAAAAGAAATTAATATATCTTTTGGAAAAAAAGAATGTATAAGAAATGGACACTTTATAGCATATCCTTTTCAAATTACATCGATAATAGGCGAAAGCGGTACAGGTAAAAGTTCTTTACTATATTTAATAGGGATGTTATCTTCAAAAAAACATAAGTATTATTATAATAATCAATTACTTGAATTAGATGAAAAACAAAAATTTGATTTTAGAGATAAGCATATTTCGTTTGTTACTCAAAATAATTTATTGATAGAAACTATTAATGTTGAAAAAAATCTTGAATTTTGTTTTCAACGATCAAATGGATCTTATACTGTAGATGAGTTGTTGGATAAAATAAATTTGACTGATAAAAGAAAAGCAATGCCACGAAATTTATCAGGAGGTGAACGTCAAAGGGTAGCAATTGCGTGTGCTTTAGCTAAAAATTCTGATATTATTTTGGCAGATGAAATAACTTCAGCATTAGATGATAGTAATAAGGAAATCATCATGAGGTTATTTAGGGAGTATGCAAATCTAGGAAAAACAGTAATTTTAGTAACTCATGAAAATGATGTTATTGAAAAAAGTGATCGAATTTATCGTTTAGAACATTTGGAATTAATTTTGGAAAAAGATAATGAACCAAATCAAGAAATAATAAAAGAACAAATCATTAAAAATAAGTCTAGTTTATTAAAAAATTTTGAAATTTTATTTTATTCAAATCGAAAATATAATTGGCGAAGGATATTAATTAGTTTTATTGTTATGATTATGATTTTTATAAGTGCTTCAATTTTTAATCATGATTATAAAAAAACGAATTTTGAGAGTTTCTCTACGAGTGATTTAACTAATGTAAAGTTACTGGCTTTTAGCGATGAAACTGGTTTTTATCATAAAAATAGAGATGCTTTTGGATACGGCATGCATCAAATTATATATCAGCAACCTATTCTTCCATCAATTGTTGAACACTTAAACAAAATTGAACATATAGATAAAAGTTACGATTATTATACATTTGAATATTCTAGTTTGACAGAAAATAATGAGTATAACGATATGAAAATAAAAGTTCTTAGAGATGATCAAGAAATATCTAAACATGAAATTACAGATGAAGATATAGTTGGTTCTAATAGTTATTCGTTTTCAGTTTTACCATATTATGATGAAGATAATTTTGAATCTGATGAAGGGGTATATATAAATACAAATATAGCATATTATTATAATATTGAAATTGGTGACACTTTAGAATTAGAACTTAATGTACCATATGCCATGATTAAATCAAAAGAAGTAATTTCTGGTAATCAAGAAATTACACCAAACGCATATCATTCAGTGACATGTTTGACTGAGCAAGTATCTTATAAAGCAGAGGTACTAGGAATAATTGAATCAAATTCTTCTTTTAATAATGAAATTTATTTACCATGTAATATAATGCAGGAAATGATTGATGAACAAATATCTAGGTATAAAAATAATGAAATTAAAATTAACTATGATACGTATGAAGAATATTCAACAATTGAAGATTTAAAACCTTATGCTAAAGCGATTTTTGTTGATAAAGAAGAAAATGTATTAAAAGTGCAAAATGATATTAATAAAATATCTGATCAAATATTTGCATATAATGAATATCAAAATATACTGGATTTAGAGAGTATGAATAATCAATTAATAAATGATACTTTAAAAACAGCATTATTTGGTATTACAGTTTTTGTTTTTGGAGCATTAATAGTAGAATTTTTATATTTAAAAAAATACAAATCGATTTATATGATGTTGAAATTAATTGGATATAATAATCAAGAAAAAAATAAACTTTTTATTCTACATGGATTATGGCAATTATTAATTGCATTTTGTTTAAGTATGTTAATGTATATTTTCGCTTCAATTCCATTAATTTTAGCAACGATACGCAATCAAAACTATTATGATGTATTATTGGATTTTCCAGAATTATATATAACATATGTGACTTATTCTAAATTCTCATGGCAGCACTTTATTTTCTTTGCTTGTTTTTTAGTGGTAATAATTAGTAGTGTTCATTGCAGTATAAAAATTTTTTATGATAAACAGAATTTGGTTAAATGGGTAAGAGGCAAATAATATGATTGAAATAGAAGGAATCCATTTACAAATTAAAAATCAAGTATTATTAGAAAATGAGAATATAAAAATTTATGAAGATTGTATACATGTAATCACGGGTGAAAGTGGTTCAGGAAAAACAACTTTATTATATGAAATTTCTTTATTATCTAATATATCTAATGCTGTTTATAAATGGAATGAACTAAGAATTGATAAATTAAGTAATAACCAAAGAGCTGAAATCAGGAGAAATCATATAGGTTATGTTTTACAAGATTTAGAACTTATAAGTGAGGAATTATCACTTCAAGATAATATAGATTGTATGTTTGCTTTGATTGGACAAAATTATGATTACGAAAAAGTAAATGAATATATGAAGCAAATGAATTTAAAATGCTCTTTAAGTCAAAAGGTTGATGAAATGTCTCGTGGTGAAAGGCAGCGATTTGCGTTAGTATTAGCATTAATAAAAGATGTTGAACTGATTATTTGTGATGAACCAACATCAGCTTTAGATAAAGAAAATACAATAGAGCTAATGAATTATCTTCATATTATTGCTAGAAAGTATCATAAAATGATTGTTATTGCATCTCATGATAATTATGTAGGAGAAAGAGGAGATTATTTATATAGTATTGAAAATAAACATTTAGTTCAAAAAAAACAACAGGATATTATTAAAGTAAAAGATAATGTTTTAATAAAGAAAGATAGAGATATAGATAATAGGTTTTATAAAGTATATCGAAAAAGTAATCATATGATATTAAAATCAATCATGAAAATAATTTATGCTATTATTATTGTGGTGTTATGTATGGTACCGTTTGCTTTAAATTCTTATTTAGATAAATTAGAACAGTTGTATGATATATATGTAACTAATGAAATAATTGTAGTAAATACCAAAGAATCTCTACCATCTATTTCATACAATGGAGTTAGTCAGATATTTAGTGAAGAACAAATTAATATGTTAAAAGAAATTGAACATATTCAAAGTGTTGATGATTATTGGGAAATGAATGGAATTTTAAAATTTAGTAATGGTAGTGAAGAAGTAACGATTTTACCAAAGCAGAATATTAAAACAGCAATATTTCCAACCTCATTATCAAAAAAAGTTAATAAAGATGTAAAAATATATGCTACATTGAAACTTGAAAGTAAAGAATATAAATTTGAAATACCTATAGATGAATATATAATCAGGGATTATCCGATAAACAAAAATATTTTAAATGAAGCAATTTACCTTCCTTATTCACAGGTAGAAAAGTTATGTAGTCAAAATAATATTACTTCTAGTAGTGCTGTATTAATTAAATGTGATGATTTAAATAATATTGAAAGTACAATTTCACATATTAAAAGATGGCTTCCTAATGCCACTGTTTTTTCAAGTGGAAGTCAGTATAAGAATCAAATTAGAAATATGGAAAATTCTAAACAGTTTATAAATCTATTGAAAATAGTAGTAATTGTAGGTATTGTTTGTATCACATATATAATTCAAATGATGGAAAATAAGAATCGAAATAAAGAAATAGCAAATTTAAGAATAAATGGCATTAGTAAAAAAGATTTTTATAAATTATATTATTATGAAACTAAATACCAATTTCTGTTAGCTGTTATTCTTTGCCTTATTGGTTATATTGGTGTTATAGTTATTTTGGAAGAACAATTTTCAGTTACCGATTTATTAATAGTCTTTACTGAATCTATAATATACGTTTTTTTAACATGCATAATGCCATTACTTATATCAATGAAACAAATTTTTATTAAAGATATTTTTGTAATTCTTAGAGAAGAAGGATAATATATTTGAATACTTGATTATAAAGTTAAGGAGAAACTTGTTTTATGAAAGTTAAACTTATAAATAAAAAGATAGCGATAGGATTACTACTTATATTACTGATTGTTGGTATTAAAATCTATAATAGTAAGTCTGCAAATGAAATTGATAAAAGTTTATGTCACTTTCAATATGGTGTTCGTTATGGTCTTGATGCTCCGGACAATAAGCATACTGTGATAGTAGATATATGTAAAGAAGATAAAAGTAGTAATGTATCATATATAAAGGGAGATTTGGCGGTTTCAAAAGATCGTGTTTATCACGTTTTAAAAACTATTTATTGGCAAAAAGTAGCAAGCAGAGAAGTATCAAATGGTTTAGATGGTGACGAGTATTGGGAAACGTGTGATGTTGAATGGATAGATAATCAACATATTCAAATCAATGGTAGAGTTGTTGATATTTATAAAGGTTATGATTATCGTGATAAGAAAAACTGATAATAATTAAACAGATAGAACGTATTTTTATTTGTTTAAAGTAAAAAGCAATCTGAAATACTTGAACATAAAGGAGTTAACTTTCTTTTAAGTAAAGTAATTGTAAAAAATTGTATAAATGGCAATGTAGATAAAGGAAACGAAATCGAAATTTTGCAAACTGTTATTGATAACAATGAAATAGAAATATTATCATTAGATAAAGATTATGTTTTATTTTTAGAAAAATATCGTGGACCAATTGTTAAAAACGCTTATGTTATCAGTGGCATGAATCTAGGAGTGTTAAAAGTAACGGGAGAAGAAGTTGAATTAAATAAAGTACAGAATGATAATTTTAAAATTTTTAAAAATAATTCTAAAATTCACAAAAGGGAATTGATCAATGAAATATCAAAAAGGATTGAATAAATTTAAACTGCTGATTTTATTTGTTGTTTTTATTTTTTCAGGGTGCAGTTCGGTAAACAATTTAAAATTTAAGAATATTGTAAAGGTTAATGATGTATATTATCAAAAAACATCTGACGTGGTTTCTCTGGATGAATTAGGTCCTGAATTGGGCAAAGTAAAATTAACAACTCCTAAAACTAATGGAAAGTATGAATTTGTTAATTATGAAGCAAGTAAATTAGAAGTTGGAACAAAAATCTATAAATTAGAAAATGAAAATTTTATTGCAGTAGAAATACAGGGTACTGATACGGTTTATCAAAAGTATAAAATAATTTCACCAGATGACATAATTGAAAAATAATCATAATATAAATTATTTCAATAGGCTGATAAATATAGCTAAAAGTACTTTCAAATAAGTTGATTTTATCTTTTTTAAAAAGAAGAAGTTAATTAAATGTGAGGATAAGAATTATAAAATCTATAGGATTACTGCTTGCAATGTTGGTTTTAAAATATGCAATATTCAGCCTGCAAATGAAATTGATAAAAGTTTATGTCACTTTCAATATGGTATTCGTTATGGAGTTTCCAAAACAAAAGGATATTAAGAAATAACCTGTATTTACCTGCTTGCAAAAAATATGATATATAAAAGAATGGCACTTGTAATATAGTGCCTTTTTCTATATTTTAAACAAATTTAATTAGGTAATCGAAAAAGAATGACCGCTTATTTTTCTAGTGATATAATGAAAAACATAGAAAACAATAAATTGGAATTTAGTGAGATAAAAGAAATGGTAGAAATTAGATATGTTCAATCAGAAGATAAAGAATTTTGGTATAGTCTTGATAGTCATTTGCCAGAACAAGAATTTAACAATAAAGTTAGTGATAAAAGAGGATATGTTTTATTAGATGACAATAAACCAATAGGATTGTTGAGATATAATCTTTTTTGGGATAATACACCATTTTGTACAATGTTATTTATTGATTGGAATTATCACAGAAAAGGTTATGGAAAGAAACTTATGGAACATTGGGAAAATGATATGAAATCACAAGGATATGGCATGCTTTTGACATCTACACAGGTTGATGAAGAAGCACAGCATTTTTATAGAAAATTAGGATATAAAGATTGTGGTGGTTTTGTTATAGATGTTCCAGGATATGAGCAACCAATGGAGATGTTTTTAATTAAAGGAATCTAGCAAATTCAATTTGTCGGGAACTGAAAATCCCAGTTTACAAAGGAAACGATGAAGGAGGTAATCTGAAAATACTTAAAAAGTGTCAAAATTGGGTGTGTTGAAACGCAAAAAGGACTCTAAAAAGAGCCAAAAAAATTTTATTCCCATCTAAAAAACAAGTAGCACACCTGCACATTAAGATACAAATCGATGGGTAAATTTGAAATTAATGCCGGGAAGCTTATATAACCACACATATTATAGCACTTACTTTGATAAAAAGAAATGATTGATTTTCATGACTATGTGTGCCTTGTAGCTGCAGGCGGAAAGGAATGTAAGGTTTATATGAATGAACAATCGACCAGAGTTTAACGAAATTAAGTCATATGATGAGTTTATAAAATATTATTGGTATAGAGAAGAATTATCAAAAATATGTAAATAACTCAATGTTTATTATACAGGAACAAAACAGGAGTTAAATTATAATATTAAGGAATATTTTCAAGGCAATTTGATTAGAAAAAAGAAATCACATATTGCTTAAAAGTGTCGTTAAAGAAATTATATTAGATAGTCCATTATTATATTGTGATTTTTATTTTAATACAAAATTTAGAGAGTTTTTTTCTAAGCAAACTGGTGTTGTTCCTTTTAAATTTACAGCAGATATTACGCATGCAGTTTTTATGGACAGTTTGGCAAAGGCTACTGTTCCATGCACTATATCCGTTATGACGTACTTTATGAAGCTGTATTGGAACGATTATAGTATTGGGCGAAGGCTGTTCAGCAGGACGAAGAAAAAGTCTTGAAAAAGATACAGAAAGTCGGCAATGCAGAGCGAATAAGGGAAAAGAAGAAAAAGACAGCCAAGTTAAAGAAAGCTGAAAACCGTCAAAATGAAATTGACCGCTTATTTGCGGAAATGTATGAGGACAGAGCCAGTGAGAAGATAACGGAGCGAAACTTCATTATGTTGTCGGGCAAATATCAACAAGAACAAATCGAGCTGGAAAATGAGATAAAAAACCTAAGAGAAGAATTAAATAAAATGGAGCAAGATATGATTGGTGCTGAAAAATGGATTGAGTTAATCAAGGAATATTCCATACTAAAAGAACTGACTGCACAATTATTAAATGCCATGATAGAAAAAATCTTCATTCATTTGGCAGAAACCAATGAGAATGGGGAGCGAATACAAGAAATCGAAATATATTACCGATTTATTGGCAAAGTCGATTGATAAACAAGAGCAATATTTTTAACTAAGGGAAACAAGTCTTGATGCTCTGGATAATAAGCATACTGTGATAGTAGATATATGTAAAGAAGATAAAAGTAGTAATGTATCATATATAAAGGGGATTTGGCGGTTTCAAAAGATCGTGTTTATCACGTTTTAAAAACTATTTATTGGCAAAAAGTAGCAAGCAGAGAAGTATCAAATGGTTTAGATGGTGACGACTATTGGGAAATGTGTGATGTTGAATGGATAGATAATCAACATATTCAAATCAATGGTAGAGTTATTGATATTTATAAAGGTTATGATTATCGTGATAAGAAAAACTGATAATAATTAAACAGATAGAACATAATTTCTATCTGTTTTTGATAAAATATATGTTTTTATAACAGCTTATATGTTATAAAAACATAAAGAGATGATAATGTTAATAATTAAAAAAAATTGATAATATTTTATTTAATGGTTAAATAGTTTTTATTGTTAGTAATATCGTTATTGAAATTGTATTTTTTGGGATTGGCTTATTATATTTTTAACAGAAAATAATTTTATATTAATATGTTGAAGGACAGCTATTAATAAAAATAAAATTTCTAATGTATTTAGATAAAGGTGTTTATTTAAATGGAGAAAAAGATTATTTAATGTAAGTTGGCGACAAAAAAGATAGTATTAAAAGCTTTTTGAAAGTTTTGTAAATGATTGGTGGTTATATAACGATTACCGTTTAATTGTATTTTTGACCGTTAGAACAGGGAAGCAACAATTCTTTCTTGTTTTTATGTTATAGTAGAAGTATAGAAGTGATTACATAAAAAATTAATATAAACTATGGAATCAAAGAAGGTCATCATAGTTACTACTGTAGGATCTTTGAAAGCTGAAGATTTAATTAATCAATCAGATAAGTTAGGAGGTAAAATATTTATAATATCAAGATTTATTAAATAATAAAGTATATATAGCTATGATAGTGACTGTTATAATAGTAAATCTAAAAATAAATTACTTTATTTTTGGTTTACGATAAATTATAAAAAGAAGTAAAATATATTATCACTAACCTGCTATATGTAGCATTAATAACATTGATATGTTTAAAGACTAAATTTTTTGAATATGATGATGTCATTGTAAATTATGAAAAAATTTAAATAATAATTAATTACTTGTTCAATTAACTAGAGCAGATACCTTACAATATTAAACCAACAGATCATGTTTACCTAAAAACTTGACCTATTCTATTATTATAGTAGTTAGCGGTTATTCTGGACTCCCTAGTTAGGCTGTTGAAGCATGGATAACTGCTGAAAAAATTTTATGAAGTATATGATTCAACGGGATATTTCTTGGGATACAACAAAAACAGAAGCAAAAATTAATGGAAAAAGGCAATTGGTGGATACACAAAAGGAAACTATACTACATTATATCTTGGATAATAATTATCTTAATTAACGGAGAGATTACAAATGAAAATTTATAAGAAGGTTGAATTTTATATATTATTAATTTTAGGTGTCACATTTATAATTTTGATGTTTAAAAAAGCTTTATTGGAAGCAATAGTTCTCATGTTTTTGTTTATTTCGATGGCTATTAAAGATATATGTATTAATGTAAAATTAGATATAGATAATGAAAGAGTTAGAGCAGCTGCCTGGGTTTTATTTAATGATATACTTGGTATATGTTTAACAATTTATAACTTTATTTTTGGGGAGCTTATTATAGGGATAGTGTTAATAATTTTTGTTTTGGTAATTACTTATCAAAGTATCATGATTTTAAAAAATAAAGTAATGATCAAAAAAATCTTATAAAATAATATTAATTAAATCAATCATATCTGTTTTATCATAAACAAATTAAAAAAATGGGGTGAAAAGCGATGAAAAGACAACTGATTATTTTATTGGGAGTTTATGCTGTATTTATGATTAGCGGTTATTTTTGGTGTTTATTAAAAACAGATTCTATTAATCTAATAGAGGTTTTTGTTAAAACGGCTTTATGGTCTATTTTAGGATATGGTTTGTGGTTTGTTTTGGTTGTTTTAGATCGTATTAGTGTATTAAGTAAATTAATTAAAAAATTAGATATGCTTACACCGTGTTTTTTATATGTGTATTTAATATGCTTTTTGGTTGAAGCATTTATTGGACTTTTAATGGTTGTTTTCTTTAAACGTTTTGATTATTCATATACTTATTTTGCGATATTAACTGTCTTACATGCAACAAAGCTTTCTAAAAAGATTATTGATCGTTATCATTATAGCTAGTAGTGTAATGAGGGAAAGATTGTGAAAAAATTTCTGATTTTGATAGATATGTTTTATATAATATGTATTTTAGTTATATTGTATTTGTATATGTGTTATAGCTTAAATAATAATTTGTTATCATTTTCAATGATTTTATTATTAGGGGGAATGATTTTGAATTGGTATTTATGGCATCGATTAATAAAAAAGAAAAAATGATTTGAAACATCTTCTTATTGATAGAAGATGTTTTAAATTGTGATATTTTTAGTTGATGATATAATCTAAAATTGTTGTGGTATAATAAGTAAGTTCATGAATAGTTAATAATAAAAAAATATACTATGTCATAGAAATTTAATATTGGGGTGCTTATATGAAAGATAAATTTTATCAATTTATGCAAGGTAGATATGGTAGTGATCAATTAAATAGTTTTTTAATTATTATCAGTATTATTTGTTTTATTATTAATATTTTTATTAGTAATATTGTTATTGAAATTGTATTTTTGGTAATCTGGTTTATTGTACTTTTTAGAATGTTCTCTAAAAATATATATGCAAGAAACCAGGAAAATGAAAAATATTTAAATTTTTTAAGTCCTTTAAATCGTTATTTAAGACTTAAGTTGATGAATCAGCAAGAACCAACGCATAAGCACTTTGCTTGTCCTAATTGTAAACAAATGGTAAGAGTGCCTAAGGGGCATGGTAAAATTATTATTACCTGTCCAAATTGTAAAAATAAATTTGAAAAGAGAAGTTAATTATGTTTGGTTATGTAGTAATAAATAAACCAGAGATGAAATTTAAAGAGTTTGATATCTATCATTCTTATTATTGTGGTTTGTGTAAAACATTAAAAGATAAATATGGATTAAGAGCACAGGTTTCTTTAAATTTTGATATGAATTTCTTAGCCATCTTATTAAGTGGTTTATACGAACCTGATACAAAGCTTAAAAATGAACGTTGTATCATCCATCCTTTAAAAAAACATCAGGCACGTTATAATGAATGTGTCGATTATGCGACTAAAATGACAATCGTTTTAACGTATTTTAAATGTGAAGATGATTGGCTGGATGAAAGAAAGATTAGTCGGCAAACATATAAAAAACTGATAAAAAAAGCCTATAATAAGGTTAAAAAAGAGTATCCTGATAAAGTAGATGAAATAGAGAAGTGTTTGCATAAGATCAATGATTATGAAAAACAGGGTTTAAATAATCTTGATGAAGTATCAAAATACTTTGGTAGAGTCATGGGACTCATTTGTGCTTATAAAAATGATGAATGGTATGATGAGTTGTATGAATTAGGATTTTATTTAGGAAAGTTTATTTATTTTATTGATGCTTATGAAGATATTGAAGATGATTTAAAGAAAGAAAATTATAATCCTTTAAAACAAACATATCAGACGACGCAGTTTGATGAGCGCTGTAAAGATATTTTAGAGTTAATGATATCAGAGGCTACGATGGCTTTTGAAAGAATGCCAATTATTGAAAATGCTGCTATTATACGTAATATCTTATATAGTGGTGTATGGACTAAATATGAATTGATCAAGAAAAAACGAATGGAAGGTAGGAAATAATGAATCCATATCAAATATTAGGAATAGATCCCCAAGCAAGCGATGACGAGGTAAAAAAAGCGTATCGAACATTAAGTAAGAAATATCATCCTGATGCTAATATAAACAATCCTAATCAAGCTGCTTATACAGAAAAATTTAAAGAAGTTCAAACTGCTTATAAAACAATTATGGATGATCGTAAACGAGGTTTTACTAATCGTAATTATGGAGGTAATCAAAATACTGGTCAGTATAGTTATCAATATAGTGGTAATGATCAGGCTGCTTTTAATGAAGCAGCAGGTTTTATTAACGCCCGAAGATATCAAGAAGCACTTAATGTATTGAATCAAATAAGAACGCGAAATGCAATGTGGTTTTATTATAGTGCAATTGCTGAAAATGGTGTGGGTAATAACATTACCGCAGTTGATTACGCGCAAACAGCAGTGCAGATGGAGCCAAGTAATTTACAGTATTTATTATTATTACAGCAGTTACAAGGTGGTCAAAGGCAGTATCAAACAGGTCGGCAAACATACGATTCGCCGTTTGGTGATATGACATTTTGTTATAATGTAATGTTATGCAGTTGTTTATTAAATTGTTGTGGCTGTAGAATTTGTTAAAAGGAGAGAATAAAGATGAGTAAAGTAATTGGAATCGATTTAGGAACTACGAATAGTTGTATGGCTTATATGGAAAATGGTAAAGCAGTTATCATTCCTAATAGTGAAGGTAATAAAACGACACCAAGTGTAGTTGCATTTACAGCTGATGGTAAACGTTTGGTTGGTGAAAACGCTAAGCGTCAGGCAGTAACTAATCCCAATAATACAATTTCTTCAATCAAGCGTGAAATGGGAACAAATTATCGTAAAACAATCAATGGTAAAGCTTATAGTCCTCAGGAAATTTCAGCAATGGTATTACAAAAGTTAAAGATCGATGCTGAGGCTTTTCTTCAAGAAAAAGTAACTGAAGCAGTAATTACAGTACCAGCATATTTTAATGATGCGCAACGTCAGGCAACTAAAGATGCTGGAAGAATTGCTGGTCTTGAAGTAAAAAGAATCATTAATGAACCTACCGCAGCCGCTTTAGCATATGGACTTGAAAATAGTTATGGTCAAAAAGTAATGGTTTTTGATTTAGGTGGGGGAACTTTTGATGTTTCGATTATTGAAATTGGAAATGGTGTGATTGAAGTTCTTTCGACCTCAGGTGATAATCATCTTGGTGGAGATGATTTTAATGAGTGTGTTGCTAAATATATTGTTGAAGAGTTTAAAAGAGCTGAAGGAATTGATTTAAGTCATGATCAGGTAGCGATGCAAAGAATCAATGAGGCTGGTGAAAAAGCTAAAATTGAGTTATCATCAATGGTTACAACAATTGTAAATTTACCATTTATTACTAATACAAATACGGGGCCTAAAAATTTAGAAGTTGAATTAACACGCGCTAAATTTAATGCTTTAACTAAGAATCTAGTTGACCGCCTTGTTTTACCGATGCAAAATGCTTTAAATGATGCAAGATTGACTCCTGCAGATTTAAATAAAATAATTTTAGTAGGAGGATCTTCTAGAATTCCGGCAGTTCAAGATAAAATCAAGGAGATAACGGGTAAAGAAGCTAGTAAATCTTTAAATCCTGATGAATGTGTAGCTTTAGGAGCAAGTATTCAAGGAGGTAAGTTATCAGGTGATGTTAGTACAACTGGTAATTTTGATGTGTTGTTATTAGATGTAACACCATTAACGCTATCGATTGAAACAGTCGGTGGGGTAGCTACACCATTGATTGAACGTAATACAACTATTCCTACTAGTCATTCACAAATCTTTACAACTTCTGCAAATTTTCAAACTCAAGTAGAAATTAATGTTTTACAAGGGGAAAGACCGCTTGCTAAAGATAATAAGAGTTTAGGTAAATTTAAATTAAAGAAAATTAAAAGAGCGATGCGAGGAGTACCGCAAATTGAGGTAACATTTGATATTGATGCCAATGGAATCGTTAATGTATCAGCTAAAGATCTAGCTAGTGGAAATATGCAAAGTATCACCATTGAAAATACTTCTAATATGTCTGATGCTGATATTGAAAGAGCAATTCATGAAGCTAAGCAGTTTGAACAGCAGGACGCTCTTACTAAAGAACGTTTAGTTTTTAAAAATGAGGTAGAAAATCTGGTTCTTTCAATTGAAGCTGCTTTAGCTAAAAATGGTAAACAAATTGATAAAGCAATGAAATCGAATATTAAAAATGAACTTGCTAGTTTTAAAAAGTTAACTAAAAAAGTTGATTTTGAAACTTGTGACCAGGCTAAGTTTGATGAAATTAAAAGTGCTAAGATCAATTTAGAATCAGTAGCTGCATCATTATTATCAATGCAATAAGGTATTTGCTATAATTGTAGCAAGTGGATAATAGATTCTAGTTTTGTTACTAGAATCTTTTAATTATGTAAAGAAATAATGTATAATGGAAGAAAGAGTATATCTTGAAATAATATCTGGTGTCTTGTTAACTATTTCACTTGACAATGGGTGTGATTTATGGGATATTTTATCTAATGTACAAGAACTTTGAAATGGGGATAGTTATATGAATAATATTGTTGATGAAATTAAAAAACTAAAAGAAGAAAGAAATGCTGTTATTCTAGCACATTACTATGTTGATGGAGCAATCCAGGATATTGCTGATTATTTAGGAGATTCATATTATTTATCTAAAATTGCTGTAGATTGTCCACAAGATGTTATTGTGTTTGCTGGAGTTGAGTTTATGGGCGAAAGTGCAAAACTTTTAAGTCCTAATAAAACGGTCTTAATGCCAGACAGTGAGGCTGATTGTCCGATGGCACATATGGTTGATGAGTATTTTATTGCCCGAATGCGAGAAAAGTATGAAGATTTGTGTGTTGTATGTTACATAAATTCAACAGCAGAGATCAAGACGATGGCTGATGTTTGTGTAACATCATCAAATGCCAAAAGAATTGTAGAGGCTTTGCCAAATAAAAATATTTTATTTATACCTGATCAAAATTTAGGTAAACATATTGCTAAGATCGTTCCAGATAAAAATTTTGTTTTTTGCAACGGGTATTGTCCAACTCATTATCGAATTAAGGTTGAAGATATTCAAAAGGCTAAACAGTTGCATCCTGGTGCACCAGTGTTGATTCATCCTGAGTGCCGACCAGAATGTGTAGCGTTAGCTGATTATGCTGGTAGTACATCGGGTATTATTGATTATGCTACTAATGATCAAGAACATGATGAATTTATCGTTGTTACTGAAGTAGGGGTAATTCATGAAATGGAAAAACGTAATCCAGATAAAAAATTCTATCCAGCAACAGATAAATTAGTTTGTCCAAATATGAAGAAAAATACGCTTGAAAAAATCAGAGATTGTTTAAAAAATAATACAAATCAAGTTATTCTTGATGATGAATTCATGGTCAAAGCTAAAAAACCATTGGAAAGAATGCATGAACTAGCAAAATAAGAAGGTGGAGAATAATGGATAATAATTTTGATGTAATCATTGTCGGAACAGGAGCAGCTGGGCTATTTGCTGGGCTATGTTTACCACGTGATTTAAAGATTCTAATGATTACTAAAGATAAAATTGAAAATAGTGATTCTTACTTAGCGCAAGGTGGAATTTGTACTTTAAAAAGTGCTGATGATTTTGATGCCTTTTACCAAGATACTTTGAAAGCAGGACGTAATGAAAATAATCCTGAATCAGTTAGAATAATGATTCAACAGGCACCACAGATAATGAAAGATCTAATGGATTATGGGGTTGAATTCGATCGTGATAGTGAAGGAAATTTGGCTTATACTCGTGAAGGAGCACATTCTGAATTTAGAATTTTGCACCATCAAGATGTTACTGGTAAAGAAATCACATCAAAACTAATTAAACAAATTGAATTATGTGGTAATATTACAGTTATTGAAGATGCAACGATGCTAGATATTATTAATGATAATAATAGAGTAACAGGAATTATTATGGAAAATAATAACGAAATCGTGCAAATTAATGCTAAGGTCGTTATTCTAGCTACTGGAGGAATGGGTGGTTTGTTTGAACATTCTACTAATTTTAGACATATTACTGGAGACAGCTTTGCAATAGCGTTAAGAAATAATATTGAATTAGAGAATATAAATTATATTCAAATTCATCCAACTACTTTATATACAACTAAACCAGGAAGAAGTTTTTTGATCAGTGAGTCAGTTAGAGGCGAAGGAGCTCATTTATTGAATCCAAATATGGAACGGTTTGTAGATGAGTTATTACCACGAGATGTCGTTAGTAATGCGATAAAAAAAGAAATGGATAAATATAATAGTCCTTATGTTTATTTATCAGTTATGCATATGGATCATGATCAGATTCAAACTAGATTTCCCCATATTTATAAGCAATGTCTTGAAGAAGGTTATGATATGTATCGTGAACCAGTACCTGTTGTTCCGGCTCAGCATTATTTGATGGGAGGAATCAAAAGTGATACTTTTGGTAGAACTTCTATGGAAAATTTATTTGCTGTTGGTGAAACAGCATGTAATGGTGTACATGGAGCGAATCGTTTAGCCAGCAATTCTTTATTAGAAAGTCTAGTTTTTGCTAAAAGAGCTGCTAGAGTAATTAAAGATGAAATCAATAAAATCAATTTTGATCCACAGTATATCGATATTAGTAAATACAACAAAGATAAATTAATGATTGATAATAGAAGAATAATTATGGAAGAAATTAAAAGAAAAGACGGTGAGTTCTATGATAAATGGTGTAAATCTTAAGGTTAATATCGATGATTATATTTTAAGTGCTCTAAAAGAAGATATTACAAGTGATGATGTTACAACTAATGCTGTTATGCCTGAAGCTAAGTTGGGTCATGTTGATTTAATTTGTAAACAAGATGGAATCATTTGTGGTTTAGAAGTTTTTGAAAGAACGTTTAAGCTATTAGATAGCAATTGTAAATTTACCACTAAATATCATGATGGTGATAAAATAAAAAAAGGTGATTATATTGGTGAAGTAATTGGTGATATCAGAGTATTATTATCTGGTGAAAGAGTAGCTTTAAATTATTTGCAACGAATGAGTGGGATTGCAACATATACTCATGAGTCGGTAGAAATCTTGAAAGGTTTTAAAACTAAATTATTAGATACACGTAAAACTACACCTAATAATCGTATTTTTGAAAAATATGCAGTTAAAATAGGTGGTGGAACAAATCATCGTTATAATTTATCAGATGGAGTGTTGATCAAAGATAATCATATCGGAGCAGCCGGAAGTATTACTAAAGCAATTGAAATGGCACGTGATTATGCACCGTTTGTTCGAAAAATTGAAGTAGAAGTAGAAACTCTAGAACAGGTTGAAGAAGCTTTAAATGCTAAAGCAGATATTATTATGTTGGATAATATGGATAATGAGATGATGAAAAAAGCTGTTATCATGATTGGTGATAAAGCACAAAGTGAATGTTCTGGTAATGTTACTAAAGAGAGACTTTTAGAAATTGCTAAAATAGGCGTGGATTTTGTTTCTTCTGGGGCTATTACTTATGGAGCACCGATTCTAGATTTTTCAATGAAAAACTTAAAACCTTATTAGATACTGAAGTTTCAGTATCTTTTTTATTTTAAAGGACATAATTTTATAAGGTGATAAAAATGGAAAATGAATCATATTGGCAAAAAACAGTAAAATTGCCAAACTATCCTAAAATAGAAGCTGACTGTAATTACGATATTGTTATAATTGGTGGGGGAATGAGTGGCATAACTTTAGCTTATCGTCTGAATGATAGTAATTTTAAAGTAGCATTAATTGAAAGTGATAAACTAGCAAGCAAAACAACAGGGCATACGACAGCAAAAATAAGTTATTTACATGATGTTCTTTATGAAGATATTTGCAATGCTTATGATAAAAGTAAAGCTAAAGAATACTTAGATTCTAATTACGAAGCTTTACAAGAAATCAAAAATATTATTGAAATAAACCAGATTGATTGTGATTTTAAAGAAAATCTTGCTTATATTGAAGCTAAAGATAGTGAAAATAACAAAAAAATCGTAAATCAAATTAAATTATTTAAATCATGGGGATTTGATGTTGTTGAAAATGTTACTAATGATGGATATGTATCGATGGGACTTTATCATCAAGCTATATTTCACCCATTAAAATATCTTAAAGGAATATTAGAAAAATGTGATAAAATAGATATTTATGAAAATTCATTAGTAACAAAAAAAGAAATCAAAGATAATGAATTTTATTTAGAAGTCAACAAAAAGAAAGTTCAAGCAAAAAAAATAGTTTGGATGACACGCTATCCACCTAATTTACAAAAAGGCTATTTTTTTAGAATTTTACAAGAAAAAGAACATGTTATTTATAGAGAAGGGAAAAGACAAAAAGATAGTATCTTGAATTTAACTACTAATTTTTCTATTCGTCCAGTAAATGAAAATGCAGTTATTGAAATAAATAAAAATTTTACTAAGGATCAATGGCATTGGTATGGACAAGATAGTGTGCCATTAAGAAAAATACCCTATATTGGTAAAATTAATGAAAATGAATTCATAGCTTATGGTTATAATAAATGGGGCATGACTTTGAGTCATGTAGCTAGTAAACTAATTTATGAGTTGATTATAAATAATGATAGTAAATTTGCTGCATTGTATGATCCTAATTATGGTCATTATTTACATTCTTACAAAGATATTATTAAATTGGTTAAAAATAATTATCATGGAATGATAAAGAATCGGATTTTAGTATCTAAGGAAGTAAAATTAAATTGTAATCAAGGGAAAGTAGTACGCTATCATGGACATTTAATTGCAATCTATAAAGATAAGCAAGGAAGAGTTTTTTACTTTTCACCATATTGTCCTCATTTAAAATGTGTAGTAGAATTTAATGAAAAAGATCAAATATGGCATTGTCCATGTCATGGATCTATCTTTGATTGTCATGGTCATCTTATTAGTGGACCTGCAACAAGACAATTAAAGAAATATTAAAAACATGAGCTATAAACTCATGTTTTTAATTAATTATTTTTGTTGTGTTCTTCTTTTCTTTTCAACATATCTTGATACGAATAAATACAACCACAATAACTTTGACGATACAAGTGATATTTATCAGCAAAACGAACAGATTTTAAATAGCCATTATTTTTTTTAAAATCACTGAATAAAAACTTTGTTTTTTCTTGATCAAATGAAGCTCCGATTTCATTGATCCATTGGCTATTTTTATGTGGTGAAACACTCAATACCGTAGTCCAATATTCGAATTTATTTTTAGAGGCATAATCAAAAGCTCTAGACATCCTTTTTTGATAACAAAGATAACAACGTTTACCTCCTTCAGGTTCATCTTTGTAAATAGCAATTTTTTCAAGATATTCTTTAGGCAAATAAGGATCTTCAATAACTTTGATGTGGTGATTGAAGTCCAAATTAAATTGATCAATAAAAGTCAATAATTCTTGATAACGTCGCTGATATTCATCATTAGGATAGATGTTAGAATTAGAATAGTATATGGTAATATCAAAAATATCAGCAATTTCTTTAATAACATTACCACTGCAAGGGCCACAGCATACGTGTAAAAGTAATGTTGGTCTTGTTCCTTTTATTTTTTGTAATTCTTCTTGAAATTTTAAGTCATAATTTATTTTCATGCACTAATTATAGCATATTTGGAGATTAAAATTAATGATTTTAATATTTATCATGGATTTTAAGTGAAAAATTAGAAAGCTATTAATTATTTTTAAACTAAATCCATAGTCGTTTATCAGATTCTTTTAAATCACTTATTCTTTGTTTAAACTGTTTATAATCATTTTCTTTAACTAATTTTCTAGCGAACTTCAATAAAATCAATAGTATCTTATAAAGCTAGACAATCTATTTCCTTTTTTGACTCGTTTGCGGCTAGAATATTTATCTTTTCTTTTTTCATTAAACTGGCTTAATGATCTTGATCATCATAGAGCAGGAATTTGAATAAGATGTCACATTATACAGTACTAGTTCTTTTGATGTTTATTACATCTAATATACATAGGAATTTAGTGTTTTACTTTAAAAAATAAAACCAGGAGTAGAAATGTGATATTTCTACCTCTGGTATGTATAAATTTAGATTATAAACATACTATCACCAAAACTAAAGAAACGGTATTTTTCATTAATTGCTTCTTGATATGCTTTAAATATAAATTCTTTTGAAGCAAAAGCACTAATTAACATTAATAATGTTGATTTTGGTAAATGAAAATTAGTAATTAAACAATCAATAGCTTTATATTGATAGCCTGGATAAATAAAAATATCAGTATTTTCATGAGTTGCTTTAAATTTGCCATACTTTTGCATGTTTGCTTCTAAAGTTCTAGTTGAAGTTGTTCCCACCGCAATGATTCTTTGCCCATTAACTTTAGCCTGATTTAATTTATCAGCAACTTCAGGTTCGATCATATAATATTCGCTATGCATATGATGTTCTAAAACATTATCTACTTTTACAGGTCTAAAAGTTCCTAAACCAACATGTAAAGTTACATCAAGAATTTCAATTCCTTTAGCTTTGATTTTTTCAATAATTTCATTAGTGAAATGTAGTCCTGCAGTTGGTGCCGCCGCACTACCTTCAATTTTAGCATATACAGTTTGATAACGATTTTGATCTTCTAATTTTTCTTTGATATAGGGAGGAAGCGGCATTGTTCCTAATTGATCTAAAATCTCATAAAAAATTCCTGTATAGATCATTTTAAATATTCTAATACCTTCATCTTTTATTTCAAGACATTTTGCTTTTAATAAACCATCACCAAAACTAATAATAGTCCCGATTTTAACGATTCTAGCATTTCCGACTAAACATTGCCAAATATCATCACCTTGGTCCTTTAATAACAAAACTTCAACATGACCATTAGTTTCTTCTTTGATGCCAAATAAACGTGCCGGAATAACTTTAGTATTGTTTCTTACTAGAATATCGCCTGGTTTTAAATAATCAATGATGTCATAAAAATGCTTATGTTCTATTGTTTGTTTTTCGCGATTCAAGATCATCAATCTTGAGGTATCCCGCTTGTCTAACGGTGTTTGGGCAATCAGTTCTTCTGGTAGTTCAAAATCAAATTCACTTAGTTTCATTTTAAAAGGCCCTCTTATAGACATCATGACCGTATTTATTTAGAAACTCTTCTTTAAAATCAAGCAAGCGGTCTTCTTTTATAGCTTCTCGAATATCTTTAGCGAGTTCTAATAAGAAATTAACATTATGAATAGATAATAACGTTTTTCCAAATATTTCATCACATTTATGTAAATGACGAACATAAGCTTTTGTATAATTTTTACAAGTATAACAATTACAATTAGAATCAAGTGGTGAAAAATCATATTTAAATTTTTCATTATTGATATTAATTCGTCCCATACTTGTCATAACTGCACCATGACGAGCGACTCTTGTTGGTAAAACACAATCATACATATCAATTCCTCTTATTGCACATTCAATTAAATCGATAGGATTACCGACTCCCATTAAATAACGCGGTTTATCTTCAGGCAACCATTTAATTGCATCATCGACCATTTTATACATAACATCTTTAGGTTCACCGACACTTGTACCACCAATCGAATATCCAGGGAAATCCATTTTAACTAGTTCTTTAGCACATCGTTCTCTTAAATCAGAAAATTCGCCACCCTGCACAATTCCAAAAAGAGCTTGTTTATCAGTGTTTTTATGGGCCTCTTTACCACGCTTAGCCCATCTTAAGGTTCTTTCCATACTATCTTTCATATATTCATAAGTGCATGGATATGGAGCACATTCATCAAATGACATAATGATATCAGCTCCTAATTTATTTTGAATTTCAATTGCTTTTTCTGGAGAAAGAAAAAGCGCCCTTCCATCAATAATGCTTTTAAATTTAACTCCTTCTTCTTCGATTTTACGGGTATTTCCTAATGAAAATACTTGAAAACCACCACTATCAGTAAGCATTGGTCCATCATAATTCATAAATTTATGTAAACCGCCAGCTTGTTCAACTACATCTTCACCTGGTCGAAGCCAAAGATGATAAGTATTGGCAAGAATCACTTGTGAATGCATTTCTTTCAACATTTCTGGGGAAATTCCTTTTACAGTAGCTAACGTCCCAACCGGCATAAACATTGGTGTTTCAACATCACCATGAGGAGTATGTAAGATTCCATAGCGGGCACCTGATTGTTTACAAACATGTTTTAATTCATAACTTATTGCTGCCATAATTGTCCTCCTTAAAGCAAGCATTATTATACCTTAATCTTATTACAAATACAATTTTTGTTTAAAAAATAAACCAGTTTGTTTAAACTGGTTTAAATCAATTTTAAATGCTCTAAAGCGTGATAAATACCATCATCTTCAATATCTTTAGTAACATAATAAGCATATTTAAATAATTCTGGATCACCATTTCCCATTACAATCGCATGCTTAACATAACCTAGCATTGGTTCATCATTAAAACTGTCTCCAAAAACATAAGCATCATCTTTTTCTAAATTAAAATAATCTAATAAAAATTGAATTCCTGTTGCTTTAGAATAACCTTTAGGCACTATTTCACCAAAATTTTTATCTCTAGTAATATAATCAAAATCATCAGCAATGCTTTCTTTAAAAGTATTAATATCACTATCTTCATCAAACCAGATAGTAAGTTTATCAAAAGATAATTTAGGATCGTCAAAAGTTGATAGTGTGAATTCAGGGGTATTTTGATAGCGTTGTTTTATCTCTTTTACTAATGGATGACGAATATGCTGATCAAAATATATTGAATCAGTTCCTTCTAATACCCCATCAATATTAGTTTTTCTAACTAATTCTTTTATCTCATTACATCGTTTAGATGATAATGTAAAAGAAGATAAGACTTTATCATGGTAACGAATATATGTTCCACAACCACAAACATAACCATCAGGGTCTAGATCTTTTATGCAGTTATCAATCAGTGAAAATGTTCTGCCTGTGTTTATAAAAATAAGATGCCCGTTTTCTTTTGCTTTTTTCAAAGCTGTGATCGTACTTTCTGGAATCGAATGGGTTTTTTCAGATAACAAAGTACCGTCAATATCAAAAAACATAATTTTATTATTCATAACTACCTCCAATGTCATTATTATATAATAATAAAATAGAAATTATTAGTTTTTATCAAAAATAGAAAATTTTTGTTTTATGTAAAAATAATAAAGTATAAATTTAGAATAAATAAGTTAACTTGTAGGATTTATGTTGATTTTTATGTCGATACAATATTATATTGCCTATAGTTATTAATATTTCATGTTTAGATTAAAACGCTTAATATTTAGTTTATGCATGATTTTAATACTTAGCTTTGATTAGAGGGGATATTGTATACAAAAAAAGCGAATTTTCATTGTTTTTTTTTGTTAAGCAAGCTACAATAAGTAGGTATAAATAATGTAGGGGGAATAAATATGTACAAGATTTTGAAAAAAGAAGTACTGAACGATGTGGTAGAACTGATGGAAGTTCATGCACCTTATGTTGCAAGAAAATGTGAACCTGGGCAATTTATCATCTTACGAGTAGGCGAAGATGGTGAAAGAATTCCATTAACAATTGCCGATTTTGATCGCGAAAAAGAAACAATTACAATTATTTATCAAATTGTTGGATATTCAACAAGAGAATTGGCTAAGTTAAATGCAGGTGACGAATTAACAGATTTTGTCGGACCATTAGGAGTGCCAACAAAATTTCATGAAGCTAAACATGTAATTGGTGTGGCTGGCGGTGTTGGTAGTGCACCATTATACCCACAACTTCGTGAGCTGGCAAATCGTGGGGTAGATGTTGATGTGATTATTGGTGGACGTGAAGCACAATATGTTTTACTTGCCGATGAGTTTAGAAAATTTTGTAAAAATGTCTATATCGCTACTGATGATGGATCTTTAGGGACTAAGGGATTTGTCACTACAGTATTAAGTGATTTAATTGAAAAAGGTGAAAGTTTTGATGAAGTAATTGCGATTGGTCCAGTACCAATGATGAAGGCTGTTGTTAATGTTACAAAGCCAAAAAATATTAAAACATCAGTATCATTAAATCCAATCATGATAGATGGTACAGGAATGTGCGGCTGCTGTCGTGTTAGTGTTGATGGTAAAATTAAATTTGCTTGTGTAGATGGACCAGATTTTGATGGTTTACAGGTTGATTTTGATGAATTGATGATGCGCCAAAGAATGTTTAAAGAAGAAGAACATACAGTTAACGAAAATGCGAACCGGATGTGTAATTTAATGGGAGGTGCAAAATAATGCCAAATATGTCATTGACCAAGGTTGTAATGCCTGAACAAGAACCAAATGTAAGAAATAAAAATTTTGATGAAGTTGCGTTAGGATATACGAAAGAAATGGCAATGGAAGAAGCAACACGCTGTTTAAACTGTAAGCATCAGCCATGTAAAAAAGGATGTCCTGTTGGAGTACCGATCCCCGAATTTATTCAGCAGGTTGCAGCTGGTGATTTTGAAGAAGCTTATAAAATAATTACTAGTGAAAATGCTTTGCCGGCAATTTGCGGACGAGTTTGTCCTCAAGAAAATCAATGTGAAGGTAAATGTGTACGAGGAATTAAAGGAGAAGCAGTAGGAATTGGACGACTTGAAAGATTTGTTGCTGATTATCATATGGCTAATGGTAAAGCGCCAGAATTAAAAATTGAAAGCAATGGGAAAAAAGTTGCTATCATTGGTTCTGGGCCAGCGGGAATTACATGTGCTGGAGAATTGGCTAAAAAAGGATATGATGTAACGGTATTTGAAGCTTTGCATAAAACCGGTGGTGTTTTATCATATGGAATTCCAGAATTCCGTTTGCCAAAATCTTTAGTTCAAAAGGAAGTTGATAATGTTTCGGCTTTAGGTGTTAAATTTGAAACTAATGTAGTTGTAGGACGTTCAATTACAATTGATGAGCTTCAAGAACAAGGATATCAAGGGATTTTTATTGGGAGTGGGGCAGGGTTGCCACGATTCCAGAATATTCCTGGTGAAAACTTGAATGGTGTTTATGCTGCTAATGAATTTTTAACGAGAGTTAATTTAATGAAAGGTTATGAATTCCCTGATCATCCGACACCAGTTAAAATTACCGATACAGTATGTGTTATCGGAGCTGGAAATGTTGCGATGGATGCGGCTAGAACAGCTAAACGTTTAGGGGCTAAAAATGTTTATATTGTGTATCGCCGAGGAGCTGAAGAAGTTCCAGCCCGCGCAGAAGAAGTACATCACGCAAAAGAAGAAGGAATTATTTTCAAATTATTAACAAATCCTGTTAAGATCGAAGGAGAAGATGGCTGGGTTAAATCAATGGAATGTGTTGAGATGGAACTTGGAGAACCTGATGAAAGTGGCAGAAGAAGACCAGTAGTAAAAGAAGGTTCAAACTTTACGATCGAAACAGGTACAGTAATCGTTTCAATTGGTCAGAGTCCGAATCCATTGATTAGACAAACGACACCAGGACTAGACACTCAAAAATGGGGTGGAATCATTGTTGATGAAGAATCAATGAAAACCAGCAAAGAAGGTGTCTATGCTGGTGGTGATGTTGTTACTGGAGCGGCCACTGTAATTCTTGCTATGGGGGCTGGTAAAACAGCAGCTAAAGCAATGGATGAATATCTTCGTGATAAATAAGGATAGAATCTATAAGGATGAAAAAAGTGTTTTACTGGTTTTAGTAAAACACTTTTATTATGTTTAGAAGGGAGTGTAAAATAAAGTGTGTAAGTAAGTAATATGTGTTATATTACTGCTACACACTTTTCTTATTATCAAAATTAAAAATATGGAGGTTAATGAAATATGGCAAGAATAAAAAGAGATCCAAAAACAGTAGCTTTGGCTCAACAAATTATTGATACTTATAATCCACAATCAGCACAGGATATGGATGAAGCTTTAAAAGATATTTTTGGACCATTATTTGAATCAATGCTTCAGGGAGAAATGAACAACCATCTTGGTTATGCATCTAACAGTAAAGAAGAAAAAAAGACATTAAACAGAAGAAATGGTTATTCTCCTAAAAAAATAAAAACATCAAGAGGAGAATTAGATATTAATATACCTAGAGACAGGGAGGCATCTTTTGAACCGCAAATTATTCCTAAGAGAACGAGAGATGTTTCGGACATTGAAAATAAAGTCATCTCAATGTATGCAAAAGGAATGTCTCAAAGAGATATATCAACCACAATTGAAGATATCTATGGATTTTCGGTTTCTCATGAAATGATTTCCGATATAACCGATGCTATCATTCCTGAACTGGAAAACTGGCAAAACCGACCACTATCTCAATGTTATGCATTCTTGTTTGTTGACTGTTTATATGTGACAGTAAGAAATGATTATGAGGTAAAGGAATATGCTGTATATGCTGTTTTAGGCTATGACATCAATGGAAACAAGGAAATACTGGGGTTATGGTTAAACGAGACAGAAAGCAAGCATAAATGGATGCAGATTTTTGATGAAATCAAAGCGAGAGGTGTGGAAGATGTTTTCTTTATATCTATGGATGGTGTTAGTGGACTTGAAGATGGTGCGAAAGCAATATTTCCCAATGTTGTGGTACAAAGATGTATTGTCCACCTTATAAGGAATTCTATTAAATATGTCCCAAGCAAGGATTATAAGCGATTTACACAATCATTGAAAAAAGTTTATGGAGCTCCTAGTTTAAAGGCGGCCAAAAACGCATTTGAAACATTCAAGAATGAGTGGAAACAATATCCGGGAGCAGTTGATGTATGGGAAAGGAACATTCATCATGTAGAACAGCTGTTTGATTATGGATCAGCCATCAGAAAAGTTATGTATACAACCAATGCAATTGAAAGTGTCAATTCAAGTTTTAGAAAGGTCATAAAAAAAGGAGCATTTCCAAATGAGACAGCGGTATTAAAAGTGTTATATTTAAGAGTTCTTGAATTATCGAAAAAATGGTCAGGTGGGCGTGTATCAAATTGGGCAATGGTTATGAATCAATTAATGATGGATGATAGATTTTCAACAAGAATCCAAAAATATTTAGAAAAATAAAATGACCTATATATACTCGATATAAGTCATTTCTATAGTTCTTTGACAATTTAATAAAATTACTTACACAAATTTCTTGACATTCCCGTTTAGAAAGTTAGAGTTGTTAATTACGATCTTCTTCATATTTAATAATTTCTCCGCTAATAGCATCGATATCGATTTCGTATTCAATATTACCGTTTTTAATTTCTATTTCATATTTTTGGATACCATCATCTATGTCCAATTCACATTTTACTAAGTATCCATTATTACCAACTTTTTCCATTGCAATTCTTTGGGCTTCATCAATGCTAATGGTTGTCGCTTGAGAATTGTTATTTTGAGATGCTTCATTAGAACTAGGAACATAGTCAGTATCTTTTTCATTTTTAATTATTTTGCCAGTATTAGCATCAACTTCAATTTCATATTTTTGATTATCACTAATGATTTCAAAATCATAGTAATCAATACCATCATCACGCTCTTTCTTGGCTTTGGTAACTTTGCCGTCAATAGCTTTCAATGCAATTTCCTGTGCTTCATCTAAAGAAATAGCTTCTACCGAACTATTTGTACATCCTGTTAAAATTATTGTAATAAATAAGATAGTCATTAATTTTTTCATAAGTCATTCTCCTTTAAATTGATTGTAAATTCTGTATATTCATTAATTTTACTGATAACATTAATTTGATAACCATAATAATCACATAATCTTTTAGCGATAGCTAAACCTAAACCAAAGCTGTTATTGTTTTGAACTCTTGATTCATCAACTTTATAAAAACGATTAAAAATATGATCTATTTTATCTTTATCGATCCCAATCCCATAATCTTTAATTTTAAGCTGATTTTCTAAATACTGGATTTCAATTCTGATTTCATTAGGTTTAGAGTATTTTACAGCATTATCTATTAAAATTATTAATAACTGTTTTAAATGCTCTTCATTAATTTTGATTTCTTGATGGGAATCGATCGTGACTGTAAAAATGATATTAGGGTTTAATTTTTTGAAATCTTCAACTGTATCATAAATAATGGGAACAATATCAATTTTTTTATCACACTTAACTTTTATTTCTCTAGTTAAATGTAATAATTCATTGCATAATGTAACTAAACGATCAACTTCTTTACTAGAGACTTCTAGCGCTGATGATAAAACCTTTGGATCATCTTTTCCCCAGCGTCTCAACATATCTAGATTTCCTTTAATGATAGCTAAAGGTGTTTTTAATTCATGAGATGCATCACTGACAAATTGACTTTGTTGATTTAAAGAATTTTCAAGCTGATCTAAAACGTCATTAAATTCTTTTCCTAACTGTCCAAGTTCGTCATTGTTATCTATTTGCAGACGGTGTTTTAAACCTTCTTTTTTTATCTGTTGAATACTGTTTGTAAATTTTTTTACAGTTTTTAAATATCGATCACTGATTGTTATGCCACAGATAATACTAGTTATTAGTGCTACTATAGTTAGAATGATCAACAAGATAATGATGATACTGGCAATTGGAGTCATTACTGCTTCATCCATAGCATAGATTTTACTAATGATCAAAAGATAATAAGACATATATATAAGCAAGATCAAACTGAAAAGACTGATAAAGATCATAATGATCAATGAAGTAGAGAAAGTTAATTGAAAGCGAAAAGAGTGATTTTTTTTCATATTAAACGATATCCGATTCCGCGAATTGTTTCAATTTTAATATCCGGCAGTTTGTTTCTTAGATAGCGGATATAAACTTCTACGACATTTGTTGAAACACTTTTTTCATAGCCCCATACTTCATTTAAAATTTCGTCTCTTGTAACAATATTGCCATTATTTTTTATTAATAATACTAATAAATCAAATTCTGTTGTAGTAAGTGAAACTTCTTTTTTCATAAATAATACTTGATGTTTTATAACATCAACTTCAAGATCTTTGTGTTTATACTTAAGAACATTACTTTGGATTTTTATCCGTCTAAGTAATGCGTTGATTCTTGCCAATAACTCTTCTATTGCAAAAGGTTTTGCAAGATAATCATCAGCACCAGCTTGAAGACCGTTAACTTTATCAATTACTTCATCGCGAGCTGTTAACATAATGATTGGTGTTTGTTTTTCTAGGCGGATACGTCGACATACCTCAATGCCGTTGATTCTTGGTAACATTAAATCAAGGAGGATCAGTTCATAATCCTGGTTAAGAGCTTTGATCAGACCAGTTTCACCATCAAAAGCTTGATCGCATAAATAATTTGCATGTGTAAGTTCTAGTTTTAAAAGATCTGACATGTTTTTTTCGTCTTCGATAATTAAAATCATTTATTATTCCTCCTTGTATTCATAGCTTGTAATGGTTCCATCTTTAGCGTCAATAATTACTTCGATTATTTCTTGATTAGAATTTTTGATTTTTAATTCATAATAAGTTTGAAGATTTTCGTATTCAATATTTGATGAGATAATTGTTCCCGGAAATCTATTTAGAGCAATTACATGAGCTTGATTTTTTGAATATTCAATGTTTTGTAACGTCACATGGAGGATATAAATACCAAATATTATAATCATCAGAATTATTATGGAAATAGTCAAAATTATTTGTTTTTTATACTTTAGAAATGTTTGCATCTTTATTTCCTCCTCATGTATATAATACCTTAATTTTTAATTTGATGCCTTAAAGTTTGATAATAAATAAATAAGAATTTTCTCATATTTCTTGTTATAATGGAAGGGGTGGTAATTATGAAAGTATTGATTATATACTGTCATCCTAGTAATAATAGTTTTACTTCAAGGGTGAGAGATGAATTTATTAAAGGATTAAAGATAAGTAATCATGAATATTGTTTATTAGATCTATATGATTTGAATTTTAAAGAAGCGTTTAGTGAGGCAGAGTATTTAAGAGAAGCATTTTATAATGATAAATTAGATATCCCTGAAGATGTGAAAAAACACCAGCAGCTGATTAATGAAAGTGATGCCTTAGTATTTATTTATCCGGTTTTTTGGACTGAAGCACCAAGTAAGTTAGTGGGCTGGTTCCAGCGGGTTTGGACTTATGGTTTTGCTTATGGCAGCAAGGCAAAAATGAAACAGCTGGACAAAGTATTGATGTTAGTGACGATGGGTGGCGATTTAACGGAAAAACTTCGTCAAAAACAGGTGGAAGCAATGAAAACCGTAATGCTGGGGGATCGCATTAATGATCGTGCTAAAGAAAAAGAAATGATTATTTTTGATCGGATGTCGCGAGATTATCCTAATCGTGAAGCTAATTATGAAGAAAATTTAAAACGTGCATATCAAATAGGGAAGGAGTTTTAAAAATGTATGTAGAAAGAATTAAAGATTCACTAGAAACACCAAGATTAAGATTAAGAAAGTTTAAGCGTAGTGACTGGGAAGCTGTTTATAAATATGGAAGTGATCCTAGAGTGCTAAAATATCTTGAATGGGCTGGAGTAACAACTAAACAAGAAGCGATGAGTAGTATTTATGATTATTATTTGAGTCGTGCCGGTATTTATGCAATTGTTTTAAAGGATACTGATCTATGTATTGGAGCAATAGATATTAGACTTGATGAAGCTAATGATAAAGCAGGTTTTGGATATTTGTTAGATCATGATTATTGGAATAAAGGCTATATGAGCGAAGTTTTGACGAAAATATTGGAATATTGTTTTGTGGATTTGAAACTAAATCGAGTTGAAGCACTGCATTATAAAATTAACGAGGCTTCTGGTAGAGTAATGGCAAAATGTGGAATGAAATTTGAGGGAATCGGAATTCAGGAATTAAAGGTAAAAGGTGTTTATCAGGATGCTGTTCACTATGGAATAACTAAAGAAATGTGGCAAAATCAATGATTTGGTCATTACAACTCCAAGTTGCTAAAAAATTGATAAAGGCAATGGTTTGTTGGTAGTAATAAAATCTTTGCTCATTTAAGATATGCATGAGGTGATAAAAATGGGTTTAAGTAATAATTTAAAAAAAGGGTTATCTCAAGAACAGTTAGCTAAACAGTTAAACATATCGCGACAGGCAGTATCTAAATGGGAAATGATAGTGGTTTACCAGAAGTGGAAACGTTGATTTCTTTAAGTGAAATATTTGGCTGTACAATAGATGATTTATTAAATTATGATCCTACCAGTAAACAAGAATATGAAAAACATTATAATTTAATGGCTAAGGTATATACTTTTGGCACAGTTTTTATTTTACTAGGAATTTGTGTATCTCTATTTACAGAGATTTATTTCCCGGAAAATACTAAATACGAGTTTGTTTGCCAAATTTTACTGTTATTCTTTGTTTTGATAGGGGTAATATGCTTTGTTTATTTTGGAATGATAGACGCACATTTTAAAAAGCAAAAAAATGAATTAAAGGATTTTTATAGTGAAAATGAACAGAGTAAGTTTGAACAAAAATATTCATTAGTCACAACTATAGGAGTAGGGATAATTATTGTGTAAATATTAGTTGAAAATATTTATAATGAAAACTTGGCTACTGCTTTATTCATGATTTTAATAACGGTAGCTGTGGGGATATTTGTATACTTTGGTACGCTTAAAAACAAGTATGATCTGGCTGATTTTTGAAGAAGAGAATTAATAGAAGAAATTATTTTAGTATTATTACAATGATAATTTATTGGTTAAAAACTATATTTTTTATTATCATGATAAAAAATGCTACTAATTTATTTAGAATTCGTGTATAATTGCAGTAAAGAGGAGTGATTAATAAAAATGTATAAATATTTGGAACCATATGCTGCAATGACAGAATTTTTAGGTAAAGCTTTAGGTGATAATGTAGAAATAGCTTTACACGATTTAACTTCTAAAGAACAAGAAATAGTTGCAATTGCAAATAATCATAATTCTGGAAGAGAAATCGGTGCTAAATTATCAAATTTATCATTACACTATTTGGAAGAAAAACAATACTTAGATCATGATTATGTATTGAACTATAAAACAACTGGACCTGATGGTAAATTGATGCGTTCAGCAACATATTTTATCAAAGAAAATGGTAAAGAAATGCCAGTAGGGATGTTATGTGTTAATGTAAATATTTCTGATTTAGAGTATTTGACATCGACGATTAAAAAGATCTTAGGAATCAAAGATGAAAAAGATATTGAATTTAGAATGGATAATCCAGTTGAAATCTTATCTTCTCCTTTAGATGAGATGATCGATATGTATATAAAAGAATGTTTGGAGAAGATGGGATTCCCAAGTTATTTTTTAGCTGAACGTTTAAATGTTGATGAAAAAATAAAAGTTGTTAAGTATTTACAAGAAAAAGGAACTTTTAAAGTGAAAGGTGCTATTGTGCTGGTTGCAGAAAAGTTAGCTGTTTCAGAACCAACAGTATATCGTTATTTAAAAAAGATGGAAAAATAGGAGGTTAAAATGAAAGAATTAGTTTATGTAAGTGGTCATAGAAATCCAGATACAGATTCTATCTGTTCAGCGATTGGATATGCGTATTTATTGAAAGCAATCAACCGTTATAATGCAGTTCCCGTTAGACTTGGTGAAATTAGTCGGGAAACGGAGTATGTTTTAAAAAGATTTAATGTAGAAATTCCGGTACTGCTTAAAACAGTTAAACAAAAAGTTGAAGATTTAAATTATGATAAAGTAACTGTTTTTTCTAAAGAATTAACATTAAAAACTGCATGGTCATTGATGAAGCAGCAAAATGTGAAATCAGCACCAATCTTAGATGATCATGGCCAGTTATTAGGTCTATTATCAACTTCTAATATTGTTGAAGGTTATATGGAAAAATGGGATAGTAGTTTATTAAAAGATGCTCATACGCCAATTGAAAATGTTATTGATACTTTAGAAGCATCAGTCCTTTATCTAAATCGTGATTTAAGATTTATAGAAGGTGACTTACATATTGCGGCAATGCGTGGTGAAGAAGCTAAAAAGCGGGTTAAGCCAGGTGATATTGTCATTATTGGTGGAGATCGTGATGATGCTGTTAATTCTATGATTGATGCTGAAGTTTCGTTGATCATTTTAACTGGGTCTTTGGATGTAGAAACAGAAGTCTTGGATAGATTAAAGGAAAAAGGAATTAGTGTTATCTCGACACCATTTAATACATATTTAACATCACAGCAAATTATTCAGGCAATTCCAGTTGAATATATTATGCAAAAAGGTGATTTGAAATTATTTACAACTGATGATACTTTAGATCATGTTAAAGAAGTGATGAGTGAAACGAGATATCGAAGCTATCCAGTATTAGATTTAAATAATCGTTGTGTTGGAAGTATTTCGCGTTTTGCGTTATTAAAGGGCTTAAGAAAAAAAGTTGTTTTAGTTGATCATAATGAAAGAGGACAGTCAATTCCAGGTATTGAAGAAGCGGATATTTTAGAAATCGTTGATCATCATAGGGTAGCGGATATCCAAACGATTGGACCATTATTGTTTAGAGGTGAACCTTTAGGATCAACAGCTACGATCGTAACAAAGATTTTTGAAGAAAATGACATTGAAATTCCGCAATCAATTGCAGGAATATTATTGGGTGCTGTGATTTCTGATACTTTGTTATTCAAATCACCTACATGCACTCCTGTTGATACTAAAACAGCACGCAAATTAGCTAAAATTGCTGGTGTTGAAATTGAAGAATTTGCTATGGAAATGTTCAAAGCAGGTACTTCATTAGTTGGTAAAACAGTAGAAGAAATTTTTAATCAAGATTTTAAAAAGTTCCCATTTGAAGAAGGAACTGTCGGAGTGGCTCAGGTTAATTCAATGGATATTGAAGGATTCTTGCCATATAAAGAAGATATGTTGAATTATATGAATAAATTTGCGGAAGATAATAACTTGGATTTCACATTATTATTGTTGACAGATATTATTAATGCAAATAGTGAAATTTTTGTTGCCGGACCTAAACCTCAATTAGTGGAACAGGCATTTGACATCTCTCTAACTGATTATCAGGCAACATTAAAAGGAGTTATTTCTCGTAAAAAACAAGTGGTTCCAGCGATTACTGCGGTGATGAGTAAATAAGATGAGATTAGATAAATTTTTGAAAGTTTCAAGAATTATTAAAAGGAGAACATTATCTAAAGAAATAAGTGAAAGTTCAAGAGTCAAGGTTAATGGAAAAGTCGCTAAACCTAGTACAAGACTTAAAGTTGGCGATGAAATTGAAATTGAATTTGGTCGTAGTTTATTAACTATTAAAGTTAAAGAGTTACGGGAACATGTGTTAAAAGAAGATAGTGCGATGCTTTATGAAATAATTAAAGAGGAAAGAATTGATCGGAATAATAAAGCTGCTGATAAATAATCAGTAGCTTTATTGATTTAAATGTGGAATTTATTGAAGATTCAATAATATAACAGTTTTTACATTCGTTATGATTGAGAATTTATTGAAATTGGTATACTATATATACAAAGTTGAAAGGAGATTTATATGTACGCAAAAAATGCATGGGAAAAATATAATGAAACGCAAATTAAAGAAATAATGAATTTTAATGAAGGATACAAGGACTTTATCACAAAAGGAAAAACAGAAAGATTATGTGTTAAAGAAGCTGTTAAAAAAGCGATGGCAGCTGGATATAAAGATTTAAATGATGTTGATATTTTAAAACCTGGGGATAAAGTATATGTTACTAATATGAATAAAAATATTGCTTTATTTGTGATTGGTAAACAATCAATTGAAAATGGTCTTAGAATCTTAGGAGCACATATTGATTCACCAAGATTAGATTTAAAACAAAATCCATTATATGAAAGTGAGGGATTTGCTTTATTAGATACTCATTATTATGGTGGAGTAAAGAAATATCAATGGGTGACAATTCCTTTATCAATGATTGGGGTTGTGGTGAAAAAAGATGGGACTGTGATAAATGTAAATATCGGTGAGGATGAAAATGACCCAGTTGTAGGGATTAGTGATTTATTGATTCACTTATCAGCTGATCAGTTAAAAAAAGAAGCAGCAAAAGTAATTGAAGGAGAAGATTTGGATGTCACTTTTGCAAGTATGCCACTAAAAGATACAGAAAAAGATGCTGTAAAAGCTAATGTTTTAAATATTTTAAAAGAAAAATATGATTTTGAAGAAGAGGATTTTTTAAGTGCAGAAATTGAAATCGTACCTAGCGGAAAAGCTCGTGACTATGGAATCGATCGTAGTATGGTCGCTGGATATGGACATGATGACCGTGTTTGTGCTTATACATCATTAATGGCAATTTTAGATATGGATATCCCAGAATATACTAGCTGTGCTATTTTAGTGGATAAAGAAGAAATTGGTAGCGTTGGAGCAACTGGGGCACACTCATTATTTTTTGAAAATATAATTAGTGAATTGTTATCTAAGCAAGGTGTTGATAGTTTTGTAAAAACAAGAAAAGCGTTAGCTAATTCAAAAATGTTGTCTAGTGATGTTAGTGCTGGTGTAGATCCTTTGTATTTGAGTGTTAATGATAAGAAAAATGCAGCTTATTTAGGAAGAGGAATAGTTTTTAATAAATATACTGGATCTCGTGGGAAAAGTGGTTCTAATGATGCTAATCCAGAATATATGGCACAGATTAGAAATGTTCTTGATGAAGCTAATGTTTATTATCAAACTGCAGAACTTGGTAAGGTTGACCAAGGTGGTGGAGGTACGATTGCTTATATTTTAGGTAACTATAATATGAATGTAATCGATGCTGGAGTAGCGGTATTGAATATGCATGCTCCAATGGAAATTGTTAGTAAAGTAGATGTCTACGAAGCTTATTTAGCTTATCGTACGTTTTTACAAAAAATTTAATTAATAGACCGTTAATAAAATATTTATTAACGGTTTTATTTTTTATTTAATAAAAATTTGGATTTATCTGGTGAAGCTGGTATAAAATAAATTTTGATTTTTTTATTATTTATAAATTACTATACAAATTTTTCATTATAGAATATATGATTTTAATAAGTAAAATAGGATAATAAAAAATAAAAATGTTTACTAAAATTATTATTTAGGTTATAATGGGTAGCCTAGAGATAAAATATGAAAAAATGATGACAAAAAGATGATTATTTAGCTTGTTCATTAACAATGATGCAAGAGGATATGAATAAAATATTTTCATATTATTATTTCTAGAAATAGAGAATATTAATAATCTGTATAGTCATTGAAACATTTAAGATGATTTTTATTTATTTAACGATAAAGCGGCTAGTAATATAAGTGATATAAAAAAGATGGTTTTTAATGGTAGTTATAAAAATTTGATTTAAAATAAGAAGTTTTTAAATTTTGTTGTTTATGATATAATCGATACTAAGGCGGTGATTAAATTGATGATTGAAATTGTTGATTATAATGAGAAGTGGCCGTTAAAATATGCTGCAGAAGCTAATGATATTCGTAATATTATCTCAAGTAATTTAGTCTCTATTTATCATATTGGCTCTACTGCAATAAAAGGATTAAAAGCTAGAGCGGTTATCGATGTTTTAATTGTCGTTAAAAAAATAGAAGTGATAGATGAACTAAAAAAACAGTTTGAAAAGTTGAATTATGTTTGTTGTAAAGACGAATTGGATAGATATTGTTTTAAAAAGAATGATGGTAGTTTTTGTTTATATGTATTTTCAGTTGAAGATGTTAAAGAAATTGAAAAATATTTAGCTATTTCTCTTTATTTAAAAGAACATTCAGAAGTAGCATCTGAATACACTGATTTAAAAATGAAGATTGCTAATAAATATCGTAATGATAAAAAATATATTAAAGAAAAAAATAAGTTTATTACTAAAATAGAAAACGATGCTTGCAACTGGTATCAAAGTAAAAATATTCATGTTGTATAGTGGTTCTTATTTAAAGATTTTTTCATATTATTAACTGGAGGTAATAATATGGAAAATAATAATATACGTTTTGAACATACTCCTTATCATAATGTTTATTTGAAAGATCGGAAGAATATTGAATTAACAGGTGTTAAAAATATTGAAAGTTTTGATTCATTAGAATTTTTGATTGAAACATCACTAGGTTTTTTGAATATAACGGGTAGCGAGCTTTCTCTAACAAGACTTGATCAGGAAAAAAGTGAAGTTAGTATTAAAGGAAATATCGATTCGATATCCTATGTATCAAATAAAAAGGGACCTAAATCTAAAGAAAGTGTTTTTAATAAATTACTTAAATAATGGATCTAATTAGACAGATTCAGGGAATTGGTTATTCACTTGTTTATGGATTTGTGTTTACTTTTGTTTACAGTCTTATCAATCGTTTGCTTTATAAATACCACCAATGCATTATTAGACTTTTTTTACAGATTATTATTGGTATTATTTTTGGGTATATTTATTATCTTGGTTTGTTAAGGATCAATAATGGTGTAATTAGGATATATTTCTTTGTTAGTATGTTGATTGGATATATATTGTATCTTAACTACTATAGCTACTATATGTTTATTTTGATTGAATTGATTGTAAAAATGATTAAATATATTTTAAGACCGATAATATTTCTTTTTAGAAAAGTTAATGGTATAATAAAGCGGGTAAAGAGGGTGATGAGATGGCCAAAAGAAAAGTTTTCAAAACAGTCAAAGGATTCTTGTACATGATTATTGGATGCGGATTGTTGTTGACGTTGTTTAATAGTATGGTAACGGTCTATCAGCATCAAGATGAAATAGCCATATTGAAAAAGGAAAAAGCGGCTGTTACTAAAGAAAAAAAAGCATTAGAAAATGAAATAGATTTATTGAATGATGAGGATTATGTGACTCGTTATGCTCGTGAAAATTATGTTTTTACACGTGATGGAGAACAGGTTTCGATTATTCCCGGAGTTAAATAATAAGCACATAGTGCTTATTTTTGTTATGGAGGTAATAAAGATGTTTATTGAAAAAAATTTTTATATGAAGTCATTGAGACGGATGCGAAAAGTTACGATCTATGTTCCTGATGATTATCAAACTAGTAACAAGCGTTATCCGGTTTTATACATAAACGATGGTCAAAATGCTTTTTTTGATGATAAGGCATATATGGGAATTAGCTGGGGCTTTTATGATTATGTAAAATCAGTTGGTTTAGATGTTATTATGGTGGCGATTCCATGCAATTTTCATTTAAATAAACGCGAAGACGAATATGGCCCATGGCCGATTGGTAAAGACATTTTAGAAATGGAATACGGTGATGATAGTTTGAAAATTGGTGGTGAGGGTAAAAGATATTTGCAGTTTATTATAAAACAGCTAAAACCGTATATCGATAGTCATTTTCCAACTCTTAAAGATGATTGTGCAATGGTAGGCAGTTCAATGGGAGGAATCATCACTAGTTATGCAGGAATAAAATATAGTCATATTTTTAAAAAGACTGCGTCCCTTTCAACTGCATACTGGTTTTATGTCGATCAATTTTGTGAATTGATTGATAAAAGTGATTTAAGTCAAGTTGAATGTTTTTATTTTGATTTAGGTGGAGATGAAGGAAATGGTAATAAAATGGTAAGCCAGATTTATTATGGAAGTAATGAGATCATTTATCAAAAGATGATTAGGAAGTGTGATAAAGTTGAAGTCCGATTTTTTGAAGGTGCTAGTCACAATGAGGAAGAATGGCGTAAAAGAGTACCAATATTTATGGAATTGTTTTATGGATAAAAAAGGTGATCATTTGATATTATAAAGCGAGGTTAAGTATGTATAGGCTGATGTTGTCAGATTTGGATGAAACTTTACTAGTAAATCATCATGTTCCGGATTTTAATATTGAAGCAATAAAAAAAGCTCGTGCTAAAGGTTTGAAGTTTGTACCGGCAACGGGAAGAGCATATAATATGATTTTAGATATTTTAAAAGAAATTGGAACTTATGATCAAGCTGATGAATATTCAATTTGTTTTAATGGTGGATTAATAATTGAAAATAAAAATAATCGTATTTTAAATTTTAAAGGTCTTTCTTTTGAAAGTGCAAAGTTGTTGTTTGATAAAGCCAGAAATTATGATGTTTGTATTTTGGTTTTTACATTGGATATGTGCTACATATATAATGCTAATGATGATGAAGTAAAACGAAAGACTGATCAAAAAGCACCATTTATAGTAGTGGATGATTATAATTTTGAGATATTTAAAGATAAACAAATAGCTAAAATTTTATATCAGAAAAAAGATATGAAATATTTAAAAATGATTGCTCATGAATTAAATGAATTTACTAAGGATCAAATAGCTGTTAGTTATTCATCAAATCGTTATCTAGAGTTTAATGCTTTAGGAGTAAACAAGGGTTACGGTTTAAGGTGGTTGGCTGATTACCTGGGAATAGATTTAAATGAAACAATTGCTATTGGTGATAATTATAATGACGTCGAAATGATAAAAACAGCAGCTTTGGGGATATGTGTTGCATGTGGTGATAATGAAATTAAAGAATTGGCACAATATGTTACAAAAAGTGATTATTATCAAGGAGCGGTTAAAGAAGTTATTGAAAAATTTGTATTGGAGGAAAAATAATGGGTTATAAATTAATTGTTTCTGACTTAGATGAAACACTATTAAATGATGACCATCATGTTGGTCAAAGAAATCAAAATGTCATTTTAAAAGCGCGAAAAGAACATGGAATTAAATTTGTTCCAGCGACAGGTCGAGGCTTTATGCAAATTCAAACGGAACTAAAGGAATTGGAATTAAATGATTTGGAAAATGAATATGTTATTTCCTTTAATGGCGGGGCATTAACTGAAAATAAAGATAATCGACTTATTGAATTTAAAGGTTTATCATTTGCAAAGGTGAAAGAAATATTTGAAGCAGGATTAAATTATAATGTTTGCCAGCATATTTATACTCCGGATACTGTATATGTTTTTAATTTGAGTGATTCAGAGAAAAAACGCCTTGCTAAACTTAAATTTGAAATTGTTTATTGTCAAGAAAATAGCATTGATTTTTTAAAGGATATTCCGATTGCTAAGATTCTTTATCAAAATGATGATGTGCCATATTTGATGAGTTTAGAAAAACCATTGGAACCGATTATCGCAAATTGCGTAGAAGTGAGCTATTCATCAAATCGTTATATGGAATTTAATGCTTTAGGAGTAAATAAAGGACAAGGGTTGATTGATTTAGCGAATAAATTAGGTATTGATATTAAAGATACGATTGCAGTTGGTGATAATTATAATGATATTTCAATGTTGAAAGTGGCAGGATTAGCAGTAGCCGCTAATAATGCTGTTGATGATGTTAAAGAGATATGCGATTATGTTACTAAAGCTGACTGTAATGAAGGGGTTGTAGCAGAGTTGATTGAGAGGTTTATTTACAATGAGATTTAAAGATATTGTAGCTGTTGAATTTGAACAAGAGTATTATAAAAAATTACATCGTTTTGTTGAAAATGAATATTTACATAAAACAATATTTCCACCACGTCAAAATATTTTCAGAGCTTTAAATCTTTGCGATTATGAAGATGTTAAAGTAGTTATTTTAGGACAAGATCCATATCATGAATTACATCAGGCAAATGGGCTGGCATTTAGTGTTTATCCAGGTGTTAGAATTCCCCCAAGTTTAATTAATATATACAAGGAGCTAAGTGATGATGTCCATACTACCATGCCTAATAATGGTGATTTAACCAAATGGGCTAAACAAGGCGTTTTATTGCTTAATAATGTACTGACAGTTGAGCAGGGAAAAGCCAATAGTCATGCTGGTATTGGTTGGGAGACTTTTACTTTGAATATAGTAAAGGCCTTAAATAAAAGAGAAAAACCAATGGTATTTATTTTATGGGGAAGTAATGCTCGTAGTAAGAAACAATATATTGATACAACTAAACATTTAGTTTTGGAAAGCGCACATCCTTCACCACTTTCTGCTCATCGAGGTTTTTTTGGCTCTAGACCGTTTAGTAAAACTAATGAATTTTTAATTAGAAATAATATGACTCCAATTGATTGGCAGATTGATAATGTTTGATAATATTAAAGAAGCTGTTGATTATATCGAATCAAAAAGAGTTAAGCGTTCATTTGAACAGTTTCAAGAAATTGTTAATAAATATCATTTTAATCTTCATCAAAAAAATATGATTCATGTTGCGGGAACTAATGGTAAAGGATCAACAACAAATTTTATTAAAGAAATATTGATGAAACATGGATATACTGTAGGAACGTTTACCTCGCCATATATGCTTGTTCATAATGATCGTATTTGTATCAATGGTGAGATGATTAGCGATTCTAAATTACTTGAAATCATCAATGGATTAATTGATATTATTGAAATTGAAAAATTATCGATGTTTGAAATAGATGTGCTAATAATGTTGCGTTATTTTAATGAATGTGATTTAGATTATCGAATCATTGAAACTGGTATTGGTGGTTTAAATGATAAAACAAATGTTATTGATAGTATTTGTAGTGTTATTACCAATATTGGTTATGACCATCAATTTATGTTAGGTGATACTTTAGAGGAAATTGCTTTACAAAAAGCGGGAATTATTAAAACTTGTAAACCGTGTTATATAGTAAAACAAAGAAATCAGATAAATGATATTTTTAATCGGGTTTGTGAAATAAATAACAGTAAATTGCATATTGTTGAAATTGATAATATTACTAAATATCCTTATGTATTTAATTGTTTAGATCATATTTATAAATTAGAAAACTGTGGTAGTTATCAAATTAATAATGCGGCTCTTGCAATTACCGTATGTAATGATTTAATTGAATTAGATAATGATTTGGTACAAGTAGCTTTAGATGATTTTAGCTGGCCGGGAAGATTTGAACGTTTTGGGAATATTTATTTAGATGGTGCTCACAACATTGATGGAATTTTGGCTTTAATTCAAACGTTAAAAGATCAGAAGTTAGAAGATGTAGTGATTGTGTTTAGTGCTTTAGGTGATAAAGATATTAGTGAAATGTTGGAACTGCTAAAGGATTATCCTGTAATTCAGGCAAGTTTTGAAGATGAGCGTTTAAAATCAGATGCTCTAGATTTTAAAGATGTTTTTAATCAAGTACAGGGTAATTATAAAAATATTGTTGTAACGGGATCGTTGCATTTCATTAGTGCAGTGCGAAAATATTTAAAAAATTATCTTGGATAAAGGTTTTAATCTGTTTTGAAAATCGAATAAAAACAAAGCAAAATAAAAAAGATCATATGCTATTAATTTTTAATAGTTTATGGTCTTTTCTTATTTACCAAATTACTAATTTATGAGTCTAAAGCTGATGTCTTTTATTGGTAGGAGAATTGAAAATCTAATTTTTCATCAAACTCTGACCATAGTAAATAAAGATAAGATAATAAATAGCGTCTTTCACTATTAGGATCTTTAATAATAAAATAATCACGACCAGCATCTTCAATTATTCCTACATAACTTTTGTCACGCCATTCATTACTGCCGTTATAAGTAAAATAAAAAGTACCTAATTTACCAGTGTTTAATTTGATAATATTTCCTAGGTACGATTGTCCAATAGCACCAGGATTTATGGCAGGAGTTTCTGGCGATGGAGTTTGATTATCCTGTCTTACTAAATAAGGGTTTAAATCATCAAAATAATTCATACATACACTCCTTTTAATTAATACCTGTTTAAATAGTTATTGATTTCCAATCCTCTTATTGATAAGAAAATTGGAAATCTAATTCTTCGTTAAATTCAGACCATAATAAATAAACAAAACTTAATAAATAACGTTTTTCGCTATTAGGGTCTTTGATAATGAAATAATCACGACCAGCATCTTCGATTATACCTACATAACGTTTATCGCGCCATTTTTCACTATCGCCATAAGAAAAATAAAAGGTACCTAATTTACCAGTGTTCAATTTAATGATATTTCCTAAATATGATTGTCCAATAACACCAGGATTGATTGCTGGCATTTCTGGAGTATTTTCTGGGGGTGTTTGGTCATCCTGTCTTACTAAATAAGGGTTTAAATCATCAAAATAATCCATAATATCTCTCCTTTAAAAATCGCATTTTAAATCAGAACCTGGGTCATAAAAGCAATGGTTTTGAAAACGTCCAGAAAGGTAACCATAAAATTGTTCTGGACAAACTACATTTGTACCAGGGTTTTTAAACCATAAAGCATAAGTTGCAGGTGGGTTTCGATAACCCTGGATCGTTCTTAAAGCCAATTCTTTTTCTTTGGTGTTAACAGGACCGTTAAATAGAGGTGTGTTTACCCCAGCAAAAGCATTTTTCTGATATACGGCCTCAGTAATAGTAACAACATTTCTAAATACATCACACATCGCAGCCACGCGATTAATGACAACATTACCGACTAAAAGCATACCTTCTTCACCTTCACCTAAAGCCTCTGATTTGATTAGGCGGGCTAATAGTTCAACCTCACTGCTATTGTAAGCTACCCGTGCCATTTTTTCACCTCGGTACATTTATATGATTGATCAAAGATTTTATGATATTTTTATTTGGGAAATGATTTTATTATATTGTTTTTGTAAAAAGATAATTTAGAGTATAATATATGACAAGATATATAATTATATTTTGTGATAATTAAACTCGAATTTATTTCTAAATTGTGATAGAATTAAATTATGGTTAAAGCGCTTACATTCAGACAAGGAGGTATTTGAAATGGGAAGAGAGATTGTCGCAATGATTTTAGCTGGAGGAAGAGGTACTCGTTTAGAGGCATTAACAGCTAAAGTTGCTAAACCAGCAGTTCATTTTGGAGGAAAGTATCGTATTATAGATTTCCCTTTAAGTAACTGTGCTAATTCGGGGATTGATATTGTTGGTGTGTTAACACAATATGAATCTGTTTTATTAGGTACTTATGTTGGTGCCGGAACAAAATGGGGGCTTGATGGTAAACAGTCATTAGCTGCTATTTTACCAGCTCGTGAAAGAGGGAAAGTAGGAGCTACCTGGTATGCTGGAACAGCTGATGCTATTTATCAAAATATTAGTTTTCTTGATCAGTATGATCCTGAATATGTTTTGATTTTATCAGGTGATCATATTTATAAGATGGATTATGATAAAATGCTTACAGCTCATAAACAGCGAAAAGCTGACGCAACTATTGCTGTATTAAATGTATCATTAAAAGAAGCAAGTCGTTTTGGAATTATGAATACTAACGAAGATGGAAGTATATATGAGTTTGAAGAAAAACCAGAAAAACCAAAATCAACATTAGCTTCTATGGGAATTTATATTTTTACTTATAAACAATTAAGAAAATATTTAATTGCAGATGCTAAAAAAGCAGATAGTAAACATGATTTTGGTATGAATATTATTCCGGATATGTTAAATGATAACAAAAAATTATTTGCATATGAATTTGAAGGATACTGGAAAGATGTTGGAACTGTAGAAAGCTTATGGCAAGCTAACATGGATCTATTAAAAGATAAAGAATTGGATCTTTATAATATTAGAAAAGAATGGAAGATCTATACAGAAGATACATTAGGTAAACCACAAATCATTGGTGATAAAGCTGAAGTTAAAAATTCTTTAATTACCCAAGGATGTTTAGTAAATGGTAAAGTTGAAGGATCAGTTTTATTTAATAATGTTAATGTTGGTGAAGGTGCTAAAGTAATAGATTCTGTATTAATGCCAGGTGTATTGGTAGAAGAGGGTGCCGAAGTATACAAAGCCATTGTTGATGAAGGCGTTGTGATTAGAGCTAAGAGTAAAATTAATGAAGAAGCAAAGAAAGTCGCTTTAATAAGTGATAATAATAAGTAGGGGAGGAAGATAGAAATGGCAAAAGCAATAGGATTGGTTAATCTACATTCAGATGTGGATTTTGTAGGGCTTACAGAAAGAAGACCAGTAGCATCTGTTAGTTTTTTAGGTCGTTATGCATTGATTGACTTTGTTTTATCAAATATGTCTAATTCAACTATTGATGCAGTAGGGGTGTTGATTCAAAAGAAACCACGTTCATTGTTTAAACATTTAGCAGGTGGAAATTCTTGGAATTTTAACTCAAAAGCTGGAGGTGTTTCTTTCTTATATAATGAAAGATATGCAAATAACCCTAATTATAATCACGATATTAATAATTTGATTGAAAATATTGCGTTTTTGGAAGCTAATAGTGCTGATTACGTAGTGATCGCTCCAGCTCATATTATTACAACTATGGATTATAGTGATGTAATTGAAAATCATGAAAAAGCTGGTGCTGAAGTTACAATGGTTTATAAAAAAGTACATGATGCTAATGAAGCATATATTGGATGTGACTGTTTAACAGTTAAAGATAAAATAGTTACTAAAGTTGAACGTAATAAAGGAAGTCGTAAAGATCGCAGTATTTCATTAGAAACTTATGTAATTAATACTAAAGTGTTATTGAAAATTATGAAACAGGCTCAAAAAATTAGTTCATTCTTTAGTTTACGAGATGTGTTGGCTTATTTATGTGATGAAAAACAAATTAATGCTTATGAATATAAAGGTTATGCTCGCTGCATGGATTCATTAGAACATTATTATCAATATTCATTAGAATTCTTGGATCTAGATATTTCATCAGCTGTGTTTAAGAGTAACTGGCCAATTTATACAATTACAAATGATACACCACCAGCTAAATATTTAACTGGTTCAGATGTTAGAAAAAGTATTGTCGCTAATGGTGCAATGATCAATGGAACTGTAGAAAATAGTATTATTGGACGTAATGTTGTAATTGGTAGTGGTGCAGTTGTTAAAAATTGTATTTTGATGTCTGGTGCAGTCGTTAGTCCAGGTGCTGTTCTTGAAAATGTGATCATGGATAAAACTTCTAAAGTACAACGGCAATTAAATTTAAATGGTGATAGTTATACACCGTTGTATATTAAAGAAGGAGATGTGGTTTAATGCGGGTTTTGTTTGCAACTTCAGAAGCTACTCCATTTATTAAATCTGGAGGACTTGCTGACGTATTAGGTTCTTTACCTAAAGAGATGGTAAAAAAAGGTGTTGAAAGTATCGTTGTTTTACCAAAGTATCAAGATATGAAATTAGCGGATGAAATTGAATTTGTTACTAATTTCGATATTTGGGTAGGATGGCGTAAGGTTTATTGTGGTATATTTACTTATGTGTTGGATGGAGTGCGTTTTTACTTCATTGATAATGAACAATATTATCGTCGTCCAGGTTTATATGGTTATGATGATGATTATGAGAGATTTGCTTATTTTGATTTTGCAGTACTTGAATTAATTTCTCATTTGGATATTAAGCCGGATATTTTACATTTGCATGATTGGCAGACAGCAATGATTGCAATGTTATATAAAGAAAGATATTGTTATTATGAACATTATGATAATATTAAAATAGTCTTTACAATTCATAATATCGCATTCCAAGGGAAAGCAGATCCTAAATTGTTAAGTGAGTTATTTGGATTGGATAATTATCTATATTATAACGGTAACTGTCGAAATGATGGATGTTTAAACATGATGAAGGCTGCTATTTTCTATAGTGATATTGTTACAACAGTATCACCAACTTATGCACGTGAGATCTTAACACCTGAGTATGGTGAAGGGTTACAAAATATTTTAGAGATGCGTAAGTATGATTTGTATGGAATTTTAAATGGTGTTGATTATGATGTGATCAATCCAGAAACTGATCCTCAAATTGTCAAGAATTATAATGTTGATACAGTATTTACAGATAAAGTTGTTAATAAATTGGCGCTTCAAAAAGAGGTTGGATTACCTGAGAATAAAGATGTAGCATTAATTGGGATCGTAACTAGATTGACTAAACAAAAAGGATTGGATTTAATTATAAATCAATTCAGCGAAATGTGTAGTCGTGATGTTCAAATTGTTATCTTAGGTGCTGGAGATCGGACATATGAAGATGCTTTAAAAGGAATAGCTTATCATCATCCGGACAAAGTTTCTTTACAATTAAAATATGATTTTGGACTATCTTGCCGTATTTATGCTGGTTGTGATATGTTCTTAATGCCATCATTATTTGAACCTTGTGGTTTATCACAAATGATGTCGCTTAGATATGGTACGATTCCAATCGTGAGAGAAACGGGTGGTTTGAAAGATAGTGTTGAGCCATATGATGAGTATGCTAATACTGGTACAGGGTTCAGTTTTGCAAATTATAATGCCCATGAAATGATGAGAACGATTGATTATGCTTTAAAAGTATATGATAATGCTCCTGATGCATGGCATCAAATTATGATTAGAGCGATGAATGCTAAACTTGATTGGGATGCTAGTGCTGACCAATATTTGAAAGTATTTAATTCGTTAATGGAATAAAGGCAGAGCAATCTGTCTTTATTGCTTCCATAGAGGTCATGATAGATTTTGATGTGGAGATTGATATTTTTTGGGTATTGTCTTATTTAGATATAAAGAAAATTTTAAATTTATAAACTGAAAGGAAAATATGTAGTTATGATAAAAATAATTTTTTTTGATGTTGATGGTACCCTTATTTCTAAAGAACGATCTTACATTAGTGAAAAGGTTTTGGTGGCATTAAAACAGTTAAAAGAGCAGGGAATAAAATTATTTATAGCAACAGGACGTCATTATTTAGAATTGGGATTGTTAGGAATCAATGAGCAGTTTACTTTTGATGGATATTTAACATTGAACGGAGGATATTGTTTTGATCATAAAGGAGTTATTCATAGTAATCCGATTGATAAAGAAGATGTTAAAAGAGTTGTTGAATATACAACTAAACATAATTTAGCTTGTAGTTTTGTTGAAAGTGATGGTTTATATGTTAATTTAGTTAACGAACTAGTTGAAAATGCTCAAATTTTTTTGAATACACCGATTCCACCAGTCAAAGATATAACTAGAGCAATAGAAAATGATGTTTATCAAATTGACCCTTTTGTAACTGCTGAAGAAATAAAAAAAATCATGGCTTTAACTAAACATTGCAAATATACCCAGTGGTATGAAAGTGGCTACGATGTTATACCTAAAGCTGGAGGAAAGCAAGATGGGATAAAAGCGATTATTGATCATTACGGGATTAAAATAAGTGAAGTTATGGCTTTTGGTGATGGTCATAATGATATAGAAATGTTATCATTTGTAGGAACTGGTGTGTGTATGGCAAATGGTCATGATGATTCTAAAAAGGTTAGTGATTTTGTGACTGGTAGTGTCTATGATGATGGAATTGTGACAGCATTAGAACATTATAAATTAATTGAGATAAAAAATGACTATTAAATATGGTTGTAATAATAGTTAGAGTTGTGTAAAATTAGAATAGTAGAGGAGTGGTTGTAATGAAAAAACTGATTCTAATAATTATTACAACTTTATGTTTAAGTCTTATTGTTGCATGTGGTGCACTTGACCGAGAAGTGAATTTAGAGAAAAATGGAAAAAAATATAGTACAGAACAGGGTGTTAGTTTTTATTATCCTAATGATTTTGAAATCAATCTAGATTCTAAAGATAATAGTACAGTGAAATTTTCTAAGGATAATAATATGTTGTATTTCACAGTGTTAAAAGATGAATCTGATAATGTGCTGGAAGATAAGGATGAGCTGTATACTGGAGAACTTGAGCAGGGTGGAGCTTCTTCCATAGAAGTATCACGACCAGTACTTGATAGCGGACTAAGTGTATATCAATATATTTTTACATACAGTGATACAGGAATTAAAGCTATGGAAATTGTTTATTTTGGTGATAATAATACTTATATTTATGGTTATTGTGCCACGAAAGATGATTATGATGCTAATGAAAAAGATATGCGAGTTTATTTACAAAGTTTTTCAAAGTCAACAGGGAAATAAGTTGTATTTTAGATATTATTTTGTTAAGATATGTTTAAATTATAGATAAAAGGAATAAAATTATTAGAAGTTTATAAATATATTTTAGAGATGAAAAAATTATTTTTATCGGGGTTTTTTGAAAAGAAAAAACGTGAAATAGCGTTAATAGAAATTTTAAAGCATCTATTATTGGGTGAAGTAACATATTATCCCCTAATAGTACCATGCTTTTTTATTTATGGAGGTAATCATGAAATTATTTAATACTCTTACAAACAAAAAAGAAGAATTTAAACCGATTCGTGAAGGTGAAGTTAGTGTTTATGTATGTGGTCCAACTGTGTATAATTATGTCCATATTGGTAATACACGGCCAATGATTGTTTTTGATATTTTAAGAAGAACTTTTGAGTATTTGGGATATAAAGTTATATTTGTATCAAATTTTACTGATGTTGATGATAAGATCATCAAAGCGGCAAAAGAAGAGGGAGTCAGTGAAAAAGAACTTACAGATAAGTATATTCAAGCTTATGAAGATGTTCGCCGTGATTTGAATTTATTGTTTCCAACGTATGCTCCTCGTGTTACAAATACAATGGATGCGATAATCAACTTTATTGATGATTTGGTGAAGAAAGGTTATGCTTATGAAGTAGATGGAGACGTTTATTTTAGAGTTTCTAAAATTAAAGAATATGGGCAATTATCTGGAATTAGAATTGAAGATTTGGTTGCGGGAGCTAGTGAGAGAGTTGATGAAAATGATAAAAAAGAAGAATCAACTGATTTTGCTTTATGGAAGAAAACAGATGAAGGAATTCAATTTGATAGTCCTTGGTCTAAAGGGCGTCCAGGGTGGCATACAGAATGCGTTGTTATGATCAATGATATATTTGAAGATGGTAAGATCGATATTCATGGTGGTGGTCAGGATTTAAAATTCCCACATCATGAAAATGAGATTGCACAATCTATGGCATGCCATCATCATCCTATCGCTCATACGTGGATGCACAATCAAATGATTAATATTGATAATCAAAAAATGTCTAAATCATTAGGGAATGTTATTTGGGCTAAAGATTTGATAAATGAATTAGGATGCAATGTATATAAATGGTTTATGCTTTCTAGCCATTATCGTAATCCATTGAATTTGACAGATGAAGTATTAAATAGTGTCAAAAAAGAAGTCGCTAAAGTTGATAATGTAATAAAAGCGGCATCATTGTATCTACAGGTTAACGGTATTGATGGCAAAGAGTATTGTAAGGAAACTATAGATACGATGGTTAAAGCGCTAGAAGATGATCTGAATACTTCATTGGCATTGACACAAATTTTGAATCAGGTAAAAAATTTGAATCAATTAATGCGTGTTAAAGAAAAAGATAATGAATTGATTTTAAAGAGTTATAATACTTTACTTAAAATGACAGATGTTATGGGGTTTGTTTATGAACCTCGTCAATTAAGTTTGGATGAATTAGAACTGTATCAAAATTGGGTAGCAGCTAAAGAGGCCAAGAATTTTGATGAGGCGGATAAATTGCGTAATGAATTAATTAGTAAGGGGATAATTTAATGCGACCAGATTTGGTTAATGCGGCTGTGCTGGCTTATTTAGGTGATGCAGTTTTTGAAGTAATGGTTAGAGATTATTTGGTTAGAGAAAGTGGACTGGCAAAAACTAATGATTTTCAAAAGGAAGCAATTAAATATGTATCTGCTAGTTCGCATGCCATGTTTATGCATGATATGTTAGTGGAAGATTTTTTTGACGAAAGAGAAATTGGAATATATAAACGCGGTCGTAATACTAAAGGTAGTAAAAATGAAAGTCTTGAGCATTTGCATTCGACGGGCTTTGAGGCGATAATTGGAACTTTATATTTAGAAAAGAATTACGATCGTTTGGAATTGATATTTAAACGATATAAAGAGTATATAAAAGCTAAATAAATTTGAGATAAATTTGAGACGAAAATAGGTGAAAAATATGAAACAATATATATATGGTAAAAACACAATATTAGAAGCTTTAAAAGGAAAAAAGAGTGTGTATGCTGTGTATATCCAAAACAATGCAAAAGATAGTAGAATTATCGAATTGTGCAAAAAAAAGAAGGTTCATGTAAAGATAGTTGATAAGTCTGAGTTTATCAAGAAATTAGGCAATGTAAGTCATCAAGGGGTCATGGCAGAAATAGAAGAATATCGTTATTATAGTATCGATGAGATATTAAATGATATTCCTAAAGAAAAACAGCCGTTATTATTGATGCTTGATGGTTTAGAAGATCCTCACAATTTAGGTGCTATACTGAGAACATGTGACGCCGTTGGGGTTGATGGTGTCATTATTGGTAAGAATCGAAGTGTAGGGTTGAATGGAACGGTTGCGAAGGTATCAACAGGAGCGATCGATCATGTTAAAGTGGCTCAGGTAACAAATCTAGCAAGAACGTTGGAAGATTTAAAAAAACGTTCTTTTTGGGTAGTTGGCTGTGATCTTGATCAATCGCAGGATTATCGTCAAATAGATTACAACATGCCACTTGTAATCGTAATAGGATCTGAAGGTTTTGGAATATCTCGTCTAGTGAAAAAAAGTTGTGATTTCAATGTTGTTTTACCGATGGTAGGACATGTTACTTCGCTGAATGCTTCTGTTGCAACAGCAGTAATTTTGTATCAGGTATACAATTCTCGTAATCCTTTATAAGCAGAAGGGAGGTAACCATGAATGGTTACAATATTGAAGAATTGTATTATTTATATCGACAAGGCAATCCTGTTGCGGGAAAATTGTTGATTGAGTACTGTTATTGGCAAGTGGAAATAATGTTGCCGATATATTATTTTTATAGTGAAAATTATCGTAATGAACGTGATGATTATATTCAAGATATCGTTATTCGCTGTGTTAAAAATCTAGATAATTATCGTCCAGATAAAGGGATGCTGGTTAAAAGTTATTTATCTATGATTATTCAACGAGCGATTAGTTCGGTTATGATTAGAGAAAAAAGAAAATCGGTCAAAGAAAAAAATGTTTGTTTTTCATTGAACAGTTATTGTAGTGAAGATGGCAAAGTAAGTTATTTTGATATTGTTAAGGATAATAATTTAGAGTATCAGCCAGATATCCGAACTGTTCAATGTGAACAAAAGGAAACGATTGAAAAATATATTTTGGAAAATTGTTCATGTTTAGAACGCTCGGTAATTAAAGGTCATGAGCTTGGTTTAAAAGACGTTGAAATAGCTAAAGCATTACAATTAGATGTTAAAAAGATATATAATGCAAATTATCGAATTCAAAAAAAGATGTCAAGGCTAAAATTGTTTGACTAGTTGATATATTTGTGATAAATTATAATAGCGTAGAAATGAGCTGATTATATGAAACAAAAAGTGATTTTGGTTTGTAGTGAATGTTTATCAAGAAACTATACAATTACCAAAAATAAGCGTGTAAATGTTGAAAGATTAGAATTAAACAAATATTGTAAAAAATGTGGAAAGCATACTTTGCATAAGGAAACGAAGTAGGAGGTATCGGTGTGAAATTTAGAGATTGGTTTAGTTTAAAAGGAATTAGAAGTGAAATAAAGAGAGTTAGCTGGCTAAATAAGAAACAACTAGCACAAAATTCTGCAATTGTATTATTGTTTTGTTTTGTGTTAGGAGTGTATTTTTTTGCAGGAGATGCAATTATTGCCTTTATTTTAAAAGCGTTGGGGATGAATTAAAATGACGGGAATGAATGATGAAGGTAGACAATGGTATGTGGTTAATACATATTCTGGTCATGAAAATAAAGTTAAAGAGAACTTAGAAAAACGTGTTGAATCAATGGGATTACAAGATGTTTTATTTCAAATTGTCATTCCTGAACATGTGGAAACAGAAATTAAGGATGGAAAAAAAATTAATAAAACTAAAAATATGTTTCCGGGTTATGTTTTGGTTGAGATGATTATGACAGATGAAGCCTGGTATGTTGTTCGTAATACTTCTGGAGTTACTGGATTTATTGGTTCTTCTGGTGGAGGTGCAAAACCTTTTCCCCTTCAAAAAAGCGAATTAGATCCAATTCTAAAGAAAATGGGATTGAGTACAAGCATTGAAGTAGATTACCAGGTAGGGGATGAAGTAAATGTAGTTGGTGGACCTTTTGCTGGTAAAAGTGGTAGAGTTGAATCTATTGATACTGAAAAAGAAACTGCTAAAGTACTAATTGATTTTTTAGGAAATTTAACGCCAATGGAAATAGAATTGACGCAATTGGAAAAAGCTGATTTATAGAGTAGATGTCATGTTTATAACATGACATTTTTTATCTAATAGGAATTTCGATTCGTTTAGGTATAAAATAAAAATATCCAACCATAAGGGTAGGGAATGTCAAGAAATTTGTGTAAGTAATTTTATTAAATTGTCAAAGAACTATAGAAATGACTTATATCGAGTATATATAGGTCATTTTATTTTTCTAAATATTTTTGGATTCTTGTTGAAAATCTATCATCCATCATTAATTGATTCATAACCATTGCCCAATTTGATACACGCCCACCTGACCATTTTTTCGATAATTCAAGAACTCTTAAATATAACACTTTTAATACCGCTGTCTCATTTGGAAATGCTCCTTTTTTTATGACCTTTCTAAAACTTGAATTGACACTTTCAATTGCATTGGTTGTATACATAACTTTTCTGATGGCTGATCCATAATCAAACAGCTGTTCTACATGATGAATGTTCCTTTCCCATACATCAACTGCTCCCGGATATTGTTTCCACTCATTCTTGAATGTTTCAAATGCGTTTTTGGCCGCCTTTAAACTAGGAGCTCCATAAACTTTTTTCAATGATTGTGTAAATCGCTTATAATCCTTGCTTGGGACATATTTAATAGAATTCCTTATAAGGTGGACAATACATCTTTGTACCACAACATTGGGAAATATTGCTTTCGCACCATCTTCAAGTCCACTAACACCATCCATAGATATAAAGAAAACATCTTCCACACCTCTCGCTTTGATTTCATCAAAAATCTGCATCCATTTATGCTTGCTTTCTGTCTCGTTTAACCATAACCCCAGTATTTCCTTGTTTCCATTGATGTCATAGCCTAAAACAGCATATACAGCATATTCCTTTACCTCATAATCATTTCTTACTGTCACATATAAACAGTCAACAAACAAGAATGCATAACATTGAGATAGTGGTCGGTTTTGCCAGTTTTCCAGTTCAGGAATGATAGCATCGGTTATATCGGAAATCATTTCATGAGAAACCGAAAATCCATAGATATCTTCAATTGTGGTTGATATATCTCTTTGAGACATTCCTTTTGCATACATTGAGATGACTTTATTTTCAATGTCCGAAACATCTCTCGTTCTCTTAGGAATAATTTGCGGTTCAAAAGATGCCTCCCTGTCTCTAGGTATATTAATATCTAATTCTCCTCTTGATGTTTTTATTTTTTTAGGAGAATAACCATTTCTTCTGTTTAATGTCTTTTTTTCTTCTTTACTGTTAGATGCATAACCAAGATGGTTGTTCATTTCTCCCTGAAGCATTGATTCAAATAATGGTCCAAAAATATCTTTTAAAGCTTCATCCATATCCTGTGCTGATTGTGGATTATAAGTATCAATAATTTGTTGAGCCAAAGCTACTGTTTTTGGATCTCTTTTTATTCTTGCCATATTTCATTAACCTCCATATTTTTAATTTTGATAATAAGAAAAGTGTGTAGCAGTAATATAACACATATTACTTACTTACACACTTTATTTTACACTCCCTAAGGGTACATTTATTGGCTGGATATTTTTATGTGGCTAAAAAAGTGTTAGAAATATCATTTTTTCCTAACCATTCTTCCATTGCATTTTGGACACTGACAGCTGTATCCTTGATTCTCTTTACCTGAATATATTTCTTCACCTAAAAACTCTTCTAGTATCCATTCCGGTACTTCTTCTTCATAACCACATCTCTTACATTTCATCGGTATCATTACCTCTGGTTCCCCTAATAATTCTGCTAGTTCTTCATCGGTCAGATTGATCACTTGTTTACCTTCTTCCTATGCTCATAGCTGTATTTTGCTTTGAGAATCTTTCGGTCACGATATTCTCTGTCATTTTTATCGTTTCCACCAAATGGTTCATAGCTTTCTTTATATTCCATTGTTTCTCCACATTCACAAAGCAATGGATCCCGTTGAAATGATTTTATCATATTATATCTGAAATGTAACTCTTTTTGTCTCTTTTCTATCATCACCCTTCTGTCATTTTTTAGTTCTTCTACTCTTTTTTGTTTATGGCTCAACAGTTCAGCCATCCTGTTATAGGTCTTTATTGATTTATTTGAATAAAAACCAAAATATCTTACCATCTTGAAGTTCTTTTCAGGACAGTGCATCAATACCTTGTTAAGAAAACTGTAAACAGATTCTGTGACATCTACACGCTTATTATCTTCATGACGATGATAGAACCAATGAATCATTTTCTTATCATCATCATAGTTTACTATCCTGCTTTCAGCCATTATTGGTCTGCTGGTATAACGGGTTATATATTGAACACATTTTTCAATGTCGTCCTTAGTCTGTTCATCTTTGATTTTTGGAGCATAGACATAGAACCCTTCCTCGTATTTTCGGTAGAACCAGCTTTTAAGGCTTTGAAATTCTTTGTCGTTGCCAATGTGTCTGTCAAGATAGCTGAGTAATTGATAACGCCATGTCTGGCGAAGTTTTTTATAGTCCATATAACTGAAGTTTTTGATTTTGTCATCTTTAGAATCATAAGCATCTTCGCATACCAGAACATGGATATGCGGATTCCAGTCAAGAGGTCTGCCAAAAGTGTGCAATGAGGCAATGGCACCAAAGATCACATTATCAGTTGTATCTTTGTAAAGATATTGAGATTTATTGCTTTTTTTATGATAGAAGATACCTTTCTTTTTTTCAAGACGCTTTTGTCTGCGATATTTTCTGTCGTTGAAAAGGGAAGCCAGAGTATTTCTGGCAACGACAAAAAGACCATCAAGCAGTGATCGGTTTTTGATAAAGTAGAAGCGAAGCTGAGCAGGGATGGTAAAGACGATATGACGATGTTTGGATTTAAAAGCCATAGAGCTGACATAAGCAGCGCGTCTTTGACTGGATTTAGAACCACATTTGGTACAGTATCTGGAACTGCAGGTATGAGCAACAATAGTTTCATTGCCGCAGTTAGGACAGACAAAGAGATCATAACCAAGATGGATAGAAGAACAAAGGATAGTTTTTTGAACATTATCAAAAGAAACATCCCTGAGTTTGCCTTTATCATGTAGATTAATGATATAGTCGTAATTGTCAAAGAAGATATATTTAAAAGTATTTTTACCGTCTTTTTTAACAAACTGCTTAAAATTAAAAAGACCTAATGTATCAGAAGGAACAGATAAATCGATCATAAAGTCATCTCCTAAAATCATTATAATACCAAAAAGGATGAAAGGCATTTAAAATGCACTATCACCCAGGTGGACAAAATTTATTTTGTCCCTTTTTTATTAAAAATATTAATAATAGAAGAATGATGATGAATGTAAAATTATATTATGTTTACAGTCAAAAAAATAGGTAAAAATAGTTTTATAATCAAAAAATCTCCCTGAATATAATACTTTTTTTGTTTTATATATTAAACATCTTTTTTAATAATTTGAATTTTGCTGATTTAATCGAGAGAATTTGCATTTTTTCATAAAAAGTGATATAATAGAAATGTCGTTTTAGATAGGAAGTGAGTTAATGGAGAAAATAAAGAGTGAAAAATTAAATAACTTTATTAATGAAAATATTATCAAACGTAAGGCTATGTTTATTCCGATTCTAGGAGTATCTGTATTTATGCTGGTAGGTTATGCAGCAGTCGATAATGAAGCACCAGAAATAGTTTCAAATCGAATTGAGGTTGCATATGGAGAAAAATTAGATTTAAATGCAATTGACATTAAAGATAATCATGATCAGCGAGATGAACTGGTTGTTGCAGTTGAAGAAGGAAAAGTAGATGTCATGCAGTTAGGTACTTATGAAATAACTGTCAGTGCTAGTGACTGTTCATCAAATGTGGCTACTAAAACAATCGATGTTGATGTGGTTGATGATGAAGCTCCACAATTTAAAGTGGTTGGAGCAGATAAAGGATATGTTGTTCAAGTACCGATCAATGGAAGTAATGACGTAACAAGTTATATTAATGCAATTGATAATGTTGATGGGGATGTCTCACCATTTATTGAAACAGATAAGGAATTAGATGCTTCTAAACCTGGAATTCAAGATATTACTTTAACTGTTGCTGATTCTTCTGGTAATGTTAACGAAAAGATGTTTGAATTTGCAGTGTCTGATTTAACACCGCCAAGTGTTACTTTACCACAAGGAAATGATATAGTTATTGATTATGCAAGTGAATTTATTTTAGAAAACTACTTGGTTGCTAGTGATGATATGGGTGGGGTAACTAATACTGTTACTGGCAGTGTTGATACAAGAAAAGAAGATGAAATTCAGACTATTAAGGTTAGTACTAAAGACGAAGCTAAAAATGAAGTTGTTTCAGTCCTTAATTTCACAGTAAAGGATATTAGTGGACCGCAGATTACTTTGACTACTGATAGTACTGAAGTTGTTAAGGGGGATCCATTTGATCCAAGAGCTTATTTAGTATCAGCTATTGATAATAAAGATGGTGATGTTACTGCAAATGTTGCAATTAGTAATATTGATACAAGTTCTACTGGTGATAAAGAAGTAACCTATACGGTATCTGATACCCTTGGGAATAAGTCGGTTGCGATATTAAAGGTAAAAGTTTATACGCCAGGAACAAAAATTTTAGAAACAGCTTATACTAAATTAGGAAGTCCTTATGTATGGGGAGCTACTGGTCCTAATTCATTTGATTGTTCAGGATTTACTTCTTGGGTATATCGTCAACATGGAATATCTTTATCAAGAACTGCTCAGTCTCAATCTCAAGGTGGAACAGCAGTTGAACGTAGTGATTTACAACCTGGTGATTTGGTTTTCTTTGGTTCGAGTTCAGGTCGGATTACACATGTAGGAATATATGTTGGTGATGGTAAAATGGTACATTCGCCTCAAACGGGTGATGTAGTAAAGGTTTCGCCACTACAAAAAAATTATGTGTGTGCAAGAAGATATTTATAAAATATAGTAAAATAAGGATATCAGAATCTTAAATGGTTTTGATATCTTTTTTTGTTTTGTGGGTCGACTATTGACATATTAAACTGTTTCTTAGTATAATAAATATATCGATAATCGACATATTTATTATATCGACTATGAATGCTAAATGTTAAAAATTTAAAAAAAGGAGAATAGAAATGGCAAGAGAACAGTATCAAAGATTAACAGAACCAATGTTTTATTTATTGCTTAGTGTGGTTGAAGAGAATCATGGCTATGCGATGATGCAGGATATTCAGATGTTATCGCATAATCGTGTTAAGGTAGGGAATGGAACGATGTATAATTTATTAGAACGTTTTTTGAAAGATGGCATAATTGAGCTGACACGTTTGGAAGCTAGAAAGAAGTACTATAAAATTACTTCTAAAGGATTGGATTTATTAAAGGAAGAGCGTTTGTGTTTAAAGCGACAGATAGAAGATTCTAAATTTTTGGGGGAATAGATATGGTGTGGGTGTCTTGTTGTTTTTATCCAAGTGAATATAAGAAAGTGTTTGCGCTTTTAAATGACATGAAACAGGATGGATATGTTATAAAATCAGTTGATTTTATAAATGGCAAAGCTGAATTTGTGGAAACTAATGATAATTTTATTTATGGAATTGATTATTCTTTGTTATATCCTCATATAAAATGTTTCTTTAATGAAGAGAATGAACGTTTTGATATGGCAAAATTATCAGGATGGCGATTGCAATGTTATGATGAAGGAATAGGAATTTGGATTAATGAAAATATTGAACAGGCTGTGCTTTTTTCTTAGATGTGGAATACGAAAGGATTGAACAAAAAGATTATCAAAGGAATTTAAAAACTTTTAAAAAGTGGTTGGCTTGTTTGTGGTGTTTGTTTGGTTTAAGTTTTTTAATATTTATAACTGCTGGAGAAATGAATTTTTATTATCAGGGATTATTGTTAATGTTTATGATTTTTGCAAGTATGTGGAAAATAAGGCATCATCAGTTGATTCCTGATAAAGTATTTAATATATTGTTTAAAAATTATGTTATTGCTTTTTGTTTTGGCTATTTTCCTTTATGGTTATCGATGGTTTTGGAAATTATAACATTATTGATTTCGATTGATGTTATTCGTGAAAAGTCGTTTGTTTTTAAGAATAGTAAATATATAAATATTTATAATATTGCTATCTTGATTCTTGCTGTATATGCAGTATTGGTGTATAAAATATAGAAAATATTTATTAAGTAATCATTTTTTTTGAGTTTTTTCATATAGGTGTATAAAGTGAGGAAAAAGTGATGAAAACATTTGATATTATAAATATGTTGTATGAGGATAGCCCTAAGGCTTATGCAGTTATCAGAGGTGAAGGAATAAGGGGAACTTTACTAGTTTATGAATATGATAAAGGAAGTGTTTTGGTAGTTGATGTTCAAGGTTTACCAGATACAGAGTGTGGACAGGGAGTTCATGGTTTTCATATCCATGAGGGGGCATCGTGTGCAAAAAATGCAGCCTCAGAATATTATGAGGCTGGAGGTCATTTTAGTATGAATGATTGTAAACATCCTTATCATAGTGGCGATTTACCGCCTTTATTTTCAAAAAGTGGTCAAGCATGGATGAGTGTATATATTCAAAAGTTCACACCAGATCAAATTGTCGGACGAACAGTGATTATTCATGAAAAAGCTGACGATTTTACCACGCAGCCTTCAGGAAATTCGGGAAAAATGATAGCCTGTGGTCAAATAATTGAATTATATCAATAAATTTGTTTTATCTAAGCAAAAATACATTTAACTTATGTTACAATGTATTAGCGGAGGTATTTTATGAATAAGTTATTGTTTTTTGATATTGATGGGACTTTGATAGAATGTAATTTAGGGATTTATTCTATTCCGGATAAATTAAGACAAGATCTGGACCAACTAAAAGTAAATGGTCATGATGTTTTTTTAGCAACAGGGCGCTGTAAATGTTTTATTACAGATGGTGTCATGGATTATCCTTTTAATGGTTACGTAACATGTAATGGTGGATATGTCGAATATCTTGGAAAACCGATTTATAAGGCAGTTGTCCCTAGCGCGGCTATTAAAGCGACAATGGCACTTTGTGAAAAGTATGATTTTAATTATTATTTTGAAAGTACTGATTTTATTTATGTTCGTGATTGTAAGAATCCAAAGCATATAGAGTTTAGTCAAAAGTGGAAAATGAAACCAGAAACAGTAATTGACCGATTTGATCCTGATAAAATAGAGACATATATAGGGATGATCGTGGTTAATAAAATAGAAGACATTCCAATTATGGTTGAAGCATTAAGTCCTTATTTTGATGTTCAAAGACATCAAAGTGATTGTTCTTTTGATTTAACATTAAGAGGTGTTTCAAAAGCTCTTGGAATTAGTGAATTAGTCAAAAATATAAATAAAGATATCAAGGATACGATTGCTTTTGGTGATGGGCGAAATGATATTGAGATGTTAGAAACGGTTGGTTTAGGGATTGCTATGGGAAATGCTGTTATAGAGGCTAAAGCTGTAGCTGATTATGTAACTGATCGAATTGAAAACGATGGAATTGAAAAAGCGTTAAAAAAATTTGAATTAATATAGCGGCCAAGTGCTGCTTTTCTTATTTATTTATAGTTTTTTTTAGTGATTGGTGCTATGATATGACTAAAATTATAGAATTGATATAAACTGTTATTGGAAGGAGATAAAATATATAATATGTTGATGCAAATAACTTGTTTGATTATAGGGTTTATTTTGTTGATAAAAGGAGCTGATATATTTGTTGAAGGAGCTTCTAAAGTAGCATCGAAATTAAACATTCCACCAATTGTAATTGGCTTGACAATTGTAGCTTTTGGAACGAGTGCGCCTGAAGCAGCAATTTCAATTACTTCGGCGCTGAGCGGTAATGTTGATTTGGCAGTAGGAAATATAATTGGTAGTAATATCATGAATGTATTGCTGATTTTGGGAATTTCTGGATGTATAGCACGTTTGAAAGTGAAGAAAAATACATATCGTTATGAAATTCCTTTTGTAATGGTGATCACTTTGATCTTGCTGATACTTGGAAAGTTTGGTGAGTCAATTGATCGCTTTGATGGAGTGGTTTTATGGATCTTGTTTTTAATGTTTTTATATTATTTATATCGATTAGTTAAAAAAGGTGAGGAAGTACCGATAGATGAGGTTGAAGAAGTTGGCGCTAAAGATACACTGTTACGATTGTTTATAATGATTATCATCGGAATAGCGGCGATCGTGATAGGAAGTGATATGACGATCGATGCAGCTGTTTATATAGCTAAAGTGATTGGAATCAGTCAACGGTTGATCGGTCTTACAATAATTGCATTTGGTACATCGCTGCCAGAATTAGTCACTTCAATGACTGCTGCCTGGAAAGGGAAAAGTGATCTAGCGATTGGTAATATCGTTGGAAGCAATATTTTTAATATTTTATTTGTTTTAGGGACTACAGCATTGATTTCGCCTAACGCGATAGCTTTTGAAAATGGTTTTATTAGTGATGGAATCGTTGCTATTGGAGCATTATTTTTGTTGTATGCATTTATTGATAATGATCTTTTTTTGAAGAAAAGTGGAGCAATCGTAATGCTGATAGGTTATATTGCTTATTTTATAAGTGTTTTATAGGAGAAAATAATGATTAAATTAGGACATAGAGGATATAGTGAAAAATATCCTGAAAATACGATGCTGGCATTTAAAAAGGCAATCGAGGGTAATTTTGATGGTATTGAGACTGATGTTCATTTGACAAAAGATAATCGATTAGTATTGATTCATGATGAGAAAATAAATCGAACTTCTAATGGAAAAGGGTATGTTAAAGATTATACTTATCAGCAGTTATGTCAGTTTAATTTTAATTATCGATTTAAAGATATTGATGCAAAAATTCCGCTATTAGAAGAATTGTTGGATTATTGTATGGATAAAAATGTTATTTTAAATATTGAAATAAAAACTGATAAAATTCAATATCTAAATATTGAAAAGATGACATATGAGATGGTTAAAGAAAAGGGCTTGTTGAATAAAGTTATGTTTTCTTCATTTCATTTAGATAGTTTATTAAAGTTGCGGGAATTGGATGATACATTATATCTTGGTTATTTATACGAAGATAATTATGAAATAAATAAGAAAAAAGTTTTTAAATATAAATTTGATGCAGCGCATCCTAAATATGTATTCTTAAATGAAAAAGAAATTGAAGATTATCATCGTCATGGTGTTGATGTTAATACATGGACAGTTAATAATGAGGATATTAAGAATTTTCTTTCAGAAGCAGGAGTTAAAACAATTATTACGAATCGAGATATCTAAGACTATTTTAGTCTTAGTTTTTTTGTTGCATAATAATTTGATGCTAAATTAAATGTTAGCGTTTTCAAGTATAATAAGCTGCTTTTGTTGTGAAAAAATGCACAATATTGCTTGTCTTTTTTGCCAAATTGGGGTACACTATCAATGGAAACAAATTAAATATTTCACAATGAATTGGAGGAAGAAATAATGGCAGAAAAAAAAGCTGTTAACAAAGTAGTTGAACCAACAAATGAAGAAATAGATGCTAAAGTTGATCAACTAGTTGCAAAAGCTCAAGTAGCTTTATCAAAATTTGAAAACTTTACTCAAGAACAAGTAGATTATATCGTAGCTAAATGTTCTGTAGCAGGATTAGATGCTCATGGTACATTAGCTGAAGCGGCAGTTAATGAAACTGGACGTGGTGTATTTGAAGATAAAGCAGTTAAAAACTTATTTGCTTGTGAATATGTAACAAGTAATTTACGTCACTTAAAAACAGTTGGGATCATTAATGAAGATCCACTTTTAGGAATTACTGAAATAGCTGAACCAGTAGGTGTTGTTTGCGGTATCGTTCCAACAACTAATCCAACTTCAACAGTAATTTTTAAATCATTGATTTGTTTAAAAACAAGAAACCCAATCATCTTCTCATTCCATCCAAGTGCTCATGCATGTTCTGTAATGGCTGCTGTAGTTATTAGAGATGCTGCTGTTGCTGCTGGGGCACCAGAAGATTGTATTCAATGGTTAGATGTTAAATCTATGTATGCAACTACTGCATTAATGAAACATCCAGGTGTTGCAACTATCTTAGCAACTGGTGGTAATGCAATGGTAGCTGCTGCTTATTCTTGTGGTAAACCTGCATTAGGTGTAGGGGCTGGTAACGTTCCTGCATATGTAGAAAAAACATGTGTATTACCAAGAGCTGTAAATGATATTGTATTATCAAAATCATTTGATAATGGTATGATTTGTGCTTCTGAACAAGCTGCTATCGTAGATACAGAAATCTATGATGCATTTATGAAAGAAATTAAAAGATTTAAAGTATACTTTGTAAATAAAGATGAAAAAGCTAAACTAGAACAATTTATGTTTGGTGCAGTTGCTTATGGTGATAATGTAAATGCAGCTAAATTAAATCCTAATGTTGTAGGAAAACCTGCTGTTTGGATCGCTGAACAAGCTGGTTTCAAAGTGCCTGAAGATACACAAATTATTTGTGCTGAATGTGGAGAAGTAGGACCAAATGAACCATTAACAAGAGAAAAATTATCTCCAGTATTAGCAGTTTTAAGAGCTAAAAATACTGAAGACGGTATTTTAAAATCTACTCAAATGGTTGAATTCAATGGATTAGGTCACTCTGCTGCAATTCATACAGAAGATCATGAATTATCTAAGAGATTTGGACATGCTTGTAAAGCAATTCGTATTATCGAAAATGCACCATCTACATTTGGTGGTATTGGTTCTGTTTACAATGCATTCATTCCATCATTAACTTTAGGTTGTGGTTCTTACGGACATAACTCAGTATCTAATAACGTAAGTGCTGTTAACTTAATCAATATTAAAAGAATAGGGAGACGTAATAACAATATGCAATGGGTTAAACTTCCTCCAAAAATTTATTTCGAAAAAAATTCAATTAAATATCTAAGAGATATGAAAGTTATGGAAAAAGCCATGATCGTTACAGATAGAGGAATGTACAATCTTGGTTATGTAGAAAAAATTGAAGATGTAATTAGAAGAAGACGTAATAAAGTAGATTTAGAATTATTCTTTGATGTAGAACCAGATCCAAGTTTTGATACAGTTCAAGCTGGACTTGAATTAATGAACAAATTCCAACCTGATACTATTATTGCATTAGGTGGTGGGTCTTCAATGGATGCTGCAAAAGTTATGTGGTTATTATATGAAAACCCAGAAGTTTGCTTCGATGATATTAAACAAAAATTCATGGATATTAGAAAACGTGCTTTCAAATTCCCAGAATTAGGAAAGAAAGCTAGATTGATCTGTATTCCAACAACTTCAGGAACAGGTTCAGAAGTTACTCCATTCTCAGTTATTACTGACAAATCTTGCAATAAGAAATATCCATTAACTGACTATGCTTTAACTCCAACTGTAGCTATCGTTGATCCTGAATTCGTAATGAGTTTACCAGCTTCTATTGCAGCTGATACTGGTATTGACGTATTAACACATGCAGTTGAAGCTTATGTATCTATCTTAGCTTCTGACTTTACTGATGGATGGGCTAAACAAGCTGTTAAATTAGTATTTGATTATTTAGAAGAATCAGTTACTAAAGGAACTCCATTAGCTAGAGAAAAAATGCACAATGCTGCAACAATTGCAGGTATGGCATTTGCTAATGCATTCTTAGGTATGAACCACTCATTAGCTCATAAGATTGGTGGAGAATTCCACGTACCACATGGTCGTACAAATGGTATCTTATTACCACACGTTATTAAATATAATGGAACTATTCCAACTAAATTAAATATCTGGCCAAAAATTGAAAACTATAAAGCAGATGTTAAATATATGGAATTAGCTCAATTAATTGGATTAAATCCAAAAACTCCTGCAGAAGGTGTTCAAATGTTTGCTGATGCATGTGAAGAATTATGTCACAAAGTTGGTTTAGCATCTAACATCGAATCTCAAGGAATCGATAAGAAAGATTGGGATGAAGCAATTCATAGAATGGCTATGAATGCTTACGAAGATCAATGTACTCCTGCAAACCCAAGAATGCCAATGGTACATGATATGGAAGCAATCTTAAGAACTATTTGGGATTACAAAAATAAATTTGATAAGTAATAATATAGTGTTTTAGAGACAACCTTTTATAGGTTGTCTCTTTTGGTAATAAATAGGTATTTTGATACATGGAAATCTATTGATGAAAATTGTTTAAAAGTTTAATTGCAATAATAACATTAAAAAAATGGCTTTTTAAATACAAATTAATGATAGTTAGTGAAAATATTATTTCCACAAATATTTATTTATAATATGTTGACATTTAAATAAAAATAGGTTATATTTTTATATGTATTATGGTTATGTAAAAGAAAGACAATAATACTTGCATAGGTGACCCCTCTCCCATATAATCACCTATGCAAAAAGAGGAACAAGAAATTGTTCCTTTTTTTGTACAATTTATAAGAAAGTTCATAAAGTGTTCATAATTATTCTTTAATATTACAGATGTCGTCAAGACAAGATAATATATAAAGTATAGGCCACCCCCTTCTTCCCCAAGAACGGCCTATACATTTAAGAGAGTGTACCCCAGCACTCTCTTTTATTTAAATAATCTATGCTAAAAAATTCTTGCCTAGATAATAAAAATTTGCTAGAATGTAAAAGGGCTATAGTATGTCTTCCATGGAAGACATTTTTATTTATATACAAAGGAGATTGAAAATGGCAAAATATATTTTTGTAACAGGTGGAGTTGTTTCCGGATTAGGAAAAGGATTAACTGCTGCATCATTAGGTAGAATATTAAAACAACGTGGATTAAAGGTCTTTATGCAAAAATTAGATCCCTATATTAACGTTGATCCAGGAACTATGTCTCCTTATCAGCACGGAGAAGTTTTTGTAACTGCTGATGGAGCAGAAACTGATTTGGATTTAGGACATTATGAAAGATTTATTGATGAAGCATTAAATAGAAATTCATCAGTTACGACAGGAAGAATTTATAGCGATGTAATTTCTAAAGAACGTCGAGGAGATTATTTAGGGGCAACCGTGCAAGTTGTTCCCCACATTACTAATGAAATAAAAGCTAAAATTTATGCTGTGGCTTCTAGCTCTAAAGCTGATATTATAATAACTGAAATCGGTGGAACGACTGGTGATATTGAGAGTTTGCCTTTTTTGGAAGCGATTCGTCAAGTTCGTTTAGATTTAGGATATGAAAATACTTTATATATTCATACAACATTGTTGCCATATATTGGAGCTAGTCATGAAGTGAAAACAAAACCAACGCAACATAGTGTTAAAGAGTTACGAGGATTAGGAATTCAACCAGATTTCATTGTTTGTCGTAGTGAAAAGCATATTGAAAAAGAGTTAAAAGATAAAATTTCTCTTTTTTGTAATGTTCCAACTCAAAATGTTATCTCTAATTATGATGTGGTAGTTTTATATGAGTTACCTATGATGCTATTAGAACAGCATATGGATGATTTGGTTCTCGATCATTTAAGAATAGAGGCGCCAAAAGCTGATATGAATGAATGGCAAAATTTAATTAATCGAGTTAAAGGATTGGATCATGAAGTGACGATTGCGTTAGTTGGTAAATATACACAACTTCCAGATGCATATTTGTCAGTTAATGAGGCTTTAAGACATGCAGGTTATTATGAAAATAGTGTTGTAAATATTGATTTTGTAGATTCTGAAGAAATCACTAAAGATAATGTTGCTGATAAATTGAAAAATGCTGATGGTATAATTGTGCCAGGAGGTTTTGGTAATCGTGGAATTGAAGGAATGATTGATGCAATCGAATACGCAAGAATAAATAAATTACCATTTTTTGGAATTTGTTTAGGTATGCAGCTGGCAACAGTTGAGTATGCTCGAAATGTATGTGGTTTAGAAAATGCAAATTCATTAGAATTTGATGAATTAACTAAAAATCCAATTATTACTTTAATGTCAGATCAATCGTTGACAGATATGGGAGGAACCCAAAGATTGGGTGATTATAACTGTGAGTTATTAGATGGAACTAATGCTAGAAGATTGTACGATTCATCAATGATAAAGGAACGCCATCGTCATCGTTATGAGTTTAATAATGATTATAAGAATATATTAGTTGAAAATGGGCTGGTTATTGCAGGAATTAATCCTGAGCGTAATTTAGTTGAAATTATTGAGATTAAAGATCATCCATATTTTGTTGCTTGTCAGTTTCATCCTGAATTTACAAGTCGTCCAAATAGATCACATCCATTATTTCAAGGCTTGATTACAGCAGCACATAATCGTAAATATAAAGAATAGGCTTAGGCCTATTTTTTTGTTTAAAAAAATTTAATTATTCATTATTTTTTGTTAATCATTTCTTAAAGTTATATTGGTAGGATTTTATAGAAGATTTTGTTATAATACAATAAATTATGGAGGATAATTATATGCTGGAGACTAAATCAACTAAAAAATTTCGAATAATAAAAGGAATTATTTGTATTTTGACATTAACTATGCTGATTGGAGCTATAGTATGTTTGTTCATTGTTGATGATAATAAAAAAATTAGACGTTTGATTTTTTCAATTATACAATTATTATTAATGATGGGAATTATTGTTTTACCTGAACGTCTTAAAGATAAAATTGGATTGAAAATACCGATTATGTTAGAAACTTCATTAACAGTTTTTGCTTTTTGTGGTTTTGTTTTAGGAGATGTATTTGATTTTTATCGAAAATTTCCAATTTGGGATTCTATATTACACACTTTTTCTGGTGTGATTTTAGCTTATCTTGGCTTTGTATTAATAGATTATTTTGTTAAAAGAGATAGTATTAATTTGTATATGGGACATATGTATATTTGTGTTAGTGTTGTCTTATTTTCTTTGTCTTTAGGAGCTTTGTGGGAAATTGGAGAATATCTAGTTGACGATATTTTTGGAACAAACAATCAACAATATATGAAATCTACAAGAGGAACATTATATGGTGAAAAAGATGAGCCATTACAAGGTCATGAGGCTTTAAATGATACGATGAAGGATCTAATGTTGGATCTTGCAGGAGCAACTGCAGTAGGAACAGTTGAATATATTAGAGAAGATCATCGTAAACATAAGATAAGAAAAGAACTTAAATGATTTTAAATACTAAAGTTTATGATGAAGACTTAAAATTATTGATCACTCAATAATTTTAGGTCTTTTTTCTTTTAGGATTTATATTTATATCTCAAATCAAGAAAAAATCAGCGATTTAAGTTCTTTTTAAAATATCCTAGAATATAAGCTGTTATTGTGCTAGAATATGGTGCGAAGGGGTGAAAATATGTATCGAATTGGACAATCAATTGATATTCACCAGTTAGTATCTGGAAGAAAGCTTATTTTAGGTGGTGTAGAAATTGAACACGAATTAGGATTGCTAGGACATAGTGATGCTGATGTTTTATGTCATGCAATTATTGAAAGTATTATTGGAGCTTTAGGTTTGGGAGATATTGGAAAGCATTTTAGTGATACTGATGATCAATATAAAGGTATTAGTTCATTAATTTTATTAGAAAAAACGTATAAAATGATGAATGAAAAAGGCTATGAAATTAGTAATCTTGATGCAATTATTTTGATTGAAAGACCTAAGATGGCACCTTATATTCAGAAGATGAAAGAGAATATTAGTAGTATTTTAAAATGTGATCCTGCTAATATTAATATTAAAGCAACACGTGGTGAGAAATTGGGTTTTGTTGGTCGAGAACAAGGCGTTGTTTCTCAATGTGTAGTGATGTTAAAAAAGAAAGGAATTTAAGATGGAAAAAGTAAGAGTAAGATATGCACCTAGTCCTACTGGTCATTTACATATAGGTGGAGCCAGAACGGCATTGTTTAATTATTTATTTGCAAAACATTATGGTGGAGATTTTGTTTTTCGTTTAGAAGATACTGATATTGAAAGAAATATTGAAGGTGGCGAAGCGAGTCAGTTAGATAATTTAGCTTGGCTTGGCATAATTCCTGATGAGTCACCATTAAACCCTAAAAAAGAATACGCACCATATCGTCAGATGGAGCGGTTAGATATTTATCGTAAATATACTCAAGAATTATTAGATCGCGGTTTGGCCTATAAATGTTTTTGTACGCCAGAAGAATTGGATGAAGAACATGAACGTCAAGTAGCGGCGGGTATTGCTCCGATGTATAATCGTAAATGTCGTGATTTAACAGCAGAGGAAGTAGCCAAAAAAGAAGCTGCAGGAATTCCTTATACAATTAGACTTAAAGTACCAGCTGGTAAAACCTATGAATTTGATGATATGATTCGTGGGCGTGTTTCGTTTGAATCTGACGATATTGGAGATTGGGTGTTAGTAAAAGCTAACGGAATACCAACTTATAATTATGCTGTTGTTATTGATGATCATACAATGGATATTACCCATGTATTTAGAGGAGAAGAGCATTTAAGTAATACGCCTAAACAGATGATGATTTATGAAATGTTTGGCTGGACACCTCCTACTTATGGTCATATGACATTGATTGTAAATGAACAAAGAAAGAAATTATCAAAACGTGATGAAAGTATTATGCAATTTGTTTCTCAGTATAAAGATGAAGGATATTTACCAGATGCAATGTTTAATTTTATGGCGTTATTAGGATGGTCTCCTGAAGGAGAACAGGAAATTTTTAGTCAAGAAGAATTGATCAAAGAATTTAGTGAAAAAAGATTATCTAAGTCACCTTCAATGTTTGATAAAGATAAGTTAACATGGGTAAATAATCGCTATATTAAAGAAAGATCGTTAGATGATGTTGTAGCTTTATGTAGACCATTTTTAGAAGAAGCTTATGATTTGTCTGATAAAAGTGATGAATGGATCAATATGTTAGTTGCTACATATCATGATCAATTATCTTATGGTAAAGAAATTGTTGCCTTAGTTGATTTATTTTTTAATGATGAATTGAATTTAGATGATGAAGCTAAAGAATTTATGAAAGATGATAGTATTCCTAACACATTAAGTGTTTTTAAAGCTAAATTAGAAACATTGGATGAATTTACTAAAGAAAATATTCAAGCGTGTATTAAAGCGACACAAAAAGAAGCCAAGGTTCGTGGTAAAATGTTATATATGCCTTTAAGAATTGCGACAACAGGAATAATGCACGGTCCTGATTTAGCTAGTTCAATTTGCTTGTTAGGTAAAGAAAAAGTGTTGATGAGATTAGAACAGTTTTAACTGTTCTTTTTTTGTGTATTACTTTACTAGTGATTGTAAAAAATTGCTATTTTTTTTAGGTTATAATATTAATAGAGGTTAATATAAGGAAGGTGGTTAAAGAATAAATATTTTATTTATGTTATTAAATTTTAAGGAAAGGGGAAATGGATATGGATTTAAAAAAATTTTTTAAATGTTTAATGTTGGCATCACTTGTTGTATCATTAGTGGTTCCAACTACGGGAGTATTTGCAAATGAAAGATACGATGATTCTGCTTGGATAGATGTTTCAAGTAGAACATCAAAAGAAAATATTGCTTTAAAAAAACCTGTAACATCTTCAACAATAGAAAATAACCAATATGCATCGTATGCAGTTGATGGCAATGAAAATACATATTGGGCATCAGTTAATCCTAGTGAGTTGGAAGTGGATTTACAGGGTTACTATAAGATTTCAGAAATAAATTTAATGGCATATTTTGATGGGCATCAGTAAATCGTTATTATGATTATGAAATATATGCAAGTATAGATCAACAAAATTATAATTTGGTTGCTAAAAAAAATGATACGAACTGGAATACATCACAAGGAGATACGTATATTTTTGATGATACTTTTACAGCGCGTTATATAAAGGTAAAGATTTCAAAAACGCATGCAGAAAATCAACCGAATAATAATACTGGGCATATTAAAGAATTACGAGTTTATGGAGAATTAGATCCAGCATATGAAAAAATAAAAACAAATGTTGCTTTAAATAAAGCTGTTACAGCATCAGGACAAGAAGGCAGCAGTAATCCAGAAAAGGCAGTAGATAATAATACTAGTTCATTTTGGGCAGTAGCTGGAGAGGGCTGGTTAGAAGTAGATTTGGAAGGATATTTTGATGTTGATGAAATTAATGTGCTTCCATACTATTCAGATGGACGTTATTATAATTATGAAGTATATGTTAGTGTAAATGGTTTCGATTATATTAAAGTTGGAGAAAAGAAGGATAATATTCCACAAACAAGTGATGGAGATACATATACATTTGAAACAAAAACAATTCGTTTTGTTAAAGTAAAAATGTTATCAAATTCAGCTAATCCATCAATGCATATAAATGAATTAAGAGTTTATGGGATAGAAAACTTAGATTTTACTCCTCCTATAGAGGATGTCGATACTACTAGTATTGCATATCTAAAATCGGCTCGTTCTTATAGTAATAATGCTAGTTATCCGGTTTCAAATATAAATGATGGACTATTATCGACAGTATGGCAGGCATTGTATTATCCTGCATATATAGACATTGATTTAGAAAATAATTATTATATTAATAAGATTCAAGTGATTCCAAGTTTTAAAGATTTACAAGCGTATTATCAGTATTCTGTTTTTACAAGTATGGATGGTGTAACTTTTGATAAAGTTGGTGAAAAAGTTGATGATACTCTTGTAACAAAAGATGGAAATATGTTTGCAATCGATGGTAAAGAAGCTCGAATTGTACGTGTTTATCTTGAATATTGTTCAATTGGAAATACTGGAAGTTTTGCTGAAGTTAGGGTATATGGTGATGAAAGTGAAACGCCAATAGCTAAACGTTCAGATATTAAGATAAGTGATTTTGAAGATACTGAGTATGCAAAACCAATTACTAAAAGTGAAACTCTTAAAGAAGTAGAAGGAGTGCTAAGCCGTACTATTGGTGAAAAGTATTTAGACTGGTTTGAGTTTGTATTAGAAGAAAATAGTGAAAGTGATAATGATTATTATGAGATTAGTAATCATAATGGTAAAATTCAAATCAAAGGAAATGAGGGTGTTTCTTTAACTACGGGATTGAATTATTACTTAAAATATTATTGTAATGTTTCCATTACACAACAAGCGAGGCAAGTTAAAATGCCAAATAAAGTAGTTCCGGTAACAGAAACGATCCGTAAGGAAACGCCATATGAAGTACGATACGCATATAATTATTGTACACATTCTTATACAATGGCATTTTGGGGTGAAACAGAATGGCAAAATGAAATGGATTGGTTAGCCTTAAATGGTGTAAATGCTATCCTTGATATTACTGGCCAGGAAGAGGTCTGGAGAAGATTTATGAGTAATTTAGGTTATTCAATTGATGAAATCAAAGACTGGTTAGTCGGGCCAGGATATTATGGATGGCAGTATATGGCTAATATGGAAAATGTCAATGGACCAATTCCTGATAACTGGTTTGAACAACGTACAGAACTTGCAAGAATGAATCAAAGAAAGATGCGTGCATTAGGAGGTTCTTACTCGCTTATGGGTAAATGAACTTATTAGACAGCACAAGAAATTGTGCTGTTTTTGTGTTCTAAAATATCAATTAGCTTAAAATCTTTATTATTCATTAAAAATGGTATGTAACATTTCCTAAAAAGATTGACTATTTTACTTCTTCCATATAAAATACGTTTGATGAGTTTGAATTTGTTGTTGTTTCCTTCAACAAATCCCGAACTATATGGATAAGATATTGCGTTCTTGATCGGGGCAATATCTTTTTCTATACCTTCTATAAATCCTTTTAATACTGATTCTCTATAATTATCAATAAACTTATCTAGCTGATCAGTATCTGCCTCCTTGATCGTGCTGTAAAACGAATCATATATTTTTTCTAGTTCAGTTATAATTGGATATCTTTCCTTGATTATTTGAATGTTTTTTTCAACTGTTTTATTTTTCTTTGTTTTCTCATTTTTAGTTGTTATGTATTTTAATATTTCATTTCTTTTTATGATGATGATATTATCTGGATATTTATACTTAATATACCACCCCATTGAAAGAGAAATACTAAAATTATTTTTTAATAAGTATACAATTCTGTTATCCAATGACTTCCACGTACCTTTATATCCTTTCATAATGACATAGCTAAAGATTATTTCTGGCTTTATTCCATCCAGGATCATTTTATAGATCATATTGATATAGTCATCTGTAGCTGTTTTTCTTTGTTTGTATTTCTTTGGACTGTCCAACAATTGAATATCCTCTTCACTCATATTTACATATTTTTTAGCTACAATATTTGATATTGAAAATTCTTTAGCTATTGTTGTGTATTTCTTTTTTTCGAGTTCCTCCCATCTTTTTTGAATGTCAATGATCATTTTCTGTTTTTTTTACGGCTTTCAGCCTGCTGTCTGTGTTGTTTATCGTTTTTATCATAACATACCGCATCAAAATCAATCATATTTCCTTCTTTATCAACTGGCATACTGTTGTCATAGTCATATTTTTCAAGTTCCTTTGAATTTGGATCGATTTTTAATGCTGGAACCTTTTGAGGTTCCTCTTCCAGTACCTTTCCATCTTTTATGAATACTGTTTCCGGTATTTCCGTTTTAAAAATATCTTTTATTCTGTCAATTAAATTTTGAAGAAGATGAAATCTGTCTGCAATCTGGATACATTCAGGTAAAACTTCACTGATTGCAGAAGCGTATGCACTTGCTCTGTCACGTGTGGCAATCTTTATTTTTTGATGATTTTTTAGCCATTCAACAACTGTTTCCTTATCTCTTCCATCTAAAAGCGCAATAAGATGATGATCTTCCATATCATATATGGCAGTTGCATAAGCCTTTCCTTTTCTCATCGCCACATCATCTATTCCAATAGACTCGACATCAGGGTCATCTTCAATAATGATCTTATCAGTCAGGCGTTTGATAGAGTCATTGCTTACATTGACCCCAAGAAGTTTCAGTACTTTACTGGCACCTTCATTGCTTAAAAAGAGAGAAACTGCAAGGATAAGACAGTTAAGCTCATATGTTCTTCTTTGAGAGGGAGAAACAAAAGGAAGATTCTGCATAATAACCTTTCTATTGCATTTGTCATTAGTACAGTCATATTTATAAGCAATCACATCAATAAAAGTTGTTTTATTTCTAACAGGATAAGCCTGAATCATTCTATGATAGGTATTATGTAAAGAACTTGTAGGAGAACCACATACAGGACATACATCATCATGAGAAGTCGCTTTCACATATATTATGATTTTATTATCTGATTCTTTCCAGTCATAGACAATGAAGTCATTACCAAAGATTTTTTCATTCAAACTGATTTCATTATATTTCATATGTATCACCATCCATACATATATTGTATCAAAATGCCCAAAAACAAGAAATACAAACTAAAGAAAAACAGCACAATTTCTTGTGCTGTCTAATAAGTTCATTTACCCATAAGCGAGTAAGAACCCATTAGGAATGACTGTTAAACCGCAAATTCTCTACAAAAAAAATAATACAAAAACTGCAAATAAAAAAAACAAACGGATTAAGAAAGATGCCGTTTCAAACTGCACTGCATCAACCTTAATCTGTTTTTTATTTGCAGAATAGTGTATGATATCTATCGATCAATATTATGAAAGGAAAAAGAAAAGAAACAGCCCGTTAAAGCTTCTCACCCTCTAACACTGTCCCTTTTCAATCGTCAGTTGATACTGATGATACAAATTATATGATACAGGATTTTATACTCAATATCAAGTCAGCTTTTGATTCTCAAAATATTAAATTCTATAATGAACCTTCTTTTTCACAAATCCGCGATTTCGAATTCTACTGTCTCAATCATTTGGAGCTGTCATCTTTACATACTCATAACGGCATCGTCTGTAAATCTTCCAATATCAAATATTATCAGTCCTATCAGAGACATTATATCTCTTTTCATAATGGCCAAATTGATGATCAGATGCTTGAAGTCCCTGTGATGTACTGCCGTAATGACGGTCATTTTCATTCTATTTTGCCTGCTTCTTTTATCATACCTCATTCATCATATTCCATATTTTTTGTACTTCATGTCCTCTCTTTGAAGATGTTTTCTTCATTGACCATTGAAAAAATCGTCAATATATTTCAGATATCTGTTTCAACACTTTACCGCTGGATAAAAAAATATTCATATTATTTAAGGATATTCAGCTTTTTAAAAAATAAATATCATATGCATTTCTTCATTCATTTGATCTATGACTACGAAAGTCTCATCAGTGATATTTTCGGTATGACTCTTCATACTCTTTTTCAAAACAGTCGCAAGCTGTTTCAATCAATATCCTGATCGTTCTTGAAAGATAATCAAATAAATATGTTGGCAATGTCATTTCATGATTGTCTGTTCTATACTCAAATCAGGAGGTAAAATAATATGAATATACAAAAAACAGACAGCTATGAGTATCGAAAGCTTGTAGCACAGGTCAAATTTTCGATGATTGCGCCAGTTGTTTCACATACATTTACTGATGATTCTATAACTGCCTATTTCAAGCGCATTGGAAACAGTGAAATTGAATGGCCTGATGGTACAAAACGCCACTTTTCTGGACAGACAATGAAATACTGGCTCCATATTTACAGAAAATTTGGCTTTGAAGGACTTATGCCTAAAGATAGACTCGATCTTGGGAGAGTCAGGAAACTTGATGAGGAACATAAGAAATATATCGCTAATCTCATTAAAGAATATCCTAAAATAACAGGAGTTATGATCTATGAAAAAATGATCGAAGATGGTGTGTTAAATCAAGGAGACTGTTCGGTAGATACGGTTCAGCGTTATATCAAAAACAGTGGTTTAAGAAACGGACAGGGTAAAACACTGACCAAAGAAAGAAGGGCTTGGGAATTTGCCCATTCATGTGATGGATATGAAGCTGATACATGTCATACATTTTATATTTTTGATAAAAATGGAGAATATCGAAAAACATATCTGATAGCTATTATTGATAATCATTCAAGGATGATCGTTGGTGCTGAATTCTTTTTCAATGATAATGCAGTCAACTTTCAAAAAGTGTGGCATGATGCTGTTTTAAGGTATGGGAGAAGCAAAGTCATTATCTTAGATAATGGAAGCAGCTATAAAAATAAGAGCACAAAAGAAATAGAAGCAAAATTGGGAACTAAGATTATCTATAATCCCCCTTATTCTCCAACGGGAAAAGCTGTTATTGAAAGATTTTTTCATACCATGAAAATGAGATTTTTAGATGTACATAAAGGAAGTGATTATCAGTCACTCCATCAATTGAATGATGATCTCAATAAATGGATCAATGAATACAACAGAACGGTCCATTCATCCATGAAAGATGATGAACACGATAATCATACACCATTTGAAAGGTATATGTATGATATGAGAGATATTGAAGTATCAAGACTTTCCAATAAATCACCGGCTGATTATTCTTCATGGCTTGATGATGTATTTCTTCATGAAACGACAAGAAAGGTTAATGGAGATTCAACAGTTCTTATAGAGAATGTATTATTTGATGTTCCTTCTGTTTATATAGGGATTCGAGTTATTATTCGTTATAATCCTCGTACTTTTGAAGGAACATATCTTTATGATACATCACAAAAGAAAAAAGTATTCCTAAAGAGAACAGATAGAGTTGAAAATGGAAAAACAAGAAGAGAGGAGATCATTTACTGATGGAAATGACAACATATTATGGAATGGATAAAAATCCTTTTACCAAGGATGCAACAGTTTCAACACTTTATGCATCGAATGATTTCAATCAGATGACAAATAGACTGGATTTTATCATACGTTCAAGGGGTATTGGTGTATTTTTAAGCAGTCCAGGAATGGGAAAGACGACATGTTTAAGAAAGACACTTGAATCACTCAATCCAAATCGTTATGTCGTCATCTATATATGCATGACAACTATAACAGCGATTGATTTTTATCGTATGCTTAATGATGCACTTGGTCTGGAAGAAACAACGAAGAAATCGCAAATGTTCAATCAGATACAGGAAGAACTCAAAAGACTGACATCAGAAAACAAGATGGAAGTCATCATAGCTGTTGATGAGGCACAGTTTTTAAGAAAAGAAGTACTCAGAGAATTCATCATGCTTATGAATTTTGATTATGATTCTAAAGATTACTGCACACTTATATTTGTAGGGCAGAATGAATTTTTAAGAACATTAAGACTCAAATCACTTGAACCATTTAGACAACGCATCAATATGAATTATACATTTACTGGCTTCAATGAAGAAGAGGTCAAAAACTATGTTGTCTCAAGACTCAAATCAGTTAACTGCAGAAGCGATCTTTTCAAAGAAGAATGTTATCATACACTATATTCATTAATGAATACTTCTGTAAGAATACTCAACCTTTTAATAAACAAGAGTCTGATACTGGGAATGCATTATAAAAAAGATGTAATAGATAGTGAATTAATAATGAAAGCAAGCAAGGAATTGATGATTGGGTAATGATTATGGATTATATATAGAAATTCACAAGAAGAAAAGTGTGTAGGAACAATAGAAGGACTGGTAATAACACCAGTATATGATTTTTCAATAAAAATAAAAGATAAAATAATATGGTGTCAGATGGAGCATTTATTAAATGAATGGTGCATACATTTTATTGATATTAGAAAAAATGTAGAACTTGCACATCCAAGAGATGTCTATTGGAATATGAAAGCGATATATGAAGTATTTGAAGATATTGAAATAAGTTTAAAAATAGCATATGGAATAAAAGCGATATATGAAAAAACAAGAGAATGCATAATTGCATTCTTTTTTTATTTAACAGATAACAAGTTAAAATAATTTGCGGTTACAATTCAAAAAGTATAAAAATCTGATTATTTTAATTTGCAGTTGCAAAGTGGGGAGAGTTTGCAGTTTAACAGAATGACACCTATTTTACAAGGGTATAGTGGTATGGTTCCTAATAGTATTACTGAAAAAGATGCAAGTGTCGAAATAATTGCTCAAGGTCTTTGGAATGGTATGCAACGACCAGCAATGTTAAAAACGAATACAGAAACATACCAAGAATATGCAAAAATGTTTTATCAAGCACAAGAAGAAGTGTATGGAAAGGTTTCTAATTATTATGCAACTGATCCATTTCATGAAGGTGGACAAACTGGTGGAATAGGTCGGAATATTGTTGGAAGAAAAGTATTAGATGAAATGAAAGCGTATGATAATGACGCAGTTTGGGTTATTCAATCATGGAGTTTTCAATCGGATTTATTAAGTGAAATTACAACGGAAGAAAAAGAAAATAACATTTTATTATTAGATTTAAATGCTAGTAAATCAGCAAGATATACATCTACAAATGAATTTTCAGGAAGTAGTTGGGTATATTGTATGCTTGAAAACTATGGTGGTCGCTCTGGTGTGCATGGAAATCTTGAAAAATTAACAACAATTCCAAGTCAAGTAAAAGATAAAACAAGTCATATGGTTGGAATGGGAATTGCACCAGAAGGAACTAACAATAATCCAGTTAGATTTGATTTATTCTTTGAAATGATGTGGGAAGAAAATGATGTGGATTTAGATGAATGGATCAAGCATTATGTGGAACGTAGATATGGTAGCAGTAGTGAAAATGTTCAAAAGGCATGGGAAATATTATTAGAAACAGTTTATCGTCCTGCAACTCATGCTGATCCACCAGAATCAATAATTAATGTAAGACCACAATTTAATGCAAAACAGTCAGCGCCAAATGGTAGTATGAGCAAAAATTATGATTTGAAAAAATTTGAAAAAGCATTGAATTATTTAATGAAAGATTATGAACAATTAAAAGATAGTGAAGGATATTTATATGATGTAACTGACTTTTTAAGACAGGCAGTAGCTAATAGTGCAGAAAAGAAATATAGTGAATTTACGAAAGCGTTTAATGATGGGAATATTGAATTATTTAAAGAAAAATCTCAAGAGTTCTTAGATATGGTAGAACTTCAAGATCAAGTTTTAAATAGTAATAAAAATTTTATGGTTGGAACATGGTTAAATGCAGCCCAAAATGCTTCAAAAGGACAAGATGATTTTACTAAAATGATTTTCCAATTAAACAGCAAAGCAATTATTTCAACTTGGGCACCATATTATTGTTGGGGAGTATATGATTATGCAAATCGCGAATATGGTGGTTTAACAAAAGATTATTATTTGCAGCGCTGGGAAGTTTGGATTCAACGTTTAACAGATAAAATTGAAGGTAAGGATATTAGTAATTATCAAGAGATTTCAGTAGAAGAATCTCATCAAATGGCTTGGCAGTGGGCTAGAAGTGATAAAGAATACAGTATTGAAGCAACAGGTGATACAAAAGCGCTATATGAAGAATTTATAAATAATTATTCTTTAAATGATAATTCTGTAGATGAACTGCAAGTAGATCAGATAAGTATTTCGATTTCATGCGATAAGCCTAATTATAACAATTATCCAATTAGTAATGCTATTGATGGAAATGAGAGTACTTTTTGGTCAACACAAACCAATATAAATGCTCCATATACAGTATTCTTTAAATTTGATCAAGCTGAAACTATTAATTCATTTAGTATTTTACCACGAAATTATAATAGCAATGCAACGGGAAATGGAGATATTTTAGGAATTGAATTATGGGTAAGTGATGATGGTAATGAATATCGTATGATTGCCCAGGAAGAATATGAACAAAATGGCAATGAACGTATTTGCAATTTTGAGACAGTTACAACAAAATATGTAAAATTAGTGATTACTAAAACATTGATTTGGAATAATATTGCTACAAATGCTTCGGCAACAGCGGCAGAATTTAATTTCTATAAACCATATGCTCAACTAAGAAGTGGTATATATACAATTCAAAATAATATAATTGAAGATGTTTATGAAGATACAACGGTAAAACAATTTTTAGCAGGATTTGATATCTCTCAAAATGGAAAGGTAATTGTAATTAGAGATGGAAATGAATTAACAGAAAATGATGTAATTAAACAAGGTGATATCGTTGAATACTATTATAAAGATGAAAAAGTAGAAGAATATCAAATTGGAGAATTTGTCAAGTTGGCAGATTATACGCAATTAAATGAATTAATTGCAAAATGTGAAAAACTTAATCAAAGTGATTTCACTTTAGAAAGTTGGAATCAATTTAGTGAAATTCTTACACTTGCAATTGGAGTTCAAGTAAATCCAGAAGCTAGTCAGGAAGAAATAGATTTAGCAGTAGAAAACTTAAAAGCTGCGTATGATAATTTAGTCTTAATAGCAGTTGAAAGTGATAAAACAGCATTACAAATAGCTGTAGATACAGCTAATATCTTAAAAGCTCAAGGGGCATTGGATAATGTTGTACCAGCTGTAGCAGCTGAATTTGAAGCTGCTTTACAAGAAGCAACAGATGTTTTAGTAGACACTGGTGCTGACCAAACTACAGTTGACAGTGCTTTCTATCGTTTGGCTAATGCAATTCATATGTTGGAATTTGTAAAAGGTGATAAGAGTGCTTTAGAAGCCTTGATCAATGAAGCCAAAAAATATGAAGAAAAAAATTATACGACTGATTCATGGACAGCATTTAAAGAAGCCTTAGATGCAGCTAGAGATGTCATGAATGATGAAAATGCTTTAGAAAGTGATGTTAATGAAGCGTTAAATAACTTAACAGAAGTAATTGGAAATTTAGTCTTAAGAGCTGATAAAACAAGATTACAAGAAGCATATGATATGGTAGATGGTTTAGATAAGAGTCTATATACTGAAAACAGTGTAGCGGGATTAGTTGAGCCAATGGCAGCTGCTAAGGCCGTATTAGATGATTCAGATGCAACCCAAGAAGCAGTAGATGCCGCATATGAAGCATTGATCAGAGCATATTTAGACTTAAGATTAATTCCAAATAAGGATCTATTACAAGGATTGATCAATAAAGCTGAGACATTAAATGCCACAAATTACAGTGCTAAGACATGGTCAGTAATGATGGAAGCGTTAAATGAAGCAAAAGCAACATCAGCTGATCCAGAAGCAACACAGGAAGAAGTAGATACTGCTAAAGAAGTATTAGCTAAAGCAATGGCTGTATTAGAAGCAAGTGATCCAGTAAAAGCCGGTGATACAACAGCAAGTGTAGCTACTGGAGATAATGGTTTAATTGGAATCTTTGCTAGCTTATCGATTTTAAGTTTTGCGGGATTAAGTTTATTTGGAAAAAAGAAGTCTAATATATGTTGATTTGTTTACATATAGAAGATTAACAGCACAAGGAATTGTGCTGTTTTTTTTTGGGGTATCTAAGCTTAATTGTTGAGGTAAATATTTATTGATAAACAATTTGGATAATGATAGAGATGTGTAAATGCTAAATATAAAGAAGTTATAGTTATATATTTTTTGGAGCATTATAATTGCTGATTTAGATAATTAATTATGAGATATAAGATAAAATTGTTATATTATTTTTATAAATGTTTTATAGTAAATTTTTATCGATAAATGGCAATATTATTTAATAGGGAATGTTTCTATAGTCTAGTTATTAAAAAATATTAATTATTTTTAAATGTAATTGATTTTTATGATAAAAAGGCATAATATAGTTCGTGAATATATTCATTAGCATAATTAGAGCAATTTTCATATAAAGATGGTATAATGATTTTTAGGGAGTAGGTGAGGGTATGAAGAATAGAATAATTATGATTGTATTAGCTTTTTTTGCCTTAGTTAATATAATATTAGTTGTTTGTGCTTTTAATATCACACCTTTAACTATTAGAAGAGATACGTTCATATATGAATATGGTAGTGAAATACAAACCTCGCCACAATATTACATAAATGCAAATGAGGCTATTTTATCACAGGTTGTATTGAATTTTTCTGATTTAAAAAATGAAATAGGGCTTTATAAAGTTTCTGCAACTTATTTAGGGGTAGAATATCCTTTTTATATAAAAATAGTAGATACTACAAAACCTGTTGTTACATTAAAAGCATCAACTTTTAATGTAGCTTTAAATACAAGAGTTAATGCAATTGATTTAATTGAGGAAGTAGAAGATAATTCAACGTATACTGCATATTTTAAGGGTGAAGGAGAAGAAAAAGAAACATATAAGATATTTACTGAAAAAGGATCGTATGTTGAAAGAATCATTGTTGAAGATCAAGCTGGTAATCAGTCAGCCTCATTAAGGGTTAAGATTGTAGCCGGACAAAATGGAAATAATCCAACTTTAACAGGAATCGATAATATTGAGATTTTAAAAGGAAGTAGTTTTAATGCCTTAGAGGGAGTAGAGGCTACGGATGGTAGTGGTAATAATATTACTGAAAAAATAAAAATTTTAAAAAATAATGTTAACGTTAATGAAGTTGGAGAATATGAAGTTATATATTCGGTAACTAACGATAAGGGACATACACTTCAAAGGACCAGAAGAGTAGCGGTTATTCAATCAGAAAAGGCGGGGCGTTAAATGATAACTAATTTAATTATTTTAATTTGTATTATTATATTTATAATTATTAATTTTATTGATAAGAGCGACGATAAATCATCATTGGCAATCAAGTATGGGGCATTTTATATGCCTAGAATTGATGTGAAAAAAGAATATTGGCGTTTTATTACTGCTAATTTTGTTCATATTGATATTGTGCATATATTTATGAATGTATATAGTATATATTATTTAGGGGGAAGATTTTTTGAACCGCTTTTAGGATCTGGCCAATACTTTTATTTAGTATTAATTAGTTGCATTGCAACAAGTGGTGCTTGTTATTATCAAGGGAAAAAGTTTATTAATTCATATAATACGATTACATTAGGAGCTAGTGGTATTTTTTATGGTTTTTTAGGTGCGATGATATCATTAGGAATATTTGTTGGTGGTGATTTTTATATGCTATTAAAATCGTATATGTATATTATTGTTATTAATATTGCTTTTACATTTTTAAATGGTCGTGTATCAAAAGCCGGACATATCGGAGGTTTAATAGGTGGTTTTTTGGCGATGACAATTTTGATTGGTTGTAAAGCATGGCTGTTTTAGTTGATGGTGATGCTTGTCCAGATCTTTTAGAAATAAAAAAATTAGCTAAACGTTATTTAGTGGAAATGATTGTTTTTATTGATTATGCTCATTGTCTTCAGGATGATTATTTTAAAGTTTGTTTTTGTGAAGTGGGTAAAGATAGCGTTGATCAGGCAATCATAAATATTTGTAAAAAAGGCGATTTAGTAATTAGTCAGGATTATGGACTGGCAAGTTATGCTTTGTTAAAAGGGGCTCAAGTGCTTCATCCTTCAGGAAAAGTTATTAATAATGAAAATATTGATCAATTATTGATGGGACGTTATGTTTCGGCTAAACAAAGACGGATGAACAAGCGAGTAAAAGGCCCTGCTAAAAGGACAGATAAGATTCATGATATTTTTTTAAGACAGTTAGAAAATATATTGATCAATAATAAAAATGCTAGTTCAAAATGAACTAGCATTTTATTTTAATATTCATACTTGTATGAATATATAGACTTAAGTCAGTTGAGCATACGAAGTATGCGAAATAAAAAACCACCTGCTATGCGGGTGGAGCGATAAAAAAGGGCTATTCAAATAATTTAGGGGTCACAACTTTAGGGGGCTACTTTGGGGGTCAACTTTAGGGGGATGGTCTTACAAAATAACTATTAAAAAAACAACAGCTAGAAATGATACTAGTTGTTGTTTTTTTAGTTCCTTTATCATGAATATTGTCTAGATACTATGAAAGGAACTATATGAATAATGATATCATGAAATTTTTAAACATTGAAGATAAAGATATAATCATTACCAAAGTTTTAACTGATGGAAATGTTAAAGAGATTCATCTTGAAAAAATTCTTAAAGTTGAATATTGCCCTGCCTGTGCTTCAAGAATGCATTCAAAAGGCAGATACATCAGAAAAATCAATCATCCAATTTTACAGGATGGCTATCAGCTGATACTTTATGTTACTCAAAGAAAATGGAGATGTACCAATCCTCAATGCAATCTTTACTTCAATGATCAGTTTAACTTTATCAGTAAATACAAACAGTCTTCCAATATAACCCCTTATATGATCCTTAACGAGATGAAAAATATTCATATCACGACAGCTGATGTGGCTAAAAAATATAATATTTCCGATACTGCTGTACACTATATTTTTCTTCAATATTTGGATATCAAACGTCTTCCTTTGCCTGAAACTCTATCTGTTGATGAAGTATTTTTAGATATAGATTACAGACATCGCTATGCATTGGTCATTATAGATTTTAATACTTTAGAAATTGTTGATATTCTCCCTAACAGATGGGAAGAAACGACAAATGCTTATTTTTTGTCTATACCATTAGATGAACGCAAAAAGGTCAAATATCTTATCTGTGATATGTATAATCCCTATATCAACTATACAAAACGTTATTTTCCTAATAGTATAGCTGTTATTGACAGTTTTCACGTTATTGCCTGGATCCTTACAAAGATCAACAACTATATTAATGATATCAAAAAGAAATTTCAGGCAAGAGATAAAAAACTCTATGAAGAATCCTGCAAAAAGAATAACAGACCCATAGATTTTAAAAACATGCCTACTTCTAAAGAAGTGTATTTACTCAACAACTTTAAATGGCTATTATTACAAAATGTAGAGAATATAGACTATCAGGACAGACCAAGATATAATCATAAGCTCAAAGCCTATTTAAACACTTATGACTATGAAAAAATGTTTTTTCAGCTGGATAAAAACCTTATAAATATTAGACGCCTAAAAGAAAAATATATCGAATTCAACCAAACAAAAGAAAAAGATTTAAACAAAGTCGCTGTTCTTTTAAATGATCTGATTATTCTCTATTCTCATTCATCATTAGCTATGTTTAGAGAATTTTCTGACCTATTAAAAAAACATAAACAGGAAATCATCAATTCTTTTATTTATATCACTGATAATGATGGTAACGAAAGAAGACTGTCTAATGGACCTATGGAAGGCTATAATAGAACACCAAAGGATTTCAAAAGAAATTCCAGAGGATTAAGAAACTTTGAATATGCTCGTAGCAGATTAATTTGGGCAAACAGAAAAAACGAACCTGTTCTCTCTACTCCAAAATCAAAAAAAGAAGTTTATAAATTTAAAAAATAAAATAAAAAAGTATCTGGACAAGAGAAAAGGAACAACTGTCAAATTTTTGGTTGTTCCTTTAAACTTATTTATACATTTTTTAGGTTGCCCCCTAAAGTGCCCCCTAAATTTCAGCGGACTTTTTTTAAGCCCCCTAAAGTTGACCCCCAAATAATTTGGCTTTCCCCCTAAATTATTTGGTTACCCTAAAAAAGTTATACAAATATTCACCTTTCCGATATATATTAAAGTTGTTCAAGCTATCATATATGAAAGGAAAGGTGATAGAAGTATGGCTCAAAAAGCAAATTCATTGGCACATACAAAGTGGATGTGTAAATATCACATCGTCTTCACACCCAAGTATAGACGAAAAGTGATTTATAATCAACTAAGAAAAGATATAGGTGAAATTTTAAGGACGCTATGCAGATATAAAGGAGTGGAAATAATCGAAGGGCACTTAATGTCTGATCATGTACATATGTTAGTAATGATTCCACCAAAGGAAAGTGTATCAAAGTTCATGGGATATTTGAAAGGAAAATCAGCATTAATGATTTTCGATAGACATGCGAATTTAAAATATAAATATGGGAATAGACATTTCTGGGCAGAAGGATATTATGTGAGTACAGTAGGATTGAATGATGCAACAGTCGCAAAGTATATAAGGGAACAGGAACGACATGATATTGCGATGGACAAATTGAGTGTGAAGGAATACCAAAATCCATTCGAGGATAAGGAAATAGAGGAAGAAAAGAAAAAACAAGAAGTTAAGAAGAAAAAAGTAAAAAAATGAAAATAATCCCTTTGAGGGATAGCGAGAGTCAAAAGCAATAGCTTGAGCGAAGTGAAAGCAGCGCCTTGAGACGCGAGCAAGTAACAAAGGCTTATAGCCTCAGAGAAAACCACGTCTTTTAGGCGTGGTTTTTATTTACCGCTATCACCATAGTTTTTAAGAACTCGAGCACTAGGATCATCAACATTACAATTTTCCCATTCTTTATTTGGCATCCAAAAATCTTTTACCCATTTAGCTTGTCCAGGATAAAATGATTCAAAGATATCACGATATAATAATGATTCTTTTGTAAACGGAGTAGCAAAAGAATATTTTTCTTTTGCGATAACAAGGTCATCATCATTGTATAAGCTTTCAGCATATTCTTTTAAATAATCAACCATTGAATGTCCTACCGCATCTGAAAATGCAGCTTTTTCTCTAAATAAGATATCATCAGGTAAATAATCCATACCTTCAAATGCGTGTCTTAACAAATATTTTCCTTTATTATAAGTATTCATTTTTTTAACCGGATCAATGCTCATAGCGTAATCAACAAAATCAATATCAGCAAAAGGAACTCGTCCTTCTAAGGCATGAGCAGAAATACAACGATCAGCTCTTAAAACATCATACATATATAATTCTTTAATTCGTTTTTTAGCTTCATCTTGAAAGGCTTGAGGGTTTGGTGCAAAGTCGGTATATTTATAACCAAATAATTCATCACTAACTTCACCTGTCATAATTACTTTGATATCAGTGTTTTCGTGAATGTATTTGCATAATAAATACATCGCCATACTAGCTCTAATAGTTGTAATATCATATGTTTCTAAATGAAAGATAACTTCTCTTAAATTATTTAGTAGATCTTGTTTGGTTATGATTACTTCAGTATGTTCAGTACCTAAATAATCGGCAACTTGTTTTGCGTATTTTAAATCGATAGGATCACTTTCCATACCAATAGCAAAAGTTCTGATTGGCTTATCATTTAATTTAGAAGCTATCGCACATACTAAAGACGAATCTAGACCACCGCTTAATAAATAACCGATTGGTGCATCAGACATGAATCTTTTTTTAACGGCACTTTCTAATTTTGTTTTTAATTTTATAGCGATTGTATCTAAATCGTCATTGTTAATGATTTTAGGATCACTTAAATCGTTATAACAGATAAATTTTCCTTCTTTATAATAGTGACCTGGTGGAAAAGGCATGATATCTTCACACAATGAAAATAGACTTTTAGCTTCTGAAGCAAAACAAATTTTTCCATCAACTTTGCTGTAACCATAAAACATTGGTCTGATTCCCATTGGATCGCGAGCTGCCATGATTTCTTTTTTCTCATTGTCATAGATTACTAGTGCAAATTCAGCATCCAAAAATTTACACATGATTTCTAAACCATATTTTTTATATAAAGGAATTAAGATTTCACAATCACTACCAGATTTAAAAGTATATTCTTTCTCTAACATTATTTTTAAATCAGGGTAATTATAAATTTCTCCATTACAAACAAGTACACAGTCTTTATAAGCAAAAGGCTGATTTCCTTTTGAAGATAGATCCATAATTGATAATCGATTAAATCCCCATGTTATTCCCTCTTTTATACTAACATGCTGGTGATCGGGTCCACGATAAGCCGCTTGATCTAATGCGTCATTAAATACCTCCAATTTAAATTCTTCATTTCCGACTACTAAAAAACCACACATAATATATTTCCCCCTTAAAATTGTATAGTTGCGAGAATAGAAAAACTCGCTTAATGTCGCGAGTACCCAGATAACTAAATAGTTTTAATAGTTACATGGTACGGAAAATACTTCATAGAGTACTCGATACCCGCCAATAGTAACGTTACTGGTAACGTTCTAGCCTACTTGCATATGCTTTCGGTAGACAGCTCATAGGTGTTCTTCATAATAAACTCCCCTGCTAGGCTCACACCATTTCCCAGCTCGCTGTAGGTTCTGTAAATTACTACTCTCCTAATCATTGCTTTTAATTACTATTACTAATTGATGTTAGTATATAATATTTTTTTATTAAATGCAATAAAAAAAAGTTAATGCGATAATATTTTTTTATGCAATAATAAAAAACCATCATTAGATGGTTTTACAAACATCGATCCATGAAGCATTTACATACTTTTGTAAATCTTCAATTGTTAATTCAATTGCACTGTTGGAACTGCCACAGGCGGGAAAAACGGTGTTAAATCGCTTGAGAGATTCATCTAAATAAACAGTAACATTAGGGTTGATGCCAAAAGGGCAAACACCACCGACATCATGACCAATTATTGGTAGGACTTCATCACGTGACAGCATTTTAGCTTTAGTTTTAAACGTTTCTTTATATTTATGATTATCAATTTTCATGTCTCCAGCAGTAACGATCAAAATAGCTTGATCATTAATTTTGAATGATAAGCTTTTAGCGATTCTTCCTGGAATACAGTTTAAGGCTTGAGCTGCAAGTTCGACAGTTGCGCTAGAAACATCAAATTCGATTATATCTTGATCACGATCAAATTGTTTTAAATATTTTTTTGCTTGTATGAGCGACATATATTGATACCTCCAATTTTATAATTTCTAAGAAATATTATAGACAAGAATTTATTGAGAATTCAAGGCTTTAAATAGTAATAATTAGGTTATAATAATAGTATCAAATATATTACTAAATATATTTGACAAAATATCTATCTTTTAATAAACTTTGAGTATATTGAGAGGTAGAAAAGATGACATATAAATTAATTGCGTTGGATTTGGATGGAACGTTAAAAAGTAGTGATAAAAAGATTTTGCCTAAAACAAAAGCTATATTACAAAAATTAGCGAAACAAGGTGTAATATTGGTTTTAGCTTCAGGTCGTCCTACAGCGGGGCTATATGCTGAAGCAAAGGAATTAGAGTTGGACAAAACAGGTGGGTATCTTTTATCATTTAATGGAGCTAAAGTAGTGGATTATCGTACTAAAAAAACTATTTATCAAAAGGTATATGATGCCAAAACAGCTCATGCAGTATACGATCGTGCTAAAAAATACAATTTGGCAGTAATGACTTATACTGATGAATTGATTTTGACAGAAGATGATAACGATAAATATGTTATTATTGAAAGTGAAGTTAATCATATGCCAATAAAACATATCGATAGTTTTAAAGAGACTGTAGATTTTTCGGTAAATAAAGTTTTATTGACTGGAGAACCTGATCATGCAAAAAGAATTATTGATGAATTTAAGGAGCCATATGGCGAGTCTTTAAGTATTTATCGTTCAGCACCGTTTTTTATTGAAGTAATGGCGCAGGGAATTGATAAAGCAGCTTCTTTACGAATGTTAATTGAACAACTTGGTATTAAACAAGAAGAGGTAATTAGTTTTGGTGATGGATATAATGATTTGAGTTTGATTGAATTTGCAGGTATGGGCGTAGCTATGGCTAATGCAGTTGATGAGGTGAAACAACGAGCAAATTATATTACTTTATCTAATGATGAAGAGGGAATTTATGAATGTTTAAAAATGTTGAACAGAAAGGGTGAGATATAATGTTGCCAAATGATATTAATATGCTGGTAAGTTTTTTGAATACGAAATTAAGGGATGATGATATGTCTCTAGAACATTTATTAGAAGTTAATGATGCTGATCGTGATGAAGTTATGATGCGTTTAGAAGCAAATAGTTTTTATTTTGATGAAGCAAGTAACCAAATAAAGGCGAAGTAGAGCAAATCTTTAGGGTTTGCTTTTTTGAAGCTTGATTTAGCGATAGTTAAAAAATATATTTTATATTAGCTAGAAATGGAATTAAACATTATTTTATTTTTTGATAAGAAATGCTATAATGTAATTTAATTAAGGGGGATATAAAAAATGTTAAAATTAGAAGATTTTAAAGCTGCCAAAAAAAGAGTAGATGAAGTAATTGAAGAAACCCGTTTAATTCATAGTGAAGCTTTTTCAGCAGAATGTGGTAATGATGTATATATTAAACCAGAAAATCTCCAAAAAACTGGTGCATTCAAAATAAGAGGAGCTTATAATAAAATTGTTAAACTTGATGATGATGCTAAGAAAAAAGGATTGATTGCTTCTTCGGCTGGAAATCATGCACAGGGAGTAGCTTATGCTGCTAAAATGTTAGGTGTTAAAGCAACTATTTGTATGCCTGCTCATACACCATTAATAAAAGTGGATGCAACAAAAGCCCATGGGGCAGAAGTTGTTTTACATGGAGAAGTCTATGATGAAGCTTATGCTAAAGCGGTAGAATTACAAAAAAGTAAAGGATATACATTTGTGCATCCTTTTGATGATGAAGATGTTATTGAGGGGCAAGGAACCATAGCGTTAGAGATTTTGGAAGAGTTACCAAATACTGATGTAATTTTAGTACCAATTGGCGGTGGTGGATTAATTGCTGGGATTGCCTGTGCGGCTAAGCAAATTAATCCTAATGTTAAAATTTATGGTGTGGAACCTGAAGGTGCGGCAAGCGCTTTAGCTGCAATTCATGAAGATCGGGTTGTTACTTTGGCTGAGGCTAATACAATAGCTGATGGAACAGCGGTAAAAACAATTGGTAATAAAACTTTTGAATATATAAAAAAATATGTTGATGGAATAATTACAGTAAATGATTATGAGTTGATGGATAGTTTTCTTTTGCTGGTTGAAAAACATAAGATGGTAGCTGAGGGTTCTGGTATTTTATCTTTAGCAGGATTGAAAAAATTATATGAGAAGAATAAAAAAGTTGTTTCATTGATTAGTGGTGGAAATATAGATGTAATGACAATTTCTTCAATGATCAATAAGGGATTAATATCTAGAGGTCGAATTTTTACTTTTTCTGTTCAACTTCAAGATAAACCGGGACAGTTAGAATTAGTGTCTAAAGTATTAAATCAGTGCAATGCAAATGTAATTGCTGTTGATCATAACCAGTTTAAAAATTTTGCACGTTTTTCTGAAGTGGAATTAAGGGTTACTGTGGAAACTAATGGTAATGCACATATTCAAACGATTATTGATGAATTTGATAAATTAGGATATAAGATTACTAAAATCAATTAAGCTTGATAGGGTGAAATGTTTATGCATTTTACTCTTTTTTTATTATATTTAGATAGACAAAAACTCATCAAGAATATAGATGAGTTTTATCAAGAATGCACTTCCATGTTATCTATTTTTGTTTAAGAGTTTCAAATTCTTCATCATAAGCATATTCAAATATCACTGTTAACTATTTTTTGTTTGATTAAATAATTCATTGGGCATGATCGATACGATATTCTAATATATATTCTTCTTTTTATGATGTTATTGCCAGTATTTAGTAGTTGTTATATTTAAATCTACATTACCAATTATACCTTTGATAGAACCTGTTTCACTATATTGGAGGATTTGATATTCATCTTCGATAATAGGATCATTATTGTAGCGGGCTTTCCATTTTATATAGTCATTTAATTTTTTATCGGTAAGTTTTGTCGTCCACCAGTTATGGTTTGCATAGATTCCTTTTTTATTTTGACTAGGAATGTTTTCTAAAAAAGTGGTTGCAACAGTAGTTAAAGTATCGTTAGATAAATCTTCTTGAAACTCTTCATCCTCTAAATCTATGAAAACACCTAAATCAGGTACTTTATTATCTAATAATGAAGTTACAAAATCAGCTTCTTTTTTTGCTTGAATAGCATCTTGAGCGAGCGAATAATAATAAACGCCATAAGGAATAGATAATTCTTCACATTGTTTAACGTTTTGTTTAAAATAAGGATCTTCTTTAGTTTTTGTGCCATCAGTTAAAGAAGTATAACCACAACGAATAATTACATAATCAATTTCTTGACTAGCTAGCTGAAGATCGACTTCTTCATTCCATTTTGAAATATCGATGCCAATATATTTACCTTCTGTGGATAATTTATCATTATGATTAAATATTGCTATTCCAGAAATTAATAAACAACAAGATAATAATACAAAAACAGCTTTAATAAGAGATTGCTTTTTTTTATATTTGTTAAATAAAATCGGAAAACAAAAGAACATAATGATTAAAAATATTATAATACTATGCATCAAATAATCAGGTAAATAACGTTTATAATAAAGTGAACATGAAAAAACGATAATACTTATTAATAGGGAGTGTAAAATAAAGTGTGTAAGTAAGTAATATGTGTTATATTACTGCTACACACTTTTCTTATTATCAAAATTAAAAATATGGAGGTTAATGAAATATGGCAAGAATAAAAAGAGATCCAA
>NZ_CAMPPT010000003.1:0-343065 GCF_946902305.1 Clostridium sp. Marseille-Q5894 | reverse complement strand
TACCAAAAAGGATGAAAGGCATTTAAAATGCACTATCACCCAGGTGGACAAAATTTATTTTGTCCCTTTTTTATTAATACTGATTTTAAATATTGGATAGAGTTGAGCGATGCTTTAAATAATCAAAATTGTGATAAAGAATATTTAACAAATGTAATTTTAAATCTTTTTGTTGATGAAATTCCTAAGCCGCTAGACACGGAAACCTTCTTAGCAATCAGACAATTTTTTGAAGGTAATGTTGAACAAAAAGATAGTAAAGAAAATAATATTGAATTAGATAAACAAGTAAGGATATATGATTTTAAAATAGATGGAGATTACTTTATTGCTGCATTTTTACAATATTATCAGATTGATTTATTAAAAAGTGATATGCACTGGTTTAAATTTTTAGCTTTATTTCATGGTTTAGGAGATTGTGAATTGAAACAAAGAATGTATTATCGAGGTATAAATATTTCAAGTATAGCTGATAAAAAAGAAAGATCTAGGATCAGAAAAATTCAAAATAAATTAAGACTTGAAAAAACTGCAATTAGTGATGAAATTATAGGACAAGCTTTATGGTAAAACGAATAATAAAAATACCAGCAATGCGAAAAGATTGGTTTACATGTAAAAAATGTCATAAAAAATTACTGTTATTTAATGATATTGCTAATTCTACTGGAATCTTTATTAAATGTAAAAAATGTGGATATGAAAATGAAATAAAAATAAAAGATGGAAAAGTAATTTAATAGAGCCAATGAGCCATTACATTTCCTTATTAAAGGAGATGGTTATATGGGTGATAAAAATGAATTAAAAGAAGTAGAAAACAGCTTAGAAAAAAGTGAAAAAAAAGCAAATAAACTTGATGAGATATTGACTAAAATGGTTTATCAAGTTGCAAAACTTATAAATAATGTAGCTAAAGGAATAGATATAGTAAGTCAAAAAGTTTCAAATGGTTTAAGTAAATCAATGCAAGGTATTGAATCAATAACCAGAAGTGTATTTTCAAAAGTTACAAGCTTTATTAAAAATTCAATTGATAATGCAGTACTAGATTCGAATAAATCAGTAGATCAACTAAGCACTAATGTAAATAAAGTAACATCTTCAATAGCTAAAAAAGATACTTTAAAAACAAAATTAAAATCAATTGGTGAAGGGGCATTAAGTGCTGGCAAAGCAATTGCTAGCCTGTCAAGTTCATTATTTGCAATGACAAAAAATGGAGTTGAGGCAGTTTTAAAAATGGGTGGCCCATTTGAACAGTTACCAGGTAAACTAACAACTATTGAAACAGGTGTAAAAACTTTGGGAGTAACAATGCTTTCTGGTTTACAGGAACCACTTAATGGAATTGCTGATTTTGGAATTCAGGCAGTAAATGAATTACAAGAATCCTTAGAAAAAGATGGATTAGAGGGGATGTTAGCTACAGGTTCTAATTTAATAGGACAAATGATGAATGGTATTAGTGAAGCGATGCCGGAAATTATTAAAACGATAGGCGATTTGTTAATATTGCTCTGTGAATCTATTGATGAACAGGCAGGGCAGTTGACCCAAAGTGGTTTTAGTATTTTATCGCAAATATTACTTGGTTTAATAGAAAATATACCAATGTTAGCACAAACGGCATTAACAGTAATCCTAGCATTAATTAACGGCTTTGCCCAGCAATTACCGATATTGATACCAGCTGCTTTTGATATGATCATGACCCTTGTTCAAGGTTTAATTGAAAATTTGCCGTTAGTTCTTGAAACGGGAATGAACTTATTAGATAGTTTGGTGACAGGAATTTTCGAAGCTCTGCCAAATTTGTTGGAGAGAGTTCCTGAAATTATTGCTCAGTTTATTGCGGTTTTAATAGAAAAAGGTCCCGAATTGTTAGAGAGTGGAAAACAAATTTTAGGAAAAATTGTCGAGGGAATTAGTAGTATTGTTGGGAATTTAATTAATACGGCTTTAGAGTTGATGGGAAATTTCATGATGACAATTAGTCAAATTGACTGGTATAAATTAGGGTATGATGTGATGATGTTTATTCTTAATGGTCTTAGTAGTTTATTAAATAATATTAAAGAAACAGCAAAAACAATTGCCTCAAAAATTATAGATACTATTAAAAATACTGATTGGCTTGAATTAGGTAAAAATATAATAAGTGGTATAGCTGACGGTTTTACAAAAGGGATAACAGGATTGATTAAAATAGTTAAAAAAGCGTGTACTGGAGTTTTTGATGCTATTACTGATTTCTTTGATATTTTCTCTCCTTCTCATAAAATGCGTGACGAAATTGGAAAATATTTACCTAGCGGGATTGCTGTTGGTTTTGAATTAGCAATGCCTTTAGCTACAAAAGATATGATCAATGCTGCTGATTCAGGATTTAGAAAACTTAAACAATCAGCTATGACATCTAATTCTTGGTTTACAGATGATTTATCTTTAGCTTTTAGTCGGGATAATAGCATTAATGAAGAAATAATTGATTATGATAAATTAGCAGCCAGCATGTCTAAAATTAAAATGGATGTGTATATGGATAAAACAGAAGTTGGTAAAATAATTACTCCAACGATAGACGTAGAATTAGCTAGAGAAACTAATAGAAAGGGGCGACATGGGGCATGATAGATTTGATCTTATATCAAAGTGATGAAATTGAAGAAAAGAAATATTCTTTAAAAGATGATTTTAAAATGCGAATCTTAAGTTATAACATTGGGACACCTGAAGTAATTACTAATATCATTGCTATTCCATATTCCAACAATTACATTGATTTAACAGAAGTGTATGGAAAGCCAACCTATCAGCAAAGAACGATTACTGTTAATGTTGATAGTATAGAAAAAACTGAGATATGGCATCAATATATTGATAAATTATATAATTTGTTTCATGGAAAAAGAGTAAAAGCAGTTATTACTAGTGATAGTGAATATTATTATGAGGGAAGAATGACAATTGAATTAGATAATAGAGATGATAATCTAGTTAATAAAATTACTATTAAAATTATTGCTAACCCGTTTAAAAAACATTATTTAAATGATGAGGATGAAAGATTATGATTGTTAAATTATTATGTGATGAATATGTAATTCATGATTCATCTAGTTATGATCATCGCTGTATTAAACTAGATTTAAAACAAAAAGTAAATACATCAAATACTTTAATTTTTACACTTCTTCCTACTCATCCACATTACAATAAAATTAACAAATTAGTCTCAGTATTGAAATTAATCGAAATAAATCAAGATGGCCAAGAATTAATGTTTAAAGGAAGAGTAATCGATAGTTCTGATACAATTGATGGAATAAGAACTTATACTTGTGAAGGAGTATTAGGTTATTTAAATGATACGATTCAACCATTGATGGTTTATGAAGATGTATCTGTTGAAACTTATTTAAAAAGCAGACTAGATAGACATAACCAGATGGTCGAGGAGAACAAACGAATTTATATCGGAAATATTATTGATAATAATATTCTTATCAATAATAAAGATAGTAAAAGAATGACAACAATGAATAGTATTCAAGATATTTTAATTGATCAGTATGGTGGATATTTGTCAATTAGAGAAGAAAATAATAAAAATTATCTTGATTATACATATAATTACAATTACTTAAATTCCCAAGAAATAAAATTCAAAAAAAATATTCTAGATTTAGAACAATATATTACATCAGTTGATTTAATAACGGCACTAATTCCATTAGGAAAAAAAGATCAAGAAACAGATTTACCAATTACTATAGAAAGTGTAAATAATGATAAAGATTATATTTTTGATGAAGATGCAGTATTAAAGTATGGCTGGATATATAGTACTAGAGAATATGAAAATATAAGTAGTCCGCAAGTCTTATTAGAAAAAGCTAAACAGGATTTATCACAACTTACCAAATTGTCATTGTCATTAACAATTACAGCAATTGATTTGTCGCTAGTAGAAGTTGATATTGAAAAAATTAGATTAGGAGATAATTTGAAATGTATTTCCAAAGAGCATAAACTAGATGATTATTTCTTATGCATAGTTTTAGAAAAAGATTATCTTGATTTATCGAATTCTAAAATAACTTTAGATAAAACAATTGCGACAAGCTCTGATATTGCAGTTACCACTAATCGTGATATATCACGAGTTAATAATAGTGTAAATTTAAATACACAGCTTTTTCAAGAAATGATCAATGAAAAAGTAGAGTCAATTAATGGGAATAATGGTGGCTTTGTATATACTAAAACAGATAGTTTTGGGAAACCACGAGCTACATATTATATGGATAATGATGATATAAGTGAAGCAAAAAATATTTTGAGAATTGATAATAAGGGCATAGCTTTTAGTAATCAGGGAAAAGATGGACCATTTGATATTGCCTGGGGAATAGATACGAAATTAGATGCTTCATTTATTAAAAAAGGAATTCTAAAAGATATTGTTATTGAGTGCATTGATGGAACTATTGGTGGCTGGGAGGTTACAAATAAGGGATTACAATGTATTAGTAATTATCAAATGAATGCAAAATCAGGAAGTTTAAAATTTAATTTGAATAGTAATTCTTCTAAAATATTAGACTGGTCTATTACAACAGATGATAATAATTATCAAAACGGATATTTAAAACCAGATATTTTGAGTATAGAAAACATTGAAACTAAGAAGATCGTTACTAATAAAATTTATCAAAGTGAATTACAAGAAAAACAAAATATAGATTTATTTAATAAAGGTTTAGAAGAAGTAATCAAAACTGACATATATACTTATACCCAAGATAATGAACAACAAATAGGATTTCTAATTGGTGATGATTATAGATTATCAAATAAATTAGTTACTTTTGATGGTAATAGTATAAATATTATTAATGCACTTGCTGTTGCTTATAAAGCAATCCAAGAACTAAATGAAAAAATAGAAGGAGGAATGAGCCAATGATCGTTTCAACAATTACACAGCAGGGATATGATCTTACATGTGATATTAATGATATTCCAGCTCAGTTTAGCGGGAATATTGAATTTAAGTTTATAAAAGATAGTAAATATGAAAGTTATGTTGCCATACCCCATTATAAATATTTAAGTAATCGTTTTTTAGAAAATAATCGTGATACAAAAACATTTCAGTTAAAAATCACTGATGGAATATTTAAATTACCACCACAAGCATTTGAACTTGATGGTTATGTAGCGATTGCATTTTCGTTATCTAATGGAGATGAAACAATTCAGACAAATCCAATTGTATATAAAATTTGTGCAACAGCAGGTAGTGGCAATATTTTACCTGAAGAAAATACATGGCAGGATATGGTAATAAAAGTAACAAGTGATTATATTGATTTAAATGTAAAAAATACTGTCAATGAGTTAATTTCTACATCAACTAGCCATCAAGAACAAGTAACTAATCTAGTTGAACAAGCTACACTCCAACAGGATGAAATATCTTCAGCATTGACAAATTCAATAAATGCTACAAATGAGGCTAAAAAAGCTACAGTTACTGCTCTAAGTGTAACAAATGAAGCACGAACAGCAGTAACTAATGCTACTCAAGCGACACAAAGTGCTAATGAAGCAGCTAATAGTGTTGTAATTATTAGAAATGGAACTACAACGCCTACATCTTCATTAGGAAAAAGTGGAGACTATTATATCAATACTACTAATGGTGATTTTTATTTAAAAAACACCTCATCATGGAATAAACAATTTAATATGATTGCTTTAGATCAAATAACTGAAATAAAAGATGCATTTAATTCTATCACCTCATTAACAAAACAATTATTTTTACTAATGCATCCTGTAGGTTGTATTTATATAAGTACGTCATCAACATCTCCACAAACAACATTTGGCGGTACGTGGGTTAGATGGGGTAATGGACGTGTCCCAGTTGGTGTTGACACAACAGATACTGATTTTGATACAGTAGAAAAAATGGCAGGTGCTAAAGATGCAGATTTAAGAGCGTTAATTGGTGCAACAGGAAATAATGGTAATAGATTAGGATATTATGCTCAAAATCCTGTACCAGGCTATACTACCTATTCAATAAATATACAAGCAAATACAGTTTCTAATGCCAATGTAAATCATAGTACGCTTGTAGTAGAATCAAATGGAAACATCCCAACTCGACTTCAACCTTATATAACATGTTATATGTGGAAAAGAACTGCATAGTAAAGGATGTGTCATTTTGAAAAGAATAAACTTATTAATTAGATTTAAAAACCCAATTTTTATCATTCAATTAATATTAGCAGTATTAACACCTATATTGGCTTATGCTGGATTAAAAGCGGAGGATCTAACTACTTGGGATACATTATTAAAAGTTTTGATAGATGCTCTAGGTAATCCTTATGTTTTAAGTTTAGTTTTTGTTAGTGTATGGAATGCAATCAATGATCCGACAACACCAGGGATAACTGATAATAGAGGCAGAAGCGTAGATGAAAATAGCGATTAATTGTGGGCACACATTAAATGGACCAGGCTCAGGGACTATTGGCTTCATTAATGAAAGTTTAGAAACGAGAAATGTTGGAAAGATATTAGTGGAATTATTAAAGAATAGTGGTAATGAAGTTATTGACTGTACAGTAGATAAAGCAGATACACAAAATGCGTATCTTAGTGAATGTGTGAGATTATCAAATCAACAAGATTTAGATTATTTTATTTCAATTCATTTTAATGCTGGTGGTGGAAAAGGAACTGAAATATATACATATAAATGTAATGAATACCCAGAAGCATTAAATATATGCAAAAATATTTCAACATTAGGATTTAATAATCGTGGTATCAAAGATGGATCTAATTTGTATGTAATAAGAAAAACAAAAGCCAAAAGCATGTTAATTGAAGTATGTTTTGTTGATAGTGACGATGCTGATAGATATTTAGATATAGGGGTCACTAAGATTGCAAAGGCAATTTATGATGGTATTATTTGTAATAATCAAACTAAAACAGAGTATGATGGATGGATTGCAAGATTGCAAAAAGAGTTAAATAATCAATTTCATTATAATATGGCTGAAAACGGTTTAAATAGTTCTATGCTTTTAGATCTGTGTCCAACTATCAAAATTAATGCGCGTGGTAATATTACAAAGTTGATTCAGGAGAGATTGAATAGTGTAGGCTTTAATTTGGAAGAAGATGGTATTTTTGGACAAAAGACTAAAAGAGCAATCATAGTGTTTCAACAAAATAGAAATTTACAGCAAGATGGAATAGTTGGTAAAAATACATGGTATTATTTATTAAGTGGAAAGAAATATTAAATTGAGCTATAATAAAATAAATTAAAAGACAATGAGTCAGTTTAATATGGCTGAAAACATTGTCTTTTTTAACACAATTAGACTAAGAAAACAATCAATCTAATTAAGCAGCTTATTATAATGCATTTAAGTGTCTTTGTATAATTATTGATTTTTTATTGAAAAACTGTTTTAAATATATTAAAAACAAATGAAGCACTAATGAATGTTGGAATAATTTGTAATAAAAAAAGAGATTTCAAAAACTACGATAATTTATTAGTAATATAAGAAATCTCTTTTTACATTTATCCTAGAGTAAAAAAAGAAATTATATTGGTGTAGGCTATTCTAAATTAGATTTATAGCTAATGCAATAGCAATACTTGCAACAATATCACTAATATAATGAACTCCAGAAAGAATTCTTGCAATAGTAATAGCAATTGATAAAGCTGATAATAATAATCCCATATTTGGTCCATATCTTAGTACTGCTAAAGCAATTGACACAGAGGCAGCAACATGGATACTAGGAAAAGAATGTCCTGTTTTTCTACTACCGTCAATTGGTTTAAAATCGTATTTTTCAGTAGGTCTTTTACGATCAATAATAACTCTAAGAATTAATGTGATACAAACAACACATATTGGTTCAGCAGCTAATATCAGTAAATTATTTGGGCGATTTAGATACATTTTAAGTAAAAATAATAAGTAAAAAATGACCATCATATATGGGCAAAATCTTGATGCAAAGTGAGTACAAGATTTTATAAATGAATGTTGCCACATAAATCTATTTATACCTGTGTAAAAATTTTTCATAGTTTACCTCCAATGAAGATATATAACTATTATACTCTATTTGTTAGTTTAAACAATTGTGGAATTAAATATTAATTGAAAAATTATAATATCATTGATGGTTTTAAAGATAAAATTATGATATTATTTAAGAATAAGATAATTATAAAAAGGAGGAGGAATTAAATGTATCGAAAATTAAATTTAGGAATAATATTACTAATAGTTAATTTTTTAGTAATAGGAAGTTTTGCATTAATGCCAGTTAATGCTCAAGACGAAGAATTAGATACTTCTTTATTAGAAGATCATGAAGGAGGATTAGTTGACTATACTGAAATGTATGGTTTAGAAAGAGATGAACAAGATTCAATTACATATAATAGTAGTTTAAGATCTAGTACTATTCAAGAAAATAATTATATTGCTATACTAGTGGAATTTCCAGATATGACAAGTACAGATTTGGACGATGCTTCGACTTTAAATAAAGCAAATGCATTGATGAATACAGGTAACGCAAGTATGCAAATTCCAATAGGACAAGTACCGGTAATTTCAATGAAAGAATATGTTGAAAAATATACATATAATAAAATGACTACAACAACTCATTTTTTTCCTCAAAATACTAATGGAAAAGTAGTGTCTGTAATGCTTTCAAATAATAGAGGTTATTATATGAAAAAGAGTACTAGTAATCCTAATGGATATACAGCTAGTCAGGCAGCCCAAAGGGAGAGGGAATTGGTAAATGAGATTCTTACTAAATCAAAAGAAAGTATAGAAAGAGTACTTTCCGCAAGTGACATTGATAAAAATAATGATGGGTGTGTTGATGCAATTTCATTTTTCTTAGAAGGAAATAAGGTAACTGAAGATAAAGTAGAGTGGTCAGATTTATTATGGTCGCATAAAATTAGTGGAATGAACCTTAGTGTTAAATTACATAATAAAACGGTCGATACATATAATTTAATTAATACATATGATAGTAATTCTGAATGTGGTGTCTTCTCATTAAATCAAGGAACTTATGGTACTATAATTCATGAATATATGCATATTTTGGGTCTACCTGATTTATATCGTTATAACGATAGTGGTGTCCCTGTAGGTTTTTATGATCTTATGGCGACTACAACAAGTTATAGTCCACAAGGAATGTTAGCATACATGACAAGTGAGTATAATAATTTAGGATGGAACAATGAATTACAAACGATAACCAATTCTACCACAGTTACTTTAAATCGGCCACAATATACGAATCCGAGTGAAAAAAGAGCTGTTAAAGTATACTCTCCTTATAATGATAAAGAATTTTTTGTTATAGAATATTATGAAAAACAAAATAATGTTTACCCAGAGGTGACAACTAATAGTGATGGTTTAGTTGTCTACCGTATAAATACAGGAGTAAATGAAGCGGATGGAAATGTTTCAGGAACAAGTACGGGGCTAAAAGACTATTTATATGTTTTTAGACCTGGAGAAACAGGATTGGGTAAAGGTGGCGGCGACTTAAATAATGCAGTACTAACAAAAAATAGTCGTAGTACTTTTGGAAAAGCTATTGGGACAACTAGCGGCTGGGATAATAATACATTGTTTTATAGTGATGGAAGTAATAGTGGAATTGTGATCAATGTTACCGGAAGTGATAGTAATAGCATTACATTTAACGTTACCGTTCCTGGTTCAACTGTTCCAATAACAGGAGTTTCATTAAACAAAACAGCAGTGACGTTAGCACCAAATCAAACAGAAACATTACAGGCAACGATTCTGCCAACAAATACAACGGAAAGTAAAACATTGACATGGACAACAAGTAACAGTAGTGTAGCAACAGTAAGTGCAGGAAGAGTTACAGCAAAAAGTGCTGGAACAGCAACAATTACTGTAAGAACAAGTAATGGAAAAACAGCAAGTTGTAGAGTAACAGTTTCTAATGATATTCCAATAACGAGTGTATCTTTAAATAAAACAACAGTGACGTCGATTCCAAATCAAACAGAAACATTACAGGCAACGATTCTGCCATCAAACACAACAGAAAGTAAAACACTAACATGGACAACGAGTAACAGCAGTGTGGCAACAGTAAGTGCAGGAAGAGTTACAGCAAAAAGTGCAGGAACGGCAACAATTACTGTAAGAACAAGCAATGGAAAAACAGCAAGCTGTAGAGTAACGGTTTCTAAACCATCTGTAACATATCAAACTCATATTGAAGATATTGGCTGGCAGGATCTGCGAAGTAATGGTACGACTTCAGGAACAACAATGCAGTCAAAGAGATTAGAAGCAATTAGAATAAATATTACTAATAATATTGAAGGTATTCAATATCGAAGTCATATTCAGGATATCGGCTGGCAGAGCTGGCAAAGTAATGGAGCAATCTCAGGAACAAGTGGACAATCAAAAAGAATGGAAGCTATTGAGATAAAGTTAACCGGTCAAATGGCTAATTACTATGATATATATTATCGAGTACATGCCCAGGAATTTGGCTGGTTAGATTGGGCCAAAAATGGTGAATCAGCAGGAACAGCAGGATATAGTTATCGTCTAGAAGCAATCCAGATTGTACTGGTAGAAAAAGGAGGAGAAGCACCAGGAGCAACAACAAGACCATTTGTACAGCATTATGTAAGTTATAGTACACATGTACAAGATATTGGTTGGCAAGAAGCAAAATATGATGGAGAAGTTTCAGGAACAAGCGGACAGTCAAAAAGAATAGAAGGAATAACAATAGCATTAGAAAATCCGCTTTATTCAGGTTCAATACAATATCGAAGTCATGTTCAAGATATCGGATGGCAGAGCTGGCAAAGTAATGGAGCAATATCAGGAACAGTAGGACAATCAAAGAGATTGGAAGCAATACAAATAAGATTGACTGGAGAAATGGCAAATAAATATGATATTTATTATCGAGCACATGTAGAAGACTATGGATGGCTAGGCTGGGCTAAAAACGGTGCTAGTGCAGGAACAATAGGATTGTCAAAACGTTTAGAGGCAATTGAGATAAAATTAGTGGAAAAATAGTATTTTTAAGGGAGTCATTTAGACTTCCTTATTTTAAATTTTTTCCCATACTATGTTAATCATATAGTTTAACTAGTAATTTTGAGTCAATATGCTATAATTTTACTGGGATAATAAGAGGAGGTTGATGATGAACAGAAAATTAAAAAGATTATTTATCTCATTAGTTGTTTTAACTATGAGTTTTTCTATTAGGATGCCATTAAATAATGTATCAGCTGAAGAAAGCACAAAAGATGAAGAATTTGTTGCTGGTGATACATTAAGAGATGATGAAGTTGTAACTACAATGGATGAGAATGGTAATGTATATTTGCTAGATGATGTTGAAGAAAATATGCCTAAGAGTAATAACTCTAAAAAAGTTCAAAGTCGTAGTATTGAAAGAATTACTAACTCATCTACAGCTGTAGTTAATTTTAGAATTTATAGCTCTGCTAGTACTAATACTTCATATTATGAAGATGGAACAAACAGAGAAGGCTATACAAATGGCTATTATGCTGCTGATGGAGCCTTTTTGGGATATGATAATGAAACAAATCCTACAAAAGTTAAATTTATGCAGGCAGGTGTAATTGGCTGGGTTGATGTTAATAAAGTAGAGGTATTAAATTATACTGATTCTAAAGTTAATACATTAAGTAAGTATTATGTAAAAAATGGTAAATTATATCACGGAATTTCTACAAATTTATCAAATAGTGGCTATAGCTCGTCATTGGATGCAGGAACTGCACCATCGTATTTAAAAGAGGGCTATGATTATTATAGTTATGATGGTCATTATTTTTATGAAGGCAGTACAGCAGCAAGCTATGCTAAAATGTTAGATGATTATCGAAATAACAGAAGAACAAATGCGGTTAATAGTTCTTCACCATATTATAATTATTATCAATATTTATCCCACCGTAGTATAACTACATATAGTGCAGATGAATTGAATAAGGCTATATCAGCATTAGTTGGTGCATCTGAAAATTCATATGGAAGAACTTCGAAATTAAGAAATTTAGGAGAATGTTTTATTTCGAATCAAAATGAATATGGAACAAATGCATTATTAATGTTGGCGGTAGCTGCAAATGAAAGTGCATGGGGTTGTAGTAATATTGCAGATCAAAAGAATAATTTATTTGGTCACGCTGCATATGACAGTGATCCAAACGGAAGTGCAAATGGCTATTCTTCTGTTGAATATAGTGTATATTATCATTCCGCAATGTTTATATCTAAAGGTTATTTAGATCCTGTAACTGATAGCCGTTATTATGGAGCTAATTTAGGTGATAAAGCAAGTGGTTTAAATGTTAAATATGCTTCAGATCCATATTGGGGAGAAAAAGGAGCTGCTATTTGTTGGCGAATTGATGAGTATTTAGGATCAAAAGATGCATCAAAATATACGATTGCAATAAAAGATACATTAAATAATAATCATTCTATTATTAACATAAAAAGTGATGCAAGCAGTGGTTCAAAAACATTATACTCTACATATCCTGTAAGTTCTAAAAGCACATATAGTAGTTATGCTCCTTCAAATTATCCATTTATTGTTTTAAAAAATGGAGATAAAAATAACTATTACAAAATTCAATCTGATGGAGCAGTTAATAGTGATCGTACAGGAATAATTCAAAATCCAAGTCAATCAGAATATGATTTTGATAAAGATTATGGATATATTCCAAAATCAAGTGTAACAATAGTATGTACAGGTAGTGATTCATCAAGCAATGTAACAAATACTGAAAATACCACAGGACAACCAACAGGTAAAGGCGATAATGAACCAACTTTATATTATTCAGCTAATAGTCAAAGTGTTGGCTGGTTAGATGAGGTAAATGAACCTAATACAGCAGGGACTACAGGACGTTCATTAGACTTATATCAAATCAAGATGAATTTAAAGAATGTAGTTAAGTCAGCAGTATTATCAGGGCAAGTATATAGCAATGGTTCATGGCTGAATTATGATAAGATCACTTCTTCTACTGTTATTGGAAATGCAAATTCAGCATTACAATTAGTTAATTTTAATTTGAATAATCAAGCAGGTTATAAATTACAATATCGAGTTCATAGTGCGGATATTGGCTGGCAGGCATGGACTGATCAAGGAAATAATGCTGGAACAGTTGGAAAGAATATTCAAGCAATTGATTTTAGATTGGTAAAAGATAGTTCTATTGTTTATAGTCCATCAATTTATTATCAAGCACATGTTAGTGAAAAAGGCTGGCTGGACTATGTTGGAGATAGTCAGATTGCAGGAATGATCGGAGAATCGTTATCATTAGAAGCGTTTAAAATCGGAATTGATAATTTAGGTGATTATCAATTAACTATAAAAACCTATGATAAAGTAAATGGCTGGGTGACGAGAAATGATGTTAATGATGAAACAATCAATGGAACAGAAGGAGAATCATTACCATTACAAGCAATTAATGTCGTTTTAACAGATAATAATTCAGGATATATTTTACAATATCGTACTTATTTATCTAATCTTGGTTGGACAGAATGGACTAATCAAGGAGAAAATAGTGGTGATACTTCAGGTAATGAACAAATAGAAGCAGTTATGTTTAGACTTGTTCAAAGCAATGAACCAGTAAGCGTATCACTTAATAAAACGAGTTTAAATCTTTATGTTAGTAGTAGTGAAAATCTTATAGCCACTATTACTCCTGAAAATGTTACAAATAAAACATTAACATGGACAACAAGTAACAGCAGTGTGGCAACAGTAAGTGCAGGAAGAGTTACAGCAAAAAGTGCTGGAACGGCAACAATTACTGTAAGAACAAGCAATGGAAAAACAGCAAGCTGTAGAGTAACGGTTTCTAAACCATCTGTAACATATCAAACTCATATTGAAGATATTGGCTGGCAGGATCTGCGAAGTAATGGTACGACTTCAGGAACAACAATGCAGTCAAAGAGATTAGAAGCAATTAGAATAAATATTACTAATAATATTGAAGGTATTCAATATCGAAGTCATATTCAGGATATCGGCTGGCAGAGCTGGCAAAGTAATGGAGCAATCTCAGGAACAAGTGGACAATCAAAAAGAATGGAAGCTATTGAGATAAAGTTAACCGGTCAAATGGCTAATTACTATGATATATATTATCGAGTACATGCCCAGGAATTTGGCTGGTTAGATTGGGCCAAAAATGGTGAATCAGCAGGAACAGCAGGATATAGTTATCGTCTAGAAGCGATCCAGATTGTACTGGTAGAAAAAGGTGGAGAAGCACCAGGAGCAACAACAAGACCATTTGTACAGCACTATGTAAGTTATAGTACACATGTACAGGATATCGGCTGGCAAGAAGCAAAATATGATGGAGAAGTATCAGGAACAAGCGGGCAGTCAAAAAGAATAGAAGGAATAACAATAGCATTAGAAAATCCTAATTATTCAGGATCGATTCAATATCGAAGTCATGTACAAGATATTGGCTGGCAGAGCTGGCAAAGTAATGGAGCAATCTCAGGAACAGTAGGACAATCAAAGAGATTGGAAGCAATACAAATAAGATTGACTGGAGAAATGGCAAATAAATATGATATTTATTATCGAGCACATGTAGAAGACTATGGATGGCTAGGCTGGGCTAAAAACGGTGCTAGTGCAGGAACAGAAGGTCTATTAAAACGATTAGAAGCAATTCAAATTGTATTAGTGGAAAAAGGTGGCAAAGCTCCAGGAAGTACAGAAAATAGTTTTATAATAAAATAAAAGTAAGATGACAAGTAGTCGACTTGTCATCTTTTTATGTATTATATATCTAGGGTGAAATGTAATTGTTAATGGTTAATAATAACTGTAAGTTTCATGCAGTAATAAATTAATAAAATTTAAAGTAGGATAGTGATTATAACGAAGAATCGAATAATTGGAAAATGAGAAAAATAAATATTTTTGATAAACACATAAATATATTAAACATAAAAGTTAATATGATCAAAGTATACAAATTAAAGTAAGTAAATTAAAATATTAAGATATTGAAAAAGGTTACAAAAGGAAGATAAATAAACAAAGTATATTAAAATTTATCAAGGTTTTCTAAAAATTGAAAATACTATAAACAAGGGAAAATTATTGTTAATTTATAGTAACTAAAAGAATTAGTATAAAGAATAACTAGTAGAGGATAAATTAATTATCTGAGTTATTATTGTAAATACATGGTGATGTAAAAGGATAGAAGATTAGTTTTTTGCATTATTTAATTTATAAAAATACAATATTAAATATTTTTCATATATAGTATATGATAAAATGATAATAGGAGGTGAAAAATGAAAAAGTTATTGAGTATAGTTATAACACTTGTATTAATTTTTACTACCATAGTTAGTAATATTTATGCTCTTGAATCAGATTCAAAAGATAATGACAGTGTTGTAACAGAAGAGCAGGAAACTGAGTCGAAAATGGGACAAGATAATAATACAGAGTCACAAGATACGAATGAAAATGTTGAAAAAACGAATGAGCAGGATATCGTACTACCAAAGATCACATATTCAACACATGTACAGGATATAGGTTGGCAATCATATGTTGAAGCCGGAAAGGCAGCAGGAACAAGTGGAAAGTCTAAAAGATTAGAGGCTATTAAAATAAAATTAGATTCAGGTAGTTTATCAGGTGGAATTAGTTATTCAACACATATTCAAAACATTGGTTGGAGTAACTATGTAAGTAATGATGTAACTAGTGGAACAATAGGAAAAAGTCTTCGACTTGAAGCAATTAAAATTAAACTGACTGGTGAAATAAGTAATTATTATGATATTTATTATCGAGTTCATATTCAAAATTATGGCTGGTTAGATTGGGCATGTAATGGTAAAGCAGCTGGCAGCCAAGCATATGCTTATCGTATGGAAGCAATTGAAATACAACTTGTTAAAAAGGGCGATACACCACCGGGATCAACAAATATCTCGTTTAGATCACCAGGTAATATTTATTACTCAACACATGTAGAGGATTTAGGTTGGTTGAAAAATGTTGGTGATGGAGCCACTTCAGGAACTGTTGGAAAATCAAAAAGAGTAGAGGGTATAAGAATAAATATATCTGATTTACCATATGAGGTAAACGTTGAGTATAGTAGTCACATCCAAAATATTGGGTGGCAAGATTATAGAAGCAATGAAACTTTAAGTGGTACAGTTGGCCAAAAGTTAAGATTAGAAGCCATTAAAATAAGACTAGTTGGTGGAGTGTCTAATTATTATGACGTATATTATCGCGTTCATGTTCAAGAATTAGGTTGGTTAGATTGGGCTAAAAATGATGAAAAAGCAGGAACTGAAACATTTAGCTATAGAATAGAGGCAATAGAAATAAAGCTGATAGAAAAAAATAATCCTGCTCCAGGTAATACTAGTCGTCCATTTGTTGGAATGGGAAATGTCAATTATGTTTCTTATGTGCAGGGATATGGTTGGATGGATTTAAAAACAAATGGAAATACGAGTGGTACAATTAATCAAAAAAGAAGAATAGAAGCTTTAAAAATTAGTCTAGGCGAAAATAATTATAGTGGTAATATTGAATATAGTGGTCATATTCAGGATTATGGCTGGTTAGACTATGTTTCTGATGGAGAAATTTGTGGAATTGCAGGAAGTTCAAAAAGAGTAGAAGCAATAAAAATCAAATTAACAGGAGAAATTTCTAACTATTATGATATATATTATCGAGTTCATGTCCAAGAGTTGGGTTGGTTGGACTGGGCTAAAAATGATCAAGTTGCTGGTACTGTTGGTGGAAGTTTTAGGATAGAAGCAATCGAAGTTAAATTATGTCCTAAGGGTGTCAGTATTTTAAATAATGGGATGAGAAGATCTGTTTCATTTATAGAAAAAAACGGATATAAAATATGTTATGATGCAAATGGAAGATTATATGAAGATGCAGAAGGTTTATTGGGTGTGCGTTCTTCCTATGTGTTAAGAGTTAATAAAGGAAGTAATGTTGTGACAGTATTAACTCAAGATGGTACTGGTGAATATACTATAGCATTTAAAAGATTTGTGTGTTCTGTTGGTAATGATACTCCTATAGGAACATTTTATACGCCGGCAAAATATCGTTGGAGAGAGTTGATGGGACCAAGTTATGGACAATATTCAACAAGGATTGTAGGCGGTATATTGTTTCATTCAGTACCATATAATAAGATGAACATATATACTTTGTCACCTAGAATGTATAATCAACTTGGAACAACGTGTTCACATGGTTGTGTAAGATTAACATGTGGAGATGCTAAATGGATTTATGATAACTGTGCTCTTGGTACAAGAGTTGATATTGTTATAGGTGGAAATGATCCATTGAGTAAACCTAGTGCTCAAAAATTACCACTTAATCAGACTTGGGATCCTACAGATCCAAATATCTAAAATTATAATTGTTTATGATGAATTAGACAATTGCATTTTAAACCAAGTTTAATAGCAATAAAAATATTGAACAAGTAAAGGAGTTATTAATATTTTACTTGTTCTTTATTTATATAAAGAATAAAATTGATAGATAAAAATTTATCTTTTATGCCTTGGGTAATAAAAAAGTATTTCTAATTTGAAAACTACATTCTGTTATTTATAAAATTGAGTTGGAATTTAGATTTATATTTATGGTTTAATGTCAAATAGATGTAACCAAGCGATAAAAGATAGAAATAATTAAGATAATAGGGTATAATTGTTCTATGAATGTCGAGGTGAGATTATGAATAGAAAAATAATGCCATTTATGTTATTTGCAATAGAAATAGTGATGTATTATTTTATCTGTTTATATTTTAATATGGACAACGATTTGATTTTAGGTTCAGGAACATTATATTTTTTATTCTTATTTATTTATGGGCACTATTCTTTAAATACTTGTTTGATATGGAATGAGATCAAACAGTTAGTAAAATCAAGTTTTTGTTTTTTTATTGCACTATTAGTACTTGTACCTAAATCAACAGGATACGAAAGAAGAATTCATTTAACTTTAATGGTTGTTTCAATGTTCTTGATTAGTTTATTAGCTTCGAGATTTTTAAGAATAGCATTTAGAGAACAATTTGCACGGAGAACATTAGTTATTGGCACAGGATATGAAGCAGCTAGATTGGGTAAAATTTCTAATAATAATCGTTTTGCTTTAACAGATGTTAAAGGATATGTAGATGTAAATAAAACTAATGAATTATATGGCTTTAAACAAGATAATATTATTAAGCATAGCCATGTTTATGACTATAGTAAAATAGATGAAGCTATTAATAATTTAAAAATAGAGCAGATAATTATTGCTTTACCAGAAGCAAATCAACAAGTATTGGATAAAGTGATGAGTGATATCTACGGTAAAGTAGAAGCTGTTAAATACTTGCCAAATGTAAACGGAACAATGACTTTTTCATCAGAAGTACAAGATTTTGATGGGCAATTATTAATTGCCACATCAAATGATAAAATGTCTTTATTGGATCGAATGTTTAAACGCTTTATTGATATTATAGTAGGAATAGTTGGTGTTACTACGTTGGTACCACTGGTAATGTTTGTTAAATATAAATACATAAAAAGTGGAGATAATGATAATATAATATTTTCACAAGAGAGAATTGGTAAAAATGGTAAATTAATAAAAATATATAAATTTAGATCAATGGTTCCAAATGCTGAAGATGCGTTGGAAAAAATGATGGCAGAAGATCCAAAGATCAAAGAAGAGTATTTGACTAATAAGAAATTAAAAAACGATCCTAGAATTACTGAAGTAGGGCATTTTTTAAGAAAAACATCTTTAGATGAATGGCCACAATTTATAAATGTATTAAAAGGTGAAATGAGTTTTATAGGGCCTAGACCATATCTTCCTCGTGAAAAAGATGATATGGGGCAATACTATGATTCAATTATTCAACTTAAACCAGGTATTACGGGAATGTGGCAGGCTAATGGTAGAAGTGATGTGGAATTTAGTTATAGATGTAAGTTAGACGATTATTATTATCATAATTGGTCTATTTGGTTAGATTTTACAATTATGTATAAAACTGTTAAAAGTGTAGTATATGGAAAAGGATCGTTGTAAAAGGAGAAATAATTAAGATATGATAGAAACAAAGGTTTTAGTGAAAAATGGCGAATTTATTAGTAGTGAAAATATTATAGAAAATGGTGATTTTTGGGAATTTACTAATAATGATCCTCAAATATACATAAGATTAAATGAATCTATTAAAGGAATTAGATTAAACTTTAGAGGTATGGATGCAGTTGAAGATTTTTTTGATGCAATAGTATATTATAGAAATTTTAATGAAATATTCAAAGAAGAAAATAAAGTGCATTTTAAGTTAAATACTAAGATAGATAGTATTCATGAAATCCATTTTTTTAATGAAATTAATGAAATAAGACTTGACATACACGACCTAAATGCAAAGATGAAAATTGATACAATAAATATTGAACCTTTAACTAATCAAGATACTATACTAACATGTTTAAAGAAAAATATAAATGAAAATACTACAGATGATAAGATAGTGATATTGACTCACAACTTAACCGGTACAGGGGCACCTATATTAGCATATAATATTGCTAAAAAAATGAAGAATATAGGTAAAGAGGTTGTTGTTTTAGCAGGGCATCATAATGTTAGTTTTTTAACAAAAAAATATGCGGAAGCTAAAATACCTATAATTTACTTAGATAATAATAATTATAATTATTCTAATATATATGAATGTTTAAATTATAATGGAATAAAGTATCTGACAGGAATCGAATATGTACAAGCAATATTAGAGATGTTAAGAAATGATGGTTATTCAAAAGTCATTACTAATACTGTTGTTGGTGGGGAATATGTAAGAGTATTAAAAGATTATGATTTTAAAATTATATCTTTAATTCATGAAATGAAAACTACAATAGAATTATATAATTTTTATAATTATGGAAAAGAAGTATCAAGATATTCAGATTATATTGTATTTCCTGACGAAATAGTTGCTGATGATTTTAAAAAATTATTTCTTGAAATTGTTGGAAAATGTTTGATTAGACCACAAGGCGTATATCTGGAAAGTGATATAAAAATGCAAGAAAATGATTTTAGTAAGTATGGATTTACTATAAATGATTATATTATTATGAATTCAGGAACATGTGAGTTAAGAAAGGGAATTGATTTATTTATTTCAGCAGCATCTATTTTAAAAAAAATATGTTCAAAAGAAATTCATTTTGTTTGGACAGGAAATTTTGGTAATAACTGGGAACTTGAAGGGTGGATGTACAATCAGATAGAAAGAGCTGGATTAACAGAATGTATGCATATTATCCCATTTATAGAGAATCAAGATAAATATAAGAGTCTTTTATCTAATATAAATATTTTTTGGTCTACCTCTAGAGAAGATCCCTTTCCATCTGTTGTATTAGAAGCATTAAATTATAATATTCCTGTTGTTGGTTTTAAAAATGCAGGTGGAATTAACACAATGCTTGCAGATAATCGGGGATATTTAATAGAAAATTTTAATGTTTTTGAGATGGCTGAAATATCAAAAAATATTATTGAAAATAAATTATGTATTAATGATGAAGAAAGAAGGAATGAATTTCTAAAATATTTAGAATTTAATAAATATATAGATTTTTTAGTTGAATTAACAACACACCCTGGATTAATAAAACCTGATTATGATTTTTATAAATGGAAAAAATGCGAAACAAAACATTATTACGAGTTACAGTTACCAAATAAGAGTTATAATGAAAAATGCATTGAATTAGATAACGCAATTAAAAAGAAAAAGTGGAAACGTTTATCATTAAATAAAGAGGTGGTTTTATTAGATACAGGTATTGGGTCTGATAATGTTGGTGATGAAATAATAATGTCGTATTGTCAAAATATCTGTGAAGATGTTTTAAAAAAATCAAATTTCTTACATATACCAACTCATATTTATGATAAAAAATCAGAACATATAGAAGATGATTTAAAAATTTTATGCGGAACAAATTTAATATATAAAAGAATGGAAGATTCGAGACAGCTCGCTTTTCCAAGTGATATTAAAGTAATGAATAATATATGTTTGTTGGGTGTTGGTATGCAAAGTATAGATTTAGAACATGACATGAGTGAATATAGTAAAAAATTATTAAAATATATGTTAAATCCTAAAATTATTCATTCTGTGCGTGATGATGAAACAAAAAAAGCGTTAGAGAATATTGGTATAAAGAACGTTATAAATACTAGTTGTCCAACAATGTGGGCATTGACTCCTGAACATTGTAAGAAAATATCATCAAAAAAATCAGACATAGTAGTTACCACAGTGACTGATTACATGAAAGATCCTGATAAAGATGTTAAAATGCTTGAAATATTAAAAAATAATTATGCTGAAGTATATATATGGATACAAGGACAATATGATTACGAATATTTGGAATCAATTGTTGATTTAAGGGAGTTTAAAATAATTCCACCATCTTTAGTTGAGTTGGATAAAGTACTAAAAAAAGACAATGTGGAATACATTGGGACAAGATTGCATGCTGGAATTAGAAGTTTAAATTATTTAAATAGGAGCTTGATTATTTCTATAGATAATCGTGCAAGAGCGATATCTAAAGATACAAATTTACCAGTAATTGAAAGAAATGATATTGAAAATATCTTAGAACAATGGATAAATAGTGAACATGAGACAAGTATTTCTTTACCGGAAGAAAATATTAAGTCATGGAAAAAACAATTCAAAAAATTATTCTGAATTGCAAGTAGAAGTGGAAATAAGATATAAAACTCTAATCTCTATAGAAAATAGTATTTTTAGTTATACAAATTTCAGCTAATTTTTTTAAGAATGGCTGTTCAGCAGGAAGATATTTCAAGTATCTTCCTTTTATTTGCTATTGTATTGATATCAATTGAAATGTCTTATAAAATCATTATGGTTTTTATTTGATGTTCTATCACATGAATAATAATGTCTTCAAAAATAAACTTTTGTATGGTTTTTCTTTGATTCAAGCTTTTTCTCCACATCCCTCCATCTGACAAATCACTTTCATTATCAAATGAAATGAATCTGAATATTTTCTAAAAACCATTGCCATAGAACTTATAAATTTTGTAGATTTGCATATAAACTTTTTTAGAAGATTTGGAACTATAATAAAATCTTATTTTTCTTTCAATCAGGGTCGAATAAGTGTCATTCTAGCATCTTTTGTATCAACCACTCTAAGGTTTTTCAGTAACGGAAGTTTCCCTCTGTCTTTTGGAAATATAGGTTCTTTTTAGTTTTTCTTCTCAGCATTTTAGACAGATTGATAGGCTTTATCGATACTCTTCCTTCGTATATGTAATTATAGAAAATCTGAGTAGAAATAATTTCCATATTCTTAATTCTGTCCCTTTTCATGAAGATAAAGTAATTAATGGTTTCATCGACAGAAGAAAGTCTGTTTGATTTTATACCATCTTTAACAAGTTCAGAATGTTAGGAATTTTATGATTTTTAGATCTTTTTTCAAAGGCAGCCTAAAGTATATTCATTAATATGAGTATTTCTAACAGTATAGTAGCATATCGAATAGACATTAGAGATAGAAGTACCAACAGAATTAGCCAAATGTCTAATGAATTGAGTTTGCCAGTGTTATCCTTAAGATCTTTATATTTGGCATTGACTGATTAAGACTATTGATGATAAATTTATAGTGAAAAAATTGAAGATGTTTATTTTCATATTTTTGTGATATAATATAGATGTTCATAGAGATCTCCTTTATAAAGTGTAGTAACGATATAATACGATTTCTATGAACGTTTTTCATGTAAAAATTTAAAAGAAGATAAGGGGTAAAAACAAAAGTAAATATTGACTAGCCAAGCTTTACTTTGTCTTAATTCCAGTTTCATTTTACAACTTGCGATAAAAAAATAGTGTTGATATTAAGAAGATAATTATATCAAAAATAATATATTTATGATATAGTACTTGAGAGGTGTTAAAATGGAAAATAAAGATAATGCTATTGAAGTAAGAAATTTATATAAACGTTTTAAAGTTCAGTATGATAAACCATTTACTTTAAAAGAAAATTTAATCAATATATTTAGAAAAAAAGAAATTGAATACCATCAAGTATTAAAAAATATAAATATAGATATAAAAAAAGGAGAAACTGTTGCGTTAATTGGTACTAATGGAAGCGGGAAGTCAACATTATTAAAATTAATGACACAAATTCTTTATCCTGAGCAAGGAACTCTAAAAACAAATGGGAAATTAACCTCATTGCTTGAATTGGGAGCAGGATTTCATCCTGATTTTACAGGACGAGAAAATATATATTTTAATGCATCTATTTTTGGTTTGAGTAGAAAAGAGATAGAAAGAAGGATAGATGATATTATTGAATTTTCAGAATTAGCAGATTTTATAGATAATCCAGTTAGAACATATTCATCTGGAATGTATATGAGGTTAGCTTTTTCAATTGCAATTAATGTTGATGCAGAAATTTTACTAATTGATGAAATACTTGCGGTTGGAGATCAACATTTTCAAGAAAAATGTTTTGAGAAATTAAAAGAACTTCGTGATACAGAAAAAACAATTGTTATTGTTTCACATAGCTTAGATACTGTTAAAGAATTATGTACAAGAGCAATTTGGTTATATAAAGGAGAATTTAGGTTAGATGGTGATCCTACCTATGTAATCAACGAGTATTTAAAACAACAAAGAGAGGCTTATAAAAAGGGTGAAATTAATAAAGCCGATTTAGATATTCAAACTAAAGCTGTTATGTTTATTGAAAAACCAAAATCATTTGAAAAAATAGATTCTACTACTAATCAAATCAGAGTAGAGGGATGGGAAATAAGTGAGCATCCTAATACAAAATTAAAATTGTTTATTGATAAAGTTGAGCAAAAAGGTATTTTTAGAAAACCAAGAAATGATGTGTATGAGGCTTACAAAAGTGAATTTATAGATTTAAATAAAGATAAAATAGGATGGGCTATAGATATTGATTGTAATAGTATTTCTATTGGAGAACATGTAATAAAAGTGATTTTAACAGATTCGGATGGAATTGATGTTCTTGAAAAAGAAATAAAATTTTCTAAGGGATAATAGGAGAGTATGATATGAAATTATTTAAAGATTTATATAATTATCGCGAATTATTGAAATCAAATGTAAAAAAAGAAATACGTGGAAAATATAAAGGATCTTTTTTAGGGGTGCTATGGTCATTTATAAATCCTTTATTACAAACAATTGTATATACGATCGTTTTTTCAATAATTATGAAAAATGATATGGATAATTATTTGATTTTTGTTGTTACAGGTATTATACCTTGGAATTTCTTTTTAACAACGATGGTACAAGGAATGACAACAATAAAAGCTAATGCAGGGATTATAAAAAAAGTTTATTTTCCTAGAGAAATATTGCCTATTTCTGTTGTATTGAGTGGTCTTGTGAATTTTTTTATTTCATGTTTAATAATTATTGTATTCTGTATTTTTGGCGGTGTAGGAATTTCTTGGCATATAGTACTAGTTCCGCTGATAGCAGTAATTCAATTTTTATTTACATTAGGGTTGGTTTTTATATTGAGTGCAATTAATATCTATATTCAAGATACAGAATATATTGTAACTTTTATTTTAAATATGATTTTTTATGCTACACCTATTCTTTATACATCTAGTCAATTACCAGCAAAATTTGCATTTTTATTAAACCTAAATCCTCTAACGCATATTCTAACAGCGTATAGAAATACATTTATGTATCATATATTACCAGGGGTAAAATCAATTTTAGTATTAATCATTATATCTATACTAGTATGTGTGATTGGGTATAAAATCTTTAAAAAATTAGAACGAGGTTTCGCAGAACAAGTATAAAAATAAGGAGAATATAAATGAAGCGTTGTGACATAATTATTCCAATATATAATGCATTAGACTGTTTAAAGGAATGTATCGATAGTATTATTAGAAATACTGATTTAAATAATAATGGACTTATTCTTATCGATGATAAAAGTCCTGATGAAAGAGTAAGAGAATATTTAAGAGAAATAGAAAATAAGTATAATGATATTAATATAGATGTGTTGTATAATGAAAAGAATTTAGGATTTGTTGGTACTGTTAATAGAGGAATGAAGTATTCTCAAAATGATGTATTACTATTAAATAGTGATACAGAAGTACCTAGTTTATGGTTGGAGCGTATTCAGAAATGTGCATATTCAGATAAAACAATTGCAACAGTAACAGCATTATCGAATAATGCTACGCTAGTATCTGTACCAGTAGGCTTACAGCCAAATGATATTCCTAAAAATTATACATTTGAAGAATATGCAAATATCGTAGCTGAAGCATCATATTTAGAATATCCTGATTTACCAACAACACATGGTTTTTGTATGTTTATTAAAAGAGAGGTTTTAAATTTAGTTGGATATTTTGATGAAGAAAAATTTGGTCGCGGGTATGGAGAAGAAAATGATTTTTCATTTAGATGTCTTGATTATGGGTATCGAAATGTTGCATGTGATGAGGTTATTGTTTTGCATAAAGAGAGTCAATCTTTTTTAGATGATAAAACACAGTTATTAAAGCATAATTTGGAAGTTTTGCATGATCGTTATCCAGCATATTCTCAAAAAATAGATTTATGGTGCCGTCAGTTTCCGCTAAATAATATATGTACTAATATTTTATATAACATTCAATTGCGACAACGACAAAATATTTTATTTTTAATTCATGATTTTGAAAATCCGAGAAATAATCTTGGTGGAACGACTATTCATTGTATGGATATTATTACAGAATTAAGATCAAAGTATAACTTTCATGTTCTTTTTCCTAGTAATGGAATTTATAAAGTTCATTCATTTTTTGAAGATGATGAACAGGAACTTGTTTTTGATGGTGTAAGTGCGTATAGCCAGTATAGCTATTTTAATAAAGATTATTATAAATTAGCAGAAAAAATAATAAAAGGGTTACAAATTGATGTTTTACATATACATCATATGATAGGGCACTATTTTGATATTTTAGATGTAGCTAAAGAAAACAATATAAAGACGATTATTACATTACATGATTTTTATTGCTTATGTCCTTCAATTAACATGTTATATAATATGGAAAAATATTGTTTATCACTTGATCAAAAGGAGAAGAATTGTAAAGAGTGTTTGTATAATAAAATGCGCTTGGCAAATGATATAATACCAATTTGGCAAAAAAGATGGTATGAATTTTTAAAAGGATTTAATTTGATTATTACACCTTCAGAGTCTACAAAGATGATAGTAGAGAATGTATATAATGATTTAGATTGTACAGTAATAGAACATGGAATTCGTGCAGATAAACAAAAAAGTAATTTAAAGATCGAGGAAAATGAATTTAATATTGCTTTTGTTGGAGTTATGGCTAAGCATAAAGGTGCTAAAGTAATTGAATATTTAGTAAAAAATACAAAAGATAAAACTATTAAGTATCATTTATTTGGAACTTCAGAGTTTGATTCTTTAGAAAGAAATACTGATAATTATACTTATCATGGTCGCTATAATAGGACAGAATTACAAAAACTACTAAAGAAGAATAATATTCACATGGTATGTAATTTGTCGATTTGGCCAGAAACATATTCATATACTTTAACAGAAACAATTTCTGGTGGTGTTCCAGTTTTTGCATTAGATATTGGTGCTGTAGGAGAGAGAATAAATAAATATGGTTTTGGCTGGACAATAAACATGAGTGCTTCTAATGAGCAGATTTTAGAACAGGTTATTCATATTAAAAATAATAAAGAAGAGTATCAGACTAAAATTAATAATTTAAATAAATATCAAGTAAAAGAAGTTGTTGAAATGAATAAAGAGTATATGAAACATTATACATATAAATCAAATGAGTCATTCAATAGTCAAGCGTTACGTGATTTAATTTTATTTTGCAAGAGTGAAAAACAAGCTAGTTATAACCCACAGTTAGATGAAATATTAAATTCAAGAAGATGGAAATTAGTATCTAGAATTCAATTGCCAGAGGCATTGAAAAAAATTTCAAGAAAGCTTATTAAATAGAGGTATGTTAAATGTATTCAGGAGTAGTAGTTGCATATAATCCCAATAAAGAAGAAATATTATTTAATATTAGAACTTATTTACCAGAATTAAAAAAATTATATGTTGTAGATAATTCTAATGAAGATAATTCAAAAATGTTTGAAGGAATAGAAAAAATTGAATATATTCCCAATATGGATAATTTAGGAATTTCAGCAGCTTTAAATATTGGTGCAAAAAGAGCAATAGAAGATGGCTGTTCTTGGCTTTTAACGATGGATCAAGATAGTTATTTTAAAAAAAATTCATTACATGAAATGAAAGAATATATAAAATCAGTTGAAGGAAATGATAAAAAAATAGGTATCGTTTCACCGTTCCATCTAACTAAAAGAACTGAGGGTATTCATTTAGAAGGGATAGATCATCCAATTTTAGTTATGACATCTGGAAATTTAGTTAATTTAAAAGCTTATCAGGAAGTTGAGGGCTATCCAGAATGGTATTTTATTGATTGTGTTGATTTTTATTTTTGTTTAGCATTAAGAAAGAAAGGGTATGAGATCGTTCAGGTAAATAAAGCTGTATTACAGCACGAACTTGGTGATACTGTAAAAAGAAATATAGGAAAGAAAATATTTTATCTTGATAACCATAATTATATAAGAAGATATTATATCGTTCGCAATCGTCACTATTTTTATGATAAATATGTGAATGATTTTCCCGAATATTGTGAACTTGAAAAAAAATGTACTAGAAAAGAAGCATTAAAAGTATTATTTTTTGAAAAAGATAAATTTCGAAAATTGTCATATATGTATAAGGGGTATAGAGATTATAAGGCAGGACTTGTTGGGAGAATAGATAGATTAGAAAAAAATAAGATTTATAAGAAAGATTCTAAATAATATTAGCTTTGTATTAATAGCATAAAATAGTAGATGATGAAATGAAAAAGTATTACTATAATGATGTTTAAAATAATTACCAATAAATAATGTATAGCAAATCTGAGGAGTAGAAATGATGGATAAATTGAAAGGGAAGGTATGTTGTAATAAAAAAAATGTTTTTTTGTTGGTGTCAACTATTATAATTGTACTTTCAATTGTAATAGGATTTGTATATATAAATCCTAAAATGAACAGAGATGTGTTGTTTGATAAAAATAATATATTAAAAGATAGATGGGTTCCTTTGCAAGAAGGACAAATAATTGATAATAAATATAGTTTTAAAAGTAGTGATTCAAAATTGTCATCGGTAGTTTTGACAGTTCAAAACCTTAACTCACAAACAGAAGGTAAAATAAGGGCTATAGTTGAAAATATAGATGGTGAAATTTTAAATTCATTAGAAGAAATAGTATTACCAAACACTGCATCCCAGGAAATAAAAGTTGAAATTACTAATAAAAAAAGTAGCGAAGATATAGTTATAAAATTAGAAGAAATTAATAATAGTGAAGGTGTTCAGACTAGAGTTTGTGATAGTGAAGATACAGATGTAGAGGCACACTTGGCATATAAAATATATAGTACAATGCCTGATTTTGTTACTCCGCTATCAATAATTATTTTTATTTTAGTGGATTTAATATTAATAATAAGTTTTTATTTTATTTTTATAAAAAAAGAATCATTAGAAAAAATTTTTATTGTTACAGTTTTATTATGCGGAATATGTTATATGATTTTGTTTACACCAGGGAATATACCTGATGATACAACACATATAAGAAATACATTAGGTTTTTCTTCGGTATTAATGTCCAAAGGTTCAAGAGAAGATATTGTTATTAGGGAGAGTGAAAATTTTATTGGAGATACACAACCATCGATTAAAACTTTAAATAGTTATAGAAAGATGATTAATTTATACGATAATGATAATAACTATGTAAATACAGGAATTAATCTGTCGGTGGATTTTAATGTTATATCGTATTTGCCAGGAATTTTATTAGTAACATTATGTAGAATTTTATCAATAGATGGTATACTTACAATATATATCGCAAGATTTGGAAATCTTATTATATATGCTGTAGCTTCGTATTATGCTATTAAAAAAATACCAATATTTAAAACCACAATTTTTACGATCGGGCTTTTACCAATGGTTATTCATCAATGTTCATCGTTATCTTATGATACGATTATTTTATCAAGTGCTTGGTTAGTAATAGGATATGGCTTTTATTTTGTTTATGGAAAAAATAAAATAAAAAAAGTTGATATGTTAATTTACATTATTGCCTCATGTGTATTAGTGACACAAAAAAGTGGTATTTACTTTTTATTGAATTTAATTCCAATATTAATAAATAAAACAAGAATTTCTGATACCAAAGAAAGAATATTAACTAAAATAACATTAATCTGTCCATGGATTATAACAATGGTAGGATTACCTTTATTAACAAATAATAATCTTGCTGCTAGATCGGTATCAAAAGCAAATGTTGTTACATGGGCGAATCAAGAAGGCTATAGTTTTACATATTTTATATCACACATTAAAGAAACAGTTATGCTTTTTGTAAGAACTGTAGTGAAAAAATTTGATCATTATGTTTTTACAACTTTAGGACAATATCTTGGGTCATTAAATTTAATACTATCTAGAAATATATTTATAATCTGGTTAGTTGCATTATTTACTTCTGGATTTAAAAATAAGAACGATACAGCTGATATATCAATATTGCATAAGATAATATATTTATTAACTTTTTTTGCAGTATGTGGAGCTTCAATGTTAGCAATGGCGTTTGCGTTTACTCCTGTTGGTTGGCCAACAATTGAAGGAGTACAAGGAAGATATTTTTTACCAGTGATAGTGTTTTTAGTAATATTTATTAGAAACAAGAAAATTATTATCAAAAATAATTTGAACAGATATTTTATAATGTTTATAATTATCCTTCAAACAATTACAGTTATTAATATTTTAGGGGCATTAATTATTGTCTAAAATAAAAATAATATTTAAAAATTTAATCGTGATTTGAAGCGCTATACTTTATGGCGCTTCTTTGATAAGATAAATATATGTTATAAAAAAGAAAATGATATATTAAATAAATTTATTTTAAGAGAAATCTTGATTTAACCTTTTGGGTTTAATTATGAAAGAATATTAAATTTTTTGATTGTAATAAGTAAAGTGGTTTATATAAAATTAATTTTAATAAAAATCAGAAATTTTGATAAATTATTTTTTGATTTTTAAATTGCACATTTTTATGATACAGATATATAAATAATATTGTTAATACTAAAAAGTATCAATTTAATATATATTAAAAATTTTATTCTTAATATTTCATCATAAAATTATGTTAAATAAGATATTGAATATTTTTAATCAGTATAATTTATGAAACTTTATTTATGCAATTCTATATGTTATAATCTTCGAAGATAGAAAATTTAAATAATATTATAAATAAGCAAAGCTAATAGGTAAGAAAGAATGGAGAAATTATGGAAAAAAAAGTATTGATTATAATACCGGCGTATAATGAAGAAGCGAATATTTTAAAAGCGTATAATAAAATAATTAAATATAATAAGGATAACAATACTAGCTATGATGTGATCGTTATAAATGATTGTTCAACAGATAACACTTTGAAAATATGTATAGAAAACAATATTCCCGTAATTCCTTTAGTTCATAATCTAGGTATTGGAGGCGCAGTTCAAACAGGTTATAAGTATGCTCTAGAGAATGATTATGATGTGGCAATTCAATATGATGGTGATGGACAGCATGATGTTAGTTATGTTGATAATATTATTAGACCAATTTTACAAGGAGAAGCTGATTTAACTATAGGTTCGAGATTTATTGATGAATCAACTAGTGAATTTAAATCTTCTACTGCTAGGCAAATTGGTATTAAAATTATTTCCTTTTTTATTAAACTAGTTACAGGAAAAAAAGTATATGATGTTACTTCGGGATTTAGAGCCTCTGGCCGTTTGGTTATTGAAGATTTTGCTAAATCATATCCAATCGATTACCCAGAGCCGATTACTAATACTGAACTTTTAAAAAAGAATTATATCATTAAAGAAGTAGCAGTTTCAATGAATGAACGAGAGGGTGGGGTTTCTTCGATTAACTCTTGGAAAACTGTATATTTTATGATCAATGTGATTTTGTCTATTTTAGTAGTTGGGATAAGGAGGTTTAAACATGTCAGATAATCTAGTAAGAGGCTTATTAGGAGTTGGTATTTTTTTAATAGTTATAGTAACGATAATTTTGAAAAAAGGAAGAATTCCAATGAAATTTGCTTTAGTTTGGTATGTTCCTTCATTTGCAATTGTTTTATTAGCCTTATTTCCTTCTTTATTTGAATTTGTAGCAGGAATTTTAGGCTTCCAAACAATATCTAATCTTGTTGCCGGTTTTTTATTTGTGGTACTATTTTTAATTATAATTGCACTTACTGTTATAATAGCAGGACAAACGACAAAAATTAATTTATTAATACAAGAAATATCTATGTTAAAGAAAAAGGTAAATGATAATGAAAAATAATTTAAAAAAAAATGTAATTTGGAACACATTAGGATTAACATTTAATTCGTTTAATTCACTTTTCTTTTTAATTATAATTAATCGAATTAATGGAATAGATGATGGTGGAATATTTAGTTTTGCCTTTTCATTAGCTTGTTTATTATTTGTAGTCGGAATTTATGCTGGTAGAACATATCAAGTTTCTGATGTGAAGGGTGAATTGAATGATACAGAGTATTTAGTACATAAAATTATAACATGCGCTATAATGATGCTGATCTGCTTTGGGTATATTTTTATAAAGAATTATTCTATAGAAAAGAATATAGTTATAATTACGTTAACTTTGTACAAATGTTTAGAGGCTTTTAGTGATACGTTATATGGCTATATGCAAAAAAATAATAATTTATATCTATGTGGCATGTCACAGTTTTTTAAGTCAATAATATCAATCATTCTCTTTCTTTTGATAGATTTAACAACAAAAAATTTAATATTTTCTTGTTATGGATTAATTATAGTTAATTTATTAGTGATTATTTTATTTGATTTTCCAGTAGTAAAAAAGATAACTCAGCGTCAAGAAGTGAAATTTAAAAGAGTTATCAATTTATTTAAAGCTGGTTTTACTGTATTTGCATTTTCTTTTTTAGCAATTTATATCGTTAATGTACCTAAGTATACAATTGATGGAATAATGGATGATTCCTTTCAGACAATATTTAATATAATTGTCATGCCTGCTACAGTAATAAGTTTATGTGGTCAATATATTATGGGACCAATATTGACGGAATTAGTAGAGGCATATAATGGTAAAGATTATTCAAAATTTAAATCTTTAGTATATAAAATTGTTAAACTTATCATATTATTTGGAATTGTAATAGAGGTGGCTGCTTATTTATTGGGAATACCAGTATTAAGTTTAGTATATGCAATAGATTTATCTGCTTATAAATACGATTTATTAATAATCATTATGGGGGCAATTTTATATGCTTTAGCTAATGTATTTTCTACCGGTTTAATTACAATGAGAAAAAATAATTTACAACTTGTAATTTATATTAGTAGTGCTATTATAGGATGGATACTATCAAATTTATTTATAACAAAATTTGGTATTCATGGTGCGACATATGCATATTTTGGAACGATGATGTGGCATGGATTGTTATATACTATTTATTTTAAATATGAATATAAAAAATTAATAACAGAATAAATTTATAGTATTTAAATAGTCTTGTGATTTATTGATTTTAATATATCTTTTGAATACAGTCGGAAAGGAATGGCAGGTTATAATGGAAAAAAAAGTATCAATAGTTTTACCAGTTTATAACGCACAAGAATATCTTAAAAGATGTTTAGATAGTATTTTTGAGCAAAATTATAATAATTTTGAATTGATAGCAATCGATGATGGATCAAGAGATAATTCATGGGAAATATTAACAGATTATCAAAATAAATTTTCTGATAAAATGAAAACCATTAAGCAAGAAAATATGGGAGTTTCTAAAACCAGAAATAAAGGGATCGATTTAGCAACAGGAAAATACTTGTTATTTGTTGATAATGATGATTATTTTGATAGTAACTACATAGGTACTTTTGTTTCTGAGATTGAAAAAGGTGATTTAGATGTTGTAATTGGAGGATATAAAAGACCTAATAGTAATAACAAGATCGTCGATCAGGTTATATTAGAAGATTGCGAATATTCAAAGTTTAAAATTGTTGCTGCTTGGGCAAAAATTTATAGAACATCATATATCAAAGATAATGCGATAAAATTTTTAGACTCTAATATTGGAGAAGATATAAATTTTACGATTCAGGCGGTTACCCTTACTAAAAAAATAAAAATTATTAATTATGTAGGATATAACTGGTTTTATAATGAAGCAAGTGTGTCTAATACAGCACATAAAAGTTTATCAAATGGTTTACAGTTTGATTATTTATTAAATTCAATATATTGTAAACTAATAGATAACAATATTGTTATTGATGATTTAATAGAATATTATTTTATTAAGTTAAATGTATGGTATATGTTATATGCTACAAGACATACTCCTTATGAATTGGTAAGAAATACATTGAATGAAAATATAATTTGGTTAAAAGAAAGATTTCCAAATTTTAATAAGAACAAATATTTAGGAATTATTAAAATAAAAGGAGAAAGTATTAATTATCAGTTGATCGTATGGCTTTTTGTAAGGATGATTGATTTTAAAGTGATTAATTTATTTTTAAGAATTTATTGTACAATATAGTTAGGGAGTATAATATATGAGCTATAAAATAGAAGATTTTTATGTAATTTTGGTAATATATAATAAGAATTATCATGATTCAAAAACTATTCAAGATTTAAGAAAGATAAAAGATATTAATGTAATTGTTGTTGATAATAGTACAAAAAATTTTAATAATGAAGATATTGTAAAAGATTATAATTATCAGTATATAAGTATGGGTGGGAATAAAGGGTTACCTAAAGCCTATAACCAAGGATTACAACAGATTGGTAAAAACTCAAAATTAATATGTATATTTGATGATGATACAACTGTTAGGAAGCAATATTTTGAAAAAGCATTAAAATATATTAATAATAAACCTGGTGATATATATTTACCTGTGGTGGAAGATCAATTGGGGTTGTTGTCACCGTCAATTATGAAGAATTTATATTGTCATCGTGCAAAAAATATTGATATGCTTAATAATGAAAATATGTCGGCTATTAATAGTGGAATGATAATTAAAAGTGAAATTTTTAGGGATTATCAATATGATGAAAATATGTTTTTAGATTTTGTTGATCATGATTTTATGAGAACGATGAAAAATAGAAATAAGAAATTTGTAATTATGAAAGATAATATTTTAATTCAAGATTTTTCATTAGTAAGTGATTCTAGTAAAAAAGCAAAAATACGTTTTAAAATATTAAAACGTGATTTAAAGTATTTTTATCGAGGTCATTTGATGTATTATTATTATATTATTATTAGACGAAAACTAGGAATGTGTTATTATCAAAAAAGCATTAAGCCATTAATATGGTAGAAATATTAATAGTAAACATAGATAGATTTTAAAATTTAAAAATTATTATTGTAAGGAGAAATCAAATGAAATTATTAGTAACTGGTGTTAAGGGACAATTAGGACATGATATTGTCAATGAATGTAAAAAAAGAAATATTGAAGCAGTAGGTGTAGATGTTGAAGAAATGGATATCACTGACGCCAAAAAAGTTGAAGAAGTAATAAAAGAAGGAAATTATGACGCAGTTGTACACTGTGCAGCATGGACAGCTGTAGATAAAGCTGAAGATGAAGTAGAAGCTTGTACAAAAGTAAACGTAGAAGGAACTAAAAATATTGCTAATGTATGTAAAGAATTAGATATTCCAATGATGTATTTTTCAACTGATTATGTATTTGATGGTCAAGGTGAAACACCATGGAACGAGTATGATAAAAGACATCCATTAAATGTTTATGGTCAAACTAAATATGAAGGAGAATTAGCAGTAGAAGCATTAGATAAATTTTTCATTGTCAGAATTGCTTGGGTGTTTGGGGTTAATGGTAATAATTTTATTAAAACAATGCTTCGTTTAGGTAAAGAACGTGGTGCTGTTAGCGTTGTAAATGACCAAATAGGATCACCAACTTATACATATGATTTATCAAAATTAGTTGTTGATATGATTCAAACAGATAAATACGGAATCTATCATGCAACAAATGAAGGATTATGTTCATGGTATGAATTTGCATGTGAAATTTTTAAACAAGCGGGGATGAGTGTTGAGGTAACTCCTGTTGATTCTGATGCGTTTCCTGCTAAAGCAAAAAGACCAAACAATAGTAGAATGTCTAAAGATATGCTAGATAAAAACGGATTTGATCGTTTACCTACCTGGCAAGATGCTTTAAATAGATATTTAAAAGAAATTGATTATTAATAGTAGAAATGCTAGTATTATAAAAAATACTAGCATTTTTAGGAGTTGGTTTAATGAGACACGCAAAAACAGAAAATAATATATATTTTGAAGAAAATGAGTTAGACGATAACTTAAGTGAAGATTATGTGGTTGAAGATAAAGAAAATGAGCATAAAAATTATCATAAAGTTATAGCTATTATGATTGTAATTATAATGATGGTATATCTGTTTAGTAAATACCGCCCAATAGATAAACCATTTAGTTTTACAATTATCTATACAATCGTTTCGATATATATTTGTGTATTTCTTTTTTTAGGTATTAATAAAATACTAGAAGGTAAATATAAATTAGAAAAAGTATTTATAACTTGTGCAATTCCTTTAGGCTTGATTTATACTTTATTAATTCCTCCAGGAATTGTACCTGATGAATGGGTGCATATGCAAAACACGTTTTCTTTATCAAGTCAAATAATTGGAAAAGAAGAAAATAATAAAATAACTATGAAAAATAGTGAACTTGAATTATATAATCAGCAAATAACAGTTGGTAATAATGATTATTATAATTATATATATAATAATATTTTTAGTATTAGCAAAGATAATAATTATTCAAATATAGATGTTGAATCCCCAGGATTAGGACAATTATTTGGCTATTTTCCAGCTGTTTTAGGAACAACAGTATCAAGAGTACTTCATTTAGGGGCTGTTACTACTGTATATGTAGCTAGATTATGCAATTTTATTTTTTATTTAGCTCTTACTTATTTAGCTCTTAAAAAAATTCCTTTTGGAAAAGTACTATTATTTGCAATTACGATGCTGCCAATGGCAAGCCATCAGATGTTTTCATTATCTTATGATACAATCATTAATTCAGCATCATTTTTTTGCATTGCTTATGGAATGTTTTTTGTTTATCAATCTAGTGAAGTAGAATTAAAAGATGTGATAGTATATGGTTTATCAGGGATACTTTTGCTTGCAAATAAAGGTTCTGCATATGCATTTATTTTAGTAATTCCTATACTTGCTAAATATTTTAATCCCAATGGGGAACCATATGCTAAAAAAACTAAAATTATTATTTTTTTAATAGTAATAATTTGTATCATTCTTTTAAATTATCGCTCCTTTTTAAGCAATGATCAAACAAGTTCGATCGGGACAGTATCAGGAGAAAGTGTAGTTCCTTGGGCAGGGGTACCTTCGTATACCTTATCAGGAATGTTAAGCAATATACCAGGTACAATTCAGTTATTTTTAAATACATTTGTGCAAAAAGGAAGTTATTATATTAATACAGCAGTTGGTTCATTAATGGGATGGTTGATGATTCCAATCCCTACATGGGTAATCAATAGCTGGATTGGTATCTTAATTGTTAGTGCTTTTGTTGAAAAGTCAGATCGTGATGTTTTTACTCATGAGCATAAGCTATTATATTTTTTAATTTCATTAGGTGTAATCTTAGTGGTTATGCTGGCAATGGCTCTAGCATGGACACCTAGTGGCTATGCAGTGATTGAAGGTGTACAAGGACGATATTATATTCCAATCATCTTTCTGTTGTTGATTCCACTACAAAATAGTAAGTTGTATTTAAATCAAAAATTAATAAGTTTTTTATTAGTAATCATTCCAATAATGTCCGCAATAACAGTTATTAATTTGATTCCATTAGTACTATAGTGAAACATAGTTTCACTTTTTTCTTTTATTTATTAATTGTTGTTAATATGATAGAATATTAAAGAAATAAATTTAAAGAGGAATAGCAATGAAAAATAAATTAAAAAAAATAAATAAAAAAACAATACTAGGTTCTTTATTAGTATTTATAAGTTCATTGATTGTTACTTCAATTATTTGGGGAAATAGAACTTTCTCAGTAAAAACCCTTAATCAAATTATATTTCATTTAAAAGTACCAATGGAAGGAACAGATAATGGCATATTTTTAGACTGGTTTATTTTTAGTGTGCCAATTAGTATTATGATAGTGACATTACAAAATATTATTATGTTTAATTTTCATCGAGTAATAAAAAAATATGGACATAGAGTATATCGTTTTATAAGAAAATATTTTATTAAATGGGGAATAATATGTTTAATTAGCTCTTTAATTTTTACAATTCATAATTATGATATATACGGTTATATTGTTAATGCTTTTCAAAAAACTGATATATATGAAGCTTATTATATTGATCCAGGTGAAACGGATATTACTTTCACTAAAGGAAAAAGAAACCTTATTCATTTATACTTAGAATCTGTTGAAAATACTTATGCTAATCTTGATCAAGGTGGAGCCGAAGAAATAAACTATATACCCGAATTGAGTAATCTTGCCAAAGAAAATACAAATTTTTCTAATAATGATAATATTGGTGGTAGTCTAACAGTTGATGGAACCCAATGGACGATTGCCGCACAAGTGTCGATGAATATGGGAGTTCCTTTAACGCTATCTTTTAAGGATAAAAAATATGATCAGGATAGCAAGTTTTTATCAGGGGGTTATGCAATTGGCGAAGTCCTTGAAGAAAATGGGTATGTTAATGAATTTATTTGTGGTTCTGATGCTGATTTTGGTGGTACATCTAATTTTTATAAACAACATGGAAATTATAAAATTGTTGATTATGATTATTTTAAAGAAAATGGTAAAATACCTGATGATTATTTTGTTTTTTGGGGAATTGAAGATGCCAAATTATTTGAATTTGCTAAAGAAGATATTACGGAATTGGCTAGTGGTGATAAGCCATTTAACGTAGAAATTACAACTATCGATACCCATACGCCAGATGGATATTTATGTGATTTATGCGATAATAAGTATGATAATCAATATGCAAATGTTATTGAATGTCAATCTAAACAAGTAAATGATTTTATTAACTGGTGTAAAACACAGTCATGGTATGAAAATACAACGATTGTTATTACTGGAGATCATAACAGTATGTCTGAGAAATTTTTTACAAATGTTGATAAAAATTATATAAGAACACCGTATAACTGCATTATTAATAGTGTTGTAGAAGCTAAGAATAATAAAAATAGAAAATTTAGTACCATGGATATGTATCCAACGATTTTAGCTGCAATGGGAGCAAAAATTGATGGTGATCGCTTAGGATTAGGAACAAACTTATTTTCTGACAAACAGACACTGATGGAAGAGATAGGTTTTGAGGCATTAAACAAGGAAGTTCAAAAAACATCAGATTTTTATAATACTACAATTGTACGTATGGAAAATTAAGGTGGTGAAGATAGTGAAAACTGGTATAGTTGTTTTAAATTATAATGATGCAGAGGAAACAGTTAAGTTTGTAAATGATATTAATAGTTATGATGTAGTTAATCAAATTGTAGTAGTTGATAATGGATCAACAGATGATTCTTTAAGCCAATTAGAGAAAATAGAAAATATTAAATTAATTGCTTTAGAAAATAATTTAGGGTATGCAGCTGGTAACAATGCTGGATTGAGATATTTGTATGAACATAATTATGATAACTATATAATTGCCAATCCTGATATTATCGTCGATAAACGTAATTTAATTGATTTTATAGCATATATGAATTCATTAAATGAGTATCAAATTTTTGGACCAACGATCAGTGAACACGGTGAAATTAATCGTGGCTGGAAACAAAGAACGGTTAATTATGATATTTATGATAATTATCCTGTAATAAATAGGTTATTTAAAAATGTAATCAAGTATTCTAAAAGACATTATATAGGTGTAAGTTCACCAGTTGATTGTGTTTCAGGCTGTTTTTTTGGAATGAAAAAAGAGGTAATTGATAAAATTGGTTTTTTTGATGAAGGAACATTTCTATATTATGAAGAAGATATTTTATGTGCTACAGCAAAAAAAGCGGGGTTAAAAGTATGTGTATTAAATAATGTTAACATTATTCATAATCATGCAGTAACGATTGATAAAAATATTAATCGTTATCGTAAAATGAGAATTTTAAAAGATTCGCAAATATATTATCATCAAGTATGTTTTAAACATTCTAAACATAAATTAAAACGATTAAAAAGAACTGCAAACTGGGCTTGTAATTTTGCTTATTTAAGAACTAATAAAAAAATTGTTAATAAACACAATCGTGCTAAACAAAAAGTAACAATTTTATCATTACATTTAAAAGTAGGTGGGATTGAAAAAGCTATTTGCTCTCTTGCAAATATGCTTGTAGATGACTATGATGTCGAAATCGTTAATGTCTATGAATTGTGTAAACCTTCTTTCTATATTGATGAAAGAGTAAAAGTTACATATCTTTCTAACGATTTAAAACCGAATAAAGAAGAATTAAAATCTGCATTTAAAAATAAGAGTATTAAAAAAATTATTACAGAAGGTTTTAAGGCTTTAAAAGTGGTATTGAAAAAAAGAAATTTAATAAAACAGGCAGCTAAAGATAATGATGGTGATATTATCGTTTCAACAACGCTTGCTTTTAATAAAGCTTTTTCAAAATATCAAAAAAATAAATTGTTGATTGCTTGGGAACATTGTCATCCCGATAGAAGTCCCAATTACGCCAAGAAAGTATATAAAGCAGTTAAAAAATTTGATCTATTTATACCACCTTCAAAATCAATCTATGAATTTTATAAGGAATACTTAACCGGACCACAATGTCTATACTTATCACCATGTATTGATGAAATTGCCGACGAAAAAGCATCTTTAAATACAAAACAAGTTACTGTGATGGGTAGACTTTCTAAAGAAAAAGGATACGATGATATGCTAAGGGTCTTTGAAAAAATACTAAAAAAAGTCCCTGAAGCAAAACTTAATATTTTAGGTGATGGTGAAGAAAGAGATAATTTAGTTGCTTTAGCAGATCAATTGAAAATAAGTAAAGCAGTAACTTTTTTTGGTAATACCATAGGAGAAGAGAAAAAGAAAGTATTGAAAGATACTAATGTGTTTGTTACTACGTCTCATTATGAAAGTTTTGGTTTGGTATTATTAGAGGCTATGAGTTATGGGATACCATGTGTGTCATTTGATAGTGCGAAAGGATCGCTGGATATAATTGATAATGAAAAAGATGGATTTATTATCAAAGATAGAAATATTGATGACATGGCTAATAAGATAGTCGCTATATTGAATCAATTGCCAAAAGAAATATCTGAAAATGCAATAAAAAAAGCTCAGCAGTTTTCATATCAAAATGTTAGAGCTCAATGGGTAGAGGCATTTAAAAATTTTAATATCCATGATTTAAAAACACGAGTTATTTTTACATCTTCAGCAGGAGGTCATTTTAGTGAGCTATGTGAGTTAAAAGAATTGATGGAGCGCTATAATTCATTTTTAATTACAGAAGATCATGAAATGATGCAAGATTATAAGAAGACAAATAAATCGAGATCCTGGTATATGCCTGCCGGAACTAAAGAACATTTATTTAAATTTTTATGTAATTTTCCAATTAATATTTTTAAGAGTTTTAAAGCTTATTTAAAAGTTAAACCAGATTTAGTAATAGCTACTGGTGCCCACACAACAGTACCAATTTGTTATATTGCAAAAATGTTTGGTAAGAAAGTGATTTTTATTGAAACTTTTGCTAATATTACAACGAAAACGTTATCAGGTAAGTTAGTATATCCAATAGCAGATTTATTTTTAGTACAGTGGGAAGACATGTTGAAATTATACCCAAAAGCTAAATATCGAGGAGGTTTAAAATAATGAGAATTTTTGTTATGTTTGGAACCCAGGATAAACGCTTTGATCGTTTATTAAATGCAATTTTGGAATCAAAATTTGTTAAAGAAAACGATGTATATGTTCAATTAGGGTATACAAAAGGTACATATCAAGGAATCAATTGTCAAGAATACTACAGTGAAGAGGAATTAAATCATCAAATTAAAATTGCGGATTTAGTTATAACTCATGCTGGGGTTGGAGCAATTGTTTCATCACTAAAACAAAAAAAACGGACAATCGTTGTACCTAGATTAGGTAAATATAAAGAACAAAATAATGATCATCAGGTACAGATCATGGAGCGTTTTAATAAACAAGGTTATATTATCCCTTGTGATGATTTAAGTAAACTTGACGAAGTAGTTAATCAAGCTCATACTTTTGAACCAAAAGAGTATAAAACAGAAAAACAGGGAATTATTGATGAAATTGTAACTTTCATCAATAATATTTAGGAGGGAAAACATGCATACATTTGTTGTATTAGCATATAAAGAATCAGAATATTTAGAAGATTGTATTAAATCAGTATTAAATCAAAAATATTCTAGTAAAGTTGTTATAGCTACATCTACGCCTAATGATTTTATTAAAAACATTGCTAATAAATATTCTTTAAAGATATTAGTAAATCCAAATCCTGGTCAAGGAATTGGCTATGATTTTGATTTTGCAATTTCTTGTGGTAAAACAAAATTAACAACAGTTGCTCACCAGGATGATATTTATGATTATGAATATTCAGATGAAATTGTTAAAGCTTATCAAAAGAATCAAGATTCTTTAATCGTATTTAGTGATTATTATGAAATTAGAACAGAGGGTAAAGTGTATACAAATACAAATTTGAAAATTAAAAGAATACTTTTATCACCTCTTAAAAGCAGAAAATTAGCTTCAACTAAGTTTGGAAAACGATTATCGCTTCGCTTCGGTAATGCTATTAGTTGTCCAGCAGTTACTTTTATAAAAGATAATATTAAAACAGAAGATATTTTTAAATGTGATTTTGTTTGTAATGTTGATTGGTCTGCCTGGGAAAAACTTTCTTTAAAAAAGGGTAAATTTACTTTTGTTAATAAACCATTAATGGGACATCGCGTTCATGAAGAATCAACGACAACGGAAATTATTAATGAAAGAATTAGAACAAAGGAAGACTTAGTAATGTTCCAAAGATTTTGGCCTAAAGCTATATCAAAACTAATTAATAGATTTTATGTAAAGGCAGAAGATAGTAATAATTAATAAATTTTTGAATATTTTTTGTAAAAATAGTAGATAAAATCGGAAAAAGAATCTATAATACTTTTGTATATGAAAAAAATAAGGAGATAATCTATGCTAAAGAAAGTATTAAGTGTGAGTTTAGCACTAATTATGATGTTTGGTTTGACATCTTGTAGTGAGGATGATTCAAATGTAGGTACTGATGATAATCAAACAAATACTACTGACAACAAGGTTACCAAAGAAGAAAGACCGTTTACTGAATCAAATGGATTAATCAAGTATTTTACTATTGAGGAAGAAAATGTATGTTTGCCAGAGACTGTTGGTGAATATGTTAGATATTTAGAAAAAATAGGAACAAAAGTAGAATTAGGTGATACAGGTAAAACAGTTGATGAAGCCCCTGATTTAAATGCTGGTGGTGTATCATCGATGGTTGCTTTCTTAAAAGTTTATTTAGATGATTCTGAAGATGATTGGCAATGGTTTGGGATTCGTTATAAAAACGATACTGATGAGGACTTACCAGTTGCTGATTGTAAGGTGACACAAATAACTTTAGATTATGATACTATTACTGAAGAAGAAAATCATCATGGTATAGATTCTATTGTATTTATTACCAATGAGGATGAAGAATTAGCAATGGATGGTAAAACTACTAGTCATAAAAATATATTTAAAATGCTAGGGGATCCTGCTCAAAATACTGATGGTCATTTACATTATAGTGATGATCAAGGTTATAAATATGAAATGGTTACCGAGAATCAAAAAGGAGTTTTAACAAGAGTTGTTATTACTTATCCTGAAGATTAATTATAATTAAAAAAAGACCAGCAGGTCTTTTTTTATATGATTTTAATATTCATACTTGTATGAATATATAGACTTAAGTCAGTTGAGCATACGAAGTATGCGAAATAAAAAACCACCTGCTATGCGGGTGGAGCGATAAAAAAGTTATACAAATATTCACCTTTCCGATATATATTAAAGTTGTTCAAGCTATCATATATGAAAGGAAAGGTGATAGAAGTATGGCTCAAAAAGCAAATTCATTGGCACATACAAAGTGGATGTGTAAATATCACATCGTCTTCACACCCAAGTATAGACGAAAAGTGATTTATAATCAACTAAGAAAAGATATAGGTGAAATTTTAAGGACGCTATGCAGATATAAAGGAGTGGAAATAATCGAAGGGCACTTAATGTCTGATCATGTACATATGTTAGTAATGATTCCACCAAAGGAAAGTGTATCAAAGTTCATGGGATATTTGAAAGGAAAATCAGCATTAATGATTTTCGATAGACATGCGAATTTAAAATATAAATATGGGAATAGACATTTCTGGGCAGAAGGATATTATGTGAGTACAGTAGGATTGAATGATGCAACAGTCGCAAAGTATATAAGGGAACAGGAACGACATGATATTGCGATGGACAAATTGAGTGTGAAGGAATACCAAAATCCATTCGAGGATAAGGAAATAGAGGAAGAAAAGAAAAAACAAGAAGTTAAGAAGAAAAAAGTAAAAAAATGAAAATAATCCCTTTGAGGGATAGCGAGAGTCAAAAGCAATAGCTTGAGCGAAGTGAAAGCAGCGCCTTGAGACGCGAGCAAGTAACAAAGGCTTATAGCCTCAGAGAAAACCACGTCTTTTAGGCGTGGTTTTTATTTAATTTAGCGATTCACCTTTATCTTTATGGATATCTAAAAAGTACTTAGCTAAATCATCAATAGTTAAATCAAGCTTTTTTAATTTTTTTTCAGCAGCTTCTTTAACAGTGTCTGTTACTTCAGAATCACTATCTTCACTAGCATAGATAAAACCAATTATCATATCTTCATAATTTTCTGAATCTTCAGGTAGTTCAATATAAGCAATAGATGAAATTGCATCATCTTCAACATATCCAATATATTGACTTTTTTCTTTTCCGCCACTTGATTCACTTACTGTAACGGTGGTATACTCATCGCTATTATATTTAATAGTATATCCAGCTTCTTTTAATTCTTTAGTAATGTTTTCTGTACTTTTGCTATTAGAACATCCAACAACACTAAAGCATAATAATAATGTTAATAATAATTTCCCAAAATTTTTCATCCTATACTCCATCCTTTATACTTACTATAAAATATATTATATCTTAAAAGAGCAAAAAAGTAAATTAACTAAAATTTTTGTCAGATTTATGGCTAATAATTTAGGTGATTTTTGATTAAGTAAATAAAGTTGTTCTCAACTATTTGTAACTATCGTATAATAAAAGATAGCAAAAAAATGATATGAGCAAAAAAGTAAAAAATTGTCAAACAATAAGCCTACCAAGACTCTTAAATTTTGTCGTTTTATACAAGTGACAAACTTCATTTTCATTAAATTGAAAACGCTTTAATTGGCATGTATAGTAAGAGTTGTAAAGAGGAAAGGAAAGGAAAAAACGATGAAAGAAAAATTACAGAAATTCGGACGCGCCTTAAGTGCAATGGTTATGCCCAATATTGCTGTATTCATTGCATGGGGACTGATAACATCATTTTTTATGGAAGATGGTTGGTTACCTAATGAAACCCTAGCAACTCTAATTGAGCCAATGAATAAGTATTTATTACCTATCTTGATAGGATACACTGGTGGGCACAATGTCTATGGACAACGAGGGGCTACAGTTGGAGCAATCATGACGATTGGAGTTCTTGTAGGAGCACCAATTCCAATGTTTATTGGAGCAATGATTGCTGGACCACTTGGAGCTTGGTTAATTAAAAAATTAGATGAATTATTAAAGGATAGAACACCACAAGGATTTGAGATGTTAGTCAATAACTTCTCAGCAGGAATTTTAGGATTCTTTTTAGCGATTCTAGGATGTTTTGCAATTAATCCTGCATGTTTAGCATTAAACGATGGTTTAACTGCCGGAGTTAATTTCTTTGTTGAACATGGATTACTTCCTCTGGTATCAATTATTATTGAACCAGCAAAAGTGTTATTTTTGAACAATGCAATTAATCATGGTATTTTTTCACCAATAGGTATTCAAGATGTATTAGATACAGGAAAATCAGTTTTCTTCTTGATTGAAGCAAATCCAGGACCAGGATTAGGAATTTTATTAGCGTATTGCTTCTTTGGAAAAGGTAGTGCCAAATCATCAGCACCAGGAGCAGCAATAATTCATTTCTTTGGAGGTATCCATGAAATTTACTTCCCATATATCTTAATGAGTCCAGCTTTGATTTTAGCGGCTATTGCCGGTGGGGCAACAGGTGTCTTAGTTAATGTAATCTTTGATTCAGGATTAGTTTCTCCAGCTTCTCCAGGAAGTATCATCGCTATTTTAGGAATGTGTAAAGGAAGCAGTTATATCGGGGTAATTTTAAGTGTAATTGCAGCAACTGCCGTTTCTATGGTCATTGCATCAATTATTTTAAAAAGAAATAAAAACAATGATGCTGATTTAGAAACAACAAAAACTCAAGTTCAAGAAATGAAGGGAACAAAAAGTGAAATTGCATATAATCAATTACGCAAGATCGTCTTTGCCTGTGATGCTGGAATGGGATCAAGTGCAATGGGAGCTGCTTTACTTACAAAGAAATTAAAAGCAGCAGGTATTGATGTCGATGTGCCACATTATGCAATCAATGATATTCCCAAAGATACAGAAGTAGTTGTAACTCATGAATCGTTGGTCAGTCGGGTAAAAGGAGATTTACCAAACGTTGTAGTCTTCCCAATTACTAATTTTATGGGTGGCAGCGAATATGATGAAATAGTTAATAAATTAAAATAATTGGAGGTAAAGATGATGTATTCATCTCGTGAAGCAAAAATTTTATCAATATGTTTATTAAGAGATGATTACATCACTTATCAAGAAATATCAGATCAACTAAACATTAGTACTCGAACAATTATGCGAGAACTATCTCAATTAAAAAACTCTTTACAAAAAATGAATTTAAAAATCCTTTCAAAAAAGGGAAAAGGAATCTTAATATCAGGAACAGAAGAAGCAAAACAAAATCTAATAATGGATATTCAGGGATCAAAAATTGATTACATGGATAAAGAAGAACGCCAAGAGTTGCTTTGTTTGGAATTATTACATGCTAATGAAATCCAGAAACTTTATTACTATAGTAATAAGTTTCAAGTATCTGAAGCAACGATTTCTCATGATCTTGATGATTTAGAAAAATTCTTTGCTAAATATGATATAAAGATGATTCGAAGACCCGGATACGGAGTTGGTTTAGAAGCTGATGAGTCAGAGATTCGTAGAGCCATTTCAACAATTATCAACAATACGGTACAGCATCATATTATGAATGTTGACTTCGATCGCTATAACATCCAAGATGTAATCAATCAAATTTCAGTTACTAAAAATTCGAATATGAATAAACTATTAGATTATGATGTATTAAAAATTATATTAGAGGTCTTTAAAACGCATCATGAAGAACTCAATTTAGATAATATGGCAAAAAGCTCGTACATGGGCTTATTGATACACTTAATGATTGCCATCAACCGAATTAAACAAGGTGAAGCATTACAAGATAATCGGGCGATATTTAATTTAATTAATGATCGTAAAGCTTATCAAAATGCTCAAATAATGGTTGATTATTTAGCAAAAGCTTTTGATATTACCATTGAAGATACTGAATGTGCTTTTGTAGCTATTCATCTTCAAAGTGCTAAATCAGCAATTATTAAAGATGATGAAAATCAAGTTGAACAATATCATGATCTCATTATGGCAATGTTAAATGTTTTTAATGAGTATCAGATAAATTTATATAGTGATTATGAATTGTACCAAAGCCTTGCAGCTCATCTTGAGCCAGCAATGGTTCGCTTAGAATATAATTTACCAATTTATAATCCAATGTTAGAACAAATTAAAGAAAGTTATCAAGAAATATTCGAAATTACGCAAAAAGCTTGTAAAGTCTTTGAAGAAACATATAACTATACATTAAATGAAGATGAAATTGGCTACTTAGTCTTACACTTTGCTGCAGCAATCGAGCGCAACAAGTTAAATCAGGTAGAACGCCCGATTAATGTAGGGATCGTTTGCAGCAGTGGTATTGGTATTTCTGCTTTACTAGTAGCAAGATTAAAACGAATCGTTGATAAAAATGTCAATCTTGTCCCATTATCAATTAGTGAGATAAATAATAATAACTGTGAATTATTAATTTCAACTTTTGCAATTAAAGAAGCCATAATCGTTAGCCCTATACTTAATCAAAATGATGTTGCAAATGTAATTGAAGCTATTAAAAATAAACGGCAACAAAAACCCATAACCACTAATAAACAATACCCGTCAATCAATCTAATTGAAATATTAGATAATATCAAACACTTAATTGATAATCTGACAATTACCAGCATCCCCAATAACGCTAATAAAGAAAACGTAATTTTGACATTATGTCAACAAGTATCTAATGATCCAATCTTAGTGACGCAAATAAAAGAACGTGAAAGTAAGGGAAGTAATATTTATAACTCATTTGGCTTTGCCTTATTACACACAACAACAGATTTAATTAATCAATGTATAATAAAAATTTTAAAGCCTGATCAAAAAACTTTTGTAAATAAGGAATTAGATAATATCAGAGTAGTTTTATTAATGCTATTACCTAGCAAAGCTACACAAATTCAAAAAAGACTAATGTCACATGTTTCAGCGATGTTAATTGAAGATGATAACTTCTTGGATAATCTAGCAAAAAGTAACCAAGAAAATCTTGCTGATATATTTAATGATGTTCTACAAAAATTTATTATTAATGTAATTAAAGAGGAGGAATAACAGATGTCTAGAATTAACGTATATTTTGCCTGTGATGCCGGAATGGGATCTAGTGCATTGGGTGCCAGCCTACTAAAAAAATTTGTTTCCATTGACGTAAAAGTCTCTAACTGTGCAATATACGAAATTCCCTATGACTGTAATGTTGTAATCTCACAAAGAGCATTAATAAATTCTATAAAGAATCAATACCGATTTTTAAAAGTATATGCCATAGATAACTTCTTAGATGATCAAAGACTTCAACAAATAGCGAAGGAGATAAATGAAATGATGGACAACAATAGTATTTTAGCCAAAGAATCAATCGTTTTAGATTGTAAATCAACAACTAGTGATGAAGCAATTATTGCAGTAGGAAAACTGCTTAAGGATAAAGGATATATTGAAGAACCATATATCCAGGGAATGTTAAATCGTGATCATGACTTAACTACTTATATTGGTAACGATCTTGCTATTCCTCATGGTGAATATGATGTCAAAGACTATGTTAAAAATACTGGAATTGCAGTAATGATCTATCCAGATGGGATTAATTGGAATGGTAATAAAGCCCGAATTGTAATTGGAATTGCTGCTAAAGGTGATGATCACATGGAAATTCTTACAAATATTGCTTTAAAATTAAGTGATATGAGTACTGTTGATGAGTTAGTAGCATGTAAAGATATTGATCGTATATATGATGTTTTAACAAAAGGAGAATAATCATGATAATTACAGTAACTTTAAATCCTGCTATTGATAAAACAGCACATGTAGAAAAAATGATTCCTAATGGATTAAATCGTTTAAATAATATTATTCTTGATGTTGGTGGAAAAGGTATCAATGTTTCTAAAGCAATCAAAGAATTAGGCGGAAAATCTATTTGTACAGGTTTTGTTGCTGGTAGTAACGGAAAGTGGATTGAGGATAAATTAGATAGTTTAGGATTAGAATATAAATTCAGACATGTAGAAGGTAATACTAGAATCAACTTAAAGGTTCTAGATCGTGATATGAACTTAACCGAATTAAATGATACGGGAGATCAAATTAGTGAAAGTGATCTACGTTATTTAAAAGAAGATCTAATAGAAATGGTTAAGCCAAATGATATTGTTGTTTTAGCTGGAAGTGTGCCTAGTGGCGTACCAGTAACTATTTATCAAGAATTAATTACGATGATCAAAGCTAAAGGGGCGAAAGTTATTTTAGATGCCGATGGGGATCTATTTACCCAGGGAATAAAAGCTTCTCCGACTTTGATTAAACCAAATAAGTATGAATTATGTAAATACTTTGGAATATCTGAAGAAGTTAATGATGTTGAGTTAGTAAGTCATGCGAAAAAATTATTATATAAAGGAATAGAAACAGTTGTTATTTCATTAGGATCAAGAGGAGCAATCTTTATCACTAATGAAGAAACAGCATATGTAAAAGGTTTAAATATAATAGCCCATTCAGCTGTTGGGGCTGGAGATTCAATGGTTGGAGCTCTTGCATATGGAATTAGCGAAGATTTAGAATTAATTCCATTGATCAAATTAGCAGTTGCTACTTCAGCTGGAGCTGTAATGACTAAGGGAACAAAAGCACCAAGTCGCAGTGTTGTCGAGATGTTAATGAAAGAAGTCGAAATTGATTTTAGATAGAGGAGAGAGAGAAAATGAAAACAAAAGCGGTACGCTTATATGGTGTAGATGATGTACGATTAGAAGAATTTGAATTACCAGAAATTAAAGATGATGAAATTTTAGTAAAAGTAGTTTCAGATAGTATCTGTATGTCAACATATAAAACTATTAAACAAGGTGCTAATCATAAACGAGTACCTAATGATGTTTACGATAATCCAATTATTATTGGACATGAATTTGCTGGAGATATCGTAAAGGTTGGAAAAAAATGGCAAGATAAATTTAAACCAGGGCAAAAATTTGCACAACAGCCAGCAATTCCTGGTCAAATGGAATCACCAGGATATTCTTATCAATGGTGTGGAGGAGATACACAATACTGTATTTTCCCAAATGATATCATTGAAGCGGACTGTTTATGGACTTTTGAAGGCGATAGTTATTTTGCAGCATCTGTAGCTGAACCAATGTGCTGTGTCATTTCAGGATTCCATACTCATTATCATACGGTTCCTGGATGTTATGATCATGTAATGGGAACTAAAGAAGGCGGTAATATTTTAATTTTAGGTGGATGTGGACCAATGGGATTAGGTGCTGTAAGTTATGCTTTAACTTATGAAAATAAACCTAAACGTGTAGTTGTTACAGAAATTTCTGATGAAAGAATTGCTCGTGCTAAAGAAGTTATCTCAGTTGAAGAAGCTGCTGCACATGGTGTTGAATTACATTATGTCAATACCGCAAATATGGAAAATCAAAAAGAAGAATTATTAGCACTTACTGACGGAAAAGGTTATGATGATGTTTTCGTTTATATTCCTAATAAAGCAGTTTCTGAATTAGGAGATGAATTATTGGCTTATGACGGTAATTTAAACTTATTTGCTGGACCAACAGATCCTAATTTCTCAGCCAATATGAATTTATACAATTGCCATTATTCAAGACATCGTATTTTAGGAAGTACTGGGGGAACGATTGATGATATGAAAGAAGCTATTGATAAAGATGCCAAAGGATTGATCAATAGTGCCGTAATGATTACGCATATCGGTGGTTTAGATGCTGTTGCTGAAACTACTAAAAATCTACCAAATATTCCAGGGGGTAAAAAATTGATTTATACTCATATTGAAATGCCTTTAACAGCAATTGATGATTTTGAAGAATTGGGAAAAACAAATGATTTATTTAAACAATTAGCCCAGGCAACTAAGAAAACTAAAGGCTTATGGAACAGTGAAGCAGAAAAAATCTTATTAAACTATTATAAATAATCATACGCATAGGCTTATATCAAAGATATAAGCCTATTTAAATAAAGGAGATATTATGCTAAGTATCGATGAAAAATATTTGTCTTCTTTAGCTAAAGACTATCCAACGATTCAAGCTATTTGCAAAGAAATAATTAATCTTAAAGCAATACTGAACTTACCTAAAGGGACAGAACATTACATTTCTGATTTACATGGAGAATATAAATTATTTAAACATTTAATGAATAACTGTTCAGGCGTAATCAAAGAAAAAGTCAACTTGCTTTTTAGTCAGGAAATAACTTCACAGCAGATCAATGAACTATGTTATCTTGTTTATTATCCTCGAAAATTATTAGCTGCTAAAAATTTTGATCAACAATGGTATAAAGAATCTATTTTACGTTTAATTAGATTAGCACGTTATATTACATCTAAGTATACACGCAGTAAAGTTCGGCATAATATTAATAACGAGTATTCAGAAATTATTGATGAATTATTACACGCACAACTCGATGAAATGGATCAGCAGTATGTTTATCATCTCCATATTATTGATTCAATCATTGAGCTTGGTGAACAAGATTATTTTATTGAAAGTCTGACTAAAATTATTAAACATTTTGCAGTTGATCAGCTGCATATATTAGGGGATATTTTTGATCGTGGCAAAGAACCAGATAAAATTATCGATGATTTAATAAAGTATAAGCGAGTTGATATTCAATGGGGAAATCATGATATTTTGTGGATGGGGGCTTATCTAGGAAATTTAGCTTGTATTATGACGGTAGTTAAAAATTGTCTTAAATATCGAAATATTGACCTTTTAGAAAAAAGCTATGGGATTCCATTAAGAATTTTGATGATGCATGCCAGCCAGTGTTATCCAGATATTAATTATTTGGAGGCGATGGAAAAGTTAGTAATGAAAATATTAAATAAACTTGAAACTAGACTGATTAATAATTATCCCCAATGGCAAATGACTTATCGTGTTAGTCACCCAGATACTCAGCCATTAGACAAAATGGAATTATTTATTATTGATGATTTAAAAAAGAGCTTTGCTAGTAGCAAGCGTTTAAAAAAGCACATAAAATTTATTTATGAACATGGTTCATTATATTTAAAGACTAATCATAATCTCTTGCTTCATGGATGCGTACCATTAGATGAAAAGGGCGATTTTTATATTCATGATTGTTTTGGTCAAAAATTGGCAGGACGAAAATATTTCGATGAAGTTGATCATAAAATTCATCAAGCTTTCAATGATCCCCAACCAGAAATAATTGATTATTTTTGGTATTTGTGGTGTGGAAAGAAATCGCCACTATGTGGTCGAAAGATTGTTTTAGATGATCCTCAAGAAGAAGTTAAAGATCCATATTATCATTATATCAATGATGAAAAAATTTGTTTAAAGATTCTATCCGAATTTAATTTACATGATCCTGTAAGTATGATTATTAACGGACATACACCAGTTAAGGTCAAAGATGGTGAAAACCCATTGAAAGGAAATAATCATTGTGTAGTAATTGATGGTGGTTTTTGTTTACAGTATCAGGGAAAAACAGGTGTAGCTGGATATACTTTGATTTCAAATAGTCATGGAATGCGTTTAAAAACACATTTAATTAATCAAGAATATAGTTTTAATATTAATAATGATATGGAATATGATTCTCAAATCATCTATACACGCCAAATTCAGGAATTGATTAAAGATACTAAAAAAGGACTTGAAATAAGTGAACGGATCGAAGATTTAAATAAACTATTAAAAATTTATCGATGTAAAAATTAAATGACACTTTTAGAGTGTCATTTTAATTAAAAAATGATGAAATTTTGTAAAAAAAGGATTAAAATAGGTTATAAACTTTTTATAAAATGCAGTATTGAAGCAAAGAGGAGAAACAAATGAATGAAGATTTGATTTATCAAGTATTAGCGATCGTATCAGAAATTCCTAAAGGAAAAGTAGCTAGCTATAAACAAATAGCAACGTTGGCTGGTCGTGAACATAATGCTCGGTTAGTAGGAAAGATTCTAAGTTTTTCTTCACTGTATGGCAATTACCCATGTCATCGCGTAGTAAACAGTGCAGGACGTCTGGTACCAAACTGGCATGAGCAACGTTATTTGTTATTACAAGAAGGAGTTAAATTTAAAGCTAATGGTAATGTTGATATGAAAGAATGTCGATGGCAGGTAAAATAGAAGTTATAATTATGATACTTAAAATATCTATAAAATAACTACAAATTTATAAATATTTATTGTATAATGGGGCAAATGAGGTGATATCATGAATACAGTTTCGGTTAAAAAAGAAGACATAGAACAAATCGCTAAGTTAATTAGCGATAATCGAGTTGTCGCTTTTCCAACTGAAACTGTTTTTGGGTTGGGAGTCAAATTTGGCTCTCATCAGGCATTAGATGCATTATATGAATTAAAGCATCGAGATAAAGGCAAGGCGATTTCAATGATGATCGCTAAGCCAGAAGATATTGAAAAATATGCTTATGTTAATGAAGCAGCCAAAAAAATTATTGATGCTTTTATGCCAGGCATGATCACTATCATTTTAAAAAAACGCCCGTTTATTGATGATTATTTTACAGCATTCCTTGATACGATTGGAATTAGAATTCCTGATGATCCATTTGTTTTAGCTTTATTGAATCTAACGGGACCAATGTTAGTAACGAGCGCTAATCTGTCTGGTGAAGCTAGTCTTGTTGATGATAAAGCTGTAAAAAAAGTATTTGATGGTAAGATTCCAATGATCGTTGAAGGTGAATGTATCAGTAAAAAGGCCAGTACGATTGTTGATTTAAGTAAGGGTAAAATAGAGATATTGCGAATTGGTGATATTTCTGAGGAACAAATCACGGAGGTAGTTAAATGAAAATTGCGATGGCTTGTGACCATGGTGGATTAAGATTAAAAAATGTTTTAAAAAACTATTTAGAGACTAATGGTTACACAGTAGAAGATTTCGGAACATATACCGAAGATAGTTGTGATTATCCAGATTTTGCAGGAAAAGCAGCGAAAGCAGTAGCCAATGGCACATGCGACAGGGGGGTTGTTGTATGTGGAACAGGCATTGGGGTTAGTATCACTGCAAATAAAGTAAAGGGAATTAGATGTGCACTATGTCATGATGTATATAGCGCTAAAATGACCAGAGCTCATAACGATAGCAATATGCTTGCTATGGGACAAAGAGTTATTGGTGAGGGATTAGCTTTAGAAATTTTGATAGCCTGGCTTGAAGGCGAATATGAAGGTGGTCGTCATGATCAAAGAATTGCAAAAATGATGGCTTACGAGGGGGAAGAATAAAATGAAAGATATTGCTGTATTTGAAAGCGTTGAAAGAGAATTAAATCGTCAAAGAAACAACATTGAGTTGATTGCATCTGAAAATTTTGTTTCACCACAAATTTTAGAATTAGCGGGAAGTGTACTTACCAATAAGTATGCTGAAGGATATCCTGGAAAAAGATATTATGGTGGATGTAAATTTGTTGATGAAGTGGAAACACTAGCTAGAGAAAGACTTTGTAAAATATATGGTGCTGAGTATGCCAATGTTCAGCCACATAGTGGAGCTCAGGCCAATACGGCTGTTTACATGGCTTTATTAAATCATGGTGATAAAGTTTTAGGAATGTCTTTAGCTGATGGTGGTCATTTGACTCATGGACATCCTTTGAATTATTCAGGAATAAATTATGAGTTTCATAGTTATGGTGTAACTAGGGAAACTGAAACTATTGATTATGAGGATTTTAGAGAAAAATGTCAAGAAATCAAACCAAAATTAGTTGTGGCTGGAGCAAGTGCTTATTCAAGAATTATTGACTTTGAATACATGGCTAAATGTGCTCATGAAGTTGGAGCTTTATTTATGGTGGATATGGCGCATATTGCAGGTTTGGTAGCTGCTGGATTACATCCTTCACCATTTCCACATGCTGACATCGTAACAACAACTACACATAAAACATTGCGAGGACCTCGTGGAGGGGCAATTATGTGCAAAGCAGAATTAGCTGCTGCTATTGATCGAGCAGTTTTCCCAGGTATGCAGGGTGGTCCATTAATGCATATTATTGCAGCTAAAGCAGCTTGTTTTTATGAAGCAATGCAGCCAGAATTTAAAGAATATGCCACTCAGGTAATTAAAAATGCTAAAGCTTTAGAAACATCATTAAAGGAAGAAGGATTTAGATTAGTTGCTAATGGAACTGATAATCATTTGATTTTAATCGATGTAAAAGCAAGCTGTGGAATCTCAGGTAAAAAGGCAGAACGTTTATTAGACGAAATTAATATTACAGCTAATAAAAACGCAATTCCATACGATACTGAAAAACCATTTAAAGCTAGTGGTATTCGTGTTGGTACGCCAGCGATGACAACAAAAGGTTTTAAAGAAGAAGATTTTAAAGAAGTTGGTAAGATTATTGCTTATCGTTTAAAAAATGAAGAAACAGATGAAGTTAAAGAAGAATGCTTAAAACGAGTGAAAGCTTTAACTGATAAAGTGACAATGTATAAAGATATAAAGTATATTTAGGAGGATAATAGATGGCAACAACAGTATTAGATCATGCATTAATTAAGCATAAACTCACGATTATGCGTGATAAAAACACATCAACATACATATTTAAACAAAATTTAGATGAAATTGCTAAATTAATGGCTTATGAAGTAACAAGAAATGTACCAATTAGAGATAAAGTAATTGAAACACCTGTTTGTCAAATGGTAGGAAAAGAAATAGATCAGCAAATTGTTTTAGTTCCTATATTACGTGCTGGAATTGGGTTGGTTGATGGTTTTAGAGATATTATTCCAACTGCAAAGATTGGGCATATTGGAATGTATCGTGATGAAGAAACACTTATTCCCCATGAATATTATGCGCGTTTTCCTAGTGGTTTAGAAAATTCATTGGTCATTGTTGTTGATCCAATGTTAGCTACAGGGGGCAGTGCTTCAATGGCAATTCAAAATATTAAAGAACGTGGTGCAAAAAATATTTTATTAGTTTGTCTGGTTGGGGCTCCTGAAGGTGTAGCTTTAATTGAAAAAGAGCATCCTGATGTTAATATTACTCTTGCAGCATTAGATGAAAAATTAAACGAGCATGGTTATATCGTTCCTGGTTTAGGGGATGCTGGTGATCGTTTATTTGGAACTGATTAATAATTGAATATTATTTTATCGAAAGTTACATAATTAGCATATGAATCAAGAAAAGAAAAAATTATTAAAGGATCTATTCTTTTGTTTACAGTTGGGTTTGCAAATAATTGGAATTTTTCTGTTGGCTGTAGTTATAGGAATGCAATTAGATAAATATTTTAAAACGCGACCAACTATCTTACTAATACTGCTATTTGTAGCTTTTGGTTATGTCATAAAGATACTTTTAGGAGCTGGAAAACGATGAATGAAAGAGATGTTTTAAAACAATCTGTAAAAGTATTTATAGGTGGATTATTAATCTTTATTATCATAGGAATGATCTTAAAACAAATTAGTTTTCCTTTGGGGTTTATCCTAGGATATATTGTTAGTGTTTTGTCTTTTTATATTATTATTTTAATGTCCGATTTTATTTTAAAGATGGGACAGACAATTAAATATGTAGTAATGATGTTCATTTTAAAAATGTTGTTGTATGCCGGAGGATTTATCCTGGCGATTAAATTAGATAACATATTTAACTTGATAAGTGTATTTTTTGGTTATTTTGTAATTAGAATGACGATTGGAATTTTAGGCTTTTTAAATCGCCAATAAGGAGGTGAGGTAAGTGGTTATCCAGGCAGAATTAATATATTCATTAGTTATCATGATAGCTTTAGGTATTTTCTTTGTTTATGCTGGAAAAAAGGTAGCTATGGCCGATCCTACTGCTAAACCTAAAGGAATAGTTCTAGTTGTAGAAACAGGTGTAAAGATATTTGATGATTATATGAAGACAATTATGCCCAAGAAGTTCGCAAAGAATTATTATCCATATTTTGCAATGGTATTTTGTTATATATTAGTTAGTAACTTAAGTAGTTTGATTGGGTTTGAAGCGCCAACTTCAAATTTCTCAATAACTTTAACAATGACATTTATTACTTTTGTACTAATTCAATATAATGCTTTAAAGAAAAAAGGTTTCTTTAAATATATATGGGATGTTGTTTGGCCACCAACTAATATTTTAAGTACGATATCACCATTGATTTCTATTTCAATGCGTTTATTTGGAAATATTTTAAGTGGTTCGATTTTAATGGCCTTAGTATATCAGTTTACAGCATGGATATCATATCATGTTATAAACTTTAACTTTTTAGGGCCTATCATTGCTCCTGCATTACACTGTTATTTTGATGTTTTTGCAGGATGTATACAAACTCTAGTTTTCGTTACATTATCATCAATTTTGATTATGATGGAAAATAGTGACGACGATGAATAAGCTCTAACCTAGATTTATCTAGTTAGAATATAGAAAAAAAAGAAATATTGGAGGAAATATTAATGACAAATGTAGGTTTAATTGCTATCGGTGCTGGTATTGCAGTATGTGCTGGGTTAGGTACTGGTATTGGTGAAGGTATTTGTGCAGGTAAAGCAGTAGAAGCTTTAGGAAGAAATCCAGAAATGGAAGGTAAAATCAGAACAATGATGATCTTAGGGATCGCATTAACTGAAACTGCTGCTATTTATGGTTTATTGATTTCATTGATTTTATTATTCGTATATTAATTTGAGGAGGAATATCTATGCCTGATATTCAAATAAAATTATTTCCTAATGTAACAACAATTATTGTTCAGTTACTATCAACAGGTGTTTTATTCTTCGTTTTTAAAAAATATCTATGGGTTCCAGTGCAAAATTATTTTGCTAAAAGAGCTGATTATATCGAAGGAACTGTTAATGAAGCTAAAGAAATGAATGCTAAAGCTAAAGCTTTGATGGAAGAAAGTGATAAACAGGCACGTCAAGCCGCTATGGAATATCGTGATATTGTAGCTCAGGCTAAAGAGGATGCTTTAAAGACGAAAACTGCTATCCAGGAAGATGCGAATAAAGAATATAAGGCTAAAATGGATCAAGTGCGTCGCGAAATTGAAGCGGAAAAGGCCCAGGCTAAAGCAGAAATGAAACAAGAAATCGTTGAAATTGCAATTGATGTGGCTACTAAGGTAATGAACAAGGATATGGATACAAAAACAAACAAGGCTTTAGTTGAAGACTTTGTTGAAGAAGTGGTTAACTAGTGGAAGCTGTAGCACTTAGATATGCGGAATCATTGTTTGATTTAGCTGTAGAGGTGAATCAAATTGAAGCATATGTTAAAGATATTGATTTAATTAGAGAAGTTTTTGAAAGTGATCCAAATTTTGTTCCATTCTTTAGTCATGTTTTAATTGACGATGAGACTAAATGTGCTTTATTAGATAAAAGTTTTAAAGGTCAGGTTAATGATTATGTTGTTAATTTTTTAAAACTTTTAGTAAAAAAGAGAAGAATGCGTTATGTTATGGAAATAATTAAAGCGTTCAAATCTTTAACTAATGAATATTTTGGAATTCAAGAAGGTGTTTTATATGCCAGTTATGATATTAGTGAAGCAGAGGTTAAAGAAGTTGAAACAGCTTTAAGTAAAAAAGAAAATAAAACAATTCATTTAAGAGTTGTTAAAGATCCATCATTGATTGGTGGAATTAAAGTAGAAATAAATAATCGAGTTTTTGATGGCTCTATTAAAAACAAAGTTTCATTATTGAAAAAAGAACTATTAAGAAAGTAGGTGAAAATAGTGGGGCTTAGACCAGATGAAATTAGTGCTTTAATTAAAGAACAAATTAAACATTTTGATGATGTAATCGAACTTAAAGATGTAGGTACGGTTATGACAGTTGGAGATGGTGTTAGTTTAATTCATGGATTAGATAATGCCATGTTAGGTGAATTATTAGCTTTTCCTAATGATGTATATGGGATGGTTATGAATTTAGATGAAGATAGTGTTGGAGCCGTACTACTTGGATCTGAAAGTACGATCAAAGAAGGCGATGAAGTAAAACGTACTGGAAAGATCATGGAAATACCAGTTGGAGATGAAATGTTAGGAAGGGTTGTTAATCCTTTAGGACAAGCGATTGATGGTAATGGAGAAATCGTTACAGCTCATTCTCGTCCAATTGAAAGAGTTGCTAGTGGGGTTATGACTAGAAAATCAGTTGATCAGCCGCTACAAACAGGAATTACATCAATTGATGCAATTATTCCTATTGGGCGTGGACAACGTGAGTTAATTATCGGTGACCGTCAAACAGGTAAAACAGCAATCGCTATTGATACGATTTTAAATCAAAAAGGTCAAAATATTTATTGTGTATATGTAGCTATTGGGCAAAAAAATTCAACAGTTGCTCAAATTGTTGAAAAATTACGTAAAGGTGGCGCAATGGAATATACAACTGTTGTTTCCGCTTCTGCCAGTGAATTAGCTCCTGTTCAATACATTGCACCATATGCAGGTTGTGCTATCGCTGAAGAATGGCTTGATCAAGGTAAGGATGTTCTAATTGTTTATGATGACTTATCAAAACATGCAGTAGCTTATCGTACCGTATCATTATTATTAAAACGACCACCAGGACGTGAAGCTTATCCTGGAGATGTCTTCTATTTACATTCTAGATTATTAGAAAGAGCTTGCCGTTTAAATGAAGAAAATGGTGGCGGATCAATTACGGCTTTACCAATTATTGAAACACAAGCCGGAGATATCTCAGCATATATTCCAACTAATGTAATTTCAATTACAGATGGACAAATTTTCTTACAACAAGAATTATTTAATGCTGGATTTAGACCTGCGATCGATACTGGACTTTCTGTAAGCCGTGTTGGTTCAGCTGCGCAAATTAAGGCAATGAAGCAGGTATCTGGTTCATTAAAACTAGAATTAGCACAATATGCTGAAATGCAGGCATTTGCCCAATTTGGTTCAGATCTAGATGCTGCTACTAAAGCAACATTAGATCATGGTGCTAAAGTGCGTGAGGTTTTGAAACAAGCACAATATTCACCACGTAGTGTTGCTACTCAAGTTATTACACTGTTTGCGTTAAAATATGGCTTTACTAAAACAATTGAAGTAGATCAGGTTTCTACTTTCATGGATCAATTAGTTGAACATATTGAGATGACACAAAAAGATATCGTTAATGAAATTAATGAGAAAAAAGCAATTTCAGCAGATTTAGAAAAACAGATGAAAGATGTTATGAGTGCTTTTGTATCGAAATTTGAAAAAACTCAAACAAAGGGGTAGTTTACTATGCCTGGAGGAATGCAAGAAATCAAACGAAGAATTAAATCAGTTGAATCGACTAAGAAAATTACTAAAGCAATGGAATTAGTCGCAACGTCAAAACTTCGTAAGATGCGGAATCAATTAGAACAATCAAAACCTTATTATACAAATGTGGCTTTAACAGTAGCGGAAATTTTAGCTAATTGTAAGGGAAATAATGATAGTGTCTATTTAACTGAAAATAATGATGTAGAAAAAGAAGTATATATAGTTATTGCCTCAAGTTTAGGATTATGTGGTGGCTACAATGCTAATATCTTTAAAGAAATTAAAGGTGTAATTAAACCTGGGGATTATGTTTATAGTATTGGTTCTAAAGCTACTAGTTATCTATTGAAGAATCATAAAGGAGTTACTGATCATAAATTTGAAGATTTAAATAATACATTTGATTTTAAAGACGTAACTAAATTAGTTGCCGAATTAACAAAAATGTATCGTGAAAAAGAAATTAGTAAGATTAAGATCGTTTATACGGAATTTATTAATAATTTAACGTTTAAACCACGTATTGTTACTTTATTACCTATTGATCCTGATGAATTCGATGATATAGAGATTTCAAATAAATCAACATTGTTTGAACCAAGTCCAGAGGAAGTATTAGATAGTTTAATTCCAATGTATCTTCAAGCAGTAATATATGGATATATTATTGAATCTGCAACTAGTGAAAATGCAGCTAGAAGAACATCGATGGAAAATGCTAATGATAATGCTGATGAACTTACAGAACAATTATTATTAAAATACAATCAAGCTCGACAAACCGCGATTACTAATGAAATTAGTGAAATCGTAGCCGGAGCTAATGCACAATAAGGAGGTGCTGTATGTCACAAAAAATTGGTAAAGTAATTAGTGCTAAAGGACCAGTAATAGATATTCAATTTGATAGTGATAACAATTTACCATCATTAAATACGGCAATTGAAATTCAAAATGGCGAAGAACTATTGGTAGTCGAAGTAGCTCAACATATTGGAGATGATGTTGTTCGATGTGTTGCTATGGGACCTACTGATGGGATAAAAAGAGGAATGGATGCTGTTAATACCCAACATCCAATTTCTGTTCCTGTAGGTAATGCAACATTAGGAAGAATGTTTAATGTTTTAGGACAGCCAATTGATGGAAAAGAGGCTTTGGGTAATGAAGTTAAAAAGATGCCTATTCACCGTAGTGCGCCTACATATGCACAACAAAGAACAGAAACAGAGATTTTAGAAACAGGAATCAAAGTTGTAGATTTGATTTGTCCATTTATTAAAGGTGGTAAGATCGGTCTATTTGGTGGAGCCGGTGTAGGAAAAACAGTATTAATTCAAGAATTTATTAATAATATCGCTACTGAACATGGTGGTTTATCAGTTTTTGCCGGAGTTGGTGAACGTAGCCGTGAAGGAAATGACTTATATTATGAAATGAAAGAAAGTGGAGTTTTATCAAAAACAACTTTAGTGTTTGGACAGATGAATGAACCACCTGGAGCTCGTTTAAGAGTAGCGCTTACGGGTCTTACAATGGCTGAAGAGTTCCGAGATGAACAAGGACAAGACGTTTTGTTATTTATTGATAATATCTTCCGCTTCACTCAGGCGGGCTCAGAAGTATCTGCCTTACTTGGTCGTGTTCCTTCTCAAGCAGGATATCAGCCAACTTTAGCTACAGAAATGGGTGCTTTACAAGAAAGAATTACTTCAACAAAAAAAGGATCAATTACATCAGTTCAAGCAGTATATGTACCTGCTGACGATTTAACTGACCCTGCTCCAGCAACAACTTTCGCTCATCTTGATGCTAAAGTAGTATTAGACCGTTCAATTGCTGCGCTTGGAATTTATCCAGCTGTAGATCCATTGAACTCTTCATCAAGAGCACTTGATCCATTAGTTGTTGGTAAAGAACATTATGAGGTGGCTCATGGTGTTCAACAAATTCTACAACGTTTCCAAGAATTGCAGGATATTATTGCAATTTTGGGAATGGATGAATTAGGTGAAGAAGATAAATTGACAGTAGCTAGAGCACGTCGGGTTCGTAATTATCTATCACAACCATTTACAGTAGCTAGTCAATTTACTGGTATGGATGGTAAATATGTTCGGGTTGAAGATACGATCAAAGGATTTAAAGAAATTCTTGAAGGTAAACATGATGATTTGCCTGAACAAGCATTCCACAATGTAGGTACAATTGAAGAAGCTATTGAAAAAGCGAAGACTTTAGCAAATGACTAAATTTAAGCTTAAAATAGTAACACCTAAAGGTATCTATCAAGAAGTGGAAATTGATCAGTTAAATCTTCGGACAACAGCTGGACAAGTAGGAATCTTAGCTCATCATATGCCTCTTGCTAGTGGTATTGAAATATCGCAAATGAGTTACATTATTGATAAACAGCGTTATGAATTTGCTGTTGGTGGTGGATTTGTATATGTTAATGATGATGAAACGAAAATAATTGCTAATTCAATTGAATCTAAGGAAGAAATTGATTTAAATCGAGCTAAAGAAGCTAAAGTTCGAGCTGAACAAAGAATTAAACAAGCAACGGAGCAAACAGATTTATTAAGAGCAGAAATAGCTCTTAAAAAGGCAATTACAAGAATAAATGTTAAAGGAATCTAGTTCATTTTTAATGAACTAGATTTTTTGAATTAAAAAAGGAAAATAAAAAGCTAATTATTATAAATACTAAATAAATTATAGAGTACATAATAATGTTGTGAGAAAAGATTCTATTTTTAAATGTAACCGCTAACAAAGAAAGGGGAAATAAATCAAAATAGAAAATTAATAATATCAAAAAATACGGGAAGACAATGATATATCATAAAAAAAGGCGCTAAAATAAGGGGAATTTAATAATTTTTAAATAATAATAAAGTTTTATTTTGTTTTCATTAATGTTTTTTGCAAAAAAAATTGTAGCAGTTATTATAATTGATTTTATTAAATATTTATTTCTATAACTATAGGAAATTTAAAATTGTTTCATTGGTAATCAAATTAGATATAGATTTGCAAAATTCATTATATGAACATTAATTTATTCTATCAAGCAAACGGGAAACGATATTCATAATGATATTTTTGGACAATAAATCATGTTTAGTTCTTTTTTATATCTAAATACGTTATTAACATATGATCTTTTCATAAATAATTAGTAAATATTTTTTTATTGATGTTGATCAGCGTAATTACAAAAAAAGAAATATAACAAATAATATCAATTGAACTATTTAGTTTAATGAAACAGCAAAAGAGGCTATAGTAGTAATGAAAGATATTAAAAGTTTTCTAGACTTAGGAATAATACTAAGCTTTTTTATTATACTAGAAATATTATATTTAAGTAGTCAAAATAGAATTTTTTCTTATTACTGTTACGACCAATATTGATATCAAATTTGAAGTAGGTTCTATTTTCCAGATTAAAAGTTATAAGTGTTATTTAATAGAAAAGTTTAAATAATTGATAAAGAAGTAAGAAGGTTTGATCAGTAATACTGGAAGGAAATTGTTATTCAAGGTTTTGAAGACAAAAATAAACCAATATACCTCCATTTATTTACCTGAATAACATCATGAAGCGCCTAAATTCCAGTAAAAAAGTAACTGTGGAGGTAAAAAATGTAAAAAGATTGATAAAACTAAAAAATAGTTTTATCCAATCTCTTGGTATCAGGGAGGTATTTATGATAAAGTCGAAATTATTAAAAAAAGGAATTGTAACCGGATTGACTTTAGCATTATTTTTTCAGTATACGCCCCTTAATATATATGCCCAAAGTGACGTTGAAGTTAAACGAAATGAAAATCAGGTAATTATTGAAAACGAATATATTTCAAGAGAATTTATGATTCAGGAAAATCATTTAACAACAGCGAGCATAGTCAACAAAAGGATTAAAGAAATATTAGTTCCACAAGTGGGATCAGAAGATTTTCTAATCAATACAATCGTATTAACAGAAGATACAGATGTAAAACCGGTTAAGGAAATTGATCGCAGTAGATGGAATGGCTACGTAACGGGACAAGGGAGCAGTAATAAAGTAGATGCTAAAAATTTATTTGATGGTAATGACACTACAGAAACAGAATATTATGATACAAAAACAGATTTTCCATATATTTTAACAGTCGATCTAGGAAAGGAAGAGACCTTTAATTCTTTTTCTTTTCAAAAAAGAGCGGGAAATAGTAATGTTGAGTGGGGAATCAACGGAACGATTGGAAAATACGATTTACAAGTTAGCAGTGATGGAGATAATTGGATAGAAGCTGGTAGCGGTGAATTTACAAGGGAAGATTATAATTTGCATGTAGTTAACGGTTTATACAATGTTGCTGATTTAGTTTATGCAAACTTCGATCAAGAATATACAGCACGATATGTAAGATTGATAACTAATTCTTGTTCTTTAAGTGAGTTAGCAACTTTTTGTGGATCTGAATTTAGATTATATGAGGATGCATATACAAAGGCAATTAAACCGGAAACAATTATTAGAGAAAGTGATCTAACATTAAAAAATATAAAATTTGATTCATTAGAAAACGGGAAAAAAGTTACTTTTGAATTTGATTCATATGTATTTAATGATATTAATTGGGATATTAATTATATTGTAGTTATGGAAAATGATGATCATTTTATGAGATCATATTTAGAAACTAAAGTTGATGATGAAGAAACGGCTAGAATTGATTATATTGATCTTGATCACTTCGAATTATCTGAGGAGGCAGAGGGTATTTGGTCAAGACCAGAGGATTTTAAAGTCAATGCTGGAGCCTACAGTTTTCAAGAAACAGAAATGTTGTTAGGACAGCCAATATATGCCCAAGGATTGTTTTTTGGTTCAGAATTTCCAGCTACTGATACAAAAGTAGTTAATAATCAAATGCAAATACGTTATTATTCAGGTAAAACGTTAAAACAATTAAGAGATGAAAATAAATTAACGACTGATGGCAAGATGGTCACCTGGCCTAATGTCGTAGGAGCGGCCCAAGGAATTGAAAGTGATGTTGTACAAACAGATTTCTTTGCTTATATTGATAGTATTGCAACTGAAACAGATTTTAGAAAACAATATAATTCGTGGTATGATAACCGAATGGCTATTACTGATGAAAGTATTGAAAAATGTTTTTTTGGTTTGGAAAAAGGATTAGCTCAAAATGGTGTTGAACCATTAGACGCTTATGTCGTTGATGATGGATGGAATAATTATAATGATCCAACTTATACAGGAATTGATGAGAGTCGTTCTGGTTCATCTTATAATCAGACAGGCTTCTGGGAATTTAATGATAAATTTCCAAATGAATTTTATACGGCTAAGCAGATGGTAGGAAATTTTAGTTCTAGTTTTGGAGTTTGGTTAGGCCCACAGGGTGGTTATGAATTACAGGATACATTTGCACAGTATATTGAAAGTCAGGGAACTGGATATGTGCATCCAACTGCAGCGTTAGGAAAAGTTATTTGTACTGGTTCTAAAAAATACATTGAAAATTTAACAAACTTATTTACTGATTATCAAGAACGCTTTGATATAGATTATTGGAAATTAGATGGTTTTGCCTCTCGACCATGTGTTCAAGAGGATCATGACCACATGACTGGTGGTTATAATAACATGTATTTTACTAGTGATTTATGGGAAAACTGGACCGATACTTTTGAAGCAATGAGAGCTCAAAGAGCAAAAGAAGGCAAAGGGTTATTTATAAATGCAACTTGTTATGTAAACCCAAGTCCGTGGATCTTACAATGGGTAAATACAGTTTGGTTACAAAATGCAGGAGACAATGAGTTAGATTCTACAAATGGTGGAACTTCAGCACAAAAAATGATTAGTGGCCGTGATAATATCTATTTTACTAATGTAAAAACTGCTCAATTACAGTTTCCATTAAAAAAAATTTATAATCATGATCCAATTTATGGAGTGTCTGCAGGAGTAATGATGACAACAGATGAATTCCGTCAGTATATGATGTCAAATGCTGTAAGAGGAACAGCATTTTGGGAATTGTATTTTTCACCAAGTTTAATGGATGAAGAAAAATGGCAGGTAACAGCAGATGTGTTAGAGTTTGCACAAAATAATTATCATATTTTAAAGAATGCTAAATTATTTGGAAGCGCTCCTAAACAAAAAGCAGTATATGGCTATTCTTCATGGAATAATGATGAAGGAATTGTATCGTTTAGAAATCCTACAAACACAACTAAAACTTATACCTTAACTTTAAATGATCTAGTTGGGGTACCAACAGATATGAAAGATCTTCAACAAAGTCAGATTCTTCCTTATTCATCAGAAACTAGTAATGTTAAAGTAAGCTATGGTGATGAAGTAACAGTTACTTTAGAACCTTATGAAACACGTATTTATCAATATGGTTTAAAAGATGATCAGGCACCAGAAATTGAATATGTAAAGAATATTGACAACAATACATTAAGAATTAAGTTTAATAAACGAGTGGAAGATGCAAATAAGTTTACAGTCAATGGTAAAAAAGTAGAAGAAGCAAATATCTTAGCTGACTATCGTACAATTGAAATCAAAACTAGCGAGGAATTCACTAAAGATAGTAATATAAATTTAGAGATAGCTGATCTAAAAGGATTAAATGGTGTAAGTTTAAGTAAAAATATTTCTTTTAAAGCATATCAAGATTATATTATTGCAAAAGTAGAAAATAAGAATGATTTAATTGATGGTGAAGAAATTAAAATCCAGACATTTGATCGAAATAGACAACAATTATTACAATTAGACAATCATAGCTATAAACTAAATACAAATAATGCATTTGATACAGATACAAAAGATTATAGTATTTCTATGCTTATTCAAACAGCTGATAAAAATAGTAGTATTTTAAAACAAGAAAATGGTTATGAATTAAGGATCGATGAAAATGGGTATTTGATCTATCAAGATGAAACAACAACTCTATCTTCTAAACAAACAATAACTACAGTAATTGAAAAAGCAAACGGTACATTTGGCAGTGACAGTTATGTTCCGACTACTACTAAAGATGAAGAGGTTGGAAAAATCAATGACGGAAATATTCATTATATTAATATTACTAGAGAATTAAACGGCATGATAAAAATGTATATCGATAGTGAATTAGCAGCAACTTCTTATCAAAAGGGACAACAAAAAGAATTTAGTCAGAATGAGATAATATTAGGTGCTGATAATTTAAATGCAAATGTTGGTGATATTCAAATTCTTAATCGGGCGCTTGGCTATGATGAAGTTGAACAACAATATGCACAATATCAATTGACAAATGATGATATCAAACTTGATAAAACAGCATGGAATGCAACAGCAGATTCAGTTGAAACAAGTGGAGCATCAAATGAAGGGCCAGCCCAATATGCTATAGATGATAATACTTCAACTTTTTGGCATACTCAATATATTGGAAGCAAGCCAGAATGTCCACACTGGTTTAAATTAGATATGGCTAAAGAAGTTGAATTCGATAAATTAGAATATACAAGTCGTAATGGAAATGGAAGTATTAGAGATTATACTATTGAAATAAGTAATGATGATGAAAATTGGCAGGAAATAGATAGTGGAACAATGAAGAAAGATGGAACTACAGTAATTAATTTTGATACTACTATAACTGCTCGTTATTTAAGAATAAATATAAATAGTTCATATGGGGTAAATGCTGCTAACGAAGATATATTTGGAGCTATTGCAGAAATAAGCTTGTATAAAGAAGTTGAATCGCTAACTGATTTTAGCAGTTTAACGATAGAATTGCAGAAAGCAGTAGAATTAAATGAAAATGATTTTACGAGTATGAGCTATGATAAACTTATTGGTATAGTTAGTCAGGCACAAGATATATTATATGATATAAACGCAACTCAGGAAGATGTAAATCAAATTCTTGAACAATTAACATTAAGCATTGATCAGCTTGTAACAGCAGGTGATAATTCACAATTAATGGAACTTATTAATGATGCTGAAAATCTAAACAGAGATGAATATACAGTGGACTCTTATACAATCTTAGAGAATACATTAAATGAAGCAAAGAGTTTTGTAGCGAATAGATATTCTCAAGCTGAAATTGATCAAATGACCATAGAATTAGATAATGCTATTAATGATTTAGTGAAAACTGATGTAGAAGCAGCTACAGATAAAAAAGCATTATCAATTGCTATTGAAATGGCTGAAAAAGCAAATTTAGAAAATGTTGTACCAGCCGTAGTAACTGAATTCAATGAAGCTTTAACAAACGCTAAAACAGTATATGATAATACTAAAGCTACACAAGTTGAAGTAAATAACGCCTTTGCTCGACTAGCAAATGTAATGCATATGTTACAATTCTACAAAGGTGATAAGAGTGCGTTACAAAAACAAGTAGATCAAATCAATGGATTAGATGGAAGTAAATACATTGAATCATCATGGTCTGATATGTTACCAGTATTAGATAATGCAAATGTTGTATTGGCTGATGTTAATGCAATGCAAGGTGAAGTAGATGAAACCTTTACAGAATTAGTAAAAGCTTTCTTGAACTTAAGATTGAAACCAAATAAAGACTTATTACAAGAATTGATCAATAAGGCAAATAGCTTAAACGCTGCAAACTATAGTGCTAAAACATGGGCAGTAGTTGTAAATGCTTTAGAGGAAGCCAAGGCGGTATTAGAAGATCCAGAAGCAACACAGGATCAAGTGGATACTACAAAGGATGTTTTAATAAAAGCAATTGCAGAGCTTGTAACAGTTTCTAAAGAAACAGCGATATTATCAAGTAATATTCCAGAAAAGAATGCAGTTAATACGGGCGATATGATGAATATATGGATTCCAGTTGGAAGTTTAATGACTGTAATATTGTTATTTTATGTGGTAAAAAAGAAAACAGTTAATTAATGCAAATTCCCGTTAAAACGGGAATTTGTTTACTATATTAAACAATAAATTTTATTTTATAAAAAATATATTGCATTTTATATAATGATAAGATATAATCGATATTAAGCAAAAGAGGAGTTTATTTTTGCGAGAATTTTTGATTCAAATTATTTGATCAAATGCTAGATGGCAACTTTGTTGCCTTATTGATAGAACGAAAGTTCGAATTTTATAAGTTGATGTCAATACAATTGACATTGAGTTGGTGACTATACAACCGTGTGCTTTAGGCACATCACACTTGTGAAACAATCAATAAGAGTAGTAAAAGTGATTCTTGCTATATAGACTCTGAAACTAATAAACTAATAGAACTTATTATGGTTTTAATGTATTGATAATCAAGTGGGATTGCACCTGCTTGATATTTTTATTTTGAAAAAGGGGAACTGGTATGAATGAGAAGTTAAAATTATATGGTTTTAATAACCTAACAAAATCACTAAGTTTTAATATTTATGATGTATGCTATGCTAAAAGTCAACGTGAACAAAAAGATTATATTGCATATATAGATGAGCAGTATAACTCAAAAAGGCTGACGGATATTTTATATGAAGTTGCTAAAATGATTGGGGCACATGTATTAAATGTCTCTAAACAAGATTACGATCCTCAAGGCGCCAGTGTAACCATGTTATTAGCAGAAGATAATATGATGAAGAATCGACAAGGGAAAATGGAGGAATTAGATGACCGAGTGATTTTAGGACATTTAGATAAGAGTCATATTACAGTGCATACTTATCCTGAGTATCATCCAGAAACTAGCATTGCCACATTTAGGGTTGATATAGATGTAGCAACATGTGGTGAAATTTCACCATTATCAACACTTGATTTTTTAATTGCTAATTTTGATTCGGATATCATTACTATGGATTATCGAATTCGCGGATTTACTAGGGATATAAAAGGGAAAAAATTATTTATAGATAATCCAATTGCTTCAATTCAACAATTTATTGATATAAAAACATTGAACAAATATGATGCTACAGATATTAATGTTTATCAAGCAAATTTGTTTCATACAAAGATGTTAATTAAAGAAATAGATTTACAAAACTATCTATTTAAAACTGATATATATGAACTACCCCCAAAAGTAAGATTGGAAATAACTAATAATTTGCGTCAGGAAATGATTGAAATCTATAGTGGGAGCAATATTTTTTAGGAGGTTACAATGAAATTAGATCAAAGTAAGATGCCTATTTATGAAGCTTTACAGCAAATGAAAAGAGAACGCTTAGTCCCTTTTGATGTACCTGGACATAAACATGGTAAAGGAAATCTTGAATTAACTGATTTTTTAGGACAAAAATGTATGAGTGTTGATGTTAATTCAATGAAACCCTTAGATAATTTATGTCATCCTGTTTCCATAATTAAAGAAGCAGAAGAATTAGCAGCTGATGCATTTAATGCTACGCATGCATTTTTTATGGTAGGAGGAACGACTTCATCAGTACAAAGTATGATTATGGCCACTGTCAAAGCTGGAGAGAAAATTATCATGCCAAGGAATGTCCATCGTAGTGCTATTAATGCCATGATTTTATCAGGAGCTATTCCTATTTATGTTAATCCCGATGTTGATAAACGCTTAGGAATTTCATTAGGAATGTCAATTAGTCAAGTTGAAAAGGCGATTATTGATAATCCTGATGCTAAAGCAATTCTTGTTAATAATCCTACTTACTATGGAATTTGTTCTAACTTAAAAGCAATTGTAGAATTAGCACATCAGCATAATATGCTCGTGTTAGTTGATGAAGCTCATGGAACACATTTCTATTTTAGTGATGATTTACCGATATCAGCAATGGAAGCAGGAGCTGATATGGCCAGTGTGAGCATGCATAAATCAGGGGGGAGTTTGACACAGAGTTCATTTTTATTGTTAGGTAAAAATGTAAATGCTGATTATGTTCGTCAAATTATTAATTTAACTCAAACGACTAGTGGATCTTATTTATTGATGGTTAGTCTTGATATGTCACGTAAAAATCTAGCATTAAATGGAAAAGAAATTTTTGCTAAAGTGAGGAATTTAGCGCGTTATGCACGGCAGGAAATTAATCAAATTGGAGATTATTATGCATATTGTCGAGAGTTGATCAATGGGGATAGTGTCTATGATTTTGATGTTACAAAGTTATCAATTTTTACGTTAGATGTTGGTTTGGCAGGGATTGAAGTTTATGATTTGTTGCGAGATGAATATGGAATTCAAATTGAATTTGGAGATATAAGTAATGTTTTAGCTTATATTTCGGTTGGTGATAGTGAAGCTAATATTGAGCGTCTAGTTGGGGCTTTGTCAGAAATTAGGCGACGGTTTAAAAAAGACCGAGGGGGAATGCTAGATCATGAATATATTAATCCAGAAGTAGTTATTTCTCCACAAAAAGCTTTCTATGGTGATAAAGAATCATTGCCAATAGAAAAAAGTATTAATCGAGTATGCAGTGAATTTGTTATGTGTTATCCTCCAGGAATACCAATCTTGGCACCTGGGGAAAGGATTACAGAAGAAATTTTAAAATATATTCTGTATGCAAAGGAAAAAGGTTGTTTTATGACAGGACCGGAGGATATGGAAATCAATAATCTAAATGTTTTAAAGAAAGGGGTGAAATAATGGAATTGTGGTTTAGTGAACAACATACTAATGGCGTAAAATTTTCTATTAAAGTTGACCGTCAGTTATATAGTGGACAAAGTGAGTTTCAAAGAATTGATATATTTGATTCAAAAGAGTTTGGACGTTTCTTAGCTTTAGATGGTTATATGATGTTAACGGAAAAAGATGAATTTATATATCATGAAATGATTGTTCATGTACCAATGGCAGTGCATCCAAATGTAAAAAAAGTATTAGTTATTGGTGCTGGTGATGGTGGTGTAATTAGAGAATTATGCCGTTATAAAACAATTGAAAGGATCGATATGGTAGAAATCGATAAATTGGTAGTAGAAGTGAGCAAAAAATATCTACCAGTAACAGCTTGCTGTTTTAATGATTCAAGAGTAAATATATATTATCAGGATGGTTTAAAGTTTGTTCGTCATAAAGAAGCTGAGTATGATTTGATTATTGTTGATTCAACTGATCCTTTTGGACCTGGAGAGGGTTTATTTACAAAAGAATTTTATGGTAATTGTTTCAAGGCATTAAAAGAAACAGGAATCATGGTTAATCAGCATGAAAGTCCATTTTATCAAGAAGATGCGATAGCAATGCAGCGAGCTCATAAACGGATCGTTGAAAGTTTTCCAATCTCGAAGGTTTATCAGGCACATATTCCTACTTATCCATCAGGGCACTGGTTATTTGGTTTTGCCTCAAAAAGATATCACCCTATAAAAGATTTTCAAAAAAATAGGTGGAAAACTTTAAAATTAGAAACAAAATATTATAACACGGGGATACATGTAGGAGCATTTGCCCTACCAAATTATGTAGAGGAGTTACTTAGAGATGTGGAATAAAAATATAGAAACATTTATTGGTTTAGATGCTTCTTTTGATGAAGCGAGTTGTGTTATTTTTGGAGCCCCAATGGATAGCACGACATCATATCGACCAGGAACAAGATTTGCTTCTTCATCTATGCGCATTGAGTCTTTTGGTTTAGAAACATATAGCCCATATCAAGATAAAGATTTACAAGATATTAAAGTTTTTGATGGTGGGGATTTAGAATTACCATTTGGTAATCCCCGCAAAGCTTTAGATATGATCAAAGAGACTACCAAAACAATTTTAAAAGCTGATAAATTACCTTGTATGATTGGTGGTGAACACTTAGTTAGCTTGGGAGCAATAGAAGCAGTTTATGAAAAATATCCTGATTTAAGAATTATTCATTTTGATGCTCATACTGATTTACGAGATGAATATCTAGGTGAAAAGTTATCACATGCTTCAGTTATCAAAAGAGTTCATGATCTAGTTGGTGATAATAAAATTCATCAGTTTGGGATTCGCAGTGGTGAACGGGCTGAGTTTTACTGGGCTAAAGAACATACAAATCTAAATAAGTTTAATTTTAATGGTTTAGAAAATGCTATTGAACAATGTCAAAACTATCCAGTTTATTTAACCATTGATTTAGATGTTTTAGATCCAAGTGTTTTCCCAGGCACGGGAACGCCAGAGGCTGGAGGAGTAACTTTTCATGAGTTATTAGAAGCGATTATTAAAGTAAGTAAATTAAATGTGGTAGCGATGGATATTAATGAGTTATCACCAATTTATGATCAAAGTGGAGCTTCAACTGCTTTAGCTTGCAAGATTTTAAGAGAATTATTATTAGCAGTAAATAAAGGAGAAGAGTAAATGAAAAGAACGTTAATTATTGGTTGTGGCGGTGTTGCTTCAGTAGCAATCCACAAATGTTGTCAAAATAGCGAAGTTTTTGAAGAAATAATGATTGCTTCAAGAACAAAAAGTAAATGTGATAAATTAAAAGAAGAATTACAGAATAAAACAAAAACAATCATTCATACTGTACAAGTCGATGCTAACAATGTTGATGAATTAGTAGCATTGATGAAGGATTTTAAACCAGAAGTAGTGTTAAATCTTGCATTACCATATCAAGATTTGACGATCATGGATGCTTGTTTGATTGCTGGCTGCCATTATATTGATACAGCAAATTATGAACCTGAGGATACAGCAAAATTTGAATATAGCTGGCAATGGGCATATCGTGAAAAATTTGAGCAAGCAGGTCTTACAGCAATTCTTGGCTGTGGATTTGATCCTGGTGTTACTGGGGTATTTAGTGCTTATGCGTTAAAACATGAATTTGATGAAATTAATTATATTGATATTTTAGATTGTAATGGTGGGGATCATGGTTATCCATTTGCTACAAACTTCAATCCTGAAATCAATATTCGTGAAGTATCTGCCAATGGAAGTTATTGGGAAGATGGACATTGGGTTGAAACAAAGCCAATGGAAATTAAACGTGAATATAATTTTGCTCAAGTTGGTAAAAAAGATATGTATTTATTACATCATGAAGAATTAGAATCTTTAGGGATCAATATTCCTGGAATCAAAAGAATTCGTTTCTTTATGACATTTGGTGAAAGCTATTTAACACACTTAAAATGTCTAGAAAACGTAGGAATGACATCAATTGAGCCAATCGAATATGAAGGGAAACAAATTATTCCTTTACAATTTTTAAAAGCAGTCTTACCTGATCCAGCGAGTCTAGGACCACGTACTGTAGGAAAAACAAACATTGGCTGCATTTTCCAAGGAAAAAAAGATGGGCAGGATAAAACATATTATTTATATAATGTGTGTGATCATCAAGAATGTTATAAAGAAGTTGGGTCACAAGCAGTTAGTTATACAACGGGAGTACCAGCAATGATTGGGGCGATGCTATTATTGCAGGAAAAATGGAAAAAACCAGGTGTATATAATGTTGAAGAATTTGATCCAGATCCATTTATGGATGCATTAAATAAATGGGGATTACCTTGGATCGAAGATCATAATCCGGTATTGGTGGATTAATGAAAACACCATATTATTTAATTGACGAAGAACTTTTAGAAAAGAATCTAAAAGTTCTTCAGGAGGTAAAAAAACAAACTGGGTGCAAAATTCTTTTAGCCCAAAAATGCTTTTCGATGTTTAGCGTTTATCCCCTTATAGCTAAATATTTAGATGGAACTACTGCTAGTGGATTATTTGAAGCTAAATTAGGTCATGAAGAGATGAAAAAAGAAAATCATATTTATAGTGCAGCTTATCGTGATGATGAGATTCAAGAAATTATGAATATTTGCGATCATGTTGTTTTTAATTCCTTTAGTCAATGGCTTCGTTATCAAGATTTGGCTGTAAAGACAAATACTTCTTGTGGAATCAGAATCAATCCTGAATGTTCAACTCAAGTAGGACACGAAATATATGATCCATGTGCTAAATTTTCAAGAATGGGTGTTACGCACGAAAACTTTAAAGAAGAATTTTTAAAAGGTATTGAGGGACTTCATTTCCATACTCTTTGTGAACAAAATAGTGATGATCTAGTTACAACGATCAAAGCTGTTGAAGCTAAGTTTGGGAAATATTTGCATCAAATGAAGTGGCTAAACTTTGGTGGTGGTCACCATATTACTCGAGATGATTATGATTTAGAAACATTGATAAAAATAATTAAAGAAATAAAGGACAAATATAAAGTTGAAGTATATTTAGAACCTGGTGAGGCAATTGCTTTAAATGCTGGATTTTTAGTTTCTAGTGTTTTAGATATTATTAATAATGGGATGAATATTGCGATAATGGATACATCAGCAGCTTGTCATATGCCAGATGTTTTAGAGATGCCTTATCGTCCTGATATTATTAATAGTGCTAAAGCTGATGAGAAGAAATATACTTATCGTTTGGGAGGACCTACATGCTTAGCAGGGGATATTATTGGAGATTATTCTTTTGATCAACCTTTAAAGCTGGGTCAGCAATTATGGTTTAAAGATATGGCAATTTATTCAATGGTTAAAAATAATACTTTTAATGGCATGAATTTGCCAAGCATTGTTTTAAAACAAAAAGATAAATTAAAAGTAATCAAAGAATTTGGATATAGTGATTTTAAAAATAGACTTTCATAGTTTTTATTATAAAAAATTGTAATTAAGTATTTGATTTGAATTGTTTTTGTAATCAATGAAGAAAATTTATGATAAATATGAAAAAAGATTTCAAAATATCTAGTAAATATAGTAGTTTTGAAGTCTTTTTATATTTATATTTTAAGAATTTTTATTTTATAAGAGCTAAGTAATGGTAGTTTTGTAGTATTTAATAATAAATTTGTCTTAATTGTTTAGAAACATTGAGATGTATTGTAAAAATAAAAAAAAAGATTATTATAAATAGTGAAATGTGTGAAAAAAAGTACAATCTAAGTGCTGTAATCACACATTAATACATATTGAAGTGTACTTATAGCTTTTATATGACATATAAAACCGTCTGATATGTCAATGTAATAAGTTATTAGAACAATTCAAAAATTATGAAAGGAAAGGATAAAATGAAATTATTAAAAAAAGTTGGATTAAGTGCTTTATCTTTAGCAACAGTATTTAGTACAGTGGTATCAGTTAAAACAGGACCAGTAAGAGCTGCTGAAGAATTTCGCGGTCAACTTGAAACTGTTGATTCAGTAAATGTTGATGGTAATGTAGTCAATATTTCTTACAACAACGGTGCAATCGCAGGGAAAATTACTTTTTTAGAAAATGGGATCTTCCGTTACAATGTAGATCCATCAGGAGAATTTGGAGAGTATGCTGAAGTTAGAAAAGATATTCCAGGATATAACACACATACAGCAAAAATCCAGGCACAATCTGATAGCTCAGATAAGTATTCACATCCAGATGCTAATGTATCTGATAAAGGTACAGTATGGGAAATTAGTACGGATGAAGCAACGATTGTTTTAGATAAGGCAACTGCAAAAATGTCTATCAAAAACAAAAGCGGAGAAACAATTATGAGTGAGGCAGAGCCTCTAGTAATTAGTAATAAAACTGTTCAGAGTTTAGATACTAAAGCTGATGAATATTTCTTTGGTGGTGGAACACAAAATGGCCGTTTTACTCATAAAGGAAAATCAATTAATATTGCAAACGAAAGTTCATGGACTGATGGTGGTGTCTCTTCACCTAACCCATTCTATTGGTCAACTGAAGGTTATGGAGTGTTAAGAAATACATTCAAAGATGGTAAATACGATTTTGGTGAAACAAGTGCAGAAGTTGTTGCAACTACTCATAATGAGAGTGAATTTGATGCGTATTATTTCGTATCAAACGATGAAGATGTCAACGGTAAAGCCGAAACATTATTAAACGAATACTATACAGTTACAGGTAATCCAATGTTATTGCCAGAATATGCTTTCTATTTAGCGCATTTAAACTGCTATAACCGTGATGGATGGGAAGAAAGTACAAGTGGAAATTGGGTTTTAGAAGACGGTAAAACTTATAGAGAACTAGGACAAGCTTCAGGATATGTAATTCCAGAAAATACCTATGCTGAAACATTAAATAACGAAGGGCCTAGTGTTGATGCTGATAATTTTAAAGGAACTGTAAATGAAGATACTTATAAATTCTCAGCACGTGCTGTTATCGATGGACACGTTGATAATGACATGCCTCTTGGATGGTTCTTACCAAATGATGGTTATGGTTGTGGTTATGGTCAAAATGGTTATTACCAAACACGTACCAGTGGTGAAGATACAACTCGTAGAGATAGTGTCGTAGATGCTAACGTTGCTAACTTGGCATCATTCACTGAATATGCTGAAGCTAATGGAGTTCGTTCAGGATTATGGACACAAGCAGCTTTAACACCTGATGCTTCAGAACAGGATTCACGATATAACGGTTTCCAAAACTTACGTGACTTTAATAAAGAAGTTAATGTTGCTGGAGTATCAGCATTAAAAACTGACGTTGCCTGGGTAGGATATGGTTATTCAATGGCATTAAATTCAGTTAAAGATGGATATAATATCTTGGCAAGCAGTGGAAAACGTCCAACAGTAGTATCATTAGACGGATGGGCAGGATTCCAAAGATATGCAAGTGTTTGGACAGGAGACCAAACTGGTGGTAACTGGGAATATATCCGTTTCCACATTCCTACATATATTGGGCAATCATTAAGTGGAAATCCTAATGTTGGTAGTGATGTTGATGGTATTTTTGGTGGATCTGATTTAATTACAACTCGTGATTTACAATTTAAAACATTTACGCAAACGATGTTAGATATGGATGGTTGGGGATCAAAAGCTAAGAAGCCATATATTACAACAGATCCATATATTTCAATCAATCGTATGTACTTAAAATTAAAAGCACAATTAATGCCTTATATCTACACAGCAGCTCATGAAGCAGTGGATGGACTTCCAATGATCAGAGCAATGTTCTTAGAAGAGGCAAATGATTATACTTACAGTACAGCAACACAATATCAATATATGTTTGGTGATAATTTCTTAGTTGCACCAGTATATCAAGATACAAATGCAGATGAAGTTGGAAATGATGTTAGAAATAATATTTATTTACCAGGAACATCTGATACATGGATCGATTACTTTACTGGTGAACAGTATCGTGGTGGACAAATTATTAATAATTTTGATGCCCCTATATGGAAATTACCATTGTTTGTAAAAAATGGATCTATTATACCAATGTATGAAGAAAATAACAATCCAATGGCAATTACAGAAACAAATGAAAAAGGATTGGATAAAACAAGAAGAATCGTAGAATTCTATCCATATGGAGAAACATCATATGATTTAGTAGAAGATGATGGAATCACATTAAATTATGATGAAGCAACAAATGAACGTGATTATGGAGGAGAAGTAACAACACATATCACATCTAAAGTTGAAGGAGATACAGCAACATTAACAATAGGAGCATCAAAAGGAACATATGAAGGATATGATGCAAATAGACATACAACATTTGTTGTAAATGTATCAAAAGAACCAACAGGATTAATTGCTAAAAATGGAAATACAAACGTAGAATTAACAAAAGTAGGTTCATATGAAGAATTCGAAGCAGCTGCAGCAAATAATGAAGCAGTGTACTTCTATGATGAAGCACCAAACTTAAATAAATATTCAATGGATGGAGAAGCATTCAAAGATACAGAAATAACTACGACACCAAAATTATATGTATCATTCCCTAAGACAAATGTTGATGATAATGCTCAAACTTTAGTAGTTAATGGATTTGCTAACGAAGGAAATATTGCTGCTGATAAATTAAATGAAAATTTAGCAACTCCAGCTAATTTAGCAGCTCCAGAAGAAGAAATAACTCCAACAAGTATTAATGTAACTTGGGATGCCGTAGAAGATGCTACAGGCTACGAATTATTAATTGATGGTAACTTAAATTCAGTTGGAAAAATCAATAGTTTCAAACATACTGAATTAACTTATGATTCTGAACATACTTATAAAGTACGGGCTGTAAATGCTGAAGGATATTCTGCATGGAGTGATGAATTGAAAGTTAAGACATTACTTGATCCATGGAGAAATACTCTTGATGCAACAAATATTCAATGGCCAAACAGTGTTTCATATGGAAGCATGTCAAACGCATTTGATCATGATGATGAGACTACTGGTTTCCAATCACCGATGACGAATGGAAATAACAGTATTGTATTTGATTATGGTAATGCTTATGCATTAGATAAGTTTGAATTTGTACCATTCTTTATTGGGGATACAATTTATGCAGGACTTGTTACAAAAATGGATATTTCTGTCAGCTTAGATGGAGTACATTGGCAAAAGGTATTTGATGGAAATGAAAATCCATGGGCATATGACAAGACAACTAAGGTAGTAAATTTTGACGATAATGTAGTTGGACGCTATGTTAAATTAACAATTGTTGAAACTACTAGAGATTATTTCTCTGCTAATGGATTACATTTATACAAGAAAGACGGAACTAGTCCATTTGCTGTAGGAAGTATCTCAATTCAAGGAAGAACAGATGTAACTGACAGTGATTATACAAATTTAAATAATTATAAAGGTTTATCTATTAAAGATGATCCAACATTTACAAATCAAGTTAAGAATTATGGTATGGATATCAATATGAATGATATCTATGATGTATATGATTATGCATTTACAATGTTTAAACTAGATGGTGGAACAACCAAGAAAGGATCTGTGTCTGGTAATGCATTGTTACTTCCAAGTGTTGAAACAGTAAAAGCTGGTGAGACATTTACAATTGATGTATATGCTGATAATGTTAAGAATTTAAACGCAATTGGTCAAGTTGTTAACTATGATCCTAGCAAAGTTGAATATGTATCTATTAAACAAGATGCTTCTATTTGCACAATGGAAGATTTAACAGTAAATAAAGTATATGATGATGGAACTGCATATGTAAATATGGCATTTGCTAATAGAGGAGATAAGGACGTTTATAATGGAAGCGGAATTGTTGCAACGATTACGATGACTGCAAAAGAAGATATTGTGGTTGCAAATGCAGTTGATTTAAGTAAAGTAACTTTAATTGGACCTAATTATAGTTATGTTGAATCAGATGTTTCAAATGCTCCAGAAATTCCAGAAATTCCAGCCATCACTAAGATTTACTATGGATTTAATGATTTTGATATTACTATGACAAATAATTATTATCCAGAAGACGATGGAACAAACGTTAAGAAATTTATTCAAAGCGGTTCATACGATTCTTATGCTACGTTATTTAACGGATCATATGGTCGTGAATTTGAATTATTATGGGATATAGAATCTAACTATGTTGATGGTAAATTCCCAGAACACGTTAAATTACCAATGACTTTACATTTTGATTTGAAGACACCTTCTAAATTAAATGAAGTTTCTGTATTTAATTCACAAACTCAAGGAAATGGATATTTAACTAGTGCAAAAGCTCAATTGATTTTTGAAGATGGAACAAAATCTGAAGAAATCACACTTGAAAATAAAGGATTTGAATTTGTATTTGCATGGGATACTGACAAAACTGTAACTGGTGTTGATGTAACTGCATTAACAGCTACAGGAAGTGAAGATAACCATATGCTTACTTTAAGTGAAGTACAATTAAAATATGTCGAAGAAGTTAATGTTGAAGGAATTGCTTCAGCTGATACTAATGTTACTGAATTAAAAGTAGGTGAACTTAGTGACATTAATGCTGTAGTAACACCAAATAATGCACCAAATAAATTCTTCAAAGTAACAAGTTCTGATACTGATGTTGTTAAAATCGTTACTTTAGCAGACGAAAATGGATATCCAGTTTATAAAGCTTATGGTGTTAAAGCTGGTAAAGCTACAATCACTTTAATTTCAGCTGCTGATGAAAATATCACTGCAACTTATGAAATTACAGTAACTAAGGATGGAGAACCAATTATTACTCCAGATAAGACATTATTAGCAATTGCTGTTGATGTAGCAAGTCAAATTACAGAAGAAGATCTAGCTGATGTTGTACCAGCAGTTGTTAATGAATTTAATGCAGCATTGACAGAAGCTCAAAATATTTTAGCTGATGCTTATGCAACTGAAGCACAGATTAACGCTTCATTCGATCGTTTAGCAAATGCTATGCATATGCTAAGCTTCATTAAAGGTGATAAAGCATTATTAGAGGCATTTGTTACTAAAGTTGATAATTTAACATCTGAGGCATATATAGCTTCAACTTGGGAATCATTTGCAACTGCTTTACAAACTAGTAAAGATGTATTAGCAAATGAAAATGCAATGCAAGATGAAATCAATGAAACATACGACGCATTAGTAAGAGCATTCTTAGAATTAAGATTAAAACCAAATAAAGATTTATTAACTGATCTAATCAAGAAAGTAGAAGGGTTAAATGCTGCTAAGTATACTGCTGATACATTTGCTGTATTAGATAGTAAATTAGCTGAAGCAAGAGCAGTATTAGATAATGAAGATGCTGATCAAAAAGCTGTAAATGCTGCATACGCTGCATTAAACAGTGCGTTTGAAGGATTGACAGTTATTGATTCTGAAAATTCTACAGTACCAGAACTTCCAACTAATCCTGCACTTCCAAGTGATTCAGGAACTACTGTAAAAACAGGCGATACTTCAGCTAAAGAAAGTGCAATTAAAACAGGTGATACAACTAGCTTCGCAGGCGTAACAACTTTAGGTGCATCTATAGCGGTATTAGCTTACTTAGCTTTAAGTAGAAAAAAAGAAGAAAACTAACAAATAATCTTTAAAGGGGCTGTAACGAATGAATAGTTTTTGGCTATTCATTCGCTTTTTTTATGTCCCGTTTTTAATTTCTCCTCATTCATAACAAAAAAATATCCAAATATTTATTTACTTGGATACTTTCAGGTATTTTTGACGCACTTAAAAAGAACTAGCTTTCTTTTTTTTTAAAATTTCTAGCTTATTGATTTTTTTTCTTCGTATTCTTTGTTTTTTTGTTTATATCTGTGATATTTCCTCAGATTATGTCCTATTCCGACTAACAGTATCTCTTCTTTTACACCATTTTCTCCCCTCCGTCGTAATCTTCCATATCCCTGATTTGTTTTTATATCACCAAATGTTCCTTCTGTTTCACTGCTTCTCTTATTTATTAGTTTTTTTCCTTCTTCGCTTTCCAGATTCTCTCTGACCTCTTTTTGATATTCCTCTAACTGGTAGTTATGATTAATTGTTCGTCCTGATTTTGATTTTGTACATCTGCTTCTTAGTGGACACCCTTCACAGTTTTTATTTCTAAACAGAAAATTTAATTTCTCATAATCACTTCGTTCATCAATTGTGACTTTTTCTAATTCAAATTCATGTCCTGCCGGACATATGAATCCTCCTTCTTCTGTCCTTTTCATATGGTTTTTTTTAAATCTGTTTTTATCATTTGTTTTTTCTTTCTCTTTGTAATATCCACTATATTTCATATACAACTCGATATTATGTTCTTTACAGTATGCATAATTTTCATAACTTCCGTATCCTGCATCAGCCGGTGTTTTCTTAGGATAACATCCATATGCTTCATAATATTTTTCCATAAATGGTATATATGTATTTATATCATTACCGTCACTGCTGATATAAATATTTCTAATTATTCCATCGCTCACGCCTATTTGGATATTATATCCCGGTTTAAATACATTTGTATGATTATAATAATCATATTTCATATGCATAAAGGTTGCATCAGGATCTGTCTTGGAAAAACTGTTCCTTTCTCCCAGAATGTCCATATGAATTGTATATTCAAACATCTTCATCGCGTGTTCTTTTAATTCATCATATAATTTTTGAATATCACTTCTTCTTTTGCCCCTGCCATGTACAAAATCAATATCTTCATCTTTCATGTATTCTTCTATCCTATCACTGATATTCAATAAATAATCGATACTTGGCTCTTTTAGTAATGAATATCTTAGATTGATATTATTTTTCTTAAAATATCTATTGATTCTGTCAATACACTGATTAGTCTTTTTCCAGCGTTTAGTTCTGTTTCTGATCGTATTAGCACGCCAAACAAAAGTATTTTTATTAGCATTAGCTTCATATTTAGTCCCGTCGATACATAGGACATCAGTATTGATATTCATCTTTTTTACAATATACCTGTTGATTTCATAAAAAATATCATCGATAGACATCTTTAAATCATCATTGATGAATCTTTGGAAAGCCATATGGCTGGGACACTGATTCTTAGCGATAAACATATATCTAATATCAGTTTTACAAAGACGTTCAAGGCGTCTGGTAGAAGCATAGCCGTATTCAGCTTTAGCAAGCAGAACTAAAACGAACATCATAAAGGAATCATAACCATGTGTATTTCTGTGAGAGAAGTCGACATACTTATTTATATTTACCTCCCGAGCGACTTCTAAAACAGTTCTACAAATATCATCATGGGGAACATCTTTTTCAAAAGAAAAAGAAAAATCCAGTAGCAAATAAGATTGAAATGAGTTATAATTTGAAGTGTTAATATTAATATTTGACATGAAAATATTATACCAAAAAAACGCTCGCTTGAGCGCTTTTTTTGTTTTATGAAGCTGTAAAATAATTATTTACTCGTTACAGCCCCTTTTAGTATAAATGAGGGATAAGAATGAGATTTTATAAAGGAATAGCAGTCATGTTAATTTGTTTTATGATGATTGGCTGCCAAAAAAAATCAGAGGAAGATTTGGCTAATCGAACTATTATTGAGCCAGAAACTGAGGTAGAAAAAGAGGAAATAGAAAAACCAAAGATCAAAGATTATTCACGGGATACAAATCCAGGTGAAGTCATAAATATTACAATGGCACAGATGGAAGAAAAAATGGCTAATAACGAGACATTTGTAGTATGTTTTGCGACAACGTACTGTATGTATTGTAAACAGCTACATGTTATTTTAGATGACTATTTAAAGGATCATCATGTAGTCATATATCAAGTTATTTTAGATTTAGAAAATGCTACTGAAGAAGAAAATTTGACAGTGATTCATAAATATTTTGAAGAGTTTTATACAACACCAGGTGTTTTTTATGTAAAAAAAGGAATTAATAAAAGTTATTTAAATACGTACACTTTAGGAATTGAAGAAGAAATCATTGATCAGTGGGTAAGAGAAAATCAGATTGACAAAAAAAGAGAATAAAACTAAAAATTGCAAAGAATATACTATTAAAGGAATTTACAAATCCCCTTTTTTTGGGTACAGTGTTAATTGTGCATAAATGTTTTTTTATAGATAATATGAAGTGACCTCCTAAGTTGTCAAAAAGTGGATTACGATTCATAATAAGATTAGTAAAAAAACAAAATTATGAAAGTCGATACCATAACGACAATAGGAGGTCACTATGAAAAGTATAATTTATATTGGGATGGATGTCCATAAAAATACGTACAGTTTATGTGGAATCAATTCATCAACAGGAGAAGTTATTGCACAGACAAAATGTGCTGCTGAAGTAAAGAATATTCTTAAATTTATTAAGTCAGCTAAAGAAAGAATGAGTGAAGAAAATGAGGTGGATATTTTAACAGGATATGAAGCTGGATGTTTAGGATTTTCCTTATATCATGAACTTGCATACCATGATATTCCATGTGTTATATTAGCACCATCAACAATGCATGGATCAGTCAAAAATAAAAAAGTAAAAAATGATAAGATGGATGCCTTTAATATTGCCACTAATCTTATGCACGATTCATACAAAGCTGTTCATGTACCAACAGAACATGACAATGAAATCAAGGAATATATAGGTCTAAGAGAAGATGTCATCCAGTCAAGAAAGAGAATCAAACAGCAGATCAGTGCATTGGTATTGAGACGAGGATTAAGATATGAGGGGAAAAGCAACTGGACAGTGGCCCATATCAAATGGCTTGAAACGATAGAATTGCCAGTAATCGTAAGAGAAACATTAAATGAATATTTAAAAGTCTATGATTATTTAAATGAACGTATTGAAAAATATGATGAAAGGATAGAAGAGTTTTCAAAAGAAGAGGAATATAAGGAACCGGTTTCTAAAATTTCCTGTTTCAAAGGAATAGATACATTATCAGCAATGAAGATACATGTCACAGTGAGTGATTTTCAGCGATTTCCAACAGCAAAGGCATTTATGGCGAATCTGGGAATGCTTCCAGGAGAGAATTCGAGCGCGGAGAAATACAGCAATACACCAATCACCAAGATGGGGAATGCGATGGTTAGAAAGACACTGGTAGAATGTACACAGGCATTAGTAAGAGGAACAGTTGGAAAGAAATCAAAAGCGTTGAAAAAAAGACAAAAAGGACAGGAGGATGAAATCGTAGCATATGCAGATAAGGCAGTAGAAAGATTACAAAAAAGATTTAGAAGGATGGTATTAAGAGGGAAACCATATAATGTAGCTATCATGGCAGTGGCAAGGGAACTAGCAGGATTTATATGGGGAATGGAAACAGGAAGAATATAGAAGATGTAAAAAGATGTTTTCTATACAATTATGAAAATTTAAAGAAAAAATAAGAAATGGAGGACAAAAATCGAGAAAAAAAGAACACAAAATCAATGGCATAGAAAAGCCTCAAAAAAGGAGAAGCAGGTTTAGTTATCTACGGTCCTTTCTTTGTGGCATAAATAAGATATAAAAGAAGTCGCGATCTGGAATATCATAAATTATAGATGATTCACGTATATAGATAGTTAGAACTTATTTGACGAACCATTAACCTTGGAGTAGCCAATCTCCGTATAACAGAGTGGTTAACTGTCGATAAATCTAGTATTTTGGGGCTTTTGTATGCCATTGATGATAAAATTAAATAATTTTATTATGAATGTGTAATTTTCACTTGACAAAGGTCACTTCATAACAGATAGGAGAATTATTTTGAAAAAGAAAAGTATATTGTTTTATGTGTTAGCGGTTATTTTTTTGGTAATTGCTATTTATATGGGAGTTGGAACATATTTAACATTAGCAGCGTCTGCAGCACAATATGAGATTTCTTTGGTAGATGAATGGTCTACAGTGTTACAAAATATTATTGCAGCAGCAGGTGGTTTTTTAGCTTTTGCATTTATTTTTTGTGGAATTGCATTTGTTTTAGGTGATTTATCAAAAATTATTAATGAACCAGTTACTTTAAAAAAGAGAAAAAGTAAACGAGATGAAAACGCAGAATCTAAAAAAGCAGAAAGAATAAGTTAGAAGATATTGGTTTCACTTTTAAGTTTTATTTATTGATGAGAAATAATTATTTATAAATTAATTTGATTATAGTGTATTTTAAGTACAGTTTTACGTTCAATAGTAAACAAATTCTATATCTTTTTATAATATTTATTTTATCGTTAGAGTTAAATCAATATGTATTTGCATAAATAACAGTGATTGTTTTATACATTTTAGATATGTTATATTATTAGAAGAAACAATAAGAAAGGAGAAATATCATTAATTAATGATATAAGTAAAGATAGTGAGAAAAAAGATTTGGATAATGGTATGCATCTGCTTTTTGCTTGTTGCTTGTGGTCCAGGTAAGATAAAAGCTGATAAAAAACTCGTCGGAACTTTAAATAGTACAATGGATGACCAGACACTTACTTCAACAATAGAAATCGAATATAACAGTGAAGATGAAACACCAGTGAAGGGCGTATTTAAACATAAATATGATAATCTCGAAAAGACAGAAACTAATAATAATATTCTAGCAACTTTTATTAACCGACAAACTATAATTGAACAATTAGAAGGAGTAGAAGTATCTGCAGATGTTACAGATACAAGTTTTGATTTTGAAGAAGAGTGGGATTATAACGTCGTTGATGTAAATAAGGCTTTAGAAGCTGATGAAGATCAGAAAAATTTTATAGAAGATGGTAAATATTCATTAACAAAAATGAAAAATTATTACGAAAATCAGGGATATTCTTTTGAAGAAAAAGATTTAAAATAGACTTAAATATAGATATGAATATAAATAAGAGAATAAATTATTATGATTATTATTCTAATAATTTATTCTCTTATATTTTTTATTATTTTTAGTCAACTATTTATCAAAATTACCAAAAACGTTTACATTAAAATTACAAAAGTATACATTATAAATGACTATTAGTACTTTCTGATTACTATTACAAGTAACTAGGGGATTGTAATTGTAAATTCAGATAAGAACAATAGATTATTAAAAGGAGGAGGATCTATGAGGAAACTATTAAAGATACTTTTAGTATTAGCAATTTCTTTACCAGCTATTATTTTTAATGTTGCAGAAAATAATTCTGTTTATGCCATAATAAGCGGTGATTATTCTTATGAGTTAATAGATGAAGATACAATCACTATTTTAAATTATAGTGGTAGTGAAAAAAATCTAGTAATTCCAGAAAAAATTGACAAAAAAACAGTTAAGAAAATTGGTTATGGTGCCTTTGCAGAATGTAAAAGTATTGAATCACTAGTAATCCCAGAAACAGTTACAACGATTGATAATTATGCTTTTTCGCAATGTAGTCAATTGCAAACAATGACGATTCCAGATTCCGTAGTTTCGTTAGGACAAAATGCTTTTGCGGGTTGCAGCAGTCTTGAAAGTTTAAAGATTCCTAGTGAAATTAAAGCGATATCTTACGGTGCATTTTTTGATTGTACTAGTTTGAAAAGTGTTGAGATTCCAGATGGAGTTCAGACAATTAGTGGAATGGTGTTTGGAAATTGTAAATCTTTAGAAAATATTATTCTTCCTAATACGATAACATATATTGGTGGAAATGCTTTTTCTGATTGTACAGGACTTAAAAGTATTAATCTTCCTAATGGTGTAAAAGTTCTAGGATCTGGAGCTTTTAAAGGATGTTTAGGGTTAGAAGAAGTTATGTTGCCAGACACATTAACGAGTATTGGTCAAAGTGCTTTTCAGGATTGTATTAGCCTAGAAAGTATTGCAATACCAAATAGTGTAACAGGGATAGGATATGCAGCTTTTAGTGGCTGTACGTCATTAAAAGATATTAATATTCCAGAACTGGTTGTTTCAATAGGAAATGCAACATTTAGTGGTTGTGCATCTTTAGAAACAATAGAAATTCCTGAAAATATTACATCATTAGCTGATAATGTATTTAGTGGCTGTGTAAATTTAAAGAGTATTGTTATTCCAGATTCAGTAAGAGAAATAGGAACTTCTACATTTAGCTATTGTAGCAGTCTTGAAGAAGTAAAACTTTCAAAAAATTTAACTAGTATTCCTACAAGTTTATTTAGATATTGTGATAAACTTGAGACAGTAGTACTTCCTAATGGAGTAAAAACTATTGGCGATACTGTGTTTGCTGATTGTATGAATTTAAGAAGTGTTACTTTCCCAGATACAATTCAATCAGGTCAAATAGGTAGTCGTATTTTTTCAAATTCCCCTAAAGTAGTAGCTTCAGTAATAGCTGATTCAGAAGCACATCTATATATGAGAAGAAATGCATATGCTTTTACATTAATTACAACAGGAATAAATTTGGATAAAGTAGAACTAACATTAAATGTTAATGATTCATCTAAATATGTGGCTATTTTGTCACCATATACAATTGCTGATAATACACAATTAACATGGATTTCAAGTAATCCTAATATTGCAGCAATAGATAATAATGGTATTGTTACTGGAGTATCTGAAGGTGAAGCTACTATTACTGTAAAAACAGCTAACGGCTTAAGTGCTACTAGTAATGTTACTATAAGTGATGAACATATTCCTATTGTAGGAGTAAAATTAAATCAAAATGAATTAGTAATGAAAAAAGAAACATCAAGTTCTTTAAAAGCAACTATTAATCCTAGTAATACAACTGAAGATAAAAAATTGACATGGACATCAAGTGATAATGAAGTAGTGACAGTTAGTTCAACAGGAGTATTGACAGCTAGAAAACCAGGAACAGTAACTATTACAGTAACAACAAGTAATGGAATTAGTGATACATGTAATGTAACTGTAATTAGTGAAATTACAAAAGTAGCTTTAAATCTTACAGCTGTTTCTCTTGAAGAAGGAACATCGCAATTGTTAAGAGCAACAATTAATCCAAGTGATACAACTGATTCAAAAGAATTAACATGGAAATCAAGTAATCCTAGTGTTGCAACAGTAGATCAAAATGGTGAAGTTACAGCTGTAAAAAAAGGAACAGCAACAATTACTGTTGAAACAGTAAATGGAAAAAGGGCTGAATGTAAGGTGACTGTTAATCCAGCTGTAGTGAGTATCCCAATTGAAAATATTACTTTAAATAAGACAGAGTTAGTTCTAGAAGAAGAAGCAAGCGAAACATTAGTGGCAACAATTAATCCAAGTAATACTACTGATGATAAAACACTTAATTGGATATCAAGTGATGAAGCAGTAGCAACAGTAGATCAAAATGGTACGATTGTAGCTAAACAACCGGGAACGGCCATTATTACAGTAACTACTACTAATGATAAAACAGCTATTTGTGAAGTTACAGTAACTAAAAAACCAGTCCCAATTGAATCTGTTGAATTAAATAAAAATGAATTAATTCTAAAAGCAGGAAAGAGTGAAACATTAGTAGCAACAATCAATCCTCAAAATACAACTGAGGATACTAGACTTGATTGGACTTCGAGCGATGAAACAGTGGCTACTGTTGAAAATGGTACGATTAGTGCTAAAAGAGCTGGTGAAACAGTTATTACTGTAACCACAGTAAACGGGAAAGAAGATACATGTTTAGTAACTGTATTTGAATTGAATACCGAAGAATTGAAGGCTTTAATTGATGAAGCTAAAAATAAAGAAGATATTTATACTAAAGATAGTTATGCAGTTTTAGTTGATGCAGTTTCAAATGGTGAGGCAGTAATTAATGACGAAGATGCTAGTCAAGAAAATATTGATGCAGCAGTTGAATTATTAAAACAAGCAATAGATAATTTAGTAGAAAGAGTATCAGCAGAATTATTAGAAACTTTACAAATAAAGCTTGAAGAATGTAAAAATTTGGAAGTAAATTATACACCAGAAGAATTTTTACAATTAAAAGAAGTAATTGATGAAGCTGAAGCTTTACTTCAAAATGAAGTTGATAACATTTCTAATGATGCTGTTAATCAAATTTTAAGTAAGTTAATTGAAGAAAGTGATGTTCTATATTTAGCTACAGCGACAAATGAATTAAAAACTGTTATAGCAAGTGCAAATGAATTACTAAATAGTGATTTAAGTGGATACTTGGAAGAAAGTATTACTGCTTTAAGAACTGTAACTAATGAAGCTCAAGCATTAATTGATAATCAATGTCAAGATCTTGATTTAATCAATGAAGCTGTTAAAAAAGTAAATACTGCTATTTCGCAAATGCAAAAAATAGTCGATAAAACAGCTTTAGAAGCCTTGATCAGTGAAGCTGAAATATATCAAGAAGGAATCTATACAACCGATTCATGGGCAGTATTACAAGAGACATTAACAGCAGCTAAAGAAGTAGTGGCAAATGAAAATGCCACAGAAGCTGAAGTAGAAGAAGCAATCAATAATTTACAAGAAGCAATTCAAAATTTAGTCTTAAGAGCAGATAAAACAAGATTACAAGAAGTTTATGATATGATAGACGGATTAGATAGAAGTCTATATACGCCTGCAAGTTTAGCTGGATTAACAGAACCTATGGAAAACGCTAAAGCTGTACTAGATAATTTAGATGCCAGTCAAGAAGAAACTGATAATGCATATGAAGAACTAGTTAGAGGGTATTTGAACTTAAGATTAAAAGCTATTAAAGATACAATTATAGGCTTTGTAAATAAAGTAAATGATCTAGATCAAAGTAAATATAGTGTACAGTCATGGGAACAATTTGAAACAGCACTTAATAATGCAAAAGAAATAATTGCAGATGAAAATGCTCTTCAAGATAAAACAGACGATGCTTATATAGCGTTAGTTAATGCATATTTAGGATTAAGACTTAAACCTAATAAAAGTATGTTGACAGTATAAAAGTAAATGGATAACAAAAAAGACAATTAATCAAAAATTGTCTTTTTTAATAAGCTGTTATAATTATTTAAAAGAACAAAACATTTTTTAATTATTCTAAATACAGCTGTATTTTAATTATATAAAATCTCACATTTAGAAAAAATATTAATTATTTGTTATTAATATGGTATGTGCAGGTTATTTATTACTACGATCATTAAAAATAAGATACTTTTTATATTGAATGATTGCTGGAAAATAACATAATAAATTTTGAAATGTAATAAGAAAGGTAGAATTGTTGATATAACAGCTTACAAAATTGTCTTAATTTATAGTTAAATATGGTAGAAATGGTATAAAATCAAATAATTGTGTTTAAATATTATGAAAGGGCTTAGAAACAATTGTTTAAAAGTGCAAAATATTTTTTAATCACTCTAAATACAGTTGAAATTCAATTATATATAATAAAAAAGGATGATTGAAAATCTTATAAAAATAAAGGTTTATATCTATCATCGCCTAAAATTTACTATTTTTGATAGTAAATTAGGGTATTGTTTATTAAAAGGTAGTTAAAAAATATTTTTAATTACTATTAAATTTATTTTAAAGAGGAGGGATGAGAGGAATATTTTAACGGATTTAAATGTTTATTATTTTAGAGAAAGGGGAAGCAAGATGAAGAAAAAAACATTTCACAAAATAAGTGCATTGTCACTAGCAGCGGTGATGTCTCTTTCAACAGTTAGTACATCGATGATGGCTTTAGCAGCAAATAATGCTGTATCTAATGAGATATCTACATATGCTACAGATGATGCTGGTTACAATGTTTTAGGTGCTGTTACTTCTGCTGTATTAGATGGTAATAAAGTAGATTTAACAATCCAAACTGGTGAAAAAATTCGTTTTACATTCTTAGAACAAAATGTGTTTAGAATGTATATGGCACCTGAAGGGGAACCATTTAGAGAATATCCAGTTGCAAATAGTAGTGACCACACAGCAACAATTACAAACAAGACAGATGAGCAATATGAAAGTGAGTATAATGTTGTTCCTACTTTAGAGGAGACAGATACTACTGTTACAATTTCAACTGAAAAAATTAAAATTGAAATTAATAAAGCTCAAACATTAGTAAAATTAATGAAAGCAGACGGAACAGTGGTATGGGAAGAAGCTGCACCATTAAAATATAAAACAGGAAGTACGATTCAAACTTTAAAAACAGATGATGATGAGTATTTCTATGGTGGTGGAACACAAAATGGTCGTTTCTCACACAAGGGAAAATCTATTAAAATTGCTACTACTAATACTTGGGTTGACAAATCAGTAACTAGCCCTAATCCATTCTATTGGTCTACAGATGGATATGGTGTTGTAAGAAACACTTGGAAACCTGGTGAATATGATTTTGGATCTACTAATGGTAATGTAGTAACTACTACTCATAATGAAAAACGATTTGATGCATATTATTTCGTTGATGATGAACCTGTTGATATTTTAGGTGATTACTATGAATTAACAGGAAATCCTGCTGAATTACCAGAATATGCTTCATACTTAGGACATTTAAACTGCTACAATCGTGATTACTGGTTAGAAGTATCAGAAGGAACAAGCGGAGCAGTTAAATTAGGAGACAAATGGTATAAAGAATCACAATCTGATAATGGAGGAGAAAAGGAAACATTATTAGGTGATGCAAATACAACTGCTCAACAAATTATTGAAGATCATGAAGACAATGATATGCCACTTGGATGGTTCTTGCCAAACGATGGATATGGTTGTGGTTATGGTCAAACAGATAGTCAAGCAGGAGACATTGAAAATCTAGGAAATTTCGCTGATTATGCAATTTCTAAAGGGGTTCAAACAGGTTTATGGACTCAATCAAACTTATGGCCTGCAGATTCATCTAATCCTCAAAAAGGGGAACGTGATATTTATAAAGAAGTTGAAGCTGGAGTTCACTCAGTAAAAACTGACGTTGCTTGGGTTGGAGCTGGATACTCAATGGCTTTAAATGGTATCAGTGTTGCTTATGATGCAATTGCTTCAAGATCAGGTTTAAAACCAAACATTGTTACTTTAAATGGTTGGGCTGGTACTCAACGTTATGGTGGTATCTGGAGTGGTGACCAAACAGGTGGACAATGGGAATACATTAGATTCCATATTCCAACATACATTGGAACTGCTTTATCAGGACAACCAAATATTGGTAGTGACATGGATGGAATCTTCGGTGGAAAAAACACAACAGTTCAAACACGTGATTTCCAATGGAAAGCATTTACTACTTATATGTTAGATATGGATGGTTGGGGTTCTAACCAAAAATCACCATGGGCACTTGGTGAAGATGCAACATCTATCAATAGAACATATCTAAAATTAAAGGCACAATTAATGCCATATATTAATACAATTTCACATGAAGCTACTGCTGAAGGTGGATTACCAATGATAAGAGCAATGTTCTTAGAAGAAGCTAATCCATATACTTTAGGAACTAGCACACAATATCAGTACATGTGGGGAGATAATTTTATCGTAGCACCTATTTATCAAAACACAAATGCTGATTCACAAGGAAATGATATTAGGAATGATATTTATTTACCTTCAACAAGTGATATTTGGATTGATTACTTTACAGGACAACAATACAGAGGTGGACAAGTATTAAATAACTTTGATGCACCATTATGGAAACTTCCTGTATTTGTAAGAAATGGATCTATTATTCCAATGTATCCAGAAAACAATAACCCTGAAGCTATTTCAGAAACAAATACAAGTGGTCTAGATAGATCTCAACGTATTGTAGAATTCTATCCATATGGTTCATCTGAATTTGAAGCATATGAAGATGATGGAAAAACTTTAGGTGGAGCATCTGTTACTACATTATTAACTTCTGATGTAGAAAACGGAACTGCAACTTTAAAAGCTAATAAATCAGTAGGAAGCTATTCTGGAATGGTAAAAGAAAGATCTACTGAATTTGTTGTAAATGTATCTGAAGCGCCTACAAGTGTAACTGGTAATGTTGCTGGTGAAGATGTAACATTTAGACAAGTTACAACTCAAGAAGAATATGATGCTGCAACAGATAATGTATACTTCTACAATCCAAATCCTTCAGTAATCGTTAAAGATTATGCTACAGAAGGAACTACTTATGCAGATATCGAAGATACAACAACTCCTAAATTATATGTAAAATCTGCTGAAAAAGTAGATATTACAGCTTACGACTTTACAGTTAATGTAAACGGATTTAAAAACGAACAAGATTTAGGTGAAGATGTTTTAGATGAAGCATTAACAGTTCCAACTGGATTAGCAGAAGTATCAAAAACAGATGCTGAAATTACAGTTGCATGGGATGCAGTAGATGAAGCATCTAGCTATGATATCGAAGTAGATGGTACAGTATTTAGAAATATCACAGACACAAGCTATACACATAATGGTTTATCATATTTAACAAACCATACTTATCGTGTACGTAGTGTAGCTGCTAATGGACATTATTCTAATTGGTCAGATTTAATTACAATTCAAACTGATGATGATCCATATCGCAATGTTCCAACTGTTACTCCAACTTGGAGTTATGGAGATTCATGGGGGGATGTAGAAGATGGATTTGATCATGATACTAATACAATGTTCCATTCTACTAATGCAGTAACTCCAGATCAAATGTTAACATTAGATTTAGGTGCAGCCTATCAACTAGATAAATTAACTTATCAACCTCGTATGGATAATAAAGGTAATGGTACTGTTTATCGTATGGATGTTTATGCAAGTTTAGATGGTGTAAACTATACAAAAGTATGGGATGGAAATGCTAACGATGCATGGACATATGATAGAAACAATATGGATGTTGATGATATTAAAGAAATGCCATTAAATGGATTAAAAGCTCGTTACTTAAAATTGAGCGTATTATCTTCTGTAGGTGGATTCTTCTCAGCTTCAGAAATTACACCATATAAAGTAGATGGTACTGATGCTTGGGTTGTTGGAGATGTAAATAACTCAGGTGCTGTAGATGATAACGATTTAGTATTCTATGAAAACTATGTTGGATTAAAACCAGTTGATAGTGATTGGGATTACTCAACATTAGGAAATATTGATAATAATGATATTATTGATGCATATGATATTGCATTTGTTGCTAGTATGTTAGGAGAAGAAATTACTAATGCTGCTAGTGGTGTTGATGGTAAGATTGAAATCGTTCCATCAAAAACAGATATTAAAGCTGGAGATACAGTAACATTAGATATCTATGGAATTGGATTGAAGAATGTAAATGCATTTAGTGTTGAATTGCCAGTTGATACTGATTTATTCGAAGTTACTAACTTTGGATCTGCTTCATTATCAACAGTATTTATGAGAAATTTCTCAAAAACTAGATTCCATTCTGATGGATCTGTTGACAATTATGTATGCTTTACTAATGTTGGAAAACAAGATCTAATTAATGGAACAGGAAGTATTGCTAAAGTAACAATTAAAGCCAATGCTGACTTTACTTGGGATACTAAGGCAACAAGAGCAGTTGTAGTTGGACAAGATTTATCAAAAGCAGATGCTTTAATTGATATTACACAAGTTCCAACACCACCTGAAACTCAAAATGTTTTAGGAGTATCTGATTTTGCTAATATTTCATTCAGTAATGATGTTAAACAAGACATGACTGGTGATGAATTATGGCAACAATCAAATTGGAAAGATTTATTATTTGATGGTGATATAGGTGGAACTCTTGCTGAATTCAAATGGTATTTAGGAGCAGAAACTGATATTGCAGAAGAAGTTAAACTTCCAACAGATATGAATTTTGAATTTAACAATGCAGAACCATTAAAAACAGTAAAAGTATATAACCGTACAAGCAGTAATGGTCGTGTTACAAGCATTAAGGCTGTAGGTTATAATGGAGATACTGAATATGATTTAGGTACATTTAGTTCAGCACAAGATGTATTTGAATTTACAGTACCTGCAGAAGCTACTAGTATTGATCGTGTAGTAATTACTCCTATGACAAGTCTTGGTACTGCTACAGGAACTCAAACTGGTAGTGAATCAAATCGTATGTTATCATTACGTGAAATTGAATTTATTACTGATAGTGCTGTTAATGCAACAGGTATTAAATTTAATGAATCAAGTGCTAAAAACGTTTATGTAGGTGGCTTAGCAGAAGTATCTGCTACAGTTAGTCCAAATAACGTTAGCAATCCATTCTATAACATCACAAGCAGTGATGAAAGTATTGCAAAAGTAATTAAGATTCCAACAGAATCAACTTATATCTTTGCAGTTCAAGGTGTTTCTGAGGGAACAGTTACTTTAACTGCAACATCAGAAGATGGTGAATTTGTAGCAACTCAAGAATTAGAAGTTGTAACTGGTGTAGATGTAAGCGTATTATCTGAACAAATCGCTAAATTTGATGCATTATATGAAAATCTATATACAGCTGATAGTTATGCACAAGTTAAATTAGCTGTTGATGCGGCTAAAGAATTAGTTGGAGCAGATTCAACTACACAAGCTGATGTTGACAAGGCAACAATTGAAATTGTTAATGCGTTGAACAAACTTGAATTCAAGGGATCTAATGATGATCAACCTTCTAGTATAAACTTAATTCCTCAATCAGGAATGAGTCGTTATGATGAATCAAGTATGTCAGCTTATGAAAAAGAAGATGCAAGCTATGTAATTGATGGTGACAAAGATACAATTTGGCATTCAAATTACAGTACAGGTTATAAATTACCTCAATATGTAACTATTGATTTAGGTGCAGTATATAACTTAGAACAAGTAGATATGTTACCACGTCAAAATGGTAGAAATGGACATATTACACATTACCGTATTGAAGTAAGTACTGTTGAAGGTGAAAATAAAGTATTTACACCTGTAGTTGAAGGTTACTTATCAAATGATGGAAGCTCATTAGATGAACCTGGTATTGCAAAAGAAATTAAGTTCGATACAGTTGAAGCTAGATATGTAAGATTTATTGCTATCGAATCATTAGGTGATAGACTTAATGCATATGCTTCTATTGCAGAATTGAATTTCTATGGACTTGCAAAAGGTGAAGAAGTTGAAACAAGTAAAGTAGCTTTAGAAATTGCGGTAAATACAGCTAATACTCTAAAAGAACAAGGAGCATTAAACGATGTTGTTCCTGCTGTAGTAGCTGAATTTGAAACTGCACTTGCTAATGCAGAAACAGTTTTAGCTGATACTAGTGCTGATCAAACTACAATTGATACTGCATTCTATCGCTTAGCTAATGCTATCCATATGTTAGGATTCATCAAAGGTGATAAAACTGCATTAGAAGCATTGATCAAAGAAGCTGAAGCATGTGAAGAAGATAAATATACAACTGATTCATGGACAGCGTTCCAAGAAGCATTAGAAGCAGCTAAAGAAGTAATGAATGATGAAAATGCTTTAGAAAACGATGTTCAAGAAGCATACAATAACTTGAAGGATGCAATTGCAAACTTAGTATTAAGAGCAGATAAATCAAGATTACAAGCATTATATGACATGGTAAATGGATTAGATAAGAGTCTATATACAGAAGCAACTGTAGCTGGATTAACTGATCCAATGGCAAATGCTAAGGCCGTATTAGCAAACGTTGATGCAACACAAGAAGAAGTAGACAGTGCATATGAAGCATTGATTAGAGCATACTTAGACTTAAGATTAATTCCAAATAAGGATTTATTAGCAGAATTAATCAATAAAGCCCAAACATTAAATGCAGCAAGCTATACTCAAGAATCTTGGGGAGCATTAGTTGAAGCATTGACTGTAGCACAATCAGTATTAGGAAATGATGATGTTGATGAAGCAACAGTAAAAGCAGCAATTGAAGGATTACAAGCAGGTATTGATAACCTAGTAGCGGCTCCTGCAACACCAGTAAAATCTGGAGATACAACAAGCTCAATTAATACTGGAGACAGTACTAATATGATGGCATCAATTGCAGGATTAGCTTTAGCTTCTGCTGTAATTTATGGAGCAAAGAAAAGAAAAAAATCTAATTAATATTTAAAGTATTATATATTTTAAAAATTGTAGGTTTTATCTAATTAAAAAGAGGAATTTGACCTATATGGAATAATTCCTCTTTTGTTTTTATTGATATATAAGTTTATAGATATTAAAATACTTAATTATAAGGGGTGTTTAAATTGAAGAAAAAATCGGCAATATTATTTTATGTTTTTTCAGTCTTATTTTTAATTATAACTATATTTTTAACTGTTGATGGATTTATTGGATTATCTGAATCTGCAGCAGAGTATGGAGTATCTATGTTAGATGAATGGGTAACAGTTTTAAAAACATTACTTTCTACTTCTGGTGGATTTCTTGGCTTTGCAATACTATTTTTAGGAGTAGGTTTAGTTTTAAGTAAATTAGATAAATAGTAAATAAAATGTGATGATTGAATTAAGTTTATTCTTAAAAAATCATCTTTTTTATTATCCTGATTAATTATATAATATTACATTATCATTAGTTATGTTTTAGATGTTGTAATGAATAAATACTAGAAAATAAACATACTATATTCAATAAGTAATATGAAAGTAAATATTGGTAGTGTAAAATATCTTGTGTAAATTTGATTTTTAAAGTATAGAAAAAAGGTACATTTCCTTGTAAAATAAGTTCGCTAAAACATCTAACAAAAGGAGATATACCTATGAACTATTTTACTACATCTTTAATGAAAAATCTATTAACTAACGAAAACAATCTTCCTGCCTTCGAAGATGCCGTTTCTGAACTGTTTAGAAGCGAACTTGAAAAAGCTGTTAATGAAATCCTTGAACACGAATTAACTGTGTTCCTTGATTATGAGCGTTATCAACGTAGTGAGAACCATGATTATCGTAATGGTTCTTACTTACGTAAGTTTAATACTAAGTATGGAGTTCTTAACATTAATCTGCCTAGAAATCGTTTAGGTGAGTTTTACAGTATTCTTTTACCTAAATATCAATGACATGACCACAGTACTAATAAAACAATTATTGATTTATTCAATGCGGGATTGTCTAACAATGATATTTCTAGAATAGTTGAATCATTATGTGGCGCAACATATTTAAAACAAACTGTAAGTAATATTACAGACAAATGTATTGAAACAGTTGAAGCTTTCAAAAAACGTCCGTTATCTAAAGAATATGCGGTTGTTTATATTGATGCAACTTGTATGTCTCTTAGAAGAGATACAGTTGCCAGGGAAGCTATTCATATAGCTATTGGAATTACTGTTGAAGGCAGCAAAGAAATTCCAGGATATGAAATTGCACCAAATGAATCAGCAGAAGTGTGGAAATCACTTTTAAACAGCTTTAAACAACGTGGTTTAGAGCGTATTTCACTTATTTGTACTGATGGATTAAACGGTATGGAAAATGCCATTAATGAAACATTCCCACAAGCAAATATTCAAAGATGCGTTGTACATATTTCCAGAAATATCAGTGCAAAAGTCCGTGTAAAAGATCGTAGAGAAATCATACAAGACTTTAAAAATGTATATAGATCCAAAAACAAAGAATTAGCTTTAGAAGAACAAAATACATTTAAAGATAAGCGGCAAAGACGATATCCGCAGATCATCACTATGCCTGAAAGTAACCAACACTTGTTTACATTTTTTGGTTACCCACAAGAAGTTCGAAGCAGTATTTATACCACTAATCTCATTGAAGGTGTTTACAAACAAATCAAATGCAAGTTTAAATTGAAAGAACAGTTTCCAACTGAACAATCAATGGAAAAATACTTGGTTTCACAATTCAACCAATACAATGACAAATTCATGAATAGAATTCACAACGGATTTGGTTTAACAACTCGAGATCAATGGTTTAAAGATTAATTTATCAACGAACTAATTTTTCAAGGAATAGAATTTATACAAAATTCTTGACACTATCTAAATATTGCAAATAAAATTAATATTATACTATTTAATATTTATAGTTGAATAATAAAAAAGATGAAATTATGAATTAAAAAACTAAATTCAAATTTCATCTCTTTATTTTTTAATTATTAATTTTCAATTGCTAGTTTTATTGAGCCAGCGTGAGTCATTCCAATTGATAATTCAAATACTGTTTCTAAATAAACATAACCATCAGAAGAAACATTGTTTTCTGGTAAAACTAATCTATATGCTTGATTTGATATTGGATCAGAAGAAATATGATACCATAAATCTTTTTGAGGAATAAAGATATCACCATCTTTACTTGTAGCTAGATGTCTAAACCATAAGTTTGTATTTGAGCTTTCTATATTTATAATAACTTCAACAGAATTATCTGAAAGTTTTTTTGCATTAGCAGTAAAAAAGGCAACTTGAGCACTAATACATGGTGCGTATAGTCCGCGTTCGTTTAAAGAAAGGTAATCTCCATGATTTGCAGTACTATAATTATTGTAATCTACAGGTATTTTATAATCTTGTTGACAAATTACTGCATCTCCTCCTGCTGGAGTAATTGCAAATCTTAAATATACATAACCATCTGATGAAACGCTATCAGCACTAAGAGTAATTGAATGAACTCCTTCACTATGTGTATAATATGCAGTGTTTTTACTTGGAATAAAGTTTTCGCCACTTGCATCAGTAGCTAAATGTTCATAATATCCTCTGACAGTGTGCATTGTTTCATTAATAGTAAGAGTAACACTACCATCATTCTCACGGTGAGCCGATATACTGTGTTTGATTATAGATGCTGATACTCCATTTATTAAAACATCATCAGGATGAACAGTTGTAAATTTTGTTTGATCTACTTTAGTAGAAGCTGTAGTACTTGATTGTACTGTAGTCTTTTCTAATTGAGATGGTTGAGCAGCGCTAACACTAGTATAAGAACCCAAAAATAGCATCATTGAAAGCATGCATGCAATAACTTTTTTCATAAAATATTCTCCTTTTTGTTATAGTTTTAGTCATATGAGCATTACATAACTATAAAATAAAAAGAAGTACTAATTTTTAAAGTAAAAAAACATATTAAAATATAACATTATAATTATATAATATCTACACCCTTTCAAATAAAGTTATGTTCATCCCATTGTTATGTAAACGCTCTCACAACTAGTGTTATTGTAACATAAATTAAAATAAAAGAGCTAATTTAGTCAGATTTAGGCATAAAAATTTATTTTTTTATAGCGAGTTAATTATTTTTGTATATATGTAAATTATTTATAGCAATTTATTGGTTTTATAATATTTTATGTTAAGTTTAGACGAATTATTATTTTTTTATTGTTTGTTGTATAATAGTAAAAAGATTGAAAATATTAAATATTATGGTATTATATATGAGTTATAATAAGCTAACTTAAAAGATTGGAGTGTATAAATGGAAATATTAATTGAGCCAATTGAAGAATCATTGGTGGCATTACCGGTTTTATTTTTAGCATGTTTATTAGTTGAATATCTTTCCAACCGAGATGTTATTAATAAAGTGATGGAATTTGGTAAAGTTGGTCCTTTTATTGGATCGATATTAGGAAGTATTCCTCAATGTGGATTTTCTGTTATAGCCGCTAAACTATATTCTATGCGCTATCTTACTATGGGGACACTATTAGCTATTTTTATAGCAACTAGTGATGAAGCTCTTGCTATTTTAGCTATTCATCCTGATTTGTGGCAAATGCTAGTTTTATTAATTATTATAAAAATAATTCTTGGGACAGTAGTAGGACTAATAGTTGATCACATAAATCATAAAAATCGTGATAATTATGAATATTTACAAATTGAGCCATGTGATTGTGGTTGTCAAAATGGGATATTCATACCTGCGATAAAGCATACATTTAATATATTTATTTTTATCTTACTGACTAATGTTATTTTAACTGTTATTATAAGTGGAATTGGTGAAGAAAATTTAAGTAATTTATTACAAACAAATTGGTTTTTTCAACCAATTATTGCAGGAATAATTGGTTTTATCCCTAATTGTGCAGGATCGGTTATTTTAACACAATTATATGTAAGTGGTGGACTGGGTTTTGGTGCTTTACTTACTGGACTAACTACAAGTGCTGGGGTAGGAACTTTGGCACTATTGAGATATAATGAAGACAGAAAGAATTCACTTAAAATATTGCTTATCTCATATGTTGTGGCAATAGTAATTGGATATGTAATATCAATCATCATGATTTAGTAGTCAAAAAGTGACTACTTTTTTAGTATTATTATGTTATTTTAGGAAACAATAAATAAAAGTGCATATTAAATGAATATTTTAGTAATAAATATTATTATTAGATTATAAGGAGGATCTAACAATGAAAAAAGATGATGATTTAAAAAAAGTTGTATTGATAGGAACAGGTCTTGTTGGGATGTCAATGGCATATTCAGTGTTAAATACGGGAGGTATTGATGAATTAGTTTTAATAGATATTGATCAAGAAAAAGCAATTGGAGAAGCCATGGATATAAGTCATGGACTACCTTATAGTAAAAGCAGTTTAAAAGTAAAAGCAGGAGACTATGATGATTGTAAGAATGCTGATATTGTTGTTATAACAGCAGGCGCTGCTCAAAAGCCGGGACAGACAAGATTAGAACTGGCAAGTATTAATGCTAAAATCATGAAATCAATTACTCAATCAATCATGGCTACAGGATTTGATGGAATAATTATTGTTGCTAGTAATCCTGTGGACTTAATGAGTTATGTTGTACAAAGAGTATCCTATTTACCAGCTAATAGGGTAATTGGAAGTGGAACGATTTTAGATACCGCTAGACTTAGATACTTATTGAGTGAGTTTTTAAATATTTCTTCAACAAATATTCACGCTTATATTTTAGGAGAACATGGTGATTCATCATTTGTTCCATGGATGAATACTTATATTGGATGTAAAAGCATGATGGAATATATCGTTGAAATGAATATTGATATGAACCAGCTTCATAATATATATAAAGAGGTGCAACAAGCGGCATATGAGATCATTAAAAGAAAAAATGCAACCTATTATGGAATAGGGTTATCGTTAAATCGTTTGATCAGTGCAATATTTGGAGATGAAAATGCGATATTAACTGTTTCAGCATATCAGCAGGGGGAATATAATCAAGAGGGTCTATATATTGGTGTTCCAGCAATTATTAATAGACAAGGAATATCTAAAGTTATACCATTATCTTTAAATAATGTTGACCAGGAAAAATTTGATAAAAGCTGCGAAACATTAAAAGAAATGATTGATACTGAATTAGAAGCAATTATTAATAGTTAATGTTATAATAATTAGGAAAGCAGGTGGTAAAATGAAAAAGTTACTCAGTGTTTTCCTAATTTTATTTTTTATAGTAGGATGTAATCAGGAAAAACAAATAGATACAGTGATAAGCGATACTAATATTGTAAAGGAACAAAGAAATAGCTTTATAAAAGATTCAAGAGAAATTGTTATTGCTGAAGAAGAACCAGTAAATGAATCATTACCACAAGAAAATTTACCAATCGTAGGAAATAGTCGTTTAATTGTAATTGATGCTGGACATCAGCGTTATGGTAATAATGAACAAGAGCCAATTGGACCAGGTGCTAGTGAGACAAAAGCAAAAGTGACAAGCGGAGCAACAGGCGTTGTCACTGGAAAGTTAGAATCTTTAATAAATCTAGAAGTAGCATTTAAATTAAAAGATAAATTAGAAGCTAGCGGGTACCAAGTTATTATGGTTAGAACAAGTCAGGATGTTGACATGTCAAATAGTGAACGAGCAAAAATTGCTAATGAAAATAATGCTGGGGCTTTTATTCGGATCCATTGTAATAGTGACAGTTCAAGCGGAGCTAAAGGAGCTTTAACAATAGCACCATCTACTTCAAATCAATACTGTCATCAAATTGCCAATGCTTCACAAGCATTATCAAAAAGTGTTTTAAATAATATATGTAATGAAACTGGTGCTAAAAATCGTGGGGTTATGATTAGCGATACAATGAGTGGGATAAACTGGTGTCAAGTTCCAGTAACGATTGTGGAAATGGGATTTTTGTCTAACCCAGAGGAAGACCAGCTATTATCTGATAGTAATTATCAGGATAAAATTGTCACCGGAATAGTTAAGGGAATCAATGAGTATATGAATTAAAAGATTCGAAATGAATCTTTTTATTTATTCTTTTTGATAAAGATAATAATTGCCTGGGGAATAAATTTTAAAATTAAAATATTATAATTAATAACCCTATATTAATTATAAACTTATATAGTGTTATAAAGGTGAGATGATATGCAGGAATATGTGTAATAATAAGGGGTATGATGATTAATTATAAAGAATAATGTTTTTTTGATTTTTTACTAAAAATTATTTAGATTATATGCTAAAATATAACAATGTGAGGTGTTAACATGGAAGATTTTATTCGACCAAATCCAAAGCCTAAAAAAGTAGTAAAAAAGAGTCATTTTAAAGAGACAGTATTTATCGTCTTGATGATCATCTGTTTAGGAATTGGGTTTGTTTCAGGCTATATAGTAAAAAAGACAGATATAAGTTTTAATAATAATGGAACAGATACATCAGTATTAGATGAAGCATATGAAATTTTAAATGAATATTGGTATAATCCCAATGATACAGAAGTTGATATTGAAGGAAATTCGATTGCCGCATTAGTTAATTCCTTAGGTGATATACATTCATCTTATTTTACTTTTGAAGAATCTGTTGCTTTTAATCAAAGCGTTGAAGGAAACTTTGATGGCATAGGGGTTGCTTATATCGCTTTAGATAATGGAATTATTATTACTAAAGTATATCAAAACAGTCCAGCTAGTCAAAGTAACATTCTGGTAGGTGATACTATCACTAATGTTGATGGCACTAGTATTGCGAAAATGAGTGCTGATGAAGTAAAAGAACTCGTAAGAGGGCAGGCTGGTACTAATGTAAAATTAACTGTGATAAGAGATGGTAAAACTTTTGATGTTGATGTAAAACGTGGTAGTATAGAAACAGCGGTAAATGGTGAAATAAGAGAAGAAAATGGCAAGAAGTTTGGTTATATTGAAATCAGTACTTTTGGAACAACAACAGGTGAAGAAATTGAAAAAATCTTGCGTTCTTTTGTTGATGAACAGATAAGTAATTTAGTTATTGATTTACGTGGTAACGGCGGGGGTTATCTAGTTGCTGCCAATGATGTACTTGATCTTTTTGTTGATGAGGGTAAAACAATTTATCAGATGAAAGAGAAAAATGGGGCTATTCAAAAAACTAAAGCAGGCGATGGAAATAAATATAATTTTGCTAATAATTATATTTTAGTAGATGGTGAGACTGCGTCGGCATCAGAAGTTGTTGCTGGAACATTACAAGAGTTATGTGATTTTAAGCTGATTGGAACTCAAACATATGGAAAAGGTACAGCTCAAACACAAAAACAATTAAGTGATGGCTCTGTTTTGAAATATACTTATGCTAGATGGATGCTGCCAAGTGGAACATGGATCAATGGAAAAGGATTGACACCAGATTATTTAGTTGAAAATATTGATATTAGTGATATTTCGACCAAGGCTATTGATCAGAGTTTAAGCTATGATTGTGTTGATGATCGTGTTTTAACGATGCAAAAAGGGTTAAAAATATTAGGTTATGATTGTAAAAGAGAAGACGGTTATTTTTCTAGTGATACAGTTGAAAGTCTAAAACAGTTTGAAAGTGCTAATAATTTAACCGTAGATGGCATCTATGATGATAATGACAAGAATGTATTAATAAGTAAAATATTGATTTATATCAATGATATAAGTAATGATAATCAGTATAAAAAATTATTAGAGATAATGGGATAATAATGTAGTTGAGATAAGGGGCTGTAACGAATGAATAGTTTTTGGCTATTCATTCGCTTTTTTTATGTCCCGTTTTTAATTTCTCCTCATTCATAACAAAAAAATATCCAAATATTTATTTACTTGGATACTTTCAGGTATTTTTGACGCACTTAAAAAGAACTAGCTTTCTTTTTTTTTAAAATTTCTAGCTTATTGATTTTTTTTCTTCGTATTCTTTGTTTTTTTGTTTATATCTGTGATATTTCCTCAGATTATGTCCTATTCCGACTAACAGTATCTCTTCTTTTACACCATTTTCTCCCCTCCGTCGTAATCTTCCATATCCCTGATTTGTTTTTATATCACCAAATGTTCCTTCTGTTTCACTGCTTCTCTTATTTATTAGTTTTTTTCCTTCTTCGCTTTCCAGATTCTCTCTGACCTCTTTTTGATATTCCTCTAACTGGTAGTTATGATTAATTGTTCGTCCTGATTTTGATTTTGTACATCTGCTTCTTAGTGGACACCCTTCACAGTTTTTATTTCTAAACAGAAAATTTAATTTCTCATAATCACTTCGTTCATCAATTGTGACTTTTTCTAATTCAAATTCATGTCCTGCCGGACATATGAATCCTCCTTCTTCTGTCCTTTTCATATGGTTTTTTTTAAATCTGTTTTTATCATTTGTTTTTTCTTTCTCTTTGTAATATCCACTATATTTCATATACAACTCGATATTATGTTCTTTACAGTATGCATAATTTTCATAACTTCCGTATCCTGCATCAGCCGGTGTTTTCTTAGGATAACATCCATATGCTTCATAATATTTTTCCATAAATGGTATATATGTATTTATATCATTACCGTCACTGCTGATATAAATATTTCTAATTATTCCATCGCTCACGCCTATTTGGATATTATATCCCGGTTTAAATACATTTGTATGATTATAATAATCATATTTCATATGCATAAAGGTTGCATCAGGATCTGTCTTGGAAAAACTGTTCCTTTCTCCCAGAATGTCCATATGAATTGTATATTCAAACATCTTCATCGCGTGTTCTTTTAATTCATCATATAATTTTTGAATATCACTTCTTCTTTTGCCCCTGCCATGTACAAAATCAATATCTTCATCTTTCATGTATTCTTCTATCCTATCACTGATATTCAATAAATAATCGATACTTGGCTCTTTTAGTAATGAATATCTTAGATTGATATTATTTTTCTTAAAATATCTATTGATTCTGTCAATACACTGATTAGTCTTTTTCCAGCGTTTAGTTCTGTTTCTGATCGTATTAGCACGCCAAACAAAAGTATTTTTATTAGCATTAGCTTCATATTTAGTCCCGTCGATACATAGGACATCAGTATTGATATTCATCTTTTTTACAATATACCTGTTGATTTCATAAAAAATATCATCGATAGACATCTTTAAATCATCATTGATGAATCTTTGGAAAGCCATATGGCTGGGACACTGATTCTTAGCGATAAACATATATCTAATATCAGTTTTACAAAGACGTTCAAGGCGTCTGGTAGAAGCATAGCCGTATTCAGCTTTAGCAAGCAGAACTAAAACGAACATCATAAAGGAATCATAACCATGTGTATTTCTGTGAGAGAAGTCGACATACTTATTTATATTTACCTCCCGAGCGACTTCTAAAACAGTTCTACAAATATCATCATGGGGAACATCTTTTTCAAAAGAAAAAGAAAAATCCAGTAGCAAATAAGATTGAAATGAGTTATAATTTGAAGTGTTAATATTAATATTTGACATGAAAATATTATACCAAAAAAACGCTCGCTTGAGCGCTTTTTTTGTTTTATGAAGCTGTAAAATAATTATTTACTCGTTACAGCCCCTTTTTGAGTTAGAAAAATATTATATAATCATATGATGAGTTATGTTTTTTATTGTCATGGGTATAATTCTTTTAACTTGGTTGTTTTCTTGATATAATAGAAAAGACTTATAGGAGGTGGATAAATGCATCAATTTAAATTAGTTTCTCCCTTTAAACCCATGGGAGATCAGATAGAAGCAATTGAACAATTAGTAGCTGGTGTAAAGGCTGGGAAAAAGGAACAGGTTTTATTAGGAGGAACAGGAACAGGAAAAACTTTTACTGTTTCTAATGTTATTGCTGCAGTTAATAAACCGACGCTCGTTTTAGCTCACAATAAAACATTGGCTGGACAATTGTATTCCGAATTAAAAGAATTTTTTCCAGAAAATAGAGTTGAATATTTTATTTCCAACTTCGATTTTTATCAGCCTGAAGCATATATTCCAGGAAGAGATCTATACATTGACAAAAATGCTAAAACTAACTATGAAATTGAAATGCTTAGAAGTGCTGCGATGAATTCATTAATTGAACGAGAAGATGTTATTGTAGTAGCATCAGTAGCCTCAATATACGGTCTTGGTAATCCTGAACAATATAAAGAAATGATTTTTGCTTTACGTGTTGATCAGGATATTGATCGTAAAGAACTATTAACATATTTAGTTGATCGTCAATATCAGCGTAATGATATTGAACAAACTAAAGGTACTTTTAGGGTTCGTGGTGATGTAATTGAAATTGTTCCTGGTCATAGTGAAAATTATTTAATTAGAATAGAATTATTTGGCGATACTGTGGAAAGAATAACAGAGGTTGATCCTTTAACCGGACATGTTTTAGCTGCTTATAATACATATACGATCTATCCTGCTTATGGTTATGTTACCAAAAAGGAACAAATCTTAAGAGCTTGTGATACTATTAGTGCTGAATTAGAAACACGATTAGAAGAATTTAAAGCTGAAACTAAGTTATTAGAATTAGAACGTTTAGAACAAAGAACACGGCATGATGTTGAGATGTTAAAAGAGGTAGGCATGTGTCCAGGAATTGAAAATTATTCTCGTCATATCGATGGACGTAAAGCTGGACAAAGACCATATACTTTAATTGATTATTTTCCTAAAGATTTTTTAATGATCGTTGATGAAAGTCATGTTATGTTACCTCAAGTAAGAGGAATGTATAATGGTGACCGTTCGCGTAAAGAAACTCTTGTTGAGTATGGTTTTAGATTGCCCAGTGCTTTAGATAATCGTCCGTTAAGGTTTGAAGAATTTGAAAAAATAATTAATCAAGTAATTTATGTTTCTGCAACACCTGGTGATTATGAGTTAGAACATGTAAATAATCAGGTCGTTCAGCAGATTATTCGACCAACAGGTTTACTTGATCCAAAAATTGAAGTTCGACCTACTAAAGATCAAATTGATGACATTATCAATGAAATCAAAATTCGTCAAGATAAAAATGAACGTGTATTAATTACAACATTGACAAAAAGAATGGCTGAAGATCTTAGTGCTTATTTAAAAGAACTAGGAATTAAGGTTGCTTATTTGCATAGTGATACTAAAACATTAGAGAGAACAGAAATTTTAAGAGATTTGCGACTAGGTAAATATGATGTTTTAGTAGGGATCAATTTACTTAGAGAAGGGCTTGACTTACCGGAAGTAAGTTTGGTCTGTATTCTTGATGCTGATAAAGAAGGTTTTTTAAGAAGTAACCGTTCATTGATTCAAACTATTGGTCGAGCTGCTCGTAATAGTAATGGTGAAGTAATTATGTATGGTGATAAAATTACCGAATCGATGGCATATGCAATTGAAGAAACTAATCGTCGTCGCAAAATTCAAGATGCTTATAATAAAGAACACAATATTATTCCTACAACGATCCATAAAGAAATTCGTGATGCAATACGTGGTCAAGAAGTTATTGATGATGCTGCAAGCCTTGTAAAAAAAGGACGTAAAGCAAATAAGAAAGATAAGCAGGCAATGATTCATGAACTAGAAAAACAGATGAAAGATGCTGCGAAAGTGTTAGACTTTGAAAGAGCCATGGAACTAAGAGATATCATATTGGAGCTTCAAGGTGAAAAATAAATATCAATTTGATTATCCCGTAAATGAAATTTTTAAGGATATTGAAAGCTTAAATGGTCGTGCTTTTCTTGTCGGAGGAATAGTTCGTGATATGCTGCTTTATGGAAAAGTTGATTATCATGATGTTGATGTTGAAATATATGGTTTGACGATTGAACAATTAGAAAATATTTTGAATAAATATGGTGAAGTAAATTGTGTAGGTAAGTCATTTGGAATTTTAAAATTAGATTGTTTGACAAATTATGATTTTGCACTTCCTAGAACAGAAAAAAAAGTAGGTAAATATCATCAAGATTTCAAAGTTGAAGTCAACAAAGATTTAGATTTTAAAGTGGCTTCTTCAAGGCGTGATCTGACGATCAATGCGTTAATGTATGAAGTGAAAACAGGTAAAATTTATGATTTTTATCATGGTCTTGATGATTTAAAACGAAGAACTTTGAAAATGGTAGATCGAAAAACCTTTCCTGAAGATCCCCTTCGGGTCTTAAGGATAGCCCAGTTTGCATCTAGGTTTGATTTTTATATTGAGCCAGAAACTAAAAAAATATGTAAAGAAATGGTAAAAAAAGGATTACTAGAAAATTTAAGCAATGAAAGAGTGTTTCAAGAATACAACAAATTACTTTTAAGTAATCATCCATCAATTGGATTATCTTTTCTAAAAGAAATAAATGCACTATTTCCATGCTTAGACGTATTGTCAAGAACAATGCAGCGTTTAGATTATCACCCTGAAGGAGATGTATGGCGTCATACTTTATTAGTAACAGATTTAGCTGCGCTGTGCTGTCAAAAGACAGGTAATCCTTTAGGTTTTATGTGGGGAGCTTTACTTCATGATATTGGCAAACCTCTTGTCACCACGAAAGAAGGTCATGCCCCAAAACATAATGAGGCTGGAGTAAAAGTTTTTAATGAGCAATTAAAAGCGTTTATTCCTGATAAAAAACTACAGCGTTATATTAAAACAATTATTTATTATCATATGCATTTAATGAATATCGTTAGAAATGGTGCTAAAGATTACAGTTATTTAAAAATTTTAAAAGAAATTGACGGAATTATTAGAATAGAAGACTTAATTTTAATAACAAAATGTGATAAACTAGGTAGATACAAAGATGAACATGAAAGTATTAATAATTTTGATCTTGTGATGAAGGAAAAAATGGCTCGATTAGGAAAGACAGCAAAAAAACCATTAGTTAATGGAAATGATTTAAAAAGCTTAGGAATCAAAGAGTCATCGAAATATCGTGAACTGTTAGATTGGGCATATGATCTTCAGTTAAGAGGTCATGATAAACCAGCAATTTTAAGGATGATAAAAGGTAGGTAGATTATGGAAAATGATAAATTAGTTATTAAAGGCGCCAGAGAAAATAATTTAAAAAATATTAATATCGAAATACCAAAAAACAAATTAGTTATTATGACAGGATTATCAGGTTCAGGTAAAACTTCTTTGGCATTTGATACTATTTATGCAGAAGGGCAACGACGTTATGTAGAATCATTAAGTGCATATGCGAGACAATTTTTAGGAAATATGGAAAAACCAGACGTTGATAGCATTGAAGGATTATCACCAGCTATTGCTATTGATCAAAAAACGACTTCAAATAATCCTCGTTCTACAGTTGGGACTGTTACGGAGATATTTGATTATTTGAGGCTGTTGTATGCACGAATTGGAAAAGCTTATTGTCCTGAACATCATACTATAATTGAATCGCAAACTATTAAACAAATGGCAGATACTATTGCTAAATATCCTGATGGTAGTAAATTACAAGTATTAGCTCGGTTGGTAAAAAATCAAAAGGGAACATTTAAGGATCTGTTTGAGGAATTATTGAAAGATGGTTATATTAGGGTTCAAGTTGATGGTGAAGTCAAACTATTAGATGAAGGTATTGATTTAGATAAGAATAAGAAGCATAATATTGATGTAGTAATTGATCGAATTGTAAAAAAAGAAGGTTTTCGTAGTCGTTTGATTGATTCGTTAGAAGTTGGATTAAAACTTACTGGTGGTGAAGTAATTGTTTCTAATTTAAGTGATGGGAGTGAAGCACTGTTTTCGGAACATCTAGCATGTCCAATTTGTGGTTTTAGTGTCCCAAAATTAGAACCACGATTATTTTCATTTAATAATCCATTAGGTGCTTGTCCTGATTGTCGAGGATTAGGAATCAAAAATGAAGTAGATGATGATTTGTTGATCCCTGATTGGAATTTGAGTATTAATCAAGGGGGATTGCGTTATTTTAAAACTTCAGTAGGAACTGATAGGGTTGAATGGCAAAGATTTTTAGTTTTGTGTAAAACATATAAGATTGATTTAGATAAACCATTAAAAGATTTTACAAAAAAAGAATTAAAGATTATTTTAGATGGTTCAGATAAACCAATATCATATCAGATCGTTTCTAGTAGTGGTAATGTATCAAAGACAACAAAACCTATTGAAGGTGTAAAAACTTTAATAAAAAGAAGATTTGAAGAAACCACTTCATCTTGGTCAAAAGAGTGGTATGCTTCATTTATGGCAGAACATACATGTCCTACTTGTAAAGGAAGAAGATTAAATGATCAAGTATTAAGTGTTCGCGTTGGTGGTTTAAATATTAGTGAATTTACCGACATGTCGATTAAAAGAGCGTTACAATTTATTGATGAACTTAAACTTAGTGAATATGAAGAAAAAATTGCTCATTTAGTCCTAAAAGAAATAAAAGATCGTTTAGGCTTTTTAAATGATGTAGGATTAGGTTATTTAACTTTGTCAAGAAAGGCTGGTGGTCTTTCTGGTGGCGAAGCACAGCGAATCAGACTGGCAACGCAAATTGGTTCAAGATTAACTGGGGTGTTATATGTATTAGATGAACCTTCAATTGGATTACATCAACGTGATAATGATAAATTGATTGCGACCTTACAAAATATTCGTGATCTAGGTAATAGTGTTTTAGTTGTTGAACATGATGAAGATACAATGCGCGCAAGTGATTTTATTGTTGATATTGGACCAGGTGCTGGAGTTCATGGCGGACAGGTTATTGTAGCCGGAACACCTGAAGAAGTGATGGACTGTAAGGCATCGATTACGGGGCAGTACTTATCAGGACGGTTGAAAATAGATGTTCCTAAGAAACGCCGTAAAGGCAATGGGAACTTTATCCAAATCAAAGGGGCCCAAGAAAATAATTTAAAAAATATCAATGTTAAGTTTCCGCTTGGCTGTATGTCTGTAGTAACAGGTGTTTCTGGTAGTGGTAAGAGTACTTTAGTTAATGAAATCATGGGCAAAGCGATGCGTGCAAAAATATACCACGCTAAAGAAAAACCAGGCAAACATAAAGCAATTTTAGGTTTAGAAAATATAGATAAAGTTATCGAAGTGAGCCAAGATCCAATTGGAAGAACACCACGTTCTAATCCAGTTACTTATACAGGAGTCTTTGATGACATTCGCGATTTGTTTGCGCAAACAAATGAAGCTAAAATGCGTGGCTATGATAAAGGACGTTTCAGTTTCAATGTCAAAGGTGGACGTTGTGAAGCTTGTCAAGGTGATGGACTAAAACGTATCTCAATGCATTTTTTACCTGATGTTTATGTTCCGTGTGAACAATGTGGAGGAAAAAGATATAATGAGGAAACTTTACAAGTAACGTATAAAGAAAAAAATATTTATGATGTTTTAGAAATGACGATCGAAGATGCCGTAGAATTTTTTGGGAATCTACCTAAGATAAAAGCTAAATTACAGACTTTACAAGATGTTGGTTTAGGATATATTAAATTAGGGCAAAGTGCGACTACTTTATCTGGTGGGGAAGCTCAAAGAGTCAAATTAGCGAGTGAATTACAAAAAAAAGCGACAGGTAAAACAGTATATATTCTTGATGAACCAACAACAGGATTACATAGCAACGATGTTTCAAGATTGATCGATGTATTACAAAGAATTGTTGATCAAGGAGATTCAGTTATTATAATCGAACATAATTTGGATGTTATTAAAGTAGCTGATTATATTGTTGATTTAGGACCTGAAGGCGGTGACGGTGGTGGAACAGTTGTAGTAGCTGGAACACCAGAAAAAGTTGCTAAATGTGAAGAAAGTTATACTGGAAGTTTTTTAAAGAGAATGTTGTAGGGAGGATGTAAGAATGCCAAAATCAATTACAATTGGTGAAATATTAAATAAAGAGCATTATGTTCAAGTTACCGGTAATGAAAAGGCTCTGGAAAGACCGATTTATGTTGCTGAAATAAATCGACCAGGATTTGAATTAGCTGGTTTTTTTAAGCATAGTGATTTTCGAAGAATAATTATTTTTGGTGATAAAGAATCAGCTTTTATCAATGAAATGTCTGAAGAAAGACAGCGCGAAATTTTTCCTTTTTTAATTAATGAAGAAGTTCCTTGCATTATTATTGCTAAAGGAAATGAATGTCCACCTATCTTAATAGAGATTGCAAAACAAAAAGATTTCCCAATATTTGTAACTGAAGCAGCGACAGGAAGAGTATCGATTGAATTAACTAATAAACTTGACGAAGCTTTGGCTCCCGAAACTTTAATTCATGGAGTATTTTTAAATATTTATGGAAAAGGAGTTATTATTAAAGGTGATAGTGGTATTGGAAAATCAGAAATTGCTTTGGAATTAGTGAAAAGGGGACATTTATTAGTTGCTGATGATGCTGTAGAATTATATCATTTAGGCCAAAATATTGTTGGTAAGGCACCGGAAGTATTAACTAACTTATTAGAAATTCGCGGTATCGGAGTTATTGATGTTTCAAAGATGTTTGGAATTAGTTCGATTTTAGACAAAGATACAGTTGATTTAATAATCCAATTAGACCGATGGGTTCCATCTCGTGAATATACTCGAGTTGGTGTTGAAGAAAATGATTCAACTGAAGAAATTTTAGGAGTGAAGATTCCTAAAATCGTTGTTCCCGTATCAAGTGGTCGTAGTATGTCAGTAATTATTGAAGCTGCTGTAATGAACATGCGCTTACGCGAATACGGCGTAGATTCTAGTAAAGAATTTGTTGATCGGATTTTAAAGAATATTAATAAAAATAAGGAGTAAAATATGACATTTTTTCCTGATGGCAAAACATTTGTTCAAATTGGTTCTTTTTCAATTGCCTGGTATGCAATTTGTATTATTGCAGGTGCTATTATTGCTTATAAAATAGGTCAATATAATTTTAAGAAAATGGGTTTTGATAGAGAAGTTTTATCTGATTATTTTTATGGATTAATGATCATTGGTATAATTGGAGCAAGAATTTGGTATGTAATCTTCATGTGGAATGAATTGTATGCAAATGATCCTCTTGAAATCATAATGTTTAGACATGGTGGGCTTGCAATTCAAGGAGGTATACTGGCGGGTTTGCTATTTAGCTGGTGGTATTTCAAGAAACATAAAATTGATTTTTTGATTGCTGGTGATGCGATCATGCCAGGCGTATTAATTGCTCAAGCTTTAGGACGCTGGGGAAATTTCTTTAACCAGGAAGCTTTTGGTGGTGCTGTGAGTTTAGATTTTTTAAAATCGTTACATCTTCCAGAGTTTATTATTAATGGTATGTATATAAACGGACAATATTATCATCCAACTTTTTTATATGAATCTATCGTAAATATAATTGGTTTTTTTGTCATTTATTTTTTGATACGTAAAATTCAGACTAAACAGGGAGAACAGTTTTTTAGTTATTTTATTTGGTATGGGTTCTTTAGATTTTTTATCGAAGGATTAAGAACAGACAGTTTGTATTTTATGGGATTAAAAACAGCCCAATTAGTCTCAATTGTTTTTGTGTTAGTTGGTATTACAGGTTATGTATATTGTAAAAAAACTGGAAAATCAGCAATAAAGGCATGACAAGATAATAGAAATGGATAATTGATAGAGATCATGGCTGATCAACTATGATTTTCTATCAATTTTTATTTTTAATTATAAAAAATAAGTTAAGAAATTTGACTTTATTTTGTTGACATTAAGAGGATATGATGATTATTATATTTATAATGGGTTTGTAAAGATGTTTATCTAGAATGGGGGACAGTATGAAAACGAGAGTATTTAGTATTTTGCAAAGAATAGGTCGTAGTTTTATGCTTCCAATTGCAGTATTACCGATTGCCGGATTATTTTCAGGAATAGGAAGCTCATTAACCAATGAGACGACAATTGCTTCATTACATTTAGAAGCAATTTTAGGGAAAGGTACTTTTTTAAATGACTTTCTAGTAATTTTAACTAAAGTGGGCAGTGGCATTTTTAATAATTTACCATTAATATTTGCTGCAGCAGTTGCCTTAGGAATGGCAAAAAAAGCCAAGGAGGTTGCAGTTCTTTCGGCAATTATTGCTTTTTTTGTAATGCATACTACGATAAATGGGATGCTAACATTGAATGAAATCATTCTTGATGATCAAATCATTGATTCTACTGTTTTGAACGGGACGATAACGTCAGTTTGTGGTATGCTATCACTAGAAATGGGGGTTTTTGGTGGAATTATTGTTGGATTGGGAGTTAGTTTTTTACATAATAAATTCTACAACATAGAATTTCCCAGTGTATTGTCTTTTTTTGAAGGTGAGCGATTCATTCCTATTATTTCGACAATAGTTTTTTTATTTGTTGGTATACTTATGTTTTATCTATGGCCATTTATCCAAAACTCCATATATGTCTTAGGAAAATTTGTTTCTACATCTGGATACTTTGGTACTTTTATTTATGGTGTTATTAAACGACTTTTAGTTCCTTTTGGATTACATCATGTTTTTTATTTGCCATTCTGGCAAACGGCTATAGGTGGATCAATGGTAGTTAATGGGGTTTTAGTACATGGTGGTCAAAATATTTTCTTTGCTCAATTAGCTGATCCTAATACTATCCATTTTAGTAGTGAAGCGACTAAATATTTTACTGGCGAGTTTATATTTATGATATTTGGCTTACCGGGGGCTGCATTGGCAATGTATCACTGTGCAAAGCCAGAGTCTAAAAAAGCGATAGGAAGTTTATTATTATCGGCTACCTTGACAAGTATTTTAACTGGAATCACGGAACCGATTGAATTTTCATTTTTATTTGCAGCACCTTTACTTTTTGGAATTCAGGTATTGTTAGCTGGAAGTGCTTATATGATAGCACATATGTTTAATATTGCGATTGGGTTAACTTTTTCAGGAGGATTAATTGATTTTATTACTTTTGGTGTGCTCCAGGGAAACAGTAAAACAAATTGGATGTTAATAATTCCAATTGGAATAGTATATTTTTTAGTATATTATTTTAGTTTTAAATATTTAATTAAGAAATATGATTTAAAAACACCAGGTAGAGATGAAAATAATAAATTATCTATTTTTAAGAAATATAAGATTGGTGATAATAAACCTATAAATAATGTTGAAATTGATAAACAGTCACAACTTATTGTTAGGGGATTAGGAGGAAGAGATAATTTTGCGGAGATAGATTGTTGCATTACAAGATTACGGGCTACGATTGTAGATAGTGAAAAGTTAAACGAAGGTTTGTTGAAACAATCAGGAGCTGCAGCTATAGTTGTACAAGGTAAGGGAATTCAGATAATATATGGTCCTAAAGCTTCATCAATAAAGAGCAAATTAGATGAATATTTATTAAATGTACCAGTTGAATTAGATGATTATCAACAAGAAATAGTGTATAATCAGTCATATATAGAATTGGGCAATGTTGTAGATGGTGAGGTTTTGCCAATAGAAGATTCTTGTGATCAAATTTTTTCACATAAACTTTTAGGTGATGGGGTAATGATCAAACCTTTTCATGGTTTGATTGTATCTCCTTGTGATGGTGTTATAACAATGGTATACCCAACCAAACATGCTATTGGATTGGGATTGGATAATGGATGTGAATTACTTTTACATTTTGGAACAGATACGGTTAAATTAAACGGAGTTGGATTTGAAGTTCTTGTTAAATTAAATCAAAGAGTAAAAAAAGGAGATTTATTGTGGAATGCAGATATAGAATATATAAAGTCAAATTCAACGAGCGAAAATATCTTGTTGGTAATTACAAAAATGGAAGGTAATTATAATATTGAAAAAAAATATGGCGAAATAAAAAGAGGGGTTACTATTTTAAAGATAAGTTATTAATTAAGCGAGGGAAGAGAAATATGTATAAGGTCATAAAGGTATTGAATAATAATACTATTTTAGCTACTAATGGAAGTGAAGAGGCTATTATAATGTATAAAGGTATTGGTTTTGCAAAAAAAGTAAATGAGCATTTTGAAATACCCAGAAATGCAAAGAAGTATCTTATGCAAAAAGGATTTAATGCCAAGAAAAAATCTGATGAAATAATGGAATATATTGATCCGATTTTTCTAGAAGTAGCCTCTGAAATAATAAAGCTTGCAGTTCAAAAATTTGAGAAATTTAATAACGATATTTTATTACCTTTAGCAGATCATATTTATTTTGCAATAAAAAGAATGGAAGAGAATATTATGCCATCAAATCCATTTATTAATGATATAAGACTGCTATTTCCAGATGAATATGAAGTGGCGTTAAAAGGTAAAGAGGTAATTAAAAAGTATACATCTAAAGTAATTAATGATGATGAGGTGGGGTTTATAACATTGCATATTCATTCAGCAATTTCCTCTAATCAAGTAGCTGAATCAATGGAAGCAACACGAGTTATTCATGAGGGAATTGTTAAATTACAAAAAGATTTGAATATTGTAATTGATGTTCAATCAATCTCATATGTACGATTAATGAATCATATTAAGTTTTTGATTTTAAGAGTCAATTCTAATGAAAAACTTCAAATGGATATAAGTGAATTTACTAAAGATAAATTTCCTTTTGCATATGAACAAGCTTGTAATATGTGTGATGCCTTATCTAAAGTACTAAAAAAAGAATTACCAGATACAGAAGTTGGATATCTAGCGTTACATTTAGAAAGAATATTATCAAGTATTTATTAATATTTAGATGATCATAAAATGATTTGATCAAAAAAGTTAGCTTAAATATTGCTAACTTTTTATGTTTTATGATCATTTTATATTATTAAATTAAAAATAATTTTTATTATTAATTTTTTGAAATAAAAATTAATAACGATAGAATCTGAATAATTTATGTGTTAAAAACGATTATTAATGACGAATAGTTAATGTTTTTATCAATGATGGAAATCAATTCTTGACAGAGTGTAATTATAAATGATATTATTATTACATAAACTGAATACTTTATAGTGTGTAACTGTTAGGCAGGCATTAACTATTTTTTAGAGGAGGTTTTTTTGCGTTTTATAAATAATAAAAATGATAATCTCTTTAGGATAGTTGTGCTTGTTTTTTTACATTACTAAGTATTTAAAAGAAAGGGAGGAAAAATATAATGGTAGGAATTATTCTTGCTAGTCATGGGGACTTTGCTACTGGAATCATGCAATCAGGATCTATGATTTTCGGTGAACAAGCGAATGTCAAAGCTGTAACGCTACAACCAAGCGAAGGACCAAATGACCTTAGAGCAAAAATGGAAAAAGCAATTGCCACTTTTGATAATCAAGATGAAGTATTATTCTTGGTTGATCTATGGGGTGGAACTCCATTTAATCAAGCTAATGGTTTGATTGATGGACATGAAGACAAATGGGCAATCGTAACAGGTTTAAATTTACCAATGTTGATTGAAACATATGCTTCACGCTTATCTATGGAAACTGCTCATGAAATTGCTACACATATTACAAGTGTGGCTAGAGAAGGAGTTAAGACTCGTCCAGAATCATTAGAACCTGAAAAACCAAAAGCAGCACCAGCAGCTAATACACAATCTCAAGGTGCTATTCCAGAAGGAACTGTAATTGGTGATGGAAAAATCAAATATGTTTTGGCACGTGTTGATACTCGTTTATTACATGGACAAGTTGCTACAACTTGGACAAAAATGACACAACCAAATCGTATTATTGTTGTATCAGATTCTGTAGCACGTGATGAATTACGTAAGAAGATGATTGAACAAGCAGCTCCACCAGGAGTTAAGGCTCACGTTGTGCCTGTTGACAAAATGATCAAGGTCGCTAAAGATCCACGTTTTGGTAATACTAAAGCAATGTTATTATTCGAAACTCCACAAGATGCATTACGTGCAATTGAAGGTGGAGTAGACATTAAAGAATTGAATATTGGTTCAATGGCTCACTCAATCGGAAAAGTTGTTGTTAACAAAGCGATTGCAATGGGTAAAGAAGATGTAGAAACTATTGAAAAAATCAAAGCAAAAGGTATTACATTTAATGTACGTAAAGTACCAACAGATTCAAATGAAAATATTGATGCACTTCTTAAAAAAGCAAAAGCTGAATTAGCAAATGCTTAAAATTGAAATAAACAGGAGGGTTTGTAATGAATATTATTACAATAATTTTAATTATTATAGTTGCCCTATTGGCTGGTATGGAAGGGGTAGTAGATGAATTCCAATTCCATCAACCAATAGTTGCGTGTACTTTAATTGGATTAGTAAGTGGGCATTTAACTGAAGGTGTTATGTTAGGTGGATCACTTCAAATGATAGCTCTAGGATGGGCTAACGTTGGTGCCGCTGTTGCACCAGATGCTGCATTAGCTTCTGTAGCATCAGCAATTATCATGGTATTAGGATTACAAGGTGGAAGTACTAATGTACAAACAGCTATTTCTACTGCAATTGCAGTTGCTATTCCACTATCAGTAGCAGGATTATTCTTAACAATGATCTGCCGTACTATTGCAATTCCAATGGTACACTTCATGGATGCAGCTGCTGAAAAAGGAAATATGCATGCAATTGATATGTGGCAAATTTTAGCAATCTTATTACAAGGTATTCGTATCGCAATTCCTGCTGCATTATTATGTGTAGTTCCAGCTGAAACTGTAACTAATGCATTAAACCAAATGCCAGCATGGTTATCTGGTGGTATGACAGTAGGTGGAGGAATGGTTGCCGCTGTAGGTTATGCAATGGTAATCAACATGATGTCTACTAAAGAAACTTGGCCATTCTTTGCTTTAGGTTTCGTATTAGCAGCAATTGGTGAATTAACATTGATCGCTTTAGGTGCAATCGGTGTTGCTTTAGCACTTGTTTACTTAGGATTAAAAGAAAACGGTGGATCTAACGGAGGCGGAACTGGTTCTGGTGATCCATTAGGTGATATTTTAAATGATTATTAAAATCTTGAAGGAGGAAAGAAACAATGGCAGAAAAAATTAAATTAACTAAAAAAGATCGTATGTCAGTTGCTTGGCGTCATCAGTTCCTTCAAGGTTCTTGGAACTATGAACGTATGCAAAATGGTGGTTGGTGTTATTCAATTATCCCAGCTATTAAAAGATTATATCCAAATAAAGATGATCGTATTGCAGCATTAAAAAGACACATGGAATTCTACAATACACATCCTTATGTATCAGCTCCAGTTATGGGGGTTACATTAGCATTAGAAGAAGAACGTGCTAATGGTATTGATATCAATGACCAAGCTATTCAAGGGGTTAAAGTTGGTATGATGGGACCTCTTGCAGGGGTTGGGGATCCAGTATTCTGGTTCACTCTTCGTCCAATTTTAGGAGCTTTAGGTGCTTCTCTTGCATTAAGCGGAAATGTAGTTGGTCCTTTATTATTCTTCTTTGTATGGAATATTATTCGTGTTGCTTTCTTATGGTATACACAAGAATTCGGATACAAAGTTGGTACTTCAATCGCACAAGATTTATCAGGTGGTTTACTTGGTAAAATTACTGAAGGTGCATCTATTCTTGGTATGTTCATCATCGGTGCGTTAGTACAACGTTGGGTAAGTATTTCATTTACACCAATTGTCTCTACTGTAACTCAATCTGAAGGTGCATATATTGATTGGAGCACTATCAAAGATGGAGCTGAAGGAATTAAATCTGCATTAGAACAATATAGTTCTTTAGGTGCAACTGGTTTAAATGTTGAAAAAGTTACTACTTTACAACAAAACTTAGATCAACTTATTCCTGGATTAGCAGCTTTATTATTAACTTTATTATGCTGCTGGTTATTGAAAAAGAAAGTTTCACCAATCGTTATTATCATAGCTTTATTTATCGTAGGTATTCTTGCTCGTCTTGCTGGAGTAATGTAATATATAAAAAGTTTGATAAAAATAAACTGTAGAGGAGGAAGTCAATGGTACAATCTTTAAATACCAAGGTGGATTTTACAATCAAAGCAACTTCATATTTGGGTCTTGCTAATTATGGTAAGATTATGATAGGAGATAAAGCATTTGAATTCTATAATGAAAAAAATGTTAAAGATTATATCCAAATCCCATGGAAAGAAGTTAACTACGTGATGGCCTCTGTTATGTTTAAAGGAAAATGGATTCCTCGCTTTGCAGTTGTTACGAAGAATAATGGCAATTTTATATTTTCATCTCGTGATAATAAAGCATTGTTACGAGCAGTTAATAAATATATTGCTTCGGAGAAATTAGTTCGTTCATTAAGCTTTTTCCAAGTTATTAAACGTGGAATCAAAGCACTCTTTACTAGAAAAAAACATAAATAGACTCTGGATTCAGAGTCTATTTATTTATAATAAAGCATAATAATATATCTGTCATAAAAATTATGTTATACTATATAAAAATCTCAATAATTAATATATGGGTAAAGCGTATATTTAAGGGTATCATAAATTTAGATTAAAATAATTATTTTATTATAGAAGGAGTGTGTTAGAATGATTGATTTAATAATTATTGGAGCTGGTCCAGCAGGATTAAGTGCTTGTTTATATGCTTCACGAGCTGGTTTGGAAGTGTTGATGTTAGATGCAGGAGCTCCTGGAGGAAAATTGAATGTTAGTGCGGAAATTGAAAATTGGCCTGGTCAAAAAAAGAAAACAGGACCTGAATTAGCTTATGAAATGTATGAACACGCCCTATCTTTTGGGGGAAAACAAGAGTATGGTGAAGTACTTAAAATCGTTGATCATCAAAATTATAAGGAAGTTATTACAAATGATAAAACATATCAATCTAAAGCTGTTTTGATTGCAACAGGAACGAAAGAAAGAAAAATGGGAATACCATTAGAAGAAGAATTGACAGGGCATGGAGTTTCTTATTGTGCTGTTTGTGATGGACCATTTTTTAAAGGAGATGATGTAGCGGTTATTGGGGGCGGTAATTCAGCCTTAGAAGAAGCTATCTATCTAACAAAGTTTGCTAATCGTGTTCATTTAATTGTTCGACGTGATGTTTTTCGGGCAGATAAGATTATTCAAAATCATGTTTTTAACAATGATAGAATTGAAATTCATTTTTTAAAGAAACCACATCATTTAATTGCTAAAGATAATAAAGTTGATAAATTAGTATTAGAAGATAGTAAAACAGGGGAACTTAGCGAATTGGCAGTGAAAGCAGTTTTTCCATTTGTTGGATTAGATCCAGTCACTGAATTTATAAGAGATTTAGGAATTACCGATGATAATGGCTATATTATTACTGATGAAACAATGCAAACTAAAATAACAGGTCTTTATGCAGCTGGAGATGTTAGAAAAAAAATATTGCGGCAGGTTGTTACAGCTACCAATGATGGAGCTATTGCTGGACAGCAAATTGCCAATTATATTGAATCGATAGATTAAATATCCAGATACTGGATATTTTTATTTTGTTTGATAATTTACTCTAGAAAGATATTGCTAATAATCTTATAATAAAAATACGACATATAAATTAAAAATTTAAGTAAATTGTTCTAATGTGTTAAATGTTGGAAAATATTCTTACAAAACTTCTATCTACAAATTAAAAGCCTTTCTCGTTATGATAATAATTAAGGGAGGCGGTGCAGGGAGGAATAAAAATGATAAATGGGAGAATGCTGAGAATTATACATTATCTTTACAACGAAAAAGATACAACTTTTAAAGATGTTTCTAAAGTATTAGATATTAAAGAAAGATTAATTCGGTATGATATTGAAAAAATTAATGATTTTTTAGAAATTCAAAAATTACCAGTAATTCAAAAATTACCAAAAGGTCGTTTGTTATTTCCAGATACATTATCATTAAATGATTTTGAACAGGGTGATGAATTTATTTACACTCAAGATAATCGAATATCTTTAATTTTATTATTATTGCTTTTAGATCCACAACAAGTTAAATTAAATAAACTTTCTTCAGAACTCCAAGTTTCTAGATCAACATTAAAAAAAGATTTGGATTTACTAGAAACTCAATTATTGAAAAAACATATTAATATTCAATATAACCAATATTTTAAATTAATTGGAAATGAGATTAATATTACTAATTTAACGATTGAAGAATTTGAAAAATATGTAGATTTAGTTGCAGGGAATAAAGTATTAATTAATGCATTTGAAGAGAAAATCCTAGAAATTATTAATAAATCTTTTAATTTTATTAGTTTAAGAGATGTTGTAAAATGGATAGACGAGCTATTAGATAGTATGCAATGTTTATTAACAGATCAACTATATAAATGGTATGTTGCTAATGTTCTAATTTTATTGTTTTACATCATAAATAATAAAACGCATCCTTTAGAAAAAACAAATATAAACCCTGTTGAATTAACGATTTTTGATGCATCAATAAATGAATTAGAAAATATTATACAAAAAAAGTTAACATTAAAAGAACAGAAAATTCTAGTACAACTATTAAACTATACCAATAAATATGGTAAATATGAGCAATCTATGGATATCATCCAGGTAGAAACAATAACTAAACAATTTATTTTACTCATGTCAGAAAAAATTGACTTGCCATTTGAAAAAGACAAAATTCTTTTTGAAGGATTAATGAATCATATGTCTGCTTTGATTACCCGATTAAAACAAGGAATAAAGCTGAATGATAATATCACTTCTATTTTATCAAATAGTGATATCAAAGTATTTGAAATAGTTTTATCAGTAACTAAGGAAATCGAATTACTTGATCAAATTAATAATGATACAGAAATCACTTATCTTGCAATTCATTTTATTGCTAGTATGAAAAGAATAAAAGATAATGAGTATAAACATATTTTATTAGTGTGTGGATTCGGTTATGGAACATCGACGATGTTAAAAGAAACATTAATGAATGAATTTCAAGTAACAATAGTAGATATTATACCTACATATAGAATAAATAGTTATCAAAAATGGAGTGACATTGATTATGTTGTTTCTACTTCTCCAGTTAAATTACCAGTTGATATTGAGTTGATTTGTGTTAATCCTATTTTAACACAACAAGATTTTATTAATATGAGGAATAAAGGAATACCAAGAAAAACAACTCTTGCTCATTATTATTCAATTAATCAACACCTAGACTTTTTAACAGATGATCAACGCTTAAGAGTTCTAGATGTTATTCAAAAAGAGTTAGGAAATCAATTAGAAAAGAAGACCATAAAAAAAATAAATAAACTAAGTGATTTGTTGACATACGAAAATATAAAAATGGTAGATCAGAAAATGAGCTGGCAAGAATCTGTCTACGCTAGTACTGACATTTTATTACAAAAAGATCTTATCAATAAAAACTATGTTGATGAGATATTTGCAGGAATTGAAGATCTTGGTTTCTACTCTGTGACAGATGAAAGTTTTGCTTTATTACACGGGGAAAGTAACGAAGCGATCAAACAAAGCACGATGAGCCTGTTGATAAATAAACAGCCAATAAAATTCAAAAATAAGACAATTAAGTTAGTATTTGTTTTAGCAAGTAAAGACAAAAAAGAACACATACCTGCCATAATAACGTGGGTAAGAATGATTACAAATACAGATGTTATATCCCAATTAACTGAATGTAATGATTTGCTTGAAGCGTATCAAATATTATTGAACTGTGAAAGGAAGGTGATATAAGAGTGAGTTCAATTATTCAAAAAGAATGCATAGTTTTTGATATTGACACATGTGATAAAAATGAAGCGATTTTAACATTAGTAAAAAGATTAAAGGGTCAAAAAAAAATTACAGGGGTATACGATTTTTATCAAGATGTATTAAATCGAGAGAGAATTGCTCCAACAGCTATTGGGTACAAAATTGGTTTACCACATGGAAGAACGAATAATGTAATTGAACCAGCAGTTTGCTTTGGGAGATTAAATAATGAGATTGTTTGGAACGAAAAAACTAAAGAAGTAGCAAATATTGTTATTTTAATTGCAGTTCCTAAAGATAATAATGAGAATTTACATATGCAAATATTATCAAAATTGGCACGTAAACTAATGCATGATGACTTCAGGAATCAATTGACAACCAGTGATAAAGAAGAGGTTTACAAATTGTTATGTGAAGGGTTGGAGGTATAATAATGGAAGTCAAAGAAAAAGTTTCAACAATCAAAAAGCATTTATTAACAGGAACATCGCATATGATACCATTTATTGTTGCAGGAGGTGTTTTGTTTTCTTTAGCAGTTATGCTAAATCCTGAAGGAGCAGCGACACCAAGGATAGGATGGTTAGGAGATCTGGCTAAGATTGGAAATGCGGGATTACAATTATTTGTATCAGTATTAGGTGGATACATCGCATATTCAATCGCTGATAGACCAGGATTGGCACCAGGGATGATAGGTGCATATCTTGCTGATCAAATCGGTGCAGGTTTTTTAGGTGGAATAGTAGCTGGATTTATTGCTGGATATGTAGTAAAGGCGTTAAAGAAAATAAAATTGCCTATTTCTTTAAAATCTTTAGGATCAATATTTTTATATCCATTATTTGGGACTTTGATTACCGGAGGAATTATTGTTTGGGTAATTGGTGCTCCTATCTCATTACTTATGGATGGTTTGACTAATTGGTTAAATACATTAAATCGTGCGGGTAAAATCCCTTTAGCAGCTATATTAGGAGCTATGACAGCATTTGATATGGGAGGACCTGTCAATAAAGTTGCAACGCTGTTTGCACAAACACAGGTAGATACTTTGCCGTATTTGATGGGAGGTGTTGGTGTAGCTATTTGTACACCTCCGATTGGTATGGGAATAGCAACATTACTAGCACCAAAAAAATATAATACTGAGGAAAAAGAGGCTGGAAAAGCAGCTATTATTATGGGTGCTGTAGGGATTACTGAAGGAGCAATTCCTTTTGCTGCTAATGATCCATTACGAGTAATTCCTTCGATTGTAGTTGGGGCAGCCATAGGGAATATAATTCCTTTTTTGATGGGAGTATTGAACCATGCTCCTTGGGGAGGACTAATAGTATTACCAGTTGTAGAAGGCTGGCTGGGTTATATTTTAGGGATAATAGTCGGGTCTTTAATAACTGCGTTAATGGTAAATTTTTTGAAGAAGGATAATAAAGATATAACAGATTATGATAAAGAAATTCAAATAGAAGATGATTTAGATATTGAATTTACAGAGTTATAAAATTGGAGGTATAAAAAATGAAAGTTGTAGGTGTAACTGCGTGTCCTTCTGGTGTAGCACATACTTATATGGCAGCCGAGGCATTAGTGATGGCAGGAAAGAATTTAGGGATCGATGTAAAAATTGAAACTCAAGGAGGTGCTGGTGTAGAAAACGAGTTAACTGCAAAAGATATTCAAGAAGCAACTTGTGTTGTATTAGTCAATGATGTTGCAATTAAAGGGATGGAACGCTTTAAGGGAAAAAAGGTTGTTCAAATGGGTGTTTCTGATATCATAAAAAAAGCGGGACCACTAATGGTCAAAATTAAAAAAACATTTGATTAATAGAAATGCTATTAATTTAAAATGGACAAATTTTGTAAAAAAAGGTTACAAATTTTACAACTTTTATCTGTATAACGATTGTGTTAAAGTTAATACGTAAAGAGTTATAAGAGAAGGAGGAAAATATGAAAGGGAAAAAGAAACAAATTTTTTCATGTCTTGCAAGTGGATTGATTACTGTTTCAACTGTTATTAGTGCATGTCCAATTAATGTATTAGCAGTAGAAAAGAGAAATCAATTAACACAAGATGAGATTCTTTGGCACACTTCATTTAATGATGAACCAGGATTTTTAGAAAGTACGGTTGATGAAACAAAGGGTAGTGAAAATATCAAAGGTTTTGTACCAGCTGAAAAGATTAAAGGTGATATTACAACTTCGGTCGTACTTAGCACTGTTACTGGAAGTAATGATTTTAATGATGCTGAAAGAAAAATTAAGTTATTTGATAGCGATAGTGGAACTAAGTTTTTAACTAATGATAATGTTCCAAGTACTGAAAATCCAGTACGTGTTGAATTTGCTTTTGATGAAGCAAAAACATTGGATCGCTATGCTTTAGTATCTGCTAACGATGCTCCAGAGCGTGATCCTAAGACATGGACTTTTTATGGTTCAACTGATGGTGAAACATGGACAGTAATAGATCAACAAAGTGATCAAACATTTGAAAAACGTTATGAAACAAAAGAAATAATGATTTCTGATCCTGTAGCTTATCAATATTATAAAATTGAGATAACTGCAAATAAGGGTAACGGTCAAATGACACAATTTGCTGATTTATTATTAGGAACTGGAGAAGAAAAGGAAGAAGTTCAAGAACCAACAATGGTTACTAAAATTTCAACAGGACCTACTGAAGCATGGAATCAAAAAGCTAATGCAGGTTGGGATGATGGATATGCTCTTGAAATTTCAGGAACACATTTAGGAACAGAGGCAGCACATTCATGGAATGTTTTATATAAGGATTTGAATATTACAATCGATGAAAATACTGCTTTAAGTTATTTGATTTTCCCAGGTTTAGTTGATAGTGAATATGATTATAACTGGACTCAAATGAATATGGCAGTAGATTTAAAATTTGCTGATGGAACATATTTGAGTGATGCTGGTATTGATGATACTAATGGAAACTTGTTAACACCACAAGGACAAGGTGATTCACGTACATTATTAACTAATCAATGGAATAAAATTACAGCACGCTTAGGTCAATATCCAAGTCTAAGAGGTAAAGTGATTACTGAAGTTTTAGTTGCTTATGACAACAAAGACAATAAAGCAGACGAAGATGTAGATTTTAAAAATTATTTAGATGATATCAAAATCTTTGAAGAAGCATTAGAAGATTATGATGATGATAATTTAGCTGAATATGTAAATATCTTACGAGGAACTAACGATACAGCTAATTTTTCTCGTGGATTGACTGCTCCACTTGTAACGATGCCTCATGGTTTTAATTTCTGGGCACCAGTAACAAATAGCGGTGATAACAAGTTATATACATATCAACAAAATGGAACAACTGGAACATTGAAACATATCACAGTAAGTCATGAACCAAGTTATTGGGTTGGAGATCGTGGAAACTGGGAATATATGATCAACACTAGTATCGATCCTAATGGAACAGGATCAATTGGCGCTAGTGAAAGAGCAGCTGTTTTCTCACATGAAAACGAAACTGCAAAAGCTCATTATTATGCAGTAGAATTTAATGAAGGAAATGCTCAAGGTTCTAAATTAGAATTATCACCAACTATGCATGGTTCAGCTACTAAATTTACATTTACTGAAGATGCAACATATCATAATGTAATTTTAGACACTGTCCGTGGAAGTGATAAAAAAGTAACTTTAAATGATGATAAAAAATCATTCACTGCTCAATCAAATCCAAATAGTAATGGTATGAAAACTATGTACGTATATGGTGAATTTGATACTGAGTGGACAAGTGAACGCTATGGAAATAGTAATCAAAATTCTGCAATTCTAAACTTTGGTGATGCTGAAACTGTAGAAATGAAAGTTGCAACTTCTTTCATCAGCTATGAACAAGCTAAAAAGAACTTAGAGTTAGAATTAGGTGGAAAAGACTATGATGATGTTTATAACGAAGCACGTGAAGAATGGAACGACAAATTAGATGTCATTACTGTTAAAGGTGCTACTCATGAACAAAAAGTAACTCTTTATTCAAATTTATATCGTATGTTTGCTTATCCAAACTTATTATCTGAAAATACCGGAACTAATGAAGATCCAGTATGGGAATATAAGAGTACGGTAAGTAATGAAGTTAAAGAGGGTGAATTATATTACAATAATGGTTTCTGGGATACATATCATACAACATGGGCTGGATACCAATTATTAACACCTTCTAAATATGAAGAAATGTTAAACGGTTTAGTTGAACATTACAATGATGGTGGCTGGGTTCCAAGATGGGTTGCACCAGGTGGTACTAACTCAATGGTAGGAACTAGCTCAGATGTTATCTTTGGTGATGCAGCTGCTAAAGGTGCAAACTTCGAATTAGAAGATGCCTATAAAGCTTCGTTAAAGAATGCTGCTGTTGCTAATGTTGAAAATCTTACTTTAGGTGGTAGAGCTGAATTAACAACTTCTATCTTTAGAGGATATACAACTAATTCAACTGGTGAAGGATTCTCATGGTCAATGGAAGGATATATCAATGACTATGGAATTTCACAAATGGCTCAAAGACTTGCTGATGAAGCATTAGAAGCAGGAGATAATGAAGCAGCTCAAACTTATCAAGACGAAGCAGATTATTATCGTAATAGAGCATTAAACTACGTAAAATTATTTGATGGATCATCAGACGATCCTACTGAAAAATGGTTTAAAGGTAAAAATGCTAGTGGTGAATGGACAAGTGGAGATAGTTTTGATCCAGTATTCTGGGGTGGAGACTACACTGAAACAGATGCATATAACATGACTGTTACAGTACCACAAGATGGAAATGGTTTAGCTAATCTATATGGTGGACCTGAAGCCTTAGGAGAAAGAATGGATACTATCTTTACAACAAAAGGAACTTACAATGGTTATAACGCTGTTGATGGAGTTGGTGGTATTCATGAACAAAGAGAAGCACGTGAAGTTAAACTAGGACAATATGGTCATAGTAATCAACCATCACACGGAATTATCTATATGTATAATTACGCTAAACAACCATGGAAAACACAAGCATTAGTTCGAGATGTATTACATAGATGTTATGTTGGTGCAGATTTTGGACAAGGTTATATAGGTGATGAAGATAATGGTGAAATGAGTGGATGGCAAGTTTTATCATCATTAGGATTCTTCCCAGTAAATATGGGTAGTGGTGAATTTGCAATTGGTTCTCCATTATATGAAGAAGCAACAATTCACTTAGAAAATGGTAAAACAATGACAATTAAAGCTAACAATAACAGTGATGATAATGTTTATATTCAATCAATGACTGTTAATGGTGAAGCTTATAATTCAAGTTTTATTTCTTCAGAAACATTAACTAATGGTGGAGAAATCGTATTTAATATGGGATCTACACCTAATAAAGAATGGGGAATTGAAGGTGAAGGAACTTCACTTACTAGTGGAACAGATTTACCAAACCCACAAGAAGATTTAACAGTTGCAAATTTAAATGTTCAAGAAGATTTCAGTACTAATGTAAACAGAGATACAGTTGCTGGAAAAGGAATTACTAATATTACTAATTTATTTGATAATAATTCAAATAATGCAGCAACATTTACTGAAGATACTGATTTATATTATAGCTTTATTAGACCAGTTAAAGTTAATATGTTAACTTTAACATCTACAAAAGATCAACAAGCTGATGCACCAGATTCATTTGTATTATATGGATCAAATGATGGTGAAACTTGGTCTGAACTTTCAAGTAGAGAAAACGTAGAATTTGAATGGGGTAGATATACTCGTCCATTTAGTAGTGATGGTACAAATGGATACCAATATTATAAACTATCACTAAAAGGTGGAACTACATTATCAGAAGTTGAATTAATTGGTTATACTAATGATTATTCAGCTATTGATAAAGATTTATTAAGTAAAGTAATTGAATCTGCTAAAGCAGTAGATCAAACAAATTTAGGTGAAGCTGTTAAACAATTGTTAAATGATGGTATTGCAGCAGCACAAGCAGTAGTTGATGATCCTGATGCTACTCAAGATGAAATCGTTGCTCAATATACAGCTTTACAAAACATTTTAAATCGTATTTCAAATATTAGAGACGGTTTAGCTAAAATTGAAGCAGAAACTTATGATACAAGTCATAGCAGTATTGTAAATGACGGTCCTAACATTGGTGGAGTTAAAAAGGCTACATGGGTTGGATATAGAGATGTAGACTTTGCAGTAGCACCAAATCAGTTAGAAGTAAGATATTCTGTTCAAAATAGTGATGGATGTCAAAATGGTGAAATCGAAGTTCGCTTAGATTCTCGAGATGGTGATGCACTATTTACAGTAGGTACTACTCATACTGGTGGATGGAGTAATTATGTTACAACAACAGTGGATATTCCAGAAGATGTACAAGAACAATTTGTAGGATTACATGATGTATACTTTACATTTGTAGGAAATGATTCTGTTGATGCAAATAAAGCATATGTTGCTAATGTTGATTACTTTGATTTTAGTAAGATCTTAACTCAAAACGTTACAGTTGAAGGTGAAGGTTCTTTAGTAACAAGTGACTTTGATGTTGAATATGGTGAAAACTTTACATTAGAAGTAGCACCAAATGATGGTTATAAAACTGTAGCTGTGACAGTAGATGGTGAACCAGTTGCTGACTTTGTTCCTGGAACAAATACAATCGTTTTAGAAAATGTAGATAAAGCTCATGATATCGTAGTAATTTTCGGAGAAGATAAAGCTTATGATATTAGTCTAAGCGATAATTTAGGTGACAATGCAAAAGTTGAATTTACTGATAGTGAAGGTAATGTAATTGATTCATCAAAAGCAGGAAAAGTTGTAACTATCAATATTTCAGATATTAGTAGTAAAAAAGTATTAACAGATGTTAAAGTAAACGGAACTTCAATTACAGTAAGCGCGACAGATAATGGTTATACTGGTACATTTGTAATGCCAGATGATAGTGTTGAAGTAGAAGTAGTTTTAATTGATAAAGCTAATAAGACAGCATTAGCTATAGCTATTGATATGGCTGAAGCTGCAGATTTAGAAAATGTAGTGCCTGCAGTAGTAACTGAATTCAATGAAGCATTAGAAAATGCTAAAGCAGTTTACAGCAATGAAAAAGCTACTCAGGAAGAAGTAAATAACGCATTTGATCGTCTAGCAAATGCAATGCATATGTTAGAATTCTATAAAGGTGACAAAACAGCATTACAAAAACAAGTAGATCAAATCAATGGTTTAGATGAAAGTAAATACATTGAATCAACATGGAGTGCAATGTTGCCAGTATTAGAAAAAGCAAATGATGTATTAGCTGATGAAAACGCAATGCAAGATGAAGTTGATGAAGTATTTACAGAATTAGTAAAAGCTTTCTTAGACTTAAGATTAAAACCAAATAAAGACTTATTAAATGACCTAATTAATAAAGCCCAAGGTTTAAATGCAGCTAGTTATACAGCTGAATCATGGAATGTATTGCAAGAAACATTAAGCAACGTACAAGCAGTATTAGATAATCCAGAAGCAACAGAAGCTGAAGTTGCTAATGCACAAGCAGCAATAGAAGCAGCTATTGCCGGATTAGAAGTAAAACCATCTCTACCTGCTGAAGTAATTAAACCAAATATTTCAACTAGTGTTGATGGTGGAAAAGAAAGTGCAATTAATACAGGAGATACAGTAAACTTTGTATATCCAGTTGCAGGATTAGCTCTTGCTTCAGTTGTACTAGTTGCAAATAAGAAAAGAAAAGAATCTAATTAATAATAGTTAAATAATTTTCTCTCACAATAAATGAAAAGCTATCATTCAGTTATGAGTATTTATAACATGAAGATAGCTTTTTATATTAAAATTTGTAATATTTTAAAGAATTGAATGATGATTTAAATTATAAAATCAAGAGAATTTTGTAAAAATTGTGGATAAAAAAATAAAAAAATCCTAAAATTTAATATTTGTCAATTGACAGAAAGCGCTTTCTAGAGTATGATTAATAATGTAAAGATTGTATATAGTGTGTAACTGGTAAGGCAGGCATTAGCTATACTAAGATTTATAAAAAGTTTTGCTTTTTATATTTGCTTTGTATTGCTAGTGCCTTTTTTAATGAAAAGCGCGCATTCATTATAACTGGTTGACAGTATATTACGATTAATTATAGGAGGAGAGAGAAAATATATGAAAAAGACTTGTAAACGAGTTTTAGCGACTTCAATGTCTATGGCACTTGCAGTAACTAGTGCAATACCTGCATTTGCAAAGACAATTGATGGTAGTATTTCTTCACGTGAAGAAAGAAATGCTGAACTTTCTATGAATTTAGCTACCCAAGGTATGGTTTTATTAGAAAATGAAAATAATGTGCTTCCAATGGCAAAGAGTGGAAATGTTGCATTATTTGGTAAAGGAGCTGTTGAAACTGTAAAAGGTGGTACAGGTTCTGGTGATGTTAATCAGCGTTCTGTAGTAACTGTATGGGATGGATTTAAAAATGCTGGATATAATGTTACTTCTGAAAGCTGGTTAAGTGAATACGAAACATATTTTGATGAAAACGGTGGAAATGGTGGCGGAATGTGGGGAGCTCCATTTGTAGATGAGACAGAAATTACAGATGCCCAAATTGAAGAAGCTAAAGTCAATGGAACAGATACCGTAGTTTATGTAATTGCACGTAATTCTGGTGAAGGTAGAGATAGAACAAATACAACTGGTGATTATCAATTATCAGATATTGAAAGAGCTAACTTAGAAAAAGTAGCAGCTAACTTTGAAAATGCTATTGTGGTATTGAATGTAGGTGGAGTTATTGATACAAAATTCTTTAATGAAATCGAAGGATTAGATTCATTATTCTTAATGTCACAAGCAGGAATGCGCGGTGGAGATGCTGTTGTTAAAGTACTTAACGGTGAAGTAACTCCATCTGGAAAATTGACAGATACATGGGCAGTAAACTATGAAGATTATTCATCATCTGAAACTTTTGGAGCTAATGATAACGAAGTTACACAAGAAGATTATACAGATGATATTTATGTAGGATATCGTTATTTTGATACATTCAATGTAACACCAGCATATGAATTTGGATATGGATTATCATATACAGATTTCAATCTAGATGTAACAGATGTAACAGTAGATGCTGAAAATGTAACAGTAGATGTAAGAGTAACAAATGTAGGAAGCAAATATTCTGGAAAAGAAGTAGTTGAAGTATATTTCTCAGCTCCTGATGGAGAATTAGAAAAACCATATCAGGAATTAGCAGCATATGGAAAAACAGATGAGTTAAAACCAGGAGAATCACAAACATTAACAGTATCATATAAAACAACAGAAATGTCTTCATACTCAGAAGAAAGAGCAGCTTATATCATGGAAGCTGGAGATTATGTAGTAAGAGTAGGAAACAGTTCAAGAAATACAAGCGTAGCCGGAGTAATCACATTAGATACTACAGCTACAACAGAACAATTAAGCAATCAAATGGTGCAAGATGAAGAGATTGATCTTTTATCAAATGCTGGAGTAGCACCATATACATATGCGGGAGAGGCAGAAGAAATTGCAGCTGCAGAAAGATTCACAATAAATGCAGCAGATATCAAAACAGAAAACAACGCATCAGAATATGATGATGAAAGTGTAACAACATATGTATTTGAAGACAGTGAATATGAAGCAGTAGATCAAGAAGCAAATCCACGTTATACAAGAACACCAAGTGGAAACAATACAACACCAAGTCAATTGATTGAACCATACGAAGAAAATATCGTAGTAGTAGAAAAAACAATGGAAAACCCAACATTACTTGATGTATATCAAGGAAATGTAAGTATGGAAGAATTCTTAGCAAGTCTAAGTATTGAAGAAATGTCATATATCGTAGAAGGAATTGGTTGGGGTGGAAGTAATACACCAATCATCGGAGCTCAAAGTAATTCAGTACAAGGAGCAGCTGGTGAAACAACAAGCAGATATTATGAAACAAGAACAATTCCAAACATCGTATTAGCAGACGGACCAGCAGGAATCCGTATTACACAAAGCTATACACAAAATGGAACAACATATTATCAATATTGTACAGCATTCCCAATCGGAACATTAATCGCACAAAGCTGGGATAAAGATGTTGCAGAAGAATTTGGAAATGCAATTGGAGAAGAAATGGTAGAAATGGGAGTAACAATGTGGTTAGCTCCAGGAATGAACATTCATAGAAATCCATTATGTGGACGTAACTTTGAATATTATTCAGAAGATCCATTGGTAGCTGGTGTAACAGCTGCAGCAACAACAATTGGTGTACAAAGCCATGAAGGTATCGGTGTAACAATCAAACACTATGCAGGAAATAACCAAGAAAACAATCGTAATGCAGTAAATAATACAATCAGTGAAAGAGCATTAAGAGAAATCTATTTAAAAGGATTTGAAATTGCAGTAGAAACATCAAATCCATTAGGAATCATGACATCATACAACTTAAATAATGGAATGCCAGCAGCAGATGATTATGATCTATGTACAGACTTAGCAAGAGGAGAATGGGGATTCAATGGATTGATCATGACAGACTGGGGTGGAGGACAATCAACACCAGTAAACTCAATGCATGCCGGAAATGACTTGATCATGCCAGGTGGATCATCAGCATCAATTGCAGCAGCAACAGGAGTAACACTTCCATTAGGAGATTTACAAAAAGCAACACGCAATGTATTGAATGTAATCATGGATTCAACACAATTCAAGAAAATCGGAGTAGAAAACGGTGTTGAAGTAGAAATCGGAGCATTCACACAACATGCAGGATTAGATGAATTCTTAAGTTCAGCAAAATCAGCAGTATCAACAGTAAATAAAGTAGCATTATCAATTGCAGTAGAAGTAGCAAACAATGTAAGTGAAGAAGAATTAGCAAAAGTAGTACCAGCAGTAGCAAATGAATTCAATGCAGCATTAGAAGAAGCAAAAGCATTGTTAGCAGATGCTGCAGCTAGTCAAGAAGCAGTAGATGCATCATTTGATCGATTAGCAACAGCAATTCAAATGTTAGACTTTATCAAAGGAGATAAAGCAGCATTACGTTCACTAGTAAATATGGTAAACGGAAAAGATGAAGCATTGTATACAGAAGCAACATGGGAAGTATTTGCAGCAAAATTAGAAACAGCAAATAATGTCTTAGCAGATGAAAATGCCTTCCAAGAAGAAGTAGATGAAGCATATGATGGATTAATAAGAGCATATTTAAACTTAAGATTAATACCAAATAAAGATGTATTAAATGACTTGATCAATAAAGTAAACGGATTAAATGCAGCAAGCTATAGTCCAGAATCATGGGCAGCAGTAAGCTTAGCATTAGAAAATGCAAATACAGCAATGGCAAATGCTAATGCAACACAAGAAGAAGTAAATGCTGCAGCAGAGGCACTAAGCAGTGCAATCGAAGGATTAGTAGAAGCAGCAGTAGAAGCTGAAGTACCAAGTACATCAGTAAACGAAGGTGTAACAAACACTGCAGTAAAAGCAGGAGATACAACAGCAAGTATCAAGACAGGAGATAGTGCAAGCTTAGGATACTCAGTAGCAGGATTAGCATTAGCAACAGTAGTATTAGCAGCAAACAAAAAAAGAAGAGCACATAAATAAAAAAATGCAATAAGAAAAGCATGAATTTAATTTCATGCTTTTTCTATTACATTATTAATACTGTTATTTATAAAAAAATTTTGTTATTATAAAAATCAAAGGTAGTGATAAAGTGGATAAATTTAACATATTAAAGGAAGAAATATTAAAGTGTCGTATCTGTAATAAAAAAGTCGAGCATGAATTACGTCCAGTGTTTTGGGGAAATAAAAATGCTAAAATAATGCAAATTGGTCAGGCACCTTCGTTAAATGTGCATAACACCTTAAAACCCTTTAATGACTTAAGTGGAAAGAAATTAAGACAGTGGTATGATCTTGATGAAGAGACTTTTTATGATCCTGAAAATTTTTATCTTACATCTTTAGCCCATTGTTATCCTGGTAAAGCAAAAAGCGGTGGAGATCGTTTGCCACCTAAATGTTGCAGTGATAGATGGTTAAAGCAGGAAATATCATTAGTTGAAAATGAATTATATATAATTATTGGAAGTTATGCTGCTAAAAAATTTTTCCCTAATCAGGATTTTAAAGATTTGATATTCAATGATCAAATTTTATATGATAAAAAAGCTTTTGTTTTACCACATCCTTCACCATTAAATGTAAGATGGTTTAAAGCTAACCCGGAGTTTGAACTTGAAAGAGTTAAAGAATTAAAAAGAGCAGTACGTAAAGTTTTAGATATATAAAATTTTATTATGTTTATAAATTATGATAGAAAGTAATTAGTTCAACTATTAAAATTTTTAAAATTATGCTAAAAAGATAAATTAATTTAATTATAATAGTTAAAATATTTATCAAAGTAGTTGAGAAAAAGCTAAAAATAAAGTACACTTATCGTTGTAAATTTGATAAAATAATTATAGAAAGTGAAGTGAAGGTGATGGATCAAGTAGAGATTGTAATTGTTACAGGAATGTCAGGTGCTGGAAAAACTAGTGCAATGGCTTGTTTTGAAAATTTAGCATTTCGTTGTATTGATAATTACCCAGTTGCTTTGTTAACTGAGTTTGCAGAATTGGTACAAGATGATTCTAAATATCAAAGGGTTGCTATGGCAGTAAGCCTAGATGATGCATTAAAAGCGATTAGATTATTATCTAATTTAGACTGGATTCATTTATCAGTAGTATTTTTAGATTGTGACGATGAGGTATTAGTTAAAAGATATAAAGAAACGAGACGATCTCATCCATTGCTTATTTCTAATAAAGCTTCTTCTTTATTAGAAGCAATTGAATTTGAAAGAAGATTGGCAGAGCCGATTTCTAAATTAGCTAATTTATCAATTGATACTACAAAATTAAAAGGAAGTAGATTTCAAAATCTTTTAGAAGACTATTTTAGTAGTGGAAAAGTAGATCCGTTTAGAATTACTTTTGAATCATTTGGATATAAACATGGTGTGCCTAAAGATGCTGATTTATTATTTGATGTTCGTTTTTTACCAAATCCATTTTATATAGAAGAATTACGTACATTAACCGGAAATGATAAAGCGGTTTATGATTATGTTATAGAAAAAGAAGAAACAAAAGTATTTATCAAGAAGATGACAGATTTATTTGATTATTTATTAAAAGAGTATGAAAGAGAAGGTAAAATGCATTTAATTATTGGTATTGGTTGTACCGGAGGACAACATCGTTCAGTTACTTTAACAAATTATTTTGCAGATTATTATAGTAAGTTTTATCAAGTACATCGTTTACATCGAGATGCTGATCATTAGGAGTTATTATGATATCCTTTTCGCGAATTGTTAAAGAAGAAGTAGTTTTTAATGATTTTGAATCATGTTGTCAAAAAGCAATGCTATGTGCAGTAATCAAAATTAATGGTACATTATCACTATCGAGTTATGGTCTTTCTTTAACGATTAGAACAGAAAATGCTAAAATTGCTTCTAAGATTCATAAAATGTTAAAGGAAGAATATAACCCACAAATAGAGTTTTTGGTTTCACGCAAAATGAAATTAAAGAAAAATAATGTCTATATATTAAAGGTTACTAAAGCTAGAGAAATTTTAGACGATTTATCATTAATGGATGGTTTAGGATTTAATCTAATTCCTGATAAAAGTATTCTTGCAAAAGAATGTTGTATTAGAGCATATTTAGCTGGAGCATTTTTATCATGTGGAAGTGTTAATAATCCTGAAACTTCGAATTATCATTTAGAAATGAGTTTTAATGAAGAAGAGTTTGCAGGTTTTATTGCTAAGATAATGAATAATTTTGAATTAAATGCAAAAATAATAAAGCGTCGTAATAAGTATGTAGTTTATTTAAAATCATCAGAAAAAATTGGAGATTTTTTAAGGGCAATAGGCGCTAGTCAATCAGTTATGAATTTTGAAAGTACTAGAATTGATCGAAATATGTCAAATACAGTTAATCGCTGGAATAATTGTGATATAGCTAATGAAATAAAGTCCTTGTCGACCGCTAATAAACAGATCGATGATATTAATATAATTGAAATGTTTATGGGACTTGATATGCTTGATGAAAAGACGCGTTCAGTTGCATTGATCAGGAGAAAATATCCAGAAATGACATTAAAGGAGTTAACGGAAGCTTATTATGAAGAAACTGGGCAGACTATTAGTAAGTCTGGATTACATCATCGGTTTAAAAAAATAAGTGAAGAGGCTAAACGATTAATTCAGATGGAGAATGATTGATATGGATAAAATTGAAATTAGATTTGGTTATCGAGTTAAAGAAATACGGTTAAAGCAAAATATTTCTCAAGAGGAATTAGCTTTTCGTTGTGGTTTATCAAAAAACTATATTTCTGATGTTGAAAGAGGAACAAGAAATATTTCTTTGCGGTCAATTGAAAAGATTGCTGATGGTTTTGCTATTAATATTAAGGAATTATTTGAATTTAAGTAGTATATTAATAAATTAAGGAGCTGAGATCATGGGATTTTATTATGCTATATTAGTAATTTTGATTATTATAATTGTATTAAGTTTACTTTTAAATCTTTTAACTAGCCCAATTACTTGGATTATTATAGCAGTATTAGTAATCTGGTCATCGATAAAAAGATATTTATATCAAAAACGTTTAGAGGAATTTAATAAAGAATTTCAACGTAAAACAGAAGAAAAACGAAAAGCTTATTATAGTCATGAAGAATATCAGCGAGGTAATGACGATGTCATTGATGTTGATTATAAAGAATACGAAGATGATAAATAGTCATCTTTTTATTTAGAATAAAAAAGACTCGACAGAGTCTATTTAAATTTTGCTAATTGTTTCTTTAATAAGACTATAGCTGTAACACTGGCAATAAATTCAGATATTACAAATGATAACCAAACGCCATTTAAGCCCATCAGTGATAATAAAATATAAGCTAGAGGTAGAGTAATCACAAGCTGTCTTAACAATGAAATAGTCAATGAATATTTACCGATTCCTAAAGATTCAAATACTCCAGAAATAACGATTCCAAAAGTCGAGATAATAAAACCTAATGAAAAGATTCTTAATCCAATAACCCCAATTCTAATTAACGAATCAGTCGCATTAAACCACGATAAAATAAATTTAGGGAAAAGTACAAAAATAAAAGCACCACTACATAATATTACTGAAACAACGACTATTGAAACCTTAATAATTTTTTTAACCCGTTCAAAATATTGCGCTCCATAATTATAACTGATTAGTGGACGCATTCCCTGAATCAATCCATTTGCTGGCATATAAACAAATGATTGTAATTTAAAATAGACACCAAAAAAAGCAATCGCAGTTTGACTAACTGTAGCTAAAAGACTATTCAGCAATGCCACCAATATAGAAGGCATAGCAGTCATAACTCCTGAAGGAACGGCAATGGAATATATGGCTTTGATAGTTTGAAATTCTGGTTTAAAATTTTTAAAAGATATTTTTAAAGCAGATTTTTTTCTAAATAGAAAAATTGCTAATAAACAGGCACTCATTTGACCAATAATAGTAGCAATTGCTGCTCCGGCAACACCTAATTCAAGAAAACCATTGATTCCAAAAATGAGAATAGGATCTAAAATGATATTAACTACAGCCCCAATTATTTGCAATATCATCGGAATCAACATATTTCCGGTAGCCTGAAACATTTTTTCAATAGTTATATGAATTATCGAGCCAAAAGTAAAGGTAATTACGATTCCGCCATATGTAATTGCATAATTCAATACAGTCAAATCATTAGTAAAAATTAAAAAGAATGGTTTCATCAAAAAAACACCGATAAAAACGAAAATCAAAGAATGGATCAAAGATAGAAAAATCCCATGATCACAAATATTATCTGCTCTTTTTTTATTGTTTGCACCTAAATTTTGGGCAATCAAAGCATTGATGGCAACGCCTAAACCAACAGAAAAAGCCAATGATAAGTTTTGTAAAGGAAATGCAAGAGATAATGCTGTTAAAGCCTTTTCTCCTAATTTAGCTACAAAAATACTGTCAATGATATTATACATTGATTGAATCAACATAGATATCATTGGTGGTATAGCCATTTTCATTAATAAAGGAAAGATTGGCTTATGAGCCATATTGTTATATTCCTGATTCATAAAGTCTCCTTTCATAAAAAAAGCTACAGCTGCTTGTTTATAAATCAGAAACAAGTAAAAGCTATAGCTTTATTAAAGCAAATTATTAATTTACAAGAAATAGGATACAAGAATAATCAATTACTGTCAACATAATTTAATATTATTTATAAAGCAACATAAAATAGCTAAAGCATATCTTTTATTTTATGATAAATAGGTTATAATTATAAATAACCATAATTATCTTGGTTAGAGTTGTGTGGGAGGAATAATGAAAAAAATAAAAGAAATAGTAATAGTTGAAGGTAAAACTGATACAGCTTTGTTAAAAGAGTTATTTGTAGTAGATACAATTGAAACCCATGGGTTAGCACTAGATAAAAAAACATTAGACTTGATCAAAGAAGCCAGTAAAAATAGAGGGATAATTATCTTAACCGATCCTGATTACCCTGGAAAAAAAATTCGTGATCAAATTCAAGCCGCTGTACCAAATTGTAAGCATGCATTTGTATCAAAGAAGGATGCTACAGGTAAAAAGAAATTAGGGATTGCTGAAGCTAAAAAAGAAGCTGTTATTGCTGCATTAGAGAATATGGTTAGTTTTGAAGCCGATAGACAAAGTATTACCTGGAAAGAATTTTTAGAGTTAGATATTATTGGTAATAAACAAAAAAGATTATTAGTTTATGAATTGTTTAATCTTGGATATGGAAATGTTAAGACTTTATTCAAACGTTTAAATATGGTTGGAATCACAAAAGATGAAATATTAAAAAAACTAGAAAATTAAGGTGAATCGAATGAAAGATATTGCAACTCTTACAACAACAAAATATATATTAAATAAGTATAACTTAAATGCTCTAAAAAAATTTGGGCAAAATTTTTTGATTGATGCAAATATTGTAAATAAAATTGTTGCTCAAGCGAATATAAATAAGAGTATCGCTGTAATTGAAGTAGGACCAGGGATAGGGGCTCTGACGCAAATATTGGCACGTCATGCAGGAAAAGTAATCTGTTTTGAAATAGATGAAAGATTTAAACCAGTGTATGATGAATTTTTGAATGTCGATAATGTTGAAATAATTTTTGGTGACTTTATTAAACAAGAGCTAGAACCAATTATTGAAAAATTAAAACAAGATTATTCTCAAGTCTATTTGGTTGCAAATTTGCCTTATTATGTTACAACAGCAATAATCGAAAAAGTTATTTTTAGTAATGATAAAATAGATGAATTGATCATTATGGTACAAAAAGAAGTAGCGTTAAAAATGACCAGCAAATATAAAAATCCATTATTATTAATGATCGAAGATATGGGTAAGACTGAATACTTATTTACAGTCAATAAAAATGTTTTTTTACCAGCTCCTCATATTGATTCTGCAATTATAAAAATTTCATTAATTAAAAATCCAAATTTAAAGTTATATAATATATTAAATATATGCTTTAAGCAGCGTAGAAAAACAATACTTAACAATTTAAAACAAGAATATGATAATGCTTATGAAATATTATTAGATTGTGGAATTGATACTAATAAAAGATGCGAGGAGTTATCATTAGATGATTTTAAAAATATCACCGATAAAGTTTAGAATGCATATAATATATTGGTGATATTGATGAAGATTGGTGATATTGTTTGCCGAAAAAAATATGGTAAAGATATTTGTTTTAGAATAACGGATATTAAAGATGGCATTTACTATTTGACGGGAATAGAATATCGCTTAGTTGCTGATAGTGATGAAAGTGATTTGGAATTAAGTGATTTTAATAGTGAAAAGAATGATATAATAGTAGAGAATAAACCGTGTTTAAAAGGCAGTGTCTTGCATATTGATGGTGATAAAAATTATTTGGAAATGTGTTTAGCTAAATATAAAGAATTTAATATAAATGTATATGGATATTATATGAAAGAACATGAAATCAAAGATAAAATTATTCCGCTTTTAGAAAAACACAGGCCAGATTTATTAGTTATTACAGGTCATGATGCAATGAAAAAAAACGGTGATCGAAAAAATATAAATAGTTATTTGCATACAAAAGATTTTGTCGAAGCGATTCGCAAGGCTAGACTATATCAAGATGATAAAGATAGTTTGATTATTTTTGCAGGGGCATGTCAGTCATACTATGAATTATTATTAGCTAGTGGAGCTAATTTTGCTTCTAGTCCAAGCCGTAAAAATATTCATGCCTTGGATCCGGTCTTTGTTGTTAGTCAAATTGCTAATGCAAGTATTAAAAATTATGTTGATTTAGAAAAAATCGTTGCTAAAACTTCTAATAAACATTTAGGAGTTGGGGGAATCGATACAAGGGGAGTAGCAAGAAAAATTTATCCGACAAGCAGGTGAAATAATGAAAGTAAAAGCATATGCAAAAATAAATCTAGCGTTAGATGTAGTAAGAAAAAGAGAAGATGGGTATCATGAATTAGAAATGATCATGGCACCAATTACTTTACATGATTTAATTTATATTAATACTATTGAAGAAGGAATTGAAATTGAGTCTAATAGTAAGATCATGCCTACTGATCAGCGTAATATTATGTATAAGGCAGTGTCATTGATCAAAGAACGTTATGGAATAAAAAAAGGAGTTAAGATCTACGTATATAAACATATTCCTACTCAGGCTGGTTTAGCGGGAGGAAGTGCTGATGGGGCTGCTGTTATAAAAGCAATGAATAAACTGTTTTATTTAAATTTAACTAATGAAGAGATGGCAGCCTTAGGTAAAGAAATTGGTGCAGATATTCCTTTTTGTATATACCAAAAATTAGCGTTTGTTAGTGGGATTGGCGAAAAGTTAAGCTTTATAGATGTTCCGTTTGAGTGTAAAGTACTGTTAGTTAAACCACGAAAAGGTGTTTCTACAAAAAAATCATTTAATAGTTTGAATTTAAATAAAATAAGTCATCAAGATTGTAATTTAATGATAAAGGGAATTGAAGAGAATGATTATCAAGCAGTTATTGATAATTTACAAAACACTTTAGAAGCACCTTCTATTAAAATGGTTCCTGAAATTGCAAAAATAAAAGAAGAAATGTTAGAGATAGGGTTTGATGGGGCATTAATGTCTGGTAGTGGATCATGTGTTTTTGGACTTACTAGAAGTGATATAATATTAGAAAAAGGGTTTAAGTTTTTTAAAGGAAAATATTATTTTGTGAGAAAAACAGAAATATTGAATGAAAAAGAAATCATTTAAGTGATTTCTTTTTGTATTATAAGCTTTTTTATCTTTTTTTTCTTTAATTAATGAGGATTTTTTGTTATTATGTTGTTGTTAAAGAGGTGTTAAGATGAAAACTTATGCGGTAGTGATGGCGGCTGGTAAAGGAACCAGAATGAAATCGGACAAACCTAAAGTTGTCCATGAAGTTTTATATAAGCCAATGATCAATCATATTGTAGATGAACTTAGACATGTTGGGGTCGATGAAATCTATGTAATTGTAGGTCATAAGGCTGAAGAAGTTGAAAAATTGTTAGATAATGTAAATATTATCTATCAAAGAGAACAATTGGGAACTGGGCATGCTTTAATGCAATGTAAAGAAGCATTGGCTAATAGACCAGGAACAACAGTAGTACTAAATGGAGATGCACCATTAATTACAAGCAAAACATTAAAAGATTTAATTGCTTATCATAATGATAATCAATTAAAAGGAACGATCATGACTTGTGATTGTGATTTAGACAAAAAATTTGGTCGAGTAATTAGAGTAAATGATCAAGTTAAAGGAATTGTTGAATTCAAGGATTGTAGTCCTGAGCAAATTAAGATCAGTGAAATGAATTGTGGTGAATATTGTTTTGACAATATTGCTCTATTTGAAGCATTAGAAAAAATAACTAATGATAATGCTCAAAATGAGTATTATATTACAGATGTCATTGGAATTATGAATGATGATAATCTAAAAGTTGGTGGTTATAAGATTCCTGATTTAGCTGAGGTAGGTGGAATCAATGACCGGGTGGAGCTAGCTGAAGCCACAAAAACATTACAATTAAAGGTAAATAAAAAACATTTATTAAATGGCGTTAATATTATTGATATCGACAATACTTATATTGGTGTAGATGTTACTATTGCTCCTAATACAACTATTGAACCAGGATGTATTATCAAAGGAAAATCAAGTATTGGAGCAAATTGTCATATTGGTCCATACTGTGAATTTACAAATGTAGAAGTTAAGGATAATGTAGAAATCAAATTTTCTGTTATTTCTGATTCAATTATTGAAAATGGTGTTGATATTGGACCATTTGCACGATTGAGAACAAATTGTCATATTTTAGAAAATGCTCATATGGGTAACTTTGTTGAAATGAAGAAAGCTGTTTTTGGAAAAGGCAGCAAAGCATCACACTTAACATATGTTGGTGATGCTACAGTTGGAAGTAATGTTAATATGGGTTGTGGAACAATTACTTCAAATTATGATGGAAAAAATAAATTTCAAACAGTTATTGGTAATAATGCTTTTATTGGATGTAATAGTAATTTAATAGCACCAGTAACAATAGGCGATAATGCATATATAGCTGCAGGTTCAACTATTACTGATCAGGTTGAAGATGATGCGTTTGCTATTGCTCGTGCGCGTCAAGTTAATAAAAATGGATATGCTAAAGTATTGGAAGAAAAAAGAAATCAAAAAGGAAAATAGGAGAAAAAAATGAAAAATAAAATAACTGTCTTTGCATTGTCAGCTAGTGGTCAATTAGCTAATGATATTGCAGAAGAATTAGGAACTAAAGTAGGAAAAAGTAAGGTGCATCATTTTGCAGATGGTGAAATTTTAGTTGAAATTGATGAATCAGTTCGTGGAAAAGATGTTTTTATCGTTCAGTCTACTTCTAATCCAGTTACTGAAAATTTAATGGAAATACTAGTTTTAACTGATGCTTTAAAAAGAGCTTCAGCTAGGGAAATTACAGCAATTATTCCTTATTTTGGATATGCTCGTCAAGATCGTAAAGCTAAACCAAGACAACCGATTACTTCTAAACTAGTAGCTGATTTATTAACTGTGGCAGGAGTTACAAGAGTTGTTACAGTTGATTTACACGCTGCTCAAATTCAAGGGTTCTTTGATATTCCTGTTGATGAAATGCAGGCGTTGCCATTAATTTCAAATTATTTTAAGAAAAAAAATTTGGAAGATATTTGTATAGTTTCTCCTGATCATGGTGGGGCTACAAGGGCTCGTAAATTAGCGGTTGCTTTAGATGCTCCAGTAGCAATCATTGATAAAAGAAGACCTAAACCAAATGTAGCTGAAATAATGGGAGTTTTAGGAGATGTATCAGGTAAAAATTGTATCATGGTCGATGATATGATTGATACAGGCGGAACAATTGTTGCTGGAATTGAAATGTTAAAGGAAAAAGGTGCTAAGTCTGTTTATGTGGCTTGTACACATCCAGTATTTTCAGGACCAGCTGTAGAAAGACTACAAAACTCTTCTGCTGATGAAGTCGTTGTAACAGATACGATTAAATTGCCTGAAGAAAAAATATTCCCTAAATTAAAGACAGTTTCTGTAGCGGGATTACTTGCTAAAACTATTGAAAATATTGAAAACTGTTTACCAGTTTCTGATGTATTCCAAATGTTTGATTTTGATAAATAGATATAAAATATATTTTTAAACCAGAAGTCATATCGTATAGATATGCTTTCTGGTTTTTAATTTGTACAAGCTGAAAAGATGTAGTCTTGAAACTACATTTATATGGTTAAAGTATACGCCAGTTTTTAGTTTGACAGGTAGTTTGTATTTTCTGTAAACCGGTAGAATTCCTTTAGCTAGTAGATGTTTTATTAGTGGGTATTTCCCGCTTTTTTATTAAAGTTAGATAATATAAAAAGGGCTATAGCACATAACTTATGTGTTATAGCCTGTTAAATTACGCTAATGGTGCCATTAGTACTTTACCAGTTCCACGATAAACATTTACAAATCCTTCACCAGAAACAGCTGAACCGACAAGATTCTTAGTAGATTTTTCAACTTTAAATTCAAGATTTCCAGACCATGCAATTGCATAGTTACCATCAATTCTAATTTCATCATCTTGTAATTCAATTTCAATTAATTCTTCACGAGGAACAGGACTTTCTAAAACAGCTAAACCATTGCCTGAAAGCATCAAGTTGAAAAGACCTTCATTTCCCAAAACAGCACTAGATAGGTTAGAACGAGATTTTATTTTTTGATTTACTTGGGATTGACAAGCTAAAAATAATCCATCATCTAAAACTAAGCCACCTTGCCAATTACTTACATCTTCAATAAATAAATATTTAAAAGTTGGCTCAAGCATTAAATATCCAGTTCCTTGATATCGAGGTTTTACTGCAGATTCTTTTGTAACTGCACCTTTAAGAGCTTTTCCAAAAAAATCACCTACCCCTTTTACATCAGCGCTAGCTTTAACATTTCCAGCCATCCATTGCATTGCGCCTTGTGAAATTGTATATGAATCATTATTTAAAGTAATTAAAACTTGGCGTTTATGAACATTCATTTTTGAAGCATAATAAGCATTTATGGCTGTAGCTTCTGTTACACTTAAATCTTTAATATATTCAATAATCATGATTCCTTCTTTTTTATCTACAATACGAATATTGTCATTGTTTGTTAAATTATTAATTTTAATCATACTATCTACTCCTTGTTCTCTTAATATTATATATAATTTATAAACTTCATTTAAATTATATCAAACCAAGGGGGCTTTTCAATGTTTTATACTAGTAAAAACATTGATTTACACGAAGAAACATATTTGTATTTTAAATATAAAGAATGTTTATGCTCTATGAATACAGCGATATTCACTAGGGGTGATACCATATGTTTGTTTAAAGGCTCTCCGCAAATTTTTACTATCAAGATATCCAGATGTTTGTGCAATTTTTTCAATCGTCTCATTAGATGTTGATAACAAATGACATACATTTTTAAGCCTTACTTCAGATAAATATTGATTTACTGGTTTACCTGTTTCTTCTTTAAATACTGTGCGCATGTGGGATATACTAAGACCTAAATATTCTGCCATTTGGTATGATGTTAAATTACTATTTGAATAGTTTTTGCGAATATAGTGAATTAAAATAGATGTATAGTAAGAATAATTTGATAGTTGTTCTGTATCTTGGGTAAGCAGAATGTTTTTTTCAATGAGTAATTTTGAAATGTCTTGAAGGGTTTGTAATTTATTTCTTTCATCATCAGATATAGCAGTATAGAACGTTTTATTTTCTTGCTTAAAAAAATACTCATTTAAATACATGATTATAAGAGATAAACACTGAATATAATTTTTAGCTTCTTTTTTTATTTCCATATGATAAAATTCCTTTTCAAACTTTTTGCTATTATTTGGTTTCATAAAAAGTGAAATGAATTTAAAAGGAAATTGTTCGTTAATGGAATTTTCTTTGTTGCGCGAAATTTCTATTATACCAGGTTTTTCAAAAAAACGTTTTATAAAAAGGGGATATAATTGATGATAGGTATTTAAAATCTCATTTGAATCTATTTTTCCAATCATCCAGCCACGAATTTGTTTTTTTGGTTCTTTTATTATATTTAAAAAATTATTAAAACTTTTTTTAAAATAAAATTCACTTTTTATGTCATTAACAGATATTGGATATAATGCTAGAAATATATTTTCTTCAATGTAAATTAATTGCCATTTTTGAAGAGAATCTTGTACATAAAAGTTTTTATTTTATGATGGGTCTCTTTTTCAAAAAGTAGAAGAATTTCATCAAAAAAAACGATTGCCATATAATATTTTTGAGTTTCAATTAATAATTTTTCTGTTTTCAAAACGCTCACCTCTAATTTTTCTAAAAGAATTATATAATCGTTATTAATGAAAGCGAATACAAATTTCTTTACACTTAGGTATAAATTTATTGAATAATATAGTGAATTTATTAAATTTGTTTCAGGTATGAAACATAAATATATCTTGTTAAGGATGAGACTATGTGATAAGTTAAAGATAATTAGTTAGATATGGCTAACTTAGTGTAAGAGGAGGAAAAAATGAAATTAAATAAATTATCGTTAGTTTTAAGCTTATCTGTGGTAACGTCGTTAGTAAGTTATCCCCTTCAAGCGTTAGAAAAAGACAAGGAAATTAATTGGGTAACTACTTATGGAAGTAGTGGGTCATCAACGATTGCTGGATCGTATGATATTATCAACGATATTGAAAATTTAGTTGATAATAAAATTATTGCAGCTGGGACATTTGATGGAAACAAAGTAAATGAAAGAAAAAGTGATGGAGCATTAATGCTGTATGACAGTAAGGGAAATTTACAATGGGAAAAGCAAATTGGTGGTAGTAAAGCTGATAGTTTTAATGCTGTTACGGCATCTAATCATGGTGGATATGTAACTGTGGGTGTAAGTCAATCCAATGATGGGGAAATGCTCGATTTGAACAAGGGCGGTAAAGATGGTGTTATTGCTAAGTTTGATGATGATGGCAATGTTGAAAAAATCACTACCTTTGGTGGCAGTGATTCGGATGAATTAAAGGATATAGTTAATACTTATGATGGTGGATATGTAGCAGTTGGATATACTCATTCAGTAGATGGTGATTTAGCTGATACAAGTAAAAATGAAATAGATCGTGATGCTGTTATTGTTAAATATGACCAAAATTTAAGTATTCAATGGGTAAAAACAGCTGGTGGAACTGGCGGAAGTGCAGCAGTAAAAAAACAAGATGAATTTTCTAAAGTAATAACATGCAACGATGGTGGTTTTTTAGCTGTAGGTTTTTCTAATGCTGAAGATGGAGATTTAGCTGAAATTAGTTTAGGCGGAAAAGATGCCTTTGTAGTTAAATTTGATGAACATGGAAATAAGTAATGGGTAAAGACTTATGGTGGTAGTAAGGATGATATTGTAAATAGTGTTTATCCAGCTTTAAGTGATAGAGGAAATACAGATCGTGATAATCAAGTTATCAAAAATAATGGTTATGTATTAGTCGGTACAACAAATTCGATAGATGGGACGTTTGGATCAACTAATGGAACTAATAATTCGTATATCTTAAAAATTGATGAAGATGGTAATCCAGAATGGGCAGATACATTAGAAAATAGTGAAGCAGCAACTGGTGAAGATATCATTGCAACTAGTGAAGGATATATGATAACAGGAACACTTAGTAATAATGATTTAGATTTTACTGGAGTAACTAGTTATGGTAAACAGGATGTTTTTGTCGCATATTATTCAAAAGAAGGAAAACGGATGAATATTGCCTCTTTTGGTGGTAATGATAAAGATACTGTTAATTCTATTATTGCAGGAGTCAACGATGATTATTTAGTATGTGGAAATACATCTTCAACTGATAATATTTTTACTGAAAATAGAAGTGGTAAATATGATGGCTATTTATTAAGTATTGCAGGTAGTATGATAGAAAGAGATATTAATGAAAAATATCTAGTTCCGGTAGTTGCTTGGAAAGCAAATGATGATACTCCTTCAATGATGGCAGCAATGCTTTATAAAGATGCTTATGTTGAAAAGGTGAATGACAGTTATCAAATTACCGTTTATTTCATTAATGCTAATATCATGGGCAGTCAAGTTAGTGCTTCAACCTTAGGTGCTGTTTCTTATCAATATCAAAATGAATTTTATCCAGCTATCAACGATCAATATGATAAGATAACGCAAGTAAAAACAACGACAGTAAAAGCGGATAGTTTAGATATACCGATTTTAATTCATATTGAAGATGCAATGGGAGATATTAGACTATCGTTTGATAAAAATAAAATGGAAGTAACTGAAACACCACCATATTTTGCACCAGTAGAAGTTACAGTTCCTGATTTTAATGTAACTTGGAAAACTAATTTAGGTGGAAGTGATGAGGATTTTACAACTGATATGGCAGTCACACCTAGTGGACATTTATTAGTTGTTGGACAGACATATTCTAATGATATTGATTTTAAAAATATGCTTAAGGGAGCATCCAGTGCGTTTATTTATGAATTTGATGCTACAGGTAAAAAGATAGCTGGTCATACCATTGGTGGCAGTGAATGGGATACGATTGCATATGCGTCAAGTATTGATGTACAAAATGATGGGTATGTAGTTACTGGAAGTTATGTTGATGGTGCATATGTAGTACCAAACGGTGATTTTGAACAGTTAAATACAAAAGATTCAATTCATGGACAAACAGATACATTTGTTGCTAAATATGACTATGATCATAATTTGATTTGGATGAAAGGGTTTAGTGGTTCAAACCATGATCAAGCTAAACATATTAAAGCTACAACTGATGGTGGTTGTTTAGTATTAATAGAAACTAATTCCAATGACGGTGATATGCAGGAGCTAAATAAAGGGTTATTTGATTTAGTAGTTGTGAAATATAATAAAGATGGCAATGTTGAATGGCAAAGAACAATAGGCGGTAGAAATATTGAATCTGCTGGCTTTGGTTTAGATGTATTAGCTAATGGTGATATCTTATTAGGGGGAATTACATCATCAGGTAGTGGTGATTTTACTGATGTTGATTACTATGGTGATTTATTTGATCTTTTTGTGGCAAAAATAAGTAGTGATGGCAATTTGATTTGGCTTAAAACTTATGGTGGTGAAAAAAATGAGTATGGAAATAATTTGCTTGCGACAGCCGATGGCGGATTTGTCATGACAGGTAATACTAAATCAACAACAGGAACTTTTGAAAACAAGGGAACAGGATATGATAATGCATTTATTATCAAGTGTAATGATACTGGCGAAGTTGAATGGAAAGATGTTATTAAAAGTACTGAAAACAGTGAAGGAATAAGTGTCACGGAAATAAATCAGCAGTATTATTTATTAGGTGACAGTCGCGGAACAGATTTTGATTTTGAAAATTTAAACAAAGGAAGTAGAGATGCTTTTGTTGCTACATATTCATTAGATGGAAAGCGAACTTCTTTACAAACAATCGGAGGTTCAGAAGCTGAATATGCTCATAAGATCATCGCTCTTAATAATTATCAAGTTTCTATCTTATTAGAGACAAAATCAAATGATGGAGATTACAAAGATATGAATTTAGGTGGTTATGATGGTTCTTTATTAACCTATGATTATCAAGAAAAACCAAATGATTTTAACGATAATAATGTTAATAATGGTATTAAAGAAAATGATGTTATAGATAAGATGGAAAGTGTTGTAACTGGAGATGATTTACCAGTTGTGATATTGGCTATTATGGCATTAGGTGCTTTGACAGTATTTAGTTTTAAAATAAAGAAAAATTAATTGTTAGTGATAATGCTTAATAGCGTTATCACTTTATTTTAGAATAATAAAGATTTTGATTGAAAAAATAGTAAAAAATGTTATGATTGTTAGTTGTAACTAACTTTTTTATAACTTATAGATAAGGGGAAAATATGCAAATATCGAAGGAAAAATTGACATACTTATTATTTTTATATAAACAAAAGGACATGAATTATACTGTAACGAGGATGGCTAAAGAAGTTGGTGTATCTAAATCGACGTTTAGCCGCGTTTTGAATAACTTTTATCAAGAAGGTTTAATCAATGAAAAAGGTAAAGGGGTATTATCGTGTCAGGGATGTAAATTAGCTAGAGGTTATCTTAATGATATTAATAAACTTAGAGATTGGCTTAAAAATACTTCTAGTTTTAATGATGAAGAAGCTTATCAAGAAGCTTTAACTTTAGTCTTAACGTTATCACCAGAATCACGTGCTAAGCTTGTTAGTAATTCAAGTAAAGAGAAATTATTTAAATTGATTGATAAAGTTAAAGAAATTAGTGGTGATATGTTAAGTGCAAATCTTGATGACGGGGAATATCCGTTTGCTTTTACTATTTATAAAGCAGATAAACTTGGAATTTCAATGGCTAATGATGGCTTTGTACATCCTGGCATCTTGGAAATAAAAATGGGACATGGCAATCTTATATTACAACCAAAAGAAGTTGAACATGAATCGTTGATGGGGAAAATGATCTTAAAAGGGAAAGTTGAATCTTTAAAGTATGAAACTGAGCAAAAATATATTGCTTCGCAAGTAATAATGGATAATTTTGTTATTCCAATATCTAAATTATATTTTTATTATTCGAAAGAGGAAAGAATCTTACAAACAAGTGTTAAAATAAAAGTTAAATCGAATGTAGGAATGATTCATATGCCTGAAAGCGTCGCTATTTTAACAATAATTTTAAAATAATATTTCATTATTGAAACATGGCATAAACTATTTGAATTAAAGGTAAAATTAAGAAAATACAGTTACTTTGTTGTGGGGGTAGCAACAAAATAAGTGCTTGTTTAAAATGTGGATATATGTAAAATGATTAATGTAAGTTAGTACCGCCTAACTAGAGGTTTAATTTTTTTTAAAAATATAGTTAGATGGTTCTAACAAAAAAATAAAAGGGAGGAAAACGATGAAAAAAATATTTAAAGCAGTACTTGCATTAATGATGGCATTTGGAATTCAAGTGGCAGCATTAAGCAATGTTAATGCTGCTAAAGTAGATTTATCACAACCAGGTACATATGAAGTACCAGTGAAAAGTTTAGTTAGTAAAGCACCATTACAACCTGTACAAGATGCTTTTGCTAAAGCCTTTGGTGACAGTATCGTTGTTACAGTGGATGATGAAGGAAATCAAGTTGCCACTATCACTTTACAACATATGATCGTAGATATGAGTACTTGGGGAATGTCAAAATTCCATGCAAATATCAAAACAGTTGAAGGAGCAACAGTTATTTCAACTAAGCAAGAATTATCATCTGAACCTGGAAAAGATAATGATGGGTATAATATTACATTAGCTCCTGTTGATACAAATACAGAAGTACCAAATGTTATTAAACTACCTTTAAATTTAGACTCTGAAGCTAAACAAGTCATTACACTTACTGTAGATTTTATGGATTATTTAATGGGTAGTGGTTCTAGCTATCCAACAGAAGTTACATTATCATTAGATGTTGAGAACATTACAGATGTTACTCCAGAACCAGAGCCAGAAGAACCTGAATATACTTTAGCTGATGGTACTTATACTGTTGCTAGTGATGTATTAAAAATTAACAGTGATGAACAATCAATGGCTGCACAAGCTGTTAAAAGTGCTGTTGTGACTTCAAAAAATGGTACTATCTTAGTAACATTACAAATGGGGGCTGTTAGTGTATATGGTCAAACTGCTTACATTGATAAAATGGAAGTTGAACAAGCTGATGGAACTTATAAAGAAGCTGATATTACAGGACATGATAGTGATGGAAATGTTAGTGAGTTACAATTTACATTAGCTAGAAATACAAAATTAACAAACGTAAAATTCTATTATGGTGGAAGTAACCGCGGAGCTGAAGCAAGATTATCTTTAGATTTAGAAAATCCAACATTAGTTAGCCCTGTTGAATCAAGTAAATTTGCTAAAGATGGAACTTACACAGTTGATGTTGCTTTGTGGAATGCAGATAGAGATCAAGCATCAATGGCAGCTAGTGCGTTAGATAAAGAAGCAACAGTAGTTGTAAAAAATGGTGTAGCTACAATGTATATTACAACTAAAGAAATGACTTTAGGTACGATCAAAGCTAGTTTACAGGAATTGTATATTGGGTCTATTAATGGCGATTATAAATCAAATCCTGCTAAAATAGAAGCTAAAGATGCTGCTGGTAATCCGATCTTGTGGTCATTTGAATTACCAAGTGAAGAAGAATATTTTGATGTAGTTGTTAATCCTCATGTTGAAATTATGGGGAATGCTGATATTGCTGCAAGAATGAAAGTTGATTACTCAACATTAAAATATGTTTCTGATCAAATTGATGCCCCAAAAGCACCAGAAACAAATGGATCAACTAGTACAGGTAATAATACAACAACACCAGAAACAAGTGGTAACGATGCAGTAGTAAAGACTGGTGATAATGCAAATGTGGAATTAATTGGAGGATTATTAGTTTCGTCACTTGCCATTGCTGGATATGTAATTAGAAAAAGATTATGCAAATAAAAAAACTAGTTTTGGTATTAGTTACCATTTTTACAATGGTAATTATTCCTCAACCAGCTTTTGCCTTGGACGATGGAGCGTACTTAATTGGACGCTCCACGTCTTATGTTAATCCTCTAACTGGTAAAACCGAAGATGGTGGAACCAATATAGCATTAGGTGATAGCATGGTTTCTAGTATCGTTGAAAGTAATTTGTTATTAGAACAAACAGGTGGAAAATATTATATAACGATTGGTCTTGGATTGGCTTCAAATGTGTCAAATGTAAGATTTAAAATCATGAACAGCAGTGGTACATTTAGTGATGTTGCAGCTACTAAAACAGGGAGCAGTAGTGCTAATGGTGATACGGTCAATCATTATCGGATTCAGATAAGTTCTTTAAATGTATATATAAGTCCTATTATGTATGTTGATCCAATGGGGCGGGATGTCCAATTTTTTATTGAACTTAATCCAGCTTCAGCTACTCCGGGAACTGGTGTGTATACTAGTCAAATGATTCCAGCTAATACAAATACGCAAAATGGCAGTGTAGCTAATACAGATCCTGGTACAAGTTCTAATAAAAATACAGATTCAAATAGCAGTCAAAATAATACTGTTACAGATACACCAGTAGAAGAAATACCAGAAACTGCTCCAGTAACAACAGTAGGAACAGTAACGAAGGAAACTTTATTAGAAAACGTTTCTGGTCTTTCTAATTATATAATTGATGAAAATGGTAAAGTTGATAATAAGAAAGAGCTGACGGTAGAAAATTTAAAGAATGCAAATAGCAGTGAAAGTAATGAATCTAATAGTAGTTTAGCTTTAATTATTGGCGGTATCATCATTGTTTTAATAATTATAGCTGGAGGAGGTTTTTATTATGTTAAAAAAATTAAAAAGTAGTCTTCTGATAGCTATAATTGCAGCTGTGTTGACAGGTTGTGTTGATCAAAGTGGTTCAAGTAGTAAAAGTGAAGAATTAACGATTGCCGCGACATCAGTAGCTGTTACGGAAATTCTTGAAAAATTAGAGGTTCCTGCTAGTCAGGTAGTTGGAATTCCAACTACTGAAGCATATAGTGTACCTGAAAAGTATCAGAATGCAACTGAGTTAGGAACAGCGATGACACCAGATGTTGAGATTTTATCAACATTAAAACCAGACTTGATTTTAAGTCCTAATTCTTTGGAAGGTGATTTAGCAGCTAAATATGAAAAAATTGGTATTAGTTCTTCTTTTTTAAATCTAAAAAACTTATCAGGAATGTTTAAAAGTATTGAAGAATTAGGGAAGCTTTTAGATAAAGAAAAAAATGCTGAAAAAATAGTAAATGAATTTGTTGATTACATGGTTTCATTTAGAGAAAAATATTCAAATAATGTAAGTCCTCGAGTATTGATTTTAATGGGACTTCCAGGAGGAAGTTATGTTGTTGCAACGGAATCTAGTTATGTCGGTGATTTAGTTAGATTAGCCGGAGCTACAAATATTTATGGCGATGGTGATGGACAAGATTTTATTAATGTCAATGCTGAAGATATGCTGCAACAAAACCCAGATATTATTTTAAGAACTAGTCATGCAATGCCTGAGCAGGTGATGGAAAGTTTTAAAAAAGAGTTTCAAGAAAATGATATTTGGAGTAAATTTAGTGCTGTTCAAAATAATAAAGTTTATGATTTAGATAATAATTATTTTGGGATGAGTGCAAATTTTAATTACCAAAAAGGTTTAGAAATGTTAGAAGGAATTTTGTATGGAACTAATTAAAAAACATCCTAAATTATTTATGATTATCTTGATCGTTATTTTGTTTTTATGTTTTTTTGTTGCCATAAATGTTGGCAGTATTCAAGTATCATTTCTAGAATTATTTAAAGGTCTATTTGTTGAATATAATGAAAATGTTGCTAGTATTTATAGCATTCGTTTTCCGCGAATCATTATTGCAATGCTAGTTGGTGGTGCATTAGCTTTATCAGGTTTGTTGTTTCAGGTGGTTTTAAAAAATCCCCTTGCAGATCCTGGGATAATTGGCATTTCTAATGGCGCAAGTTTAGTAAGCATTCTAGCTGGTATATTTTTGCCACAGTTATATGCTGTAATTCCACTATTATCATTCTTTGGGGGACTTATAACATTTGCGATAATATACAGTTTATCATGGAAAGCTGGATTTAAGACAACACGAATTATTTTGATTGGTGTTGCTATCAATTATACAATTAGTGCATTAGTTACTTTAGCACAAAGTTCAACGGCTTCTATAACAAGTGGTGCCATGGGAACTATTTCGCTTTACACATGGAATGATGTTCGCGTATTATTGATATATTTAGTACCGGTAATTGTAATAACTTTATTTATGGCAAAGGCTTGTAATTTGTTAGGTCTCGAAGATAGAACCTTAATGTCATTAGGAATCAATGTTGATCTATATCGTTTTGGATTATCACTAATTGCGGTATTATTATGCAGTATTAGTGTTGCAATAGTTGGGGTAATTGGTTTTATTGGTTTATTAGTTCCTCATATTTCACGTTTATTGGTAGGAAATGAACATAAGCATTTAATTCCTGTTTGTTTATTAATGGGTGCAATTATTTTACTTGTAGCAGATACATTAGGAAGGGTAATTATGGCACCGTATGAAATTTCATCAGCAATAATTATGGCAATAGTTGGGGGACCGTTATTTATTATTTTATTGAAACGGAGTATTGATATTGATGGAAGTTAAAAATATTAAATTTAGTTATCAAAACAATGCGTTTATCGAAGACTTATCGATTAGTTTTCCTAAAAATAAAATCACTTCAATTATTGGTCCTAATGGTAGTGGTAAATCAACGTTATTAATGTTGTTGAGTCGGATTTACAAAGTAAAAAGTGGAACAATATTATTAGATAATAAAAATATATGGGATTATAAAATAAAAGATTTTGCTAAAAAAGTAGCTGTTGTCCATCAAAAGAATCAAATTTATGGAGATTTAGATGTCAAAACAATTGTTGGTTATGGCCGCCTGCCATATCTAAATTATCATCAAAGTTTAAATGAAAAAGATTATCAAATGATAGATTGGGCTTTAGAAACAACAAATCTAAAAAAATACGAAAATCGCCTTCTCGCTAAACTTTCTGGAGGTCAACAGCAGCGCGTTTGGATTGCGATGGCTTTAGCACAAAAAACACCAATATTATTACTAGATGAACCAACTACATATTTAGATGTTAAGTATCAGATTGAAATTCTAAATTTAATAAAAGAAATTAATACTAAATATCAAATGACAATAATTATGGTTCATCATGATATTAATCAAGCCATTAATTATAGCGATGAAATCGTTGCTATGAAAAACGGTAAAATAATATTTCAGGGAGATCCCAATAAGACGATCACATCAGAATCATTAAAATCATTATATGACTATGATTTGACAGTTATTGATCATAACGGACAAAAAATCGTTCTAAATTACCAATAACTACATGATATTTTTATAGGATAGGCGCTATAAATAAGTGCCTTTTTCTATATAAAGAAAAGATAAAACTTAATAAATGATTTAGTATTTACCATGATATAATAAAATATAAAGAAATGAGGGAAGTTTTTATGATCGATAATAATTTATATGAAACAACGATTACTAACATTAAATGGATTGTTTATGACATTCCTGGGAATATCGGATGGATCAGTTATTTTATTGGTTTAACTCTTTGCTTTGTGAAAAAGCCGAATTTCATGCAGGATGAAATAATAACAAAAATCGTGCTTATATCTGTTATTCCTGCTATACTTATGTTAGTAGGAATTGTCGAATTAGTAACTGAACGTATTTGCCGATTGGATAGGATCTTGCCTCAAAAAAGACTTCTAAGAGGCTTTGGAGCATTAACTTTAGGTGGTATAATAGGTATGCTAATTTCAATATTGGCTATTAGTTATAGTATGTTGATTGTAAGTGCTGGAGAGATAATTTATTTGATTATAATGTTTGTTGGGGCAACACTTTGTGCCGTCTTTGCCGGACTTTTATATAAGGGATATCATAGAGTTTAAATATATTATTAGTTTAAGTAATTAGAGATTTTATATAGAAGATGGAAATAATAAGAATATCAAAAATATTATTATAATTAAATATAAGCATGACATGACTAGCAGTGATGAACAATTCTTAAGGATAATAACAAAAAGCTATTGACCTGGATGATATAAAATATTTTTTCAATAATACTAATAAAGATAAAAGGGTTTATAGTAAAGAAAAAATTTAAGAACTTTATGGTAGTAGAGATATTGTTTATAGATTATAATTATTAAGGTAATAATAGAAATTAGGAGGAAATATGAAAGAAATCAAAGATAGTTTAATAGTTTCTTGCCAAGCTTTAGAAAATGAACCGTTACATTCATCGTTTATTATGTCAAGAATGGCATTAGCTGCTAAAATGGGTGGTGCTAAAGGAATTAGAGCTAATAGTATTAGTGATATTCATGAAATTAAAAAAGTAGTAGATTTACCAATTATAGGGATTATAAAAAAAGATTATCCAGGAACTTCAGTTTATATTACGCCAACGATGAAAGAAGTCGATGATCTAGTAAAAGAAGGAGTAGATATCATTGCTATGGACGCTACTTTTTCTAAGCGTTTGAATAATGAATCGATCGATGAATTTTTTGAGAAAGTAAAAAATAAATATCCTCAGCAAATGTTTATGGCTGATTGCTCTACGATAGCAGAGGCTATTCATGCTGATAAAATTGGTTTTGATTTTATAGGAACAACTTTAGTTGGTTATACACCTCAAAGTAAAGGGGATAAAATCGAAGCAAATGATTTTGAAATTATGAGAGAAATTATTAAAGAAGTTAAACATCCAGTTATTGGTGAAGGAAACTTAAATACGCCTTTAAAAGCTAGACGTGCTCTAGAGTTAGGATGTTATAGTGTGGTGGTTGGATCAATAATAACAAGACCACAGGTCATTACGAAATCTTTTGTTGATGAAATTGAGAAGAAATTATAGAAAGGAGTGTTTGCTCCTTTTTATTTATTTAAATTAGTATAAAAATAATTATTTTGTCAAAGATTTGTATGTGAAATCATTTTAATGATTTTCTTCTTTTCTTTACAAAAGTTCTATCTTTATTTTAATAAATTTATCTTTTGTCTAAATTTGTATGTAAAAAAATGTATTAAAAAGAATACATTAATAAAAAAATATCGATATTTACATATTATTTTATCATCCAAAGTTAAAAATGCTTTTAGATATTTGACAAATGTATTTGATTTTGTTAATATACAGCGGAGGTGAAATTTATGTACTTTGATACTCATTGTCATTTAAACAGTGACGATTTATATGAAAATCACGATATGTTTATTCAAAACGCCTTAGATAACAACGTTGATAATATGGTTGTTGTAGGCTACGATTTAAAGTCGTCTCAAATTGCAATCGAATTAGCTAAACAGTATGAATTTATATATGCAGCAGTTGGCATTGGGCCAAACGATTGCTCAAACACAACAAAAAAACAAATAGACATAATCGATAAGTACTTAGAAGAACCTTGCGTAGTAGCACTTGGTGAAATTGGTCTGGATTATTATTGGGATACTGTTACTAAAGAACAACAGATGAAAGTTTTTCAGTGGCAAATGGATCTAGCTAAAAAGCATCATAAGCCGGTGATTATTCATTGTCGAGATGCTTATGAAGATACTTACGAAGTGTTAAAACGAAATGGACATCATGGAATAATGCATTGTTATAGTGGTTCTGTAGAAATGGCGGAAAGATTTATAGAACTTGGATTTTATATCTCTCTAGCGGGTCCAGTGACATTTAAGAATGCCAGAGTTCCAAAAGATGTGGCAGCGAATATTAGCATAGAGAATTTATTAATTGAAACTGACTGTCCTTATTTAACACCTCATCCATTTAGGGGTAAGTTAAATGAGCCTGCAAATGTTGTGTATATTGCCCAGGAAATAGCTAAGCTAAAGAACATGGAGATAGAAAACGTTGCAAGTATGACAACGTTTAATGCCAAAAAAATTTTTGGTATTAAATAGGAGGAAAATTAATGAAAAAAATTAAAGAGGCTATTATTAAAACAGATCCTAGAATGAAAGGGATCTTGGTAGTGATGATTGCCTATATTGGAATTGTTGCAACAACTTTAAATGCTGGAGCAACAAACCAAATTGATAACTATGTTGAAACTATTGATGTAAAAGTTCAAGATGGTGATGAAGCACAAAAGGATTATCTAGTTAGACAAGCTGCATTGTCAACAGTCCTTGAAGATTTAAAAATTACTTTGAATCCCCAAGATTCATTAAATTATGATATGAGTTATGTATTAAATAATGGTGATTTAGTTCAAATTACAAGAATTAATGAAGCAAATGTAGATGAAATAGATTCGATTAAATCAAATACTGTAAATACAAACGGATTAGAATTGTTTACTACTAAAGTTACACAACAAGGGCAAGAAGGACAAGTAAAGAATACGTATTGTGTAACTTATCAAAATGGTAAAGAAGTTAGCAGAGAATTAATTGAGAGCACAGTTATAGTACCTGCAATAGATACAATAATTGAAACAGGTACAGTTCAGCCTGGAGCATATTTTACAGGTAGATTAACAACATATGGTGGTGACTGTGCAGGTGGAAATGGAACTTCGTCAACAGGAATCAAATTAAGTCCGATTACTGGAGTACAAGGTTCTAATAGCCCAAAACTAACTTATAATGGGCGTTCGTATTATTGTTTGGCAGCTGATCCTTCGATTCCTTTTGGAACTATTATTGAAATTTCTAATCATAATTTAAGTATTGAGTCAACTGCATATGGAATAGTTGTCGATCGTGGTGGTGCTATTAAAGGTAATAAAATCGATATCTTTAATGGAACAGAAGCTGGTAAGTATTTTACGGGCGGAACCTCAAATGATACGCAATTTAAAATTATTTCAGTTGGTAGTGGAAAGAACTTTTGGAAGTAAAGATCTTATATATAATTGATTGTATATATTTAAATAAATATAAGTTTTTAATAAAGGCAGAGTTGTAATAACGCTGCTTTTGTTTTAATATTCATACTTGTATGAATATATAGACTTAAGTCAGTTGAGCATACGAAGTATGCGAAATAAAAAACCACCTGCTATGCGGGTGGAGCGATAAAAAAGTTATACAAATATTCACCTTTCCGATATATATTAAAGTTGTTCAAGCTATCATATATGAAAGGAAAGGTGATAGAAGTATGGCTCAAAAAGCAAATTCATTGGCACATACAAAGTGGATGTGTAAATATCACATCGTCTTCACACCCAAGTATAGACGAAAAGTGATTTATAATCAACTAAGAAAAGATATAGGTGAAATTTTAAGGACGCTATGCAGATATAAAGGAGTGGAAATAATCGAAGGGCACTTAATGTCTGATCATGTACATATGTTAGTAATGATTCCACCAAAGGAAAGTGTATCAAAGTTCATGGGATATTTGAAAGGAAAATCAGCATTAATGATTTTCGATAGACATGCGAATTTAAAATATAAATATGGGAATAGACATTTCTGGGCAGAAGGATATTATGTGAGTACAGTAGGATTGAATGATGCAACAGTCGCAAAGTATATAAGGGAACAGGAACGACATGATATTGCGATGGACAAATTGAGTGTGAAGGAATACCAAAATCCATTCGAGGATAAGGAAATAGAGGAAGAAAAGAAAAAACAAGAAGTTAAGAAGAAAAAAGTAAAAAAATGAAAATAATCCCTTTGAGGGATAGCGAGAGTCAAAAGCAATAGCTTGAGCGAAGTGAAAGCAGCGCCTTGAGACGCGAGCAAGTAACAAAGGCTTATAGCCTCAGAGAAAACCACGTCTTTTAGGCGTGGTTTTTATTTATTTTAAATGTATAACCATAGTATTCATAATTTATCACATGATTATTCGATAATTTTTAATTATGATAATAGTTATTAAAGAAAGGATATTGATTAAATGAAAAAAATAAAAAATTGGTTTTATAAACCGGTATTTACTTTAATATGTTATTTGCTGGCTATTCTTTTATTGGTATATGCATTGTTTACTATGAAGAATTCATATGATTATATTAATTCTTTTGTTTTACAGGGAAGTGTTTCTTGGAGTGAAGATCTGACAGATATTATTTCATATTTTATTGGCAACTCAGTTAGTTATTTATTTTATGCATTTTCTTTTTTATTCTTTGGAAAAGTAATAAATCTATTAAATCCTAAGCAAATAAAAGAAGAAATTATTGAAAATGAAATAATTGAAGATAACGATCAATTGATAAAAGAAAATGAGGATAAGTTAATAGAAGAAGGAAGCAATGATAAGTTAACAGAAGAAAGTGATGATGAACCAGTAGAAGAAAAAGATGATCAATTAGAAGAAGTAGTTGATAATGTAGATGAGGTAATTGAAGAAGAGTAATTAATAATGAGAAGAAATCAATTGAATTTCTTCTTTTTTTTGTGAAAAGAAATTGATTTAAATATTTTTATGAAGGGGAATAATATTTATTAGATAATTTTATGATTTACTAATCTAAGTTGATAATTGTTTAAAAAAGACAAAATTTGTAGTACAATAGATAACGATTAAGGAGGGAATATAAATGTATGATATTATAGTGGTAGGAGGCGGACATGCTGGAATTGAGGCAGCATTAGCACCAGCTAGAATGAATCAAAAAACATTATTAGTGACATCTAATTTTAATAATGTGGGAAGCCTTCCTTGTAATACTTCGATCGGCGGGCCAGCCAAGGGCATAATTGTTCGTGAAATAGATGCCTTAGGTGGTCAAATGGGTAAAAGTGCTGATAAAACATATTTACAAATGAAAATGTTAAATACTGCAAAAGGACCGGGGGTACAGTCACTAAGAGCTCAGGCAGATAAGCAGGCTTATCCTCGATATATGCAAGAGGTATTAAAACAACAGAAAAATTTAGATATTTTAGAAGCTATGGTTGAAGATTTAATTGTTGAAAATGATTATGTAAAAGGTGTTATTTTAGCGGATGGTTCAAAAATTGCTGGTAAAATAGTTATTCTTACAACAGGAACATATTTAAGAGCTGAAATATTATGTGGTGATCAAAAACATGCTAGTGGTCCTGATCAGCAAAAAGAATCTAAATTTTTATCAACCCGATTAAAAGAATTAGGTTTTCGAATTCAGCGTTTAAAAACAGGAACACCACCACGAGTAGAAATCAATAGCGTTGATTATTCAAAAACGAGTTTACAACCAGGAACTGATGCAAAATTGGCTTTTAGTTATCAAACCAAAGATTTTGTTCCTATTGAAGAGCAGTTACCATGTTATTTAACATATACTAATGAAAAAACACATCAGATAATAAATGAAAATCTACATCGCTCAAGTATGTATGGCGGCTATGTCAGTGGTGTAGGACCACGTTATTGTCCTTCGATTGAAGATAAAGTCGTTAAATTTTCAGATAAACCACAACATCAAATATTTTTAGAACCAGAATCTAAAGAAATGAATACAATTTATGTTCAAGGATTTTCAACTTCATTGCCTCATGATGTTCAAGAAGAGATGATTAGAACTATACCAGGGTTAGAAAACTGTAAAATTTTAAAATATGCATATGCAATAGAATATGATGCAATTGATCCTTTACAATTATGGCCATCACTGGAAACAAAAATAATTAAGAATTTATATACTGCTGGTCAAATTAATGGTACAAGTGGTTATGAAGAAGCGGCAGGACAAGGATTGATTGCTGGAATTAATGCAACATTAAAGAATCAACATAAGGAGCCTTTAATTTTAAAACGGGATGAAGCTTATATTGGGGTAATGATCGATGATCTGGTTACTAAAGGAACTGAGGAACCATATCGAATGTTAACAAGTCGTGCTGAATATCGTCTATTGATCCGGCATGATAATGCTGATCAGCGTTTGATGAAGTATGGGCACGATGTAGGTTTAGTTAGTAATGAAGTATATCAAGAATATTTAGATAAAATGAAAGGTATTTTTGATGAAATCGATCGCCTTGATACGATTCGGTTTACACCAAAACATCCGATCAATGAAGTTTTAGAACAGTTAGGTTCAACAAGATTGACAGAAGGAATCAGTGCTAAAGAGCTGATTAAACGTCCTGAACTTGATTATCAGAAAATTTTACCGTTTGTTGAAGGACCAAAATTAAGTGAAGAGCAAACAAAAAGAGTTACGATTTTAATTAAATATAAAGGATATATTGATAAGGCTATGCGTCAAGCAGCTAAACAAAAGAAAATGGAAGAAAAGAGAATTCCTGATGATATTAATTATGAAGATGTAAGTAATCTAGCATTAGAGGCTAAACAAAAATTAAGTATGATTCGTCCTTTAACGATTGGGCAGGCATCAAGAATTTCGGGAATAAATCCTGCTGATATTTCAGTTTTATTGATATATTTAAAACAAAAATATAATGAGGAATAGGATATGTCTAAAGAGGATTTTATAAAATTATTGGAAAATAAAGGAATTGTTCTAAATAATAAACAGATCAAACAATTTGAGTCATATTATAAGATATTAGTAGATTGGAACGAAAAAATGAATTTAACAGCAATAACTGATGAAGAGGGTGTTTATTTAAAACATTTTTATGATTCAGTAACAATTGCTTTTGATTTTAAATTTAATAATCAAAGTATTGTTGATGTTGGGGCTGGAGCTGGATTTCCAAGTATTCCTTTAAAAATCATTTATCCTGATTTGAAAATCACGATCGTTGATTCATTGACAAAAAGAATTACATTTTTAAATCATTTATTTAAAGAATTAGCATTAACTGATTGTAAAGCAATCAGTGTTAGAGCTGAAGATTATGCCAAAGATAATCGGGAAAAATGTGATATCGTAATGGCTAGAGCAGTAGCAAGATTGAATATTTTAGATGAATTATGTTTACCGCTAGTCAAAGTAGGAGGATATTTTTTAGCGTTAAAAGGACTTAAGGCAGATGAAGAGTTACAAGAAGCGAAAAGAGGAATTGATATTTTAGGTGGCAGTGTAGAAGAAATTGTCGATTTTACATTAACTAATAATGATCATCGTAGTAATATAATTATAAAGAAAGTAAAAACAACACCTAATAAATTTCCTCGGATGTTCGCTAAAATAAAAAAACAACCATTATAGGAGAGAATATGTTAGAGAAGGTATATAAACAAATTGATATAAATAAAATAGAGGCAAATGAAAACCAACCTCGTAAAGTATTTGATGATGAAAAAATCGAAGAATTAGCTACTTCAATTAAGGAAAATGGTTTGATTCAACCTATTATTGTCCGTAAATATAATCGAAATTATCAAATAATAGCTGGTGAACGACGTTTTCGAGCATGTAAATTAGCTGGCTTAAAAACCGTACCCTGCATCATTAAAGATATAGATGATAAACAAGTCGATACATACGCAATAATTGAAAATATCCAACGTGAAAATCTTTCGCCAATTGAAGAAGCAAAAGCTTATAAAACTTTGATTGATACATACAATATGAATCAAACAGAACTGGCAAACAAAGTAGGGAAAAAACAATCAACGATTGCTAATAAATTAAGACTATTAAAGTTATCAGATGATGTCAAAGAAGCACTAAAGACAAAACAAATTACTGAACGTCATGCCCGAGCAATGCTTTCTTTAGATGAAGAAAAACAGCATAGCGTATTACAAGAAGTAATAAAGAAATCATTAAATGTTAAACAAACTGAGTTATTAGTTAATAAACCACCAAAAAATAAAACCAAAACAAAAAAAGGACCTCTTAAGGCAGTCTCACAAAACTTTAAAATAGCAATTAATACTATTAACCAAGCAACTGAGTTGATTCAAAAATCAGGAATCGAAGTCATCAGTGAAACTGAAGAAGATGACGATGAATATATCATAACATTACGGGTAAAGAAATAAACATATAAATTGAAAAGATATTAAGGACTAATTATAGTCCTTATTTTAAAGTGGAGGAAATTATGATAAGAGTATATACAGCTCCAGGTAGTCGCTCAGGACGTAACGTCGTTAAATGGTTAAAAGAGCATAATTTAAGTTTTATTGAAAAAAATATCTTTTCATCAGATTTGCATGTTTTTGAAATAAGAGAAATATTAGAAAGATGTGAAAATGGTACAGATGACATTATTTCTAAAAATAGTAAAATTATTAGAGGAACTAAGTTGGATCTTAATAGTATGAAAATGAATGATTTAATTGATTTTATCAAAACTAATCCTTCAGTATTAAAGAGACCGATCGTATTGGATGAACATCATTTTCTAGTTGGATATAATGAGGAAGAGATAAGAGTTTTTATTCCGCGTGATCAAAGAAAAAATAATAAAAAAGATAAAAAGCTGTGATTTTATTGTTTAAAGTTACAGCTTTTTATATATTGAATCATTTATTTTTTGTAGTGATTATCTCAATTGTAATTCTAGTTAAATAATTATCTTTAGATCTTTCACAAATATCAGAAATAATATACTCTTCAAATGCAAATTCACCTAACTTAATACCATTGTTTTTAGCGTATTGTAACATTTGTAAATATGAATCATATAACTTATCTTCACTACCGCGATGATATCCACATAAATAATAACCAGCCTTTTTAACAAAAACTTGTTGCGAAGGATTATTTGTAGTAGTAAAAAGATAAGAATAGTTATTAAGATTATTATTACGAATATTATCTAGTTTCATCATCAAACCAACAAATTCACCAGTTATTATGTGATGATTTTCAATAAAGGTTGTATAATCATGCATAAATGAAGCAAAATTTTTAGAATTGGAGTTTTCTAAATTTGCTGATAATAGTAATTTAGTCTCCTCAAAATATTCAACTTTAATTTCATTACAATTTGAATTTAAAGCATCAGTAGTAAATGTTTGGTAACTTTTAATCAACTCATGAATATGCTGCATTTCATTAATATATTCGATTAATTTATTTTCCTGCTGTTTCAATAGTTCTAAAAATAATTCAGGAGTACGTTTATCAAGGTAGATCTGAATGTCCTTTAAAGACATTCCAAGCGTTTTTAAAGCTATGATTACTTTAAAAGTGTCGTATTGACGATATGAATAATAGCGATATCCTTTATCATTAACATAGATGGGCTTAAAAAGATTTATTTCATCATAATGAAATAAAACATGTTTTTCAACACCACATATTTTAGCAAAAGTACCACAACTTAATAATTTCTCTTTCATTTACTAATCCTCCTTGACTATAAGGTTACCTTATAGTTTATCATTAAATTAGTTGCTTCACAATACAATGAAAGGAGAAAGAAATGAAATTAATCTTAAAATATTTAAAAAACTATAAATTACTGTTCTTTTTTAACGTGGTTTCAGTTTTTGGATTTGTTTTAGTTGAATTAGGAATTCCGACCATTGTAGCAACAATGATAGATATTGGAGTTACTAATAAAGACACAAGCTTTATCTATATGATGGGTGGCTGCATTGCCTTAGTTTCTTTTATCGGTGTGGGTGGAACTATTGCTTTAGGATATTGCTGTGCTAAAATTTCAACTTCAATTACACGTGATATTAGAAATGATATTTTTAAAAAAGTACAACAATTTACAGCTAATGAATTTAATCGAATAGGAACATCTTCAATGATTACAAGAACGAATAACGATGCATTTCAGATACAGCAGTTCGTAAATGTATTACTTAGAACGGCACTAATGACGCCAATTATGTTCATTTTTAGTTTTATTATGACAGCTCAAGCATCGCTTCGTTTATCGTATATTATTGCTGCAACGATTCCTATCATTATTTTAGGAGTTTTTTTAGTTGCGAAAATAACTAAACCTATTTCTGAAAATCAACAGCGTTCATTAGATGATTTAAATCGCATTTCTAGAGAAAATCTTAGTGGAATCAGGGTAATTAGGGCATTTAACAATGATTCGTATGAACAAAAACGTTTTGTGGAAACTAATTATCATTTCACTAAATATTCAAAGAAATTATTTAAAATTATGATTATGACCCAGCCAATTTTCTTTATGCTGATGAATATTGCGGGGATGTCAATATATTGGGTAGCAGCACATCTGATTTCTAGTGGTTCTTTAGAAATCGGTCAGCTTGTTGCTTTTATGGATTATTTATTTCATGCGATGTTTTCAATTATGCTTTTTTGTACAGTTTTTATGATGTATCCACGAGCTGAAGTATCAGCAAAACGAATTCAAGAAGTATTTAATTTGGAGCCGTCAATAAAAAATGATCCGGTTGATGATAAGTTTAATGATGAAGTAAGTATTGAATTTGATCATGTTACTTTTGCATATCCTGATGGTGAGGAACCTGTATTATATGATGTGTCTTTTAAAGCTAAAAAAGGAGAAGTAGTGGCATTTATTGGCAGTACAGGTTCAGGTAAAAGTACGTTAGTTAATTTAATTCCAAGATTTTATGATGTAAGTAAAGGAAGGATAAAAATTAATGAAAAAGATATCCGAGATTATGATGTTTTACAACTACGTGATAAATTAGGGGTGATTCCCCAAAAAGCAGTACTTTTTAGTGGCAGTATTGCAGATAATATTCGCTTTGGTAAAAAAGATGCTACTGATGAGGAAGTTATTCATGCAGCTAAAGTAGCTCAGGCTTATTCATTTATTATGGATAAAGAAAATGGTTTTAATGAGCTTATAAGTGAAGGTGCTTCTAATGTTTCGGGTGGACAAAAACAGCGTTTAAGTATTGCTAGAGCATTAGTGAGAAAAGCCCAAATTTATATTTTTGATGATTCCTTTTCGGCTTTAGATTTTAAAACGGATGCGGTTTTAAGAAAAGAATTGAAAAAAGAAATGAGTGAATTGATCATGTTAGTTGTGGCCCAGAGAATTTCCAGTATTATGGATGCTGATCAAATTATTGTTTTAAATGAAGGAAAAGTAGTTGGGCAAGGAACACATCATCAATTATTAAAAGAGTGTCAAATTTACTATGAGATTGCAACTTCTCAATTAAGTGAGGAGGAATTAAATTATGAATAATAAATATAGTTTGAAAAAGAGTTTAAAAGGGCTCTTACCATTTATTAGACCCTATAAATGGCAATTCGCTATTGCAATCATAATGATTTTTGCTTTTAATATTTCGATTGCTTTAGCTCCATCTTTTGAGGGAAAAATAACAACGCAATTAGCTAGTGATGTAGCTAAAAGCAGTAACTTGACAAATATAACAATTAGTTTTGATATAATTATTAAAATAATCATCACTCTAGCAATCATTTACATTATCAAGACTGTTTCACAAATGATATCAGCAGTATTTTTAACTAATGCAATTCAACATACAATGGAAGATCTTCGTAATGCTTTACAAAATAAAATTCGTAAATTACCAGTAAGATATTTTGATAATCATCATTATGGTGATGTTTTAAGTCGGATTACAAATGATGTCGATGCTATTTCGAATGCCTTACAACAAAGTTTTACACAAATTGTCAGTGGGATATTAACGCTTATTTTAGCGTTGAGTATGATGTATATGCTTAATTTTAAAATGGCATTGATTGGAACGATGATCATTCCTTTATCGCTATTAGTAACAAAATTAATAGTTGGAAAAAGTCAAAAATTATTTAAAAATCAACAGGATGCTTTAGGTGAATTAAATAGTGCGATAACAGAAATGTATACGGGGTATAATGAAATTCTATTATATAATCAACAAATAGAATCGATTGAAAAATTTGAAAGTATTAATGAAAACTTGAAAGCAAATGCTTTTAAAGCACAATTTGTTTCATCAACTATTGCCCCACTAAATTCATTAGTTACATATTTAGCTATCGGAGCAATAGCTGTAGTTGGAACGATTGAGGTAATTACAGGAACATTTCAAGTTGGGCAATTACAAGCATTTATTCGTTATATTTGGCAAATCAATGATCCCTTATCACAGATTTCTAGTTTATCATCACAAATTCAATCAGCTTTTGCCGCTTTAGGAAGAGTTATTGAATTACTTGATGAAAATGAAGAAGTACCAGAGGCTGATTTGCCTAAGCATCTTGATCAAGTACAGGGAAATGTAAGTTTTGAACATGTTCAATTTGGTTATTATGAAGAAAATTTGATGAAAGATTTAAATGTTCAAATAAAAAAAGGACAAATGGTAGCAATTGTTGGTCCAACCGGTGCAGGTAAAACAACGATTATCAATCTATTATTACGTTTTTATGATGTTAAAGGCGGTAGTATCAAGATTGATGGCATTGATATACGAGATTTACCACGAAATGAATTGCGTGCAATGTTTGGAATGGTGTTGCAAGATACTTGGTTATATTCTGGAACTATTTATGATAATATTCGCTATGGTCGTTTAGATGCCCGTAAAGATGAAATAATCAAAGCAGCTAAAATGGCGAATGTCCATCATTTTATTCGGACTTTACCTGATGGTTATAATGCATATATTAATGAAGAAGCAAATAACATTTCTCAAGGTGAAAAACAGTTATTGACGATTGCGCGAGCTATTTTAAAAGATCCTCAAATCTTAATTTTAGATGAGGCAACCTCATCAGTAGATACTCGCTTAGAAAAAATGCTACAAGAGGCAATGCAAACAGTTATGAAAGGTAGAACAAGTTTTGTTATCGCCCATCGTTTATCAACGATAAAAAGTGCGGATTTAATTTTAGTAATCAACAATGGCGATATTGTAGAACAAGGAACGCATGAGGAATTATTAGCTAAACAGGGGGTGTATGAAAAACTATATAATTCACAGTTTGTAAATAATTAATAAAAGACTCGAAATGAGTCTTTTTAGTTTTTTATTGTGGCTATTATTTTTTTATTAGTCAATTTATAAATTATAAAAATATGGGGAATTATTATTGTAATGATAAGACAAATACAAATTTTTAATAATGAATTTAAAAGGTTAGTAAAGAAAGACAAAATAAATAATGATATTATGGTAATTGATAAATATTGTAAAAATAAAATAATTATATGGATTAAATTAGATTGTTTAATTGATAAACCGTGTACTTTAAATAAAGTTAATCTTTTTTGAGTGTGATAAAGCAGTTGAAACTGAATAATGTATGATAATACTGTTGAAAGGGCATAAATTAAACCTAAAATCAAATTTAAATAAATACCAGTACTATGATAATGATGCATTAAACTATCTAAATTATTTAATACTGGCGAGGATGTATAAGAGGTATTATTACAAAAAGTTAAGACATCTTCGGGGGTTGAAAAGATAAGCAGATATTGACTATCTGTCAAATATTCATTAATAAGTTTATAATCTATATAAATGATTTTATCTTGGGAAAATTGATAATTTTTTAAACTGTTAATAACAATTGTTTTGTTATAGACATTAACTGTGAAAAATTTTTTATCCTTCATTTTATCATATACTTTAGATGTGGCGTAGAAACCATCAGTAAATCTATCTTGTTCAGGAAAATAGGGAATCAAAGTAACTGTGGTATTATCTTCGAGCGTTGTTTTTATTTTAGTATAGGGATAAGCTTTTAAATAACGATACTGTTTCTTAAATTTTAATAATTCAGAATTATTTATTTTAGAATTATCTGATTTTGTTAAAAGACACTCATTACCGCCCATTAAAATAATATTTTCTAACTGTTTATTTTGTATGGATTCAAAATATGTTTGGAAAATTATACAAATATTAATAATCAATGTAATTGTAAGTAAAAGGATCATACATTGTTTACTTTTTAAGTGATTAATAATGTAATTTTTTAAAAAGGGAATAATTGATCCATTCTGATAACTTAAAGTAGAGGGGACTTCATTAACATGATTAAGACATTTTAATTGTTGATCTTGAATTTGGTAAACTACATCACCATTATCGATTATCTGTTGATCATGACTGGCAATAACTACAATTAAATTATTTTTAATTGTGATTTCTTTTAGAATCTTGATAAAAAGTTTAGTATTTTCTTTATCAAGAGCACTTGTTGGTTCATCAAGAATTAATAATTTTGGTTTTTTTATTAGGGCAAATAAAAGATTAAGACGTTGTTTTTGCCCAGTAGAAAGATTTTTTATAAGAGTATTTAAGTTTATATCGAGATCAAGTTGTAAAAGTAAATTTGTAATTTCATCAGGATCGTATTTTTGGTTTGCTAATAAAGATAATGATTTAAGTGCTTCATCTATTCTAAGATCATCAAGTAAATCAAATTCTTGGAGAACATTACTAATATAATATCTTCTTAATAAACTGTTATTCTGCTCAGCTCGTAAATTAATTTTTTTATCATAGAAATAATAATCACATTGCCAATTAGTATTAATTAAGCCAACTAAGTATAGTAATGTGGTTTTACCACAGTCGCTATTTCCGCTAAGCACAGTAATTTGTCCTTCATTTAATAATAATCGACCATCTTTGATCAATGTCTGGTCATAAGCAAGATCAATATTTTCAATTTTAATCATAAGTTTCCCTTAATAATGTTGTAATATCTTTTTTCAAGATTGTGCGAAGAACAAGATATGTCGGAGCGGTAAAGGAAAGAATAGCGACTATAATTAGAATTATTAGATCATATGTTGATAGACGAGCATATAAAGATAACTCTATTAATAGATTAGGAAATTTAATCTCTAAAAATAGATTTGGTAAAGAAATAAAAATATAGATGATCATTGTTATTGCTAGTACTTTTAAACTTTGAATCAGTGATTCCTGACAAAAAGCTGATATTATTTTTTTATTAGAAATACCATTGACTCTTAACATATTTAATTCGTTTTGACGATTTTTTAATTGAATATATTTAATAAGAGTCAATAACCCAATAATCATTACACTGACAGTAATTTCCACTAAGTATTCAGTACCCAATTGGTTTTGTTTCATTGTTTCCATTTCTTTATAAATTGGATAAGTATAAGATATTTCACTTTCATTAAAGGTTTTCTTTAGGTTTTCAATAACTATAGGAACATATTCATTTTTGGTTGCAAAAATAATATAAGATCCTGTCGGTGGTAATGTCGGGGTAAGCTGTTGATACAGATCATAAAATTGTTTATCACTGATTTTTAAATAATAAGGGTTTAATGCTAATACAAGTTCTGAATTTTCACTCCTACTGACAATCGTAGTATCGTCTTTTTTAATTCCAATTACCTTTGTTTCCAAGATAACTTTTTCTATAGAAAGGTCAATATTTTGAGCAAATCCTACTGTTAAAGGAATTTTGATAGTATCATTAACTTTAATATTAAAATCGTCGGCAAACCTCTGACTTATATATATACCATCATCTCGATAATCATAACTGCTTTCATTTTGATAATATGGTTGTAAAGAAATAAGGGTATTTTCTGGAAAAATAAATGATTTCTTATTTATATAGACAGTACCAATACGATATTCCAATTCATAATAAGGATAAATATCTTCAACGTTTTCAAGGTCTTCAATAGCTTGAATCTCTTTATCAGTTAACGTTGTCCATGATTCTCTAATGTAGGGAATATCATTTTCATAAGATTGTGGCGATTCTTCACGATTTTTAAGCTCTTCTTCATTTAATTTAATGATACCAATTTTTTTAGGTGATAAAGTATCAAAAGTTTGGTTGAAATCAGTTTCGATGGCATGAAAGGTTGAGGTAATAGCACTGCACATTAATAATGCTAGAGCAATCAAAAAGGTGGAAATAAGATAGTTAAAATAATGTTTTTTCTGATATGCTTTTAAATATTTTTTAAGATTGTAGACATGATCTTTACTTTTTGAAACAGCTGGTTTTGATAATGAAACATGTCTTAATTCAATAATTTCTTGATTTCTAATTTCATAAAGATGATTACAATTATTGATGATCACATCATCATGGGAAGCAAGAACAACACAAATGTTATTTTCTAAAGCATAATGTTTTAACTTTTGAAAAACATTATTTTTTTGTTCAGGATCTAGTGAAGCAGTTATTTCATCACCAATAAGAATTGCTGGTTCTTTAGCTAAGGCAATACATATTGATAAACGTCTTTTTTCACCAGCTGATAAATTTTTAGGATAAACATCTTTTTTAGTTATAAGATCAAAATATGATAATAACTCATTAGCTAATTTATTATCATTATTATGAAAAAAGATGTTATCAATCACTGATAAATCTTCAAGAATCGTATTATCTTGTAAAATGAAACCTATTTTATTTTGTCTGATTAATTCAATTTTCTTATTATCGTGAAGATCGATCAATTGATCATCGAGATAATAAGAATAATTTTGTTCTGTTGTAAGTAAGCCAATCAAATATAATAATGATGTTTTACCACAACCAGATTTACCGCTAATACAAGTAATTTCACCATTAAACAATGAGATGCTTCCTTGTTTGATAATAACATTGTTATTATACTTAATTTTTATATTATCTAATTTAATCATTAGAATCCCTCTTTCTAAGTATAAATAAGCACTATTTTTACAATTGATATTAGTAAATAATAATGTTGAAATTTTTAATAATTATGTGACATTTGTCACTTGTAAGTTACTCATATTATATTATAATTTCTACGGTTTATATAATTAGGTGTTTAAAAAGAGAAAAATGATGTTTAAAATATGGGAGAGGAACATTTAGAATGATAAATATTGCGATATTATCAAAACAGAGAAATAATTTTCTTTATGAGTTTATTTCAAAAGAATTATTTAAAGAAAATTATGAATATCGTATTATCAAGACAGCTAAATTAGATGAATTAGTAGATAAAAAAAAGAATTATGAAATAGTAATAATTGATTTAGATGATACTAGTTATCCTGGAAATAGTATTGCTAAAGAACTTTATTTTTTTAATAAAGAAATAATTATTATTTTTGTTTCTAATGATAAATATAAAAGATACAATTCTTATTTTCTTAATGTTTATGATTTTATTGACATAAAAGATATTGATAAATTATTGCTTAAAGATATTAAAGATTGTTTCAAGCTTCTTATTAGAGAATATGTTAGTTTGAAAACAGCTGGAAATAATATTACTTTATTTAAACAAAAAAATATTAAATATATTAAAATGCTTGATCGGAAAATATATATATTTACCAATAAAGAAGAGCGATTAATGGAAAAGACATTAAAAGATATTTATAAGAAATTAAATTCATGTTTCATTATGGTTAATCGTGATAGTATCGTTAATTTAAAACATATATTAAGATATAATCATTATCAAATCGTGGTTAAAACTAATAAAACATATAAGACCTTTGAAATTGCTCGTTCAAGATCAAAAGAAATTTATACATTTATTGATGAATATTTAAAGAAATAAAAGTGGGTTGATTTAGAGAAGTCTATCCATTTTTTGTTTATAATAAAAAACAGTACTTAAATTGTACTGTTACATTATTTAGTTGTTGAACCGAAGCCACCATTACGCTGTTGATCAGTATCATCATCTTCACAAATACCAAAAGGCATAAATATTCCTTGGGCAAATCCTTGTCCTTTTTTTATTTCCACCGTTTTATTTTCATTACTATCATTAGTAATTTTAATAAAAATATGACCTTCATTATCACTATAATAGTAGTCACTGTCAATTATCCCGACAGTGTTGTTTAATTGTAAACGATATTTAAAGCCTAAACCACTTCTTGGGAAGATTGCTAAAAACCAGCCTTCATTAATAGAAACTCTAATTCCAGTAGGAATCTTGATAGTTTCATTAGGTTTTAAAATAAAATCGATTGGAGTATAAAAATCATATCCGGCTGAGCCTACTGTAGCTCTTTTTGGCAATGTCAATGAATCATAAATTTCATTTATTGTTGTTTCATGATACTCAGGAAAACTGTCTTTAAAATCATTTAAAAACTGTTTAACTGATACTTTTTCAAATTTTGCGATTGTTTGCATATGTTCACCTCAATTAAAATATATCATCATTATACACTAATTATTTCATCAAAGGAATTGTAATCGTAACATTAAAAGTATTTTCATCATCAACAACCATAAAAGAACCATCATGGATCTTTAACATTTGCTGGACACTTTTTAATCCGATTTGATTACTTTCAATATAATTAGTCGTATTTTTCTTTTGATTTTTAAATACTAGTTTTAAATTATTTTCATCAGTGATCATTTTTATATAAACAGGCTGATTGATTTCAGCATATTTTAACAGGTTTGAAAAAATATTATTAATAATTCTTTTAATCAAATTAATGTTACCACGAATAAATGCATCTCTTGGTTCTAAACTTTTTTCAATAATAAAACCATGTTCATTTAATACATCGATATTTTCAATCATGTATTCATAAATCACACCTAAAGACATCTTTGTTAATTCTGTATCTTGTTCTTTACTAAAAACAAGAAAATACTCAAACATTTTATTTGCCAGTTCATTGATCTGATTAACTTTATCGATTGAATTATTAAGATATAAATTATACTGTTCATCATTTCTGTATTTTTTAAGTCTGATAATATCTAAATATCCCATCAATGATGTTAATGGTGTTCGAATATCATGAGACAGAGCTGTTACGAGCTCATAATTAGCTTTACGATTTGCTTCCTCAGTAGCAAAATTATCTTTTAAGATTAGACGAAGATTATTGATTTGCTCAGACAGCTCACCAATTTCATCATTACTATTTATCAAAATTGGATGATTAAGATCCCCTTGAGACATATATGTGACATCATTTTTTAAATTCTCAATATAATGAACTTTTCGTTTTATAAATAAATATGTAGGAATTAAAAATATTGATAAGGCAATGATAATTGAAAATACAAGATAAGGGATAACAAGTTTTGCGATTGCATAAGAATACACATACATTTCAACATTACCATCTTTTAATTGAATATCAGTATGATATTCATCACCATCATAGATGATATCAGTGTCATAAACAGTATAACCAATAAATAAATTATCAAGCATCGTTGCAAAAGATCCCGTTATAGCAAGATTATCAGCTTTATTATAAAGATTTACACTATAAATCTCACTAGTACCAATAATTTTGTCTATTTCTTCAACATCATTGATTGATACATTATTATCAATTAGTTGATTTTCAATATTGATTGCATAAGCTTCAGTATTTTCAGAAATAATTCCCAAATCCTGAGTGAATTCAAAAAAATTTTCTCTTGCCATATACAACAAACAAAATACAACGATTGCAAGGGTACCTAATAAAATAATTACAGCACTTATTTGAACACTAAGTTTATTAAAAAAATGCTTAATCACAACGATAACCTTTACCCCAAATAGTTTTAATTATTTTAGGATTTTGAGGGTCACTTTCGATCTTTTTTCGCAAATTACGAATATGGACCATGATAGTATTATTAGCACTGTAGTAATATGGTTCATTCCAAATTTTTTCATAAAGAGCTTGGGTAGAGTATATATGTTTGCGATTACTTAAAAGTAGATACAGAATTTGATATTCGATATATGTTAATTCGATTTGTTTATTATCTAGAAATACGGTTTCGTTATTAGGATCAATAACTATATTGTTGTATATGATTTTATTTTCAGTCATATTATATTTATCAACTTTTCCTTGATAGATATAATATCTTCTTAGTAATGCTTTAACCCTTGTTGTTAGTTCATTGTAAGAAAAAGGTTTTGAAAGATAATCATCGCCACCACTAGAAAAACCAAGGGTTTTGTCACTTTCTTGAGTTTTAGCTGTTAAAAACAAAATAGGAGCATTTGATTTTTTACGAATTTCGATACATGCTTGATAACCATTTATAACAGGCATCATAATATCAAGAATATATAAATCAATATCAGCATCAATTAAGTTAATTACTTCTTGACCATCTTTAGCTTCGATAACTTCATAACCTTCACTAGATAAAAGTACATTTAGAACTTCTCGAATCTCAGGATTATCATCAGCAATTAAAATTTTATTATTTATCATATATTCACCAACTTTCGTATTTATTATACATTATATTGATTATTAAGAAATTAATAAACCAAAAATTAAGAAATATTTAGATGTTCTTTAGGCTGTTCTTAAGGAATATGATAGATAATACTAAGCAGGAGAATGATAGTAATGAAAAGAAGAAATGTTTATCCATTTATATTTTTAACATGTTTAACTATAATGATAGTTTATTTTATTATGCCTTCTTTAAGTATCTTTGGTTCAAATACAGATTGGCTTTCGCAACATGTTAATCTGGCTGATTACATTAGAAATGTAATGTTAGAAAACAAAACTATTTTTCCTGATTTTGCTTTTAACATTGGTGCGGGACAAAATATTTATAATTTATCTTACTATGGTTTATTCAGAATAGATGTATTAATTAGTTGTCTATTACCGTCAGTAGAAATGAAAGATATAATAATTACCTATATGTTAATTAATATAGTTTTAAGTGTTAATTTATGCTATTACTGGTTAAAACGTAAGCAATTTAATATTTGGTTATGTTTAACTGGTGCAGTTACATTACTATCTTCTTCTTTGCTTTTTCAAAGTCATCGCCAAATAATGTTTGTTGATTATATGGCAATGTTGATTTTAGCGTTAATAGCAGTTGATATATATATTGAAAAAAAGAAAGTAAGTCTGTTGATCGTGGCAGTTGTAGGAATAATTACAAATAGTTATTTTTTTAGTATTGCTGCTTTATTAGTGATTTTTAGTTATTATTGTTTTGAAATGATAAGACTTGAAAGAAAATTAAGTTTTAAAGAAGTATTTTTCTTTATCAGACCCTTAATAATAGGAATAATGATTTGTGCTGTTTTACTGTTGCCTACCGCATATGTAATGCTTGAAAATCATCAAAGCAACAATACGTCAATAAATATATGGAGTTTATTGATTCCAAGATTTAATTTTGAATCATTATTGTATGATCATTATGGATGTGGACTTGGATATTTTGCCTGGATAGGATTGATATTGGGATTAAAAATCAAAAAAGTTCGTTATTTAAGTATCTGGCTATTATTACTTTTGTTTATCCCCGTTTTTTCATTTGTTTTAAATGGTTTTTTATATCCTAGAGCAAAGATCTTAATACCCCTAATCCCTTTAATAATATATTTAACTATTTATGTATTACAATATTTTAAACAAAATTCAATAAAGCTTGATTTCAAGATGATTATTTTATTACTTTTACCAGTAGCAACAATTTATCAACAGCCGTTAGTTGTTTTGGATATGGCAGCATGTATGATAGCTTTATTATTATATTTAAAATTTACAAAATCTACAGTTTTGTTATTAATGACATTTCCCCTTATTATAAGTTATTTTGATAATCAGACAGAAAATTTTGTTACAACTAAGACATATCAACAGGTCTCTAAAATAAATAATCTTAAATATGATAATGATAGTCGAACAGATATTTTTAAAGAGTCTTTAAATACCGTAAATCAGGTAAAAGATAATATTTTTAGAACCTCTATTTATAGTTCAATCAGTAATTCGCGATATAACCAATTTTATTATGATATTATTAATAATCCGATAAGTATCCGAAATAGAGTTGCGTGTTTATCTAATTCAAATATATTTTTTCAAGGACTGATGGCAGTAAAAACAATATATAGTGAAACGATCGTTCCTATCGGTTATCAAGAAATAGAAAATCATGTGTATCAAAATAATGATGTATTACCATTAATATATGCTTCGAGTGATATTTATAGTGAAGATGAGTTTGATAAATTAACTTTTCCAAAAACACTAGATACGATTTATAATAACACAATTGTAAAAACTGATCGAAGTGATTATCAAAGTAAAGTAGAGTCAATTGATTTAAAAACAACAATTAATAATAAAAGTGATGATTTAGGGATAATTAAGTTAGATAATGGTTATCGTATAAATACAAAGAAAAAATCTAAGCTGGTATTAAATCTTGAGCAGAATTTAGAAAATAAGATTTTAATTATTGAGTTTGATTTAAAGAAAGTGAAATTGATAAAAAATACGGATACAAGTATTACGATCAATGGCATCAAAAATAAATTATCAGCAACGAGTGCTCCATACCCTAATCATAATAATCATTTTACATATGTATTAAGTCAAAATGAAAGATTAGATAAATTAGCGATTGAATTTTCAAAAGGACGATATGACTTATCTAATATAAAGATTCATGTAATCGATTATGATGTTATAAAAAACCGTAATCAGGAAATTGATGCTTTTAAAGGTGAATATAATCAAAGAAATACGCTTGCAAAAGGCATGATCGATGTAAAAGAAGATAGCTATCTTGTAACCTCATTTGTTTATCAAGATGGTTATAAAATATTGATTGATGGTAAAGAAGTAAAAAATGAATGCGTTAATAAGGCTTTTTTAGGAGCAAAAATATCTAAAGGAAAACATCAAGTTACAATTATATTTAATGCACCGATGAAAAATGCTGGCCTTTTAATAAGTTGTTTAGGAATTATTTTATTAGTTTTTCAAGGGAGATGGCAGGATGAAAAAAGAGTTAAAAGAATTGATTAGTTATGTGTTTGTAGGTGGTTGTACGACCATGGTTAATTTTGTTATTTATTGGTCCGTTATCAAGATCATTGATCAAAACTGGTTGATTGCAAATGTTGTTTCATGGATCGGGGCAGTGATTTTTGCATTTTGGGCCAATAAACGTTTTGTTTTTAAAAGTGTTAATGAAGCAGGAAGGGAAGCATATCATTTTTTTGCGATGCGTTTAGGAACATTAATTGTTGAAAGTGTCTTATTGTTTGGGTTCATCCAGCTATTGGGAGCTAATGAGATGCTCTCTAAAATCGTCGTTAGTATAATTACTGTTATTTCAAACTATAGTTTATGCAAATTTAGTATTTTTGCTGTGAGAGGAGATCATGAATATGGACAAAATTAGTGTTATTGTTCCTTGTTATAATGAAGAAGAGGTCTTAACATTATTTCATCAAGAAGTAACTAAAGAGTTGGAAAAAATCGAAAATGTTGATTATGAAATCTTATTTATTGATGATGGCAGTAGTGATCATACGATCAGTTTATTGAAAGATATTTGTGCTATAGATGATCATTGTAATTACTATTCTTTTTCTCGTAATTTTGGAAAAGAGGCGGCAATGTTTGCAGGGCTGGAAAAATCTGTAGGTGATTATTGTGTTATTATGGATGCTGATCTTCAACATCCGCCTAAATTATTAGCTCCAATGTATCAAGCCGTTAGTCAAGAAGGATATGATTGCTGTGCTGGAAAACGGATGGATCGCGAAGGAGAAGGTGCTTTACGTAATTTTTTAAGTAAAGCTTTTTATAAAGTTATGCAGCGTTTGTCAAAATTGGATATGTCAGATGGTGCTGGTGATTTTAGGATGATGAGTAGATTGATGGTAAATTCGATTTTAAAAATAAGGGAATATAATCGTTATATGAAAGGTCTATTTTCTTATGTTGGTTTTGAAACTAAATGGATTCCCTTTAATAATGTCGAAAGAGCTGCGGGATGTACAAAGTGGAATTTTAAAAGTTTATTTTCTTATGCTTTAGAAGGAATGTTTTCTTTTTCTACAGCACCACTAAAATTAGCAGGAGTTTTTGGAGTATTTCTATTTATTGGATCAATAATTTTATCTCTTTATACCGCCATATCAACTTTATTATTTGGAAATAGTGTTAGTGGTTATACAACAATAGTTTGTTTAATTTTGTTTCTAAGCGGGACACAAATGCTATTAATTGCTATATTAGGAGAGTATGTATCTAAAGATTATATGGAAAATAAAGCACGACCTATTTATATTGTTAAGGATAGTAATCGTAAACAGGAATATAATTAAAGAGAAATCCTTTTTTTGACTTAGAGGATAAAAGGAACTATAATATACTAGAGGATATGGAGGTATATAAAATGAAAAAATTTTTAAATATACTTTTAACAGTTATTATGGTGGGGGTAACTATAATATTGTGTGTAAATTTATCAATTCGAACGATGTCGACAAAAACAGTAACTAATGCAGTTGTTGTTCAAGAAGCAAGCACCGGAATTAAAGAAATTTTAAATAGTACATTTCCAGATGTTAGTAATGAAACTATTGATAAAGTTGAAGATGTAATCAAAAATAATGATACATTAAATAATGTTACTGGTGATTTATTAGATCAGATTACAGAATCGATAAATAATGGCAGTGAAGTGAAGACGGATGAAATTTTATCACAATTATCAGATGCTCTAGATAAAAGTATTCCTGAAATCGAAGAAGCAATCGGAAAAGAAATTCCTCAAGAGCAAATAGATAAAATTCAAACTAAATTAGCTGATGAAGACAGTACATTACAAAATAAGATAAAAAGCACAGTAGAGAAGATTCAGACAGCTACCCCAGGAACAAAACAGTTTATTAAAACATATAGTACTTTAAGCGATACTTTTACTAGAGTAGTTTGCATAATTAGTTTAATAGTTATTATTGTATTATTAGGGGTAATTAATAAATCATATTTTAAATGGACTTTATGTAGCGGGATCAGTTCATTGAGTTCAGGAATAATCATTGGCTTATTCTTACCTTTAGTAGTTAATGCCATGGAATTCACTATTGGAATGAGGGTATTAGGCATGAGTATTGATATCCCCGTCGATAGTTTACATTTTTCGGGCTTAGTTTGTGGTGTAATAGGTGTCGTGTTGATTGTTGTTTATGTGATTTTAAAGCGTAAATATCCTACATATAATCGTAATTATTATTATTGAGTGTTATAAAATAGCACTCTTTTTTAATTAAATAGTACAAAGATTATTTATAAATTTAATTTTCTCTTATTGAAATTATGTAAAATAACCAATTTTTGGATATATTATTCATATAGCTTTTATATTGTTGAACTATTATATAAAATTTTAATAGAAAAGAATAATTTTTATATTTTAGTTATAGAATAGTTACAAGCAATAAATAAAGATGATAATGCTATTAAACATTATTTAATTAATTATGGAAAAGTACTGTTTTAAATAGTGATAAATTATATGTACTTTGGTGAGATAATAAGATATTTAAAGTCATCTATTCAAAATCGTATAGCTTAATGTGTTTTTGGCAGGTAATTTAGGCTTGATAAATGGTTGCTGTAATATAATTAATTTCTTTTTTTAATGATATTGTATAATAATAGATTATTAGGATTTAAGTGTAGAAGAAAAGAATTAGATTTTATAATGTTTTTTATCGAAAAATAATCACATAAGACAATTAGAAAACGTGTTAAGGAATTAAATAAAAATATAGAGTGCAACAAAATCCTATTTTCATTAAAATTTCTAGATAATTGGTTTGATGTAAACAAATTACTTCAATAAAAAAGTCTAAATATTATTATACCTAGCATATACTAAGAATTAATAGTTTAGACTTTTTATACATTTAAAAAGATATTAATTAAAAAATATACTTTAATACCAGTCATTATAACTGATCCAATTTTCATATGGAAACATATGACTTAGATTATCACATACTTTCTTCTGAGAGCGATAATTAGAAATCAGCTGATTCTTTTGTGTTAATAAATTATCATCATAAGTATGTTTCATTGGTAAAATAGGATTGCTTTTTTTATAGTAACGACCAAAATAAGATAAATTATTAGTGATTTTTAAATTTTTAACGATATTTGTAACGATAGTACTAGTCATTTTATGATGCTCATGGCCGTATTCACCTCGGGGATTATGGGTAACGATCGTAGAAAAGGAATGATTAGCTAATATGTAATTTAAATCAGCTTCAATTTCATGATAAACTGTTTTCCAGTTATCACGTTTACCATTAGTTTTATCAGGATAATCAAGAATGATCCCAGTATTATGACTTTGGTCCATAACTTTCTCGAATTCTTTAGCACGAATCTGATTATTTCCGTTAGTTAAGCAAATTACAAGATAATCGTCTTGTAAAAGGTGGCCACCTCCCCAAATTGTTTCATCATCAGGATGTGCTACGATCATAATATTTTGGTAATTAGAAATATTAAATTTATTAAATAAATCTTTATTTTTTATTTGCTGTAATTTAACACTAGCATTTGTACAGCCACAAAGTAATATTAAACAGATAACGATAATTTTTTTCATGTTTTAATTTTAACATGATAATGAATTAATAAAATAAAAGCTTTCTTAAAAGAACTTAAGATTATCTAAATATTGATTTATTTAGATATAATTGTTAAAATCTCTTTCGTTGGTTTAAATAGATATTTGACTGTTTTAGGAAAAAGCAACATTGTAAATTATTGAAGAATGAACAGGTTTAAATTTTTATTTACTAATTTTCTAAAATTGAAGAAATTCGTTGTGATTTCGGTTATAATTAGTAATTGTTTGAAGATAAGATGCTAGTAATGGTGCATATTATTTTTATATTTAGATATTTTTTGATACGATGGATATAGAATTTTTAGGAGGGAAGAAGTAGTATGAAAGTAGTAAAAAGAGATGGAAAAAAAGTTGAGTTTGATGCTGAAAAGATTGAAAATGCGATATTAAAAGCAATGAAATGTGGAAGTGGCATCGTTGATGAAAAATGTGCTCATGATATTGCAGTAGAAATAGAAGATTGGCATAAATATGATGGAAGTAATATTTCAATTTATCGTATTGAAGGACAAGTTTTTGAAAAATTGATCGAAAAAGGTCAAATTTTAACTGCTAAAGCGTATGAAGGTTATCGCAAAGTAAGAGAATTTCAACGTGAAACTAATACAATTGATAATGAAATTTACGGAATCGTAAATCAAACTAATAAAGAGGCAATGGAAGAAAATTCTAATAAAGATGCAACTGTTTTAGCAACGCAAAGAGATTTGATTGCTGGTGAATTTTCTAAAGATTATTGTCGTAGACTACTTTTGCCTCCAAAAATCGTACAAGCTCATGATGATGGAATCATTCATTTTCATGATATGGATTATTACATTCAAAAAATGCATAATTGTGATTTAGTAAACTTAAAAGATATGTTTGCTCATGGAACAGTGATCAATGATAAATTGATCGAAACACCAAAATCATTACAAACAGCATGTACAGTGGCAACACAAATCGTTCAGCAGGTGGCTAATGGTCAATATGGCGGTCAGACGATCTCGCTGGCCCATTTATCACCATATGTTAGATTAAGTTATGAAAAACATCAGCGTAATGTTCGTCATGAAGGACATTTAATTGGAATCAACTATACAGATGAGCAAGTAGAAAAAATTGCTAATACAAGATTAAAAGACGAAATAAAGGCAGGAATCCAAACAATTCAGTATCAAATTAATACATTTTCTACTACTAATGGCCAAGCACCATTTTTGTCAGTATTTATGTATTTAAGAGAAGAACCAGAATATATCAAAGAAACAGCAATGCTTATTGAAGAAACATTACGGCAACGCTATGTTGGGATGAAAAATCCAGTCGGAGCTTATGTAACACCAGCTTTTCCTAAGCTGCTATATGTGTTAGATGATAATAATGTCCCTCAAGATAGTGAATATCGTTATTTGACTGATTTAGCGGTTAAATGTGTTTCTAAGCGTATGATGCCTGATTTTATTTCGGCTAAAGTTATGAGAGAAAATTATGAAGGACAAGTATTTCCATGCATGGGATGTCGAAGCTTTTTATCGCCTTGGAAAGATGAAAACGGTGAATATAAGTGGTATGGACGTTTTAATCAGGGAGTTGTTACTTTAAATTTAGCGGATGCTGGATTATCAGCTAATCATAAACTTGATAATTTCTGGAAAATTTTAGATGAAAGATTAGAATTATGTAAAGAAGCTTTACTATTGCGTCATGAAAGTTTGAAAGGAACATTAGCTGATGTAAGTCCGATTCATTGGCGTTATGGAGCTTTAGCCCGTTTGAAATCAGGAGAAAAAATTGATAAATTATTAGAAAATGGTTATTCAACTATTTCTCTTGGCTATATAGGATTATATGAATGTGTCGTGGCATTAATAGGGCAAACCCATACTTCAAAAGAGGGTAATGAGTTAGCTACTAAGATCATGGAACGTTTAAGAGAAGCTTGTGACAGCTGGAAGGAAGAAACAGGTCTTGGTTTTGGATTATATGGAACACCAGCAGAATCTACCACATATACTTTTGCAAGAGCGTTGAAAAAACGTTTTGGAATCGTTGAAGGAATTACGGATAAAGATTATTTAACTAATTCATATCATGTTAATGTAAAAGAGCATATTGATGCTTTTGAAAAATTAGAAGTGGAAGCCAAATTCCAAAAAGTTTCTTCTGGTGGCGCAATCAGTTATGTTGAAGTAACTAATATGTCAGAAAATTTAGATGCCCTTTCTGCTTTGATCGATTATATGTATGAAACGATCCAATATGCAGAAATTAATACTAAATCTGATTATTGCCAAGAATGTGGTTTTGATGGTGAGATTTTATTAGATGAAAATCGTGAATGGTATTGTCCAAATTGTGGCAATCGTAATCATAAGACATTAAATGTATGTCGCCGGACATGCGGATATCTAGGTGATAATTTCTGGAATCAGGGGAGAACTCAGGAAATTGCCGAGCGTTTTGTTCATCTAGATAATCATCTATATGGGGAATAATAATGAGATTTGCTCAGATAAGAAAAACGGATATTGCTAATGGCGAGGGAATAAGAGTTTCGCTATATGTTCAGGGATGTCATCGTCATTGTCCTAATTGTTTTAATCCAGAAACATGGGATTTTAATGGTGGAGAAGTGTTCGATGATGAAATTGAAAATATTTTGATTGAGTTAATAAATCAGCCTCATATTGTCGGTTTAACAATTCTTGGTGGTGAACCGTTAGAACCAGAAAATCGAAAAGATATATCTAACTTATTAAAGAAGGTTAAACAGCACTGTCAAAATAAAACGATATGGCTTTATTCATCTTATCTATATGAGGAGATTGAAAAGTTTGATGAAGAGATATTATCATATATAGATATACTAGTAGACGGACCTTTTGTAGATGAATTAAAAGATCGTAAATTAAGGTTTCGTGGTTCTTCTAATCAAAGAGTAATCGATGTTCAATTAACTTTAAAAAAGCAGGAAATCGTTTTATATAGTGGCAGTCGTTATTATAAAAAGAACTAATATAAAGATCTATTCAACTTAAAAACTACCTTTAACTAGGTAGTTTTTAAATAATATTGAGGCTGTTTAAAACATTATTTGAGTTACAAAATTTAGATTAATGTACCTTATTAGTTAAATATGTGCTATACTGTTTTTGTTGAAAAAATTATTAGGGAGTAGAAAAATGATCGGTTATTATAGTTATACGGTTATTCTTACATATTTATCATTGGTATTTGCAATGGCTGGAATTCATCTATCATTTAATGGTATGTACCAGTGGGCTTTTATTTGTTTGATCATGTGTGGTATCTGTGATACTTTTGATGGAATGGTAGCACGTAGTAAGAAAAATCGTACTGATGAAGAAAAACGTTTTGGAATTCAGATTGATTCATTATGTGATTTAGTTGCTTTTGGTGTATTTCCATCTATTTTAGGTTATAATGTTGGCTTAAGTTCGATGGGATGGCTGGCAATTGAAATATTTTATGTTTTAGCTGCAGTAATAAGATTAGCTTATTTTAATGTTCAAGAAGAAACAAGACAAAAGGAAACTAACGAAAAGAGAAAATATTATCAAGGTTTACCAGTGACAACGTCTTCATTTATTTTGCCAATGGCATATGCTTTACGTTATGTGGTTTTTGAATTATCATATATATATGGGGCATTAATGTTGATCACAGGAATTTTATTTATTGTAAATTTTAAGGTTCCTAAGGTTCAATCAAAAGGATTAGTGGCATTAGGGATCCTTGTTATTGTGGAATTAATTCAGATTGTGGTGATGAAATGATAGTCGTTGATCGTTTAGGAAATGTTATAACTAAAGGGGAGAATCAAAATAATTTATTAAAAAAATTATATGGCACATTTTTAGGGAGATGTGTTTTAAAAGTCCTTGTTTGTAGATTTGTAAGTAATATTGGCGGCTGGTACATGAATTCTAGTTTATCAAAATCTAGAATCGAAGGATTTATCAAAGCTAATGAAATTGATATGAGTCAGTATGAACAAAGAGAATATACTAGTTATAATGACTTTTTTACACGTAAAATTATTGATGGAAAAAGACCTTTTTTAGTAGATGATAATGTTTTGATCAGTCCTGCGGATTCTATATTGACTTGCTATAAAATTGGTTTAGATAGTCATTTTACGATCAAAGATACTGTTTATTCATTAGCAGATCTATTGGATGATGAAAAATTGGCTAATGAATATTTAAATGGTTATTGCATGATTTTTAGATTAACAGTAGATGATTATCATCGTTATAGTTTTATTGATGATGGGAAAATTATAAAAAGTAAATATATCCCAGGAATATTTCACACAGTTAATCCGATAGCTAATGATTATTATCCAATTTATAAACAAAATAGTCGAAATTACACTATTATTGATTCAAAAAATTTTGGAATGATGATTCAAATGGAAGTTGGAGCAATGATGGTTGGCAAAATTGTTAATCATAATAAAAAATATTGTCTTAAAGGTGAAGAAAAAGGATATTTTGAATTTGGCGGTTCTACAGTAATTATTTTATTAAAAGAAAATCAGGTAGTCATTGATAACGATATTATAGAAAATACAAATAAGAATAAGGAAACGGTAGTTAAACTAGGTGAGACTATTGGCAGGAAGTACTTAAAGGAGGTTAAATAATGACGAAAATAATTGCGATTACAAATCAAAAAGGTGGCGTTGGGAAAACGACAACCAGTATTAATTTAGCAGCAGCATTAGCAAATGCTAAAAATCGGGTACTTCTAGTTGATATGGATCCCCAAGCTAATGCTACTCAGGGAATTGGAATTGATCGTGATAATATTGAACTATCTACTTATAATATTATAGTTGAAGAATGTGATATGAAAGATGTGATCATACCTTCATATATTGCTAAACTTGATGTGGCACCTGGCAGCATTGATCTAGCTGGAGCTGATTTAGAATTAGCAAACGTTAAACGTGGTCGAGAACAACGATTAAAAAAAGCTTTAGATGCTGTTAAAAAGAATTATAATTATATTATTATAGATTGTCCTCCGGCACTAGGGTTATTAAATACAAATGCCCTTACGGCATGTGATTCTGTTTTAATACCAGTCCAGTGTGAATATTATGCCCTTGAGGGATTGACACAGTTATTAAATACGGTACTGTTAACGCAAAGTGTGTTTAATCCGAAACTAACGATTGAAGGTGTTTTATTAACGATGCTGGATCAAAGAACTAATTTAGGAGTTGAGGTATCTCAGGAAGTTCGTAAATATTTCAAAGAGAAGGTCTATAAAACAGCAATTCCTAGAAATGTTAAATTATCAGAAGCGCCATCAGAAGGATTAGCAATTTTTGATTACGATAATAATTCCGAAGGTGCTAGAGCATACCGAGATTTTGCAAAGGAAGTGTGTAAACGTAATGCCAAGTAATACAACTAAAAAAACGACCGTAAAAAAAAGTGGGACAGTAAAAAATAAAAAACTAGGAAAAGGTTTAGACGCTATTTTTGGCGGAGATATATCAACTTTAATTGATGATATAGAAAAAAATACGCCTGAATCAAAACAAGTAAAAGTTGCATTAGATGAAATTCGTCCTAATCCTTATCAGCCACGACGATTATTTGACGAAGAAAAATTACAGGAATTAGCAGTTTCTATTAAGGAACATGGAATCTTTCAGCCAGTTATTTTAAAACCATCGATCCAAGGATATGAAATTGTTGCGGGAGAGAGAAGATGTCGAGCAGCGAAAATTGCTGGATTGACAGAAGTACCAGCGATAATCGTTGAATTTAGCGATGATCAAATGATGGAAATAGCTTTACTGGAAAATATTCAAAGAGAAAATTTGAATTCAATTGAAGAAGCAAATGCTTATCAAGCAATGATGGAAAAATTAGAACTTACGCAAGATCAGTTAGCGAAACGAATTGGTAAATCAAGAAGTTACATTGCAAATACTTTAAGATTATTGCAATTGCCGGAAATGATTCAAAACTATGTCTTAGAAGGTAAATTGACAATGGGGCATGCTCGAGCTTTAATAACTTTACCTAAAGAAAAAGCTGAGAGTTTAGCTAAAAGGTGTATTGATGAAGGGCTATCAGTTCGCGATATCGAAAATATCGTTAAAGGAATTGAACTGGGAAATAGTCGCAAAGATCGTCCTAAAGTAGAGAAACCTAAAGAATATACTTATGTTGAAGGGTTGTTACGAAAGAAATTTAGGACAAAAATCAAAGTTGATGATAAATCGGTGGTAATTAAGTATACAGATACTAAGGATCTGAATCGAATTTTGGAATTAATGGGAGTTATAGAGGAAAGTTAGATGATTATCTAACTTTTTATTATTATGTTTGCCAAATATAAATAATATATATTAATATTATTATAAAAGGAGGTATTTTATGATTGAAGTTATAAATCTAACGAAACAGTATGATGGTTTCAAAGCTGTAGATAATCTTAATTTTGAAGTCAAACCAGGGAAAATAACAGTCCTATTAGGACCAAATGGTGCGGGTAAATCAACAACGATCAAAAGTATTGCTAATTTATTGAATTTTGAAGGTAAAATAAAAATATGCGGGTATGAAAACGATACGATTGAAGCTAAAAAGTGCTTTGGTTATGTACCAGAAACGCCAATTTTATATGATTTATTAACGGTCGATGAGCATATTGATTTTATTGGTAATGCCTATCGAATTAAAAATTATCAAGAAATTGCTCAAAAATATCTTGAATTATTTAAAATTATAGAAAAAAGAAAAAGTATTGCTAAAGAACTATCAAAAGGAATGACCCAAAAACTTAGCATGTTATTAGCCTTATTAATACAGCCTAAAGCATTGTTAGTAGATGAACCAATGGTTGGATTAGATCCTGGAAGTATTGAAGATGTGCTGAATATTTTTAAACAACTAAAAAAAGAAGGTTGTGCAATTTTAATAAGTACCCATATTATTGATATTGTAGATGACATTTATGATGAGGCATATATTATGAATAAAGGAAAAATTATTAAACATGTTTTAAAAGATGAGCTAGAAAAAGAAACATTAAAAGAATACTTTTTTGAATTAACGGATGGTAAATAAAATGGGGATATTATTTAAATTATGGTTATTGAAATTAAAAGGAACGATTAGAAACTTATTTAAACATAAACTTAGTGGTGTTTTTGTAATTATCATGATTATATTTTATGGAGTGATAATTATTAGTCTTTTTAATATCGATAATACGCAAATGATTTCAACAAATAAAAATGATTTTCATATAAGTATTTTAATTTTAATTGGTTTTCTAGCTTTACTGCTCTTTTCAACTTTGATGCAGTCTAAAAAAGCTTTATTTTATGGTGAAGATGCTTTTTATTTATTTACAGGCCCATTTACTAAAAGACAAATCATGAGTTATTTAACATTTCAAACGACCGTTCAATCAGCATTGCTGAGCCTGATAGGGTTAGTTATTTTTGCTTTTTTTAGTGTAGGAAGTGGTTATACTTTTACATTTATTTTTCTTGCTTATTTAGTATCAACATTAGTAGTATTTTTCTTTTTGTTATTAACAGATTATCTTTATGTTTTATCGATTGGTGATGAAAAATATCGTATTTATTCAAAGCTCATACCTGCTATAATCATAGCTTTTGTTGCATTGATTATTATAGTTATATATATCCAAACAGGTAATTATAAGACATTGTTTATAGATTTTATAAAAGCTGATTTATTTTATATTGTACCGGTTTTTGGCTGGATGAAATTAGTATTGGTGGCATATGTAGAACAAAATTATCAGTTGGTATTATTGGGATTTGGCTGTTTATTAGGGGCAATAATTCTAGTATATGCGCTTTTTATTAATTATAAAGGAAACTTTTATGAACAAGCTTTACAAGATGCTTTGGATTTATCAAGAAGAATGAAAAAAGTAAAGGCTGGTAATCAAGATGCTCTTAGAAATATAAAAATTAAAAAGAGTGTTTCTGGAAATTTTAAACAAGGCGCTTATGCAGTCATGTCTAAAAACATATTATTGATGAAAAAGACAAATAATTTTATTGGCATCAATGATTTAATTTCAATTGGTATTTATATTGTGGTAACGATCGTTGCTGACATTGGTTTTGGGATGTTTGTTTATATGATGGTTATATGGGTTTTTTCATCATTGCAAAATTCTGCTTTGACAAATGAATTGAAGAATTATCAAATATATTTAATTCCCGATAAACCATTTAATAAATTAATAGCTGTAATCGTGCCTACATTTATTAAAATATTTATTGTAACAGCAATTGCCTTTATTTTAATGGGATTATATTATCAAATTAATTTAGTAATGATTTTTACTTACTTATTATATGTTTTAGGATATACAAGTATTTTTATTAGTGGTAATGTTTTATCACTTAGAATTCTTAAGAGTCGTTCTTCAGCAATGTTTGAAAATTTTATGAGAATGATAATAATGTTAATAGGATCTATTCCTAGTGCCATTATCATTGTTGTAATTTATCTTATTGTTGGAAGTAGAGCCATAATATGGGGAAGTTATGTGAGTTTAATAATGAATTTTGCTGTTAGTTTTTTAATTTTATATGGATGTCGTAATATGATGAATGGACGAGAATTAAAAAGTGAGTAGTAAACGTCATGGTAAAGTATAATTGACTAATATTATATCCTTTTTGCGTTTATAGATTGAATTTGATAAAAATAAAAATTCTGTTTCTATAAGTATGAAGTTTTACTTTTACACAAAGTTGGTTTGATGACTATCGAAGTTTGCATTTTGTGCTTCGATAGTCATATTTTTTATTTTACCTGTTCAAATTGAAAATTTGAACATATAGACTTAAGTCAGTTGAGCATACGAAGTATGCGAAATAAAAAACCACCTGCTATGCGGGTGGAGCAATAAAGAAGTTATACAAAGATATCACCTTTCCGATATAATGGAGTTGTTCAAGCTGTCATTATAAGAAAGGAAAGGTGATTAAGTATGGCACAAAAAACAAATTCATTGGCACATACGAAGTGGATGTGTAAATATCACATCGTCTTCACATCAAAGTATAGACGAAAAGTGATATATAATCAACTTAGAAATGATATAAGAGAAATAATAATAAGATTATGTCAATATAAAGGGGTGGAAATTATAGAGGGGCATTTGATGTCAGATCATGTACACATGTTGGTAATGATACCACCAAAGTTAAGTGTATCATCATTTATGGGGTATTTGAAAGGTAAGTCAGCATTAATGATATTTGATCGACATGCAAATTTGAAATATAAATATGGAAATAGACATTTTTGGTCAGAAGGATATTATGTGAGTACAGTAGGACTAAATGATCAAACAGTCGCAAAATATATAAGGGAACAAGAGGGACATGATATAGCAATGGATAAATTGAGTGTAAAAGAATATCAAAATCCATTTGAAGATAAAGAAATGAAGAAAGAAAAGAAAAAAGAGAGAAGAAGATAACAAAAGGAGAAAGGAGGAAATAAATCCCTTTGAGGGATGGCGAGAGTCAAAAGCGATAGCTTGAACGAAGAGAAAGCAGCGCCTTGAGACGCGAGCAAGCAACATAGGCTTATAGCCTCAGAGAAAACCACGTCTTTTAGGCGTGGTTTTTATTTGAAAGGTGTAATTTAAAATTTTGAAAAAACTCTTGATTTTAATGATGTAGATATATATAATATGATGATTTAATATAAATGTTAAATGGGTAAATGGAGAGAAAGGAGGAGAAAAAATGTATCATTTTGAATATGTTTCTAAAAATAAAATTGCCCCCAAAAAAAGACAACTTATCGAATTGATTGGTTTGGTGCAGAAAGAAATTCGAGGTAAATTCACATTCCAATATAAATTTGTTGGTAGCGTAGAAAGAAATATGGTAACTTACGATGTGCAAAGTAATATCGGATTTGATTTTGACGTAAACATTATGGTAAATGACAATGATGAAGAATATAGTGCAGAAAAAATTAAACATATACTTATGAAAGCATTCGATAAATTTGCAAAGAAATATCATTATGATTTTTGTGAAGATAGTACACGGGTATTTACTATAAAAGTAAAAGATAAACACAATTCCCGAATACTATACAGTTGCGATTTTGCAATAGTAAATAATTATGGTGTTTGTCAGCAGCAATATATTAGATTTAATAAAAAATCAAAAACATACACTTGGGAGGAACAGCCCGACGGATTTTATCATCTTCAAGAAAAAATAAAATTTTGTAAGAAAAATTCTTTATGGCCTGAAGTTAGAAATACATATATAAAAAAGAAAAATTTCAATACCGATAAAAATAAAAAATCGAGATCTATTTTTGCTGATACAATACATCAAGTTAGCCAACAAAATGGATACTATGATGAATAAGTAAAAAAGGTAATTAACAAATTATTCAAAACATGGGTTGTTCTAAGGCAACTATCAACGAAAAAATACAGAAAAAGAAACATGAAGATGTACTCTTATTCATAGTTTTAGTTGCTTTAATCATTATTGATATGTTTGGATTTATTATTTTTATCCTTATAGTCTTTTGGTGCAAAGATAAAATAGTATAAAGAGATACTTGGAAGGAGTTTGCAAAAATTTTCAATTTTCAATGATTTTATAGGACCTTATTAAATTCCTATAAGATGTGATGAATACATATAAAATTTGAATATCAAATATTAATTATATGATAAAGATTTATATAAATTTTATTATATTAATAACAAATAATTGATATTAATATAATAAAAAAGGGCGCAACTGGGAGAGGTTTAGTTGCGCCTATTACTAATTATAGACCAAATTATTAATATTATACAATATCATAAAAGTCCTAAATAGGTTAAAAAGTCCTTTTGTAAAATGAAAGTAAAAATATATAGTGTTTAAATTTGTTGAAAACATGATAATTGAATATAAGTCATTAATATGTTATTATTTGATAAATTAACGCACAAATATGTCTTAGATGATTAGCAAAAGTGTTTTGATATAATGGAGGTAATTATGAGTGGAAGTAAAGTTAGAATAATGGCTCAAGGAGCAATGTTAGCATCGTTATTTGGCGTATTAGGAATTATTAATATCTATACTGGTAGTTTTTTTGATATAATTTTTGCTTATATAATGGTTTTGGGATTAACTTACTACACTTATTTATATGGTTATAAAGCTGGATCAAGTGTTTTAGCTGTAACTTTTGTAGTATTATTTTTAGTTGGTGAAATGTTTTTTGCATTTTATGCAACTGCTACATTAAGCATGGGAGTATTTTATGGTTATAGTTTAAAAAGTAAAAAAACGAAGCGTTTTTCTAAATATGGGTTAATGATTATTTCAGCAGTTAAAAATTTCTTGATTTTCTTTTTATTGGGAGGTCTTTTAGGAATCAATGTTTATCAAGAAGGTTTAGAGATATATAGTGATATTATTGGAATGATTCCATATTTAAAAAATATCTTTACGCCAAAAATTACATTTGTTTTATTATGGCTATTTATGTTTGTTTGTGAGTCATATGTTATTAGAGTGTATTCAGATATATTAATAAGTAAGTTAATGAAAAGAAAATTGAATTAAGGTATAATAAAATTGTTGACAGGATGGTGAGGAAAATGACGGTAAAGATGGCACGACTTAGAAATGGAATTATGATCTTATTGCTGATTGAATTGGTTATTGGAATGTTAGGTTATATCTTTTTTTCAAGTAGAACATCTTTAGTGTTGGCGATATATATTTTTGTTAAAAACATTATTATTTTTGGATTACTTTTTTATGCAACTAGTTTGGTTACAGAAAATAATTTAAGTGTTAGTGAGATTTTGAATGATGAGGCTAAAAATGCGTTTATTTTTGGAGGAATTGGATTAATTAAATATGACGAAAATAGAAATATTTCATGGATAAGTGATCTATTTACAGAAATGAAAATAAATATCGTAGGTAAAAAGTTATTAGAGTGGCAACCGTTATTAGCATCGTTATTTGAAGATGATGATATAAAAATTATTGATATTAATTCGCGAAAGTATGAAGTATATAATAGTAAAGAAAATAGAATCCTTTATCTTAAAGATGTCAGTGATTATGTTGGAATTTCAAAAGAATTTGAAGATCAACAAATTTGTGTGGCCTATATCACCATTGATAATTATGATGAATCGATTGAACAGGCAGATGAACAGACAGCAGCTTCGATTCAATCGACAACAAGACAAATAATTATTGATTGGGCTAAAGAAAATGGTGTAGTTTTAAAAAGATATAAAAGCGATGGATATATAGCCGTCTTTAATGAACGTACTTATCGAAAGCAGGTAGAAGATAAATTTAAGCTATTAGATTATTTTAAGGAACAGGCAGAACAGTTAGGCCAAGTAATGACATTATCGATTGGAATAGGACGTGGCAGCAACATTTTGTGTGAATTAGATGAATTAGCTTTTTCAGCCTTATCATTGGCCTATTCTCGAGGTGGCGATCAGGTTACCGTGAAATCTAACGATGAACCAATTCGTTATTTTGGTGGTAATAGTGAAAGTTATGAAAAATCTAGTATGATTAGAGCCCGGGTTATTGCCCAAACATTATCAACAATAATAAAACAGTCAGACAATGTACTTATCATGGGGCATAAGCAATCGGACTTTGATTCTTTCGGTGCTTCTATTGCAATGTATGCGATGTGTAAGGCTTATGAAAAGAAAGTATCGATCATTATTAATTATGATTCTTTAGAAGAAAAAACTAAAGTAATTGCAACAAGTCTTAGAGATGATGAAAGATATCGCGGAGTATTCGTATCACCACTAAGAGCTCAAGAGTTGTGTCAGGCTAATACTCTATTAGTGATCGTAGATAATCATAAGCCATCTTTAGCGATCGATTATAATATTTTAGATTTAGTAAAAAATAAAGTAGTTATCGATCATCATCGTCGGGGTGAAGAATTTATTGAATTACCATTACTGACATATCTAGAACCTGCTGCTTCGTCAACAGTTGAGCTGATTGTTGAATTATTTGAATATCAAAAAGAAAAAATCAGTGTAACTGAACGAGAAGCAACAATTATGTATACTGGAATGTTAATTGATACAAATTATTTTAGAACAAGAGTCGGAACAAGAACTTTTCAAGCTGCAGCAAAATTAAAAGAACTGCAGGCAAATGTTAGTGAAGCATATAAGTATTTAGAGGATGATTATGATACAACTTTAACGAAATTATCAATTACGCAAACTGCATATCGCTATGGAAATGATATCTTGATTGCTTTTGGCAGGTCTGATAAAATCTATAGCAGAACTTTATTAGCTAAAGCGGGTAATGAACTGTTAGGAATTAGCGGCGTAAAGGCAGTCTTTATAGTTGGAAAAACTGGTAAGGAGGAAGTTTCGATCAGTGCGCGTAGTACAAGAGATATAAATGTTCAGTTAATTATGGAAAAACTTGGTGGTGGCGGGCATTTTTCGATGGCTGCCTGTCAATTAAGAACAGAAGAAGTTACAAGAGCGATAAATTTATTAGAAGAAGCGATAAATACATATTTAGATGAAAGGAAGAGTGAATAATGAAAGTTATTTTATTACAAGATGTAAAGAAATTAGGAAAAAAAGGAGATGTAGTTAAGGTTGCAGATGGCTATGGACAAAATTTTTTAATTAAAAATAAATTAGCTGTTTTAGAAACTAATACAAGCCGTAAAATTGTTGAACATGAAAAAGAAGTAGCTCATCAACTAGATTTAGAAAATCAAGCAAAGGCTAGAGAACTAGCAAAACAAATAGAGTCAGTGACTCTTGAATTTACTTTGAAATCAGGTAAAGATGGAAAAACATTTGGAAGTGTTTCAACTAAACAAATAGTAGAACAGCTAAGAGATAAATATGATATTAAAATTGATAAAAGAAAGTTTGTTGATGCTCATCCAATTGGAGCACTAGGATATACGAAGTTGAAAGTTGAGTTATATAAGGGAATAATTGCAACAATAAATGTTCATCTAAAAGAACAGTAGGAGAATAGTATGGCAAATCGAGAGTATCCTCATGATATTGAAGCAGAAAGATCATTGCTTGGGGCGATGTTAATATCGAAGGATAAATGCATTGACATTTTAAATAAGACTAATGAAGATGATTTTTATGATAATAATCATCAAACTATTTTTAAAGCAATGGCTGCTATTAATGATGATAATACACCAGTAGATGTTACTACCGTAACATCTTATCTTATGGATCATAATCAATTAGATAAAGTCGGTGGTGTAGACTATTTATTTCGTTTAAGCGAATCTGTTCCTACTGTAGCTCATAGTGATTACTATTTAAAAATATTGCATAACAAAGCAATACTTAGACGAATCATTAAAGAAACTACTAAGATTGCTGAAAGTGCTTATGATGATGTAGAGAACATAGATGTTTTTATTGACGAAACAGAGAAAACGATTTTACAAGTTACTCAAGATCGTAGCGCTGGTGAATTTAGAGAAATTCGTAGTGTTATCAAAAGTGTCACAGATCGCTTAAATTTATTGCAAAAGATCGATGGAAATATTTCTGGTGTTAGATCAGGATTTCGTGATCTTGATAGAATTACTTCAGGTTTTCAAAAAGGTGATTTAATTATTTTGGCAGCACGTCCAGCGATGGGAAAAACAGCTTTTGCTTTGAATATTGCTCATAACGCCGCATATAAAGCCGATGAACCAGTTGCTATTTTCTCATTAGAAATGCCAGCTGAACAATTAGTTCAGCGTATTATTTGCTCTATGGGAAGTATCGAAGGTTCTTCAATGCGTACCGGAGAAATTTTAAAAACTAATGCTAATAAATATTATGCTGCTGCAGAACGTGTTTCTAAATGTAATTTATATATTGATGATAGTCCAGGAATTAAAATCAATGATATTGTTGCAAAAAGTCGAAAATTAAAAACGGAGCATGGTTTAAAAATGATCGTAATCGATTATTTACAATTAATTACTTCATCTTCAAAAAATCGTGAAAGTAGACAACAGGAAGTTTCTGAAATTTCTAGAACGTTAAAAGCGTTGGCAAGAGAATTAGAAGTTCCGATTATTTCGCTTTCACAATTATCACGTTCAGTGGAACAACGTCCTAATAAGCGTCCGATGATGTCAGATTTAAGAGAATCAGGAGCAATCGAACAAGATGCTGATATAGTTTCGTTTATTTATCGTGAAGATTATTATAAAGATCCTAGTGAAGGTGAAGATAATGGATTGACAGAAATAATCATTGCAAAACATCGAAATGGGGCTACAGGAGAAGTCAATTTAGCGTTTGAAAAAAACTATAGCCGTTTTTCGGATTTAGCCCAAGTAGGACCAGATGGCACTAGTGAGGGTGTTCGTGATCTTAGAAGCTAGAAGGAGGGCTTAGATGTATCATCAATATCGTGAAGGCTGGCTAGAAGTAATTTGTGGTTGTATGTTTGCAGGTAAAACAGAAGAGTTGATTCGTAGAATAAATGTATTAAGTTATGCTAAAATGAAGATTATTGTTTTTAAACCTCGGATAGATGATCGTTATTCAGCTATAGAAATTGTGTCTCATTCAGGAATTAAAGTACCATGTTTAGTAATTAACAAAGCTGCGGAAATATTAAAAGAGATAAAAGCAGACACACAAGTTGTTGTTATTGATGAAGTTCAGTTTTTTGATGCTGATATTGTGGATATTTGTGAATATCTTGCAGATAAAGGGATAAGAGTCATTGTTGCGGGATTGGATAAAGATTTTAGAGGAGAACCTTTCGGAGTGATGCCACAATTACTTACAAGAGCTGAGTTTGTTACTAAGTTAACAGCTGTGTGTACTAAGTGTGGTGCTCCTGCAACCAGAACCCAACGATTGGTTAATGGAAAACCAGCATCTTTCAATGATTCGATTGTACTAGTAGGTGCAGTTGAGCATTATGAGCCAAGATGTAGACATTGTCACGAAGTTTTTGATAAACCAAATAAATTTTAATGCGATGTTTATGGTTATTATTTTTAAACATTTAAATTGATAAAATATGAAAAAATGAATATTTTATTAAAAAGTGATTGTAACTACCTATAAGGATTAAAACAGATCAAAACGCAAAAATGTACGAGATAATCGTACATTTTTTGTATAATTAACAAATTATAATTAAATTACCATTAGATTTTTCAGTTTCTTATGACATATACCTATGAATAACATTTCAAGAACAAGAGTATTGTAGAAAGAATCAATCTTACAAAATATCTTGATTTTTTTAACTGAAATATATACGAGTATGATGGATGAATATATCATTTTAGGAAAATGTTTTCATAAGAGAATATGAAGAATTATATAGATTTGACAATCGCTTTAAATAATACTATCTTTTATGCCCTTTGAAATATTTATTAAAGATAATTTGACTATGACAATTGATGATATTTTTATCGAAATCAATAAAATAATGGAAGAAATTATCTCAAAAATACTATATTAGGACATTTAAAAATTCATAAATCTGATTAAAAGTTTAAACAGATATTTCTGTAGGGAAGGAGTCGATGTTTACTATTCATTGATCAAAGAAACAAAGTTTTCCCCTATAAAAGATTTTAGTCAGATAACCTCATTGTGTCTAAAAAGATTTTTTATGCAATAATACCTCGAAAACTAATTAATATAAAATGATTTATCAAAAATTCATCTATAAAACAGAAAAAGAAGCTATAACGCTTCTAAATAATAAATCTAAAAATTACTTATTTCCGTTACAGCCCTTTTCATCATTGTTTATTAAATATTTTCTCTTTTCTTTTTACTATAGATTAAACCTAATACACTTAATCCAGCTATATTCATTAACATTCCTAGTGATACATCATCTCCTGTTTTTACACTTGCTGTTGTATCTCCTAGATTTATAGGAGTTATATCTGAATTAGCTACTAATCCCGCCATTGCTTTTGTTAGAGCATCTTTGGCATTGTCCACCTCTGTTTGACTTGCTTCTGGATCATTGAATACTGCTTTGGCCTCATTCAATGTATCATTCATCACTTTCCATGATGCTGCTGTATAATTTGCTTCACTTAATCCATTAGCTTGATTGATTAAACTGCTTAATAAGTCTTTATTTGGTTTTAGTCTTAAGTTTAAGAACGCTTTTACTAATTCACTATATACTTCATCAACTTCATCTTGCATTGCATTAACATCAACCAATACATCATTTGCTATATCTAATGCTGGTAACATTGCATGCCATGATGATTCAATATATTTGCTTTCATCTAAACCGTTGATTTGATCTACTTGTTTTTGTAATGCTGTTTTATCGCCTTTAAAGAATTCTAACATCTGCATTACATTTGCTAGTCGATCAAAGGCGTTATTTACTTCTTCCTGAGTAGCTTTTTCATTACTGTATACTGCTTTAGCATTTTCTAATGCTTTATTGAATTCAGTTACTACAGCTGGTACGACATTTTCTAAATCAGCAACTTCTGCCATATCAATAGCAATTTGTAATGCTTGTTTATCTACTTCTTCAATATTTATTAATACTAGATTATCAATCGCTTCTTGAAGTTCTATAACAGCTAAATCAATTGTTTCCTGATTTGAAGCGTTTTCTAAAATTTCAATTGCTTCTTGTAATGCTAATGATAATACCTTCCAACTATCAGTTACATAATCACTTTCTTGAAGTTTTTTTGCTTCATTGATCAAAGCTATTAAAATATCTTTATTTAAAGAAACTTCTTTAACAGACGTTGCTATTTCATAGAATAACGGATTACTTCCATCTTCCCAACTAATTTTAAATCTTTCAGCACTACCCATTGTAGCAAAATCAATACTCATATAAGCATCACTACCTTGGAACAACTCTTCCCACACGCCATTAAATAAACCTTCAACTTTAATTTTTGATTTGTTATCTTTCAAAATATTTAATGTTGTTGCATTTAGTGTATTAACATTATTATACTCTAGTTTTCCTGCGCTATTAGAGCCACTGAATTTAGTAGTTAAATTCTTATCAATAGCTGTTTCTGCCTGTTTATTATCTAATATTGGAATTTGTGTATCACTATTTAATTGATTAATTTCAATTTCATTAATTTTTAACCAAGTACTTGAGTCTTTAGTAACTGTAACTTTAATATAGCGTGCTGTTTCATTTTCTAAAACAATTAGATTTTCTGTTTTTTCGCCAATTATTCCTATTTCTTTCCAATCAATTCCGTTAGATGAAATTTCTACAACTCCTTCTTTCATAACGTCACCGGATACCATAACAACATTAATATCTTTTATTGGATATTCTTTCTTTAAATCTAACACATAATTTTGCCCGACTTTTTGATCACGTGTCCAAATTAGTGTATCGCGATTATCATCAATTAGATCATTTGGTGATCCTGACCAAATGACTAAATCATCACTTTTTGTAACTTCAATTTGATCTTCAATAGTTACTATTTCGGATCCAACTGTTTTTAAATATTCAAAATCTCCATTGAAATTTTCACCAGTTTTGTTTATTAAACGAATATATTTAGCCACAAACTTTTCACCTTCAAATGGTAACCAGTCATGTTTATTGATCGAATACTCTAATTTTAAATCATTTAATTCAGCATTTGCTACTAAATCTGTAAATTCTTGTGCTCTTTCAAATTGAATTCCTATATATTCTCCATTAGCCAACATAAAATTATCAATGTGACCAATCTCCACAATACTTTTTTCCTCTATGACATCGATTTTTTGATATTTGTCACTATTAGTAAATATAACTTTATCTATTGGATCAACTCTAAATTCACGCACTTTTACATTTTTATTACATCCTTTTTCAACATAATAACGTATAAATCTTGCTGAAAAGTTATTACTATTCAGTATTTTGTTATTATTATTAGTAGTATCAATATCAGTCCATTGGATACCATTATTAGAAATTTGAATCTTATAATCACTTGCTACATCTTGATCTCGTGCATCTTTACCAATCAAAATTTCTAATTTATTAACTTTGATCGTTGCTCCTAAATCTACACCAAACCATTTTCCAGCAACTTCTTTTTGATCAAATGTAACATATGAATTTATATCTCCATCAATCATTTTATCCAAATCCATCATTACAAAGTTACCATTTCGATAATTGGTAACTGTTCTCAATACTATATGTTCATTCATTTGATTATTGATAGTATTTTCTAAAACATCCTGCATTTCATAAATAAATGGTAACAATACTCTTCTTCCAGACCATTGTCCCCCAATATTTCCAAGTTTATCTTGGCATTCCAAAAAGTTTTGGTGTACATTTGCAATTGTAACTGCTTCATTAATATCATGAGTACTTAAATAAAGTATATTATTTAAAGTCAATTGTCCTGCTTCTACAACTTTTAACAAATTATTTACCCATGGATTAATTTGACTAACTAATTCTGGATTTCCCTTATATTCATTCAATAATAAACATGCTTCTTCAATTTTATTAAATTCTTCAATTAAATTATTTACTTCTGTTTCAATATTTTCACCAGAATAATATTTTTCTCTAAAAACATTAAGTGATTCAATTAAATATTCTGATTCAACTGCTATATCCTGTAACTCTGCAACTGATTGATTATTATTAGCAGCAAACAATTTAAATGCCTCTGCATATTCTTTTTCAGGAATAATATATTCAACAGCTTTATTCCAACTTTCCTCTTTATCAAAATCAGCAATATTCCAACCATAATCCGCAATACTAAATAATGAGAATTTAGAAGCCTGAGCTTGTAACATTGGATTAGAAACCAATCCATTCATTTTACCCATTTCATTACTTAATCCAACTGTTTGTCCGACTAATAATTGACTACCCATGCCTAAATCATTCACTGGATAATTCCACCAGATGTAGGCTGGTCGATTTATTTTTGATTCGATATATTCCATCATAGAAGGATTTACTTCTGAAATAACACTATCTCCAGTCCACATAATTTGAACATCTTGATCAAATTGAGCAAGTAAATCTAAATAATTACCACTTACTCTTGTTTTACAATACTGTTCTGGACAAATAATTAAATCTTTAACTCCCGTACGTTTGTGAATATATTCACGATTCACTTTATTTACAAATTCAACTAAATATGTACTATCAGTGTAAGCATCATCATAAAAAATACCAAATTGTCTTACTCCTATATTATACAACTGATCAAACTTATTTATTAATGCATCAAAGTCACTTTGAGAGCCCATATCAATATTTCCACCAACATGAGCTGTCCAAACTAATTCTACATTATTCTCTTTACCTTTAGTTACTAATTCCTTAATTTCATTAATATTATTTTCTGGATATAAATCACGCCACTTATTACGATGATATGCATCCGATTTTGCTCCATATACATATGTATTCATTTTAAGAGGACCCATAAAAGCTAATAAGTCTAATCTTTCTTTATGTGTATATTGGCCATAAAAACCTTCTACGATCCCTCTAAACTTTGTATCTGGTGAATCAATAATAGTTACATCTTTTAAACTTTCATTTGATGAAGCTAGCATTTGTTTTAATGTAAAAACACCATCAAATGTTCCAGAAACGTCGTTTCCAACAATGGCAACAATATTATCTTGAGCACATACTTTTAAAACATATCCATCAGCAGTTCCTGCAATTGAACTATCATCAACTTTTCCTGCTAAATATTGGTCTGCTAAATCACCTTGATCTTTTATACCTAAATAAATATTTAATGCGTCGTCACTTTTTTCATCGCTAAAAATAACTTCGATTTGATATTCTTTAAATAAATTAATTAAATAATTAGAAATACTTTCATCCATTCCAGGATACATTACAACATTTATTTTATCATTTATTTTTAAAACATCGTTCCCATAATTCATTTGCTGTACTAGGGGATAAATACTATAATCGCCACTTTGTAATGATTTAACTTCAAATGCATAACTTTCGTTTTGACTATATCCATCCTTACTAGCTTCTACGATTAAAGTTCCTTTTTTCTCATTTGAATCACTATTGATCACTACAGTATCATCTTTAATAACGACTGCATCATTTTCACTCTTCCAAGAAAAATCTACTCCTAGTTCTTCATCATACAATGAGATTTTAAAATTACGATATATATTATGAGGAATACTCAATTTTGATAGAGCAGTTTTAACGTCACTTATCCTTTCTTCCTCAGTACCAATAATTCCAAATTCTCTTAATGATACACTTGGATAAGCACCACTAATTAACTTTTCAACTGTGATTTTAACATACCGATAATCTACCGCTTCATTTAATTTAATTGTTTGTTCTAAACCATATCCAGATTGATTATCATCAGATTGGTAAATCAATTCAAATACATTATTATCATTAGACCCCTCAATTTTAAATTGCCTGATTTTCTGAGCCTCACTATTTTCACTTGCAATATAAAATTCATCATAAACATAATTTTTTTCCAAATCAACGCATACCCATTGATTTGTACCATACGGATCAGTCCCCCAACATGTTGATAAATCCCCATCAACGACATTATTAGGAGAATGACTTGGGCTATCTTGATAACTTCCTACAACTGGTTTATTTAATGCAAAATTTACTCGATTCCCTGTTGCTTTAACATACAAGCCATTTGACAACACAGCTGTCAAAATAATAGCCGTTATTAAAAAAAACTTTAATGTTTGTTTAATTTTTTTCATTTCCCTTTCTCCTCTTCAATAAGCTATAATAGTTCCATTTTCCTCAATTAATTATTCCATTCCTTTAATCTCCATAATCTCATGATTATCAAAATAACTTTTTATTAACTTCTTTATTTCCCAAAATTTTTTAAAAGAAAACCTCTTTATTTTAACTTTCGTTATCTTTTAAAAATTATCATAAAGAGGTTTATCCTTTACTATTTATTAATATTTTCTCATTAATAAATATCTATAATTTAATTTTTGTCTTATTTCCGCTTTATAAATACACCTCCTAACCGTATTTATCCTATGGTCATGCCTATTTAAAGTAACATTCCAAATTAAATAAATGTATTTTATGAGAAGATTTTAACAAATCTGCTTTTTTTTAAATAGTCAAAAAAAATGTAAATCTATTGATAGTTAAAGGAAAAAGTGAGAAGACCTTTGCTATAAAAGGGTTTCTCACTTTTAAACTATCTTTGAATAATGGATAAATGTTATTTTATAGTAATATATTTTTTAATTAAGAGATATTTTACTATTTAATTTATGCGATATTTAAAAACATTACTACCTATTGCAGAATTAGTAGCTATAGAAAATTTAATTGATTTAGATGTAAATGAAGTGTTTGAAAATTTTAGTAATATGATAACAAGTATAAATATTGATGATACTATAAGTTTAGTTGTCTAGCTGTATTTATAATATTTGGATATTTAGTAATTAAGAAGAAAGAAGTATAAAACTAGAATAACAGAAGAGAATTTCAAGCAGATAATAACTAAAATCTTTTTTGATTTTGGATAAATGGTAAAGGGATAATTTATTTTCAATTATTTTTAATTTAAGAATTAATATTATATTTTAGAGCAGAAGAAATATAATTAGTAATCATTTTTACTACTTATTAACAAATGAAAGGTAGTGGGTTTGTGTCATTTATATTGATTTTTGACACTACCAAGTAAAATTGGAGGGAAAACGGATGAAATTATCAAAGATTTTTTTATGTTTAGCAATCACTTTGAATACATTTGCGTCAGTTAATGTATTAGCGATTGATTCACAAATTGGTGATGCTAGTACTAATTTAGCGTTAAATAAAAATGGTGTTGCTTCAAGCATTCAGGATTCTGGAACCCCAGAAAGTGAAGCGTTTGATGGAATTGTCAATGTAAGTAGCAATCGTTGGGCGACATTAGCGGGGAAAGATGCATCTAATATTGATGGATCTTGGATTTATGTTGATTTAGGGACAGCAAAAGAAGTAAATAAGTTTGTATTGAGTTGGGAATCACGTCCAAACAAATTTAAAATGCAGGTATCTAATGATTTAAATGATTGGCAGGATGTGGGTGAAGTTATTGATAACGGTTTTTATCTTGACGAAGAGGCTCTGTTTCCTGATAAAACAGCTGTAAACGTGATTGAATTAAGTGAAGCATTTACAGCTCGATATGTCAGAATGCAAGGGATACAAAGAAGAAGAGAAAAAATAATGATAATAATACAGGATATTCACTTTATGAATTTGAAGTTTATGGATCAGAATGGTCTGATGAAGCATATGTAAATGAATATTTAAACAAATTAACAGTTAAAGAAAGGGTTAACAAAGATTTTAATTTACCAGTTTTAGATACTGAATATGGTGTTACGATTAACTGGAAATCTGATAATAAAGCAGTTACAATTGATGAAAATGGTAAAGCTAAAATTATTAGAACAGAAAATGAACAAAAAGTTAAATTAACAGCTATAGTTACTCGGTTTGATGTTACTAAAGAAAAAACTTTTGATATTATAGTTGTTAGTAAGATTGGAAAAGAGTATGAACTTTATCCAACTCCTCAAAATATCATGTATGATGAAGGGGAATTGGAAATAAGTCAGGAAGTTAATCTTATTTTTGAAGATACTGTAAGTGAGATTACAAAAGATAATTATACTGATGTTTTGAATAAATTAGAAATCAAGTATGTTTTAGGTAATAATATTGATGAAAATAAGACAAATATTTTAGTTGGGATCAAGGATGATTACGGGATTGTTGATGAATACTATTATGGCATTGAATATAATACTGAAATTTCTACTGATAAAGATGAAGGTTATGTTTTAAATGTTGATGAAGAAAAGAATACGATTGCAATTCTTGGTAATGATGATGCTGGAGTTAAGTATGGTTCTTATACACTAGAAAGTTTAATTGAACAAGGTGAAGGAGTAGTTCAAGATTTAACAATTGAAGATGCTCCAGATGTTGAATATCGCGGTTTCATTGAAGGTTTTTATGGGGCTTGGTCTCATGAAAATAGAATGAGTTTAATTGAATTTGGGGGACGTTATAAGATGAATACTTATATATATGGTCCTAAGAATGATTCATACCATTATGGACAGTGGCGAGATTTATATCCAGATAATAAATTAGCTGAATTAAAAGAATTAGTTGATGCTGGAAAGAAATCGGGTGTTGAATTTGTTTGGGCTGCTCACGTTGGGGGACATACAGATTTATCTGATGCTGATATTGCATCTTTAGAAATCAAATTTGATCAGTTATATGATATTGGTGTTCGTCAATTTGCAATATTTTTTGATGATTCTTCAACTAATAATACACGCCTGGTTGAATATATGAATAAAATTCAAACCGAATATGTTGATAAAAAAGGTGATTGTAAACCACTTATTTTCTGCCCACAGTATTATCGAAAAGATGGGGCAAGTGAGAGTTACCTTCGCAATATTAGTAATTTTGATAAACGAATTCAAGTTATGTGGACAGGAGATCATGTTGTTTCGGAAATTACGCAAGCTTCAATCGATTGGATAACTAATCTGATTCAAAGACCAGTATATATTTGGTGGAATTGGCCAGTTAATGATTTGGGAAGATCTCATTTAATGCATCTAGGCCCATCTGAAGGATTAGAAAATAATCTTGAAAATATGAGTGGACTAACATCAAATCCAATGAATCAGGCTCAAGCAAGTAAAGTTAGTTTATATAGTGTGGCCGATTATACTTGGAACAGTAATGCTTATAATAGTAATGACAGTTGGAAAAGTGCTTTAAAACATATTATTACAGATGATGAAGATGCATCTAAGGCTTTTGAAATTTTTGCGCAGAACTGTGCAGCTGCGCCGATGTCATTCGCTCAAACCGATGAATCAGTTTATATGCAGGAAGATTTAAATGCTTTAAGGGAAAAATATGCTAAAGGTGAAGATTATGGCAAAGAGGTTGAAGTAGTAAAAGATCATTTCAAGGAACTCAAGGATGCTATTACAACATTGAAAGCCTATAAAGGCACTAATAATATTAGTAGTGAAATAAATCAATGGATGGATGTTGTTTATGATATTGCTGATGCTGGAATTTATGTTGTTGATTCTTTAACAACATATGACCAGGTTGATCAAAATAATAGCGATTCAATTAAAGCGGCAATGGATATTGTAACAACCGGAAAGGTGAAATTGGATAAATCAAATCAAGGTCATGGTGGTAAAAAGGCGGCGCAAAAAGTTCTTTATCCGTTTGTTGAAGATTTATTAACCGAAATGGAAGAAGATTTATATACAAAATTAAATATTCCTTCTACTATGAAAGGCTTTGGTACTGCAAAAAAAGATTATTCAAAAGCATTTGATGGTCAAATAAATACAAGCGTTGAAATAGGACAATATATTAATGGAGATTATTTTGGTGTAAATCTAGGCAAAGAAATGAATATTTCAAAAATCAAGATTATTATGCAAGAAAAAAAAGACAACAAACCTGCTTATTATAAGGAAGGTACGCTAGAATATTCATTGGATAATCAAAATTGGATTAAAATAAATGATTTTAATTCAGCTACAGTAGAAGCTGAAACAGACATAACAGCTCGTTATCTTCGTTATCGTGCTATAGCTGAACATGAAGATAGTGTAACAGGGGCTAATAATTCTAATGTTATTTTAAATGAAATCTTGATCAATCAAGATAAAGTTGTTACTTTATGTACTAATGATAATTATCTATCAGATTTAAATGTAATTAAAGATGAGAATATTATTAAAATCGATAGTGATACAAATATTGTTTTACAATCACAAAAATATATCAGAGCAACATTTGATCAATTAAAGAATTTAACTATGATTAGTTTGGATAATTCAGAGGTAACTGTAAAAGTATCAGATGATGGTTTAATTTGGAAGGAACAACCAATTAATGAATTAAAGAATATAACTGCTAAATATATAGAAATTTCTAATCATACTGATCATTCTCTTACAATTAGTAATATTGAAATCCGTTTAGCTGGAAGGTTAGCTTTAAAAGCAAGTCTTACAACTAATAGTGGGGACGTATGGAGTGGTAGTGCCAATAATTTAGTTGATGGTAATGAAAACACTACTTTATGGTTAAAACGTGGTGATAATGGTAATTCAGAATTAACTAGATATATTGATTTAGATTTACAGGGTATTACATCATTGAATGATATGGAAGTATTATATTCTAGTGATAATGTATTATATGGAAGAGTTGATGCTTCATTAGATGGTGAGCAATGGAAAACAATTTATAGTTTTGATAAGGTTGGAACCGAATATCAAAAAATTCAGTTTAATGGTGAACAAGCTAGATATTTACGTTTTTATATGTCTAATGGAAATTGGATTCAAATTAAAGAAATATATGTTAATCGTTTATTAGATGAGAATGTAAACTTTGTTGGTGGAGATATTAGTAATGTAGATAATATTTCAGATGGTGATATTTTTACAAGTGTAAATAACCAAGCTGGAAAGATTAATTTTAAAACTTTTAACCATCCAAATCCAGAACAATTTATCTTTTTAAAGGATAGTGATTCCATTGTTAATATTAAAGCGAAAGTTCAAAAAAAGGATACTGAATTAATTGAAGAATGGATTGATTTAGGAGACTATAAAGAAGTATACAATGTAATAAATTTAAATGGTTATAATGTAATTGAGATTGAAATGTCGTGGCAGGATAGTGCAGAGATTTTTGAAGCTTATTTTACTGGTCAGCAGATTGTTCAAAAAACTATTTTGAATGACTTAATTGAAAAGGCTCAGTTATTAGAACAAAGTGGAGCCTTAGATAATGTTTCTGAAGCAATAGCAACTTATTTTTACGATAATTTAATCAATGCCATTAATGTCAATTTAAGCTATGATGTTAATCAAAGCCAGGTTGATGTAGCGTATGAACAATTAACTGATGCAATAAGATTACTAGAACGTACTGTTGATAAAACCGAATTACAAGTATTATATGATGAATGTATAGCACTTCAAGAGGATGATTATACAGTAGAAAGCTGGATTAAATTTAAAGAGGCAATTTTTGATGTTAAAGCTGTTTTAGATAATGAAAATGTAACCCAAGAACAAATAGATAATGCTAAAACAGCTTTAATAAGTGCCAAAGATGCGTTAGTTAAAAAAGCAATTGAAACAGATAAATTAGCTTTACAAATTGCCATTGAAATGGCTAAAAAAGCCGACTTAGAAAATGTCGTACCAGCAGTAGTAACCGAATTCAATGAAGCTTTAACAAATGCAAGAGAAATATATGCAAAAACTAGTGCCACTCAAAGTGAAGTAGATAGTGCCTTTGATCGACTAGCAAAGGCAATGCAGATGTTAGAATTCTTTAAAGGAGATAAAACAGCATTACAAAAACAAGTAGATCAAATCAACAGTTTAGATGAAAGCAAATATATTGAAACATCATGGCATGCAATGTTACCAGCATTAGATAAAGCAAATGATGTATTAGCAGATGAAAATGCAATGCAAGGTGACGTAGATGAAGTATATAGTGAATTAGTAAAAGCGTTCTTAAACTTAAGACTAAAACCAAATAAAGACTTATTAAGTAGTTTAATCAATCAGGCTAATGGATTAAGTGAAGCAAATTATACAGCAGCATCATGGAAAGTGATGAATGATACATTGAATGAGGCCAAAGCAGTATTCAATGATCCAGAAGCAAGTCAAGCTGAGGTGGACAATGCTAAAGATGTTTTAACAAAAGCAATCGCTGGACTAGTAGCAGTTTCTGGAGAAATAGTGGATAATACTACAGCAAGTGTAAAAACTGGTGATATTGTATCTATGACTATACCTATGGTAGAAGTAGTATTAGCTAGTATTGTAATATATATTAATAAAAAAACAGGTATATTTAAAAATAAATAAAAGATGAAATATCTCATCTTTTCAGATTGGAGACAAAGTAGTAACTGTACATCTATGGTTCTTTCTTACTTTAGGGTAAACATTAAAAAAGAGATTTCTTAAATAATTATTAAATATGATCATTTTTTGAAATCTTTTCTTTTTTAATTACCCATTATCGAGTAAGAACCACATCTATGGTTACTACTTTTTTATGCATTTAATTTATCAACTATAAAATAAATGTAAAATTTATATACTTTTTTTTGATATAGGAATTTAGTTATGAAGTTGCTACAATTAAATTAGATAAGACCATTAAAAGCTTTTAGGAGCTCTTTTTGTTTTTAATTCTAGGAAGGAGTGATGGTGTCACATAATTATTAGTTTAGATTTTCAAAAATATTTTAAAAGGAGTTAAAGTTTATATGAGGAAAGGCTACAGAATTATTGCGTGCATGCTTGCTTTCTTTATGTGTTTGGGTGTTGTAACAGTTCCTACAACTTCATATGCATTAGAAGAAACTGCTAGCAATAAAAGGTATTTAATACCTAAACCATTAAGTGAGGAATACACTTATAAAGAATTTGAATTAAATAAAGATACAAAATTATTTGTTGATGTCGATGATGAAGAAGTTCAAGATGAGGTTTATAAAAATATTGGACAAGCATTAGAAACAAAATTAGAAACAAGTACAGGTTATGATTTGGTTTTAGCTAAAGGAAAACCTGCTGGAACAAATTATATTCAAATGAGTATTGTTGATGATGAAAATATGGGTAATGAAGGATATCAATTAAATACAACTGTTGAATACATTCAATTAAAAGCATACAAACCTGAAGGTTTATTTAATGCAATACAAACTTTACGTCAATTATTCCCTGCTCAAATTGAAAGTAAGGAAATTGTAAGTAATGTTGAATGGATTGTGCCAACATGTAATATTCAAGATAAACCAGAATACGAATACAGAGGAATGATGTTAGATGTTTCTCGTCACTTTTTTACAGTTGAACAAGTGAAACGTCAAATTGACTTGGCAGTACAATATAAAATGAATAAATTACATATGCATTTAAGCGATGACCAGGGATGGCGTATTGAAATCAAAGGTGAAGAATATGCTAACTTAACAGATTTAGGTGCTTCAACTTCTTGTACACACAATGGTGAAAGACCAGGGTTTTATACACAAGAAGATTTCAAAGAAATCGTAAGATATGCACAAGAAAGATATGTAGAAGTTATTCCAGAATTTGATATGCCAGGACATGCATGGGCAGCATTGGTTTCATTACCGATGTTAAACAGCACTGAAGATGGAAAACCGCATGCAGGGAACTATGACAATACAAAGCTATATCAAGGATGGGATGTCGGATGGGCATCATTGGAATGTCATAATGAAAATACATATAAATTTATAGAAGAAGTTATTAAACAGGTTTCAGCTATTTCACCATCAAAGTATTTCCATATTGGTGGAGATGAAGCACATTCAACATCAAATGAAGATTATAAATATTTCATGAACAGAGTTGCTGATATTGCTCAAAAATATGGAAAAACACCAATAGGATGGCAACATTTTGATAACGTTGTTGAAGATAAAGAAGGAACAATAACACAATTCTGGTCAACAGGAAATGCAAAGATGAATAGTGATGTGAAATATATTGCATCACCCGCAGACTATGCATATATTGATATGCAATATCCAAATGAATCAGAATTCGGATTAAGCTGGGCAGCAAAAATCAGTCCCCAAAGGGCATATAGCTGGGATCCAACAAACTATGGAACTAAAGATCAGATATTAGGAATTGAATGTCCGTTATGGGCAGAAACATTATCAAGCGATAGAGCTTGGGATTATATGATTTATCCACGTTTACCAGGTCATGCTGAAATTGGATGGACACCAAAAGAAAACAGAAACTGGGATGAGTATAAGACTCGTTTGATTAATCAAAGTGAACGTTGGGATATAGAAGGAATTCAATATAACAAAGATGAATCATTATGGCCTACACCATATGTACCACTAAATGCACAATGGGATTTTGACGAAGGAGAAGGAACAAGCATTATAGATAAAAGCGGAGAAAACATTGGGACAATACAAGGTGGTGTAAGCTGGAGTGAAGGTATTAATGGTAAAGCGTTAACATTTGATGGATCTGGATGTGTAGATTTAAATCATAAAGATTTACAAGGAAACTGGAGTGCTGGATTATGGGTAAAACGTGCGGCAAATAGTAGTACAAATACGGTTTTACTTTCTGGTGATGAAGGTGAAATCAAATTAGAACAATGGAAAAACACTAATAAAGTAGGAATTAGTAAATTTGGTGTAATTGATAGCACCTTTGAATATAGTGCGCCATTAGATGAATGGGTACATTTAATGTTTGTCTGCGATGAAACAGGGACATCTTTATATGTCAATGGTAAGTTCCAACAAAAGATTAGTTTAGTAATTGCAGGGCCGGCAAAAAGAATTGGGGCAAATGCTAAATCAGGTTTAGCAGATTCTGGAAATATGACTGGTTCATTGGATGAATTAAAGATTTTTAATGAGGCTTTAACAGAATCTCAAGTTAAAGAAATTTATGATGGAAAAGAAATAAGTGGCGATAAGACACTATTACAGGAATTAGTTGATTCTGTTGCTAAATATGTAGAAACAGATTATACAACTGAATCATGGGCAGTGTTTGCTCAGGCTTTAACTGCAGCAAATGTTTTATTAGAAAAGGAAGTGGCTTCAGTTAAAGATATTACAGAAGCATACAATTTATTAAATGCGGCAATTGAAGGTTTAGAATTAGTTGCTAAAGAAAATACGATTCGTATTGGTACATTTAATATTGCTGGTGGTACTCATCCAGATATTCCAGCAATGAATACAGTTTTAAGTCGTTTAAAACTTGATATCGTTGGTCTTCAAGAAGTTGATATGTTCACTTCTAGAAATAATTTTGATATGATGAAAAAATTTGAGGATTGTGGCCTTTATACAAACACATATTTTAAAAAAGCTATTGATTATGGTGGAGGAGAGTATGGAAATGGTGTTATTTCTACAATTCCATTTGATCAAACATCAGGTGAATCATTACCGGGGAAAGAGGGTATCGAAGGACGTTCTTATTTAAGAGTTGAATTTGTAAAAGAAGGACATAAGATTGCTTTCTATAACACACATTTATCATATGAAAATATGGAAATTCGTGAACAACAAATTGAAACATTAATTGAAGTTTTAAAGAACGATCCAACTGAATACAAAATTATTACAGGTGATTTTAATACCAGCAGTTCTATCAGTGAATTTTATCCTTTTTTAAAGGATTACAATATTGCAAATGGTAAAGACAATGTATGGTATAAAACAGCTCATTTAACTTCAGCTAATGCTAATGTGTCTCGTTGTATTGACAATATTATTACAACACGTAACTTAAAAGTTAATAGTGTTGAGGTTAATGTTAGTGATTTATCAGATCATGATTTACTTTATATTGAATGTGAATTCTTAGATCAGGAAGTACCATCACATCAATTATTAGACCTTCGTTTAGAAGAAGCACAAACATATAACGAAAGTGATTATACTATAAAGAGTTTCAAAGTATTAAAAGAAGCAATTGCTAATGCAAGTAAACTCCCTGAAAATGCTACACAAGCAGAAATTAATGAAGTTGTTAATGCTTTAGAAAATGGAATGAATCATTTGGTTAAAGTAAATTATAAGAGTATTATATCTGGTGAATCAGCAACTGCTGGAGATACATGGAACGATACGCGACAAAATCCAAACAATGTTATCAATCATAGTGGTCTGACAGGTATTGGTTTAGATGCAACTCATGATAACGATGGTAGTGCATTAACTATGTGGCATACTAAAAATGATCCAAGTGAAAAAGCATGGATTCAAATTGATTTAGGAAAAATTTGTAAGTTGGATGAAATGTGGATTTGGAATATGAATCAAAACAATTATTCTGATCGAGGATTTAGAGATGTTATGATTTTATATTCTGAAGATGGAACAACATGGAATGAATTAAGTCCAGATGAAAATATCAAGTTTAAAGAAGAGGTTTCTGCAGATTATCCATTCCAATTTGCTAAAGCAAGTGGAAATGCAGGACAAGTCGTTACAAACTTAAATGATGACAATAATTCTCCGGTTAAATTTAATGGAGTATCTGCTCGTTATGTAAAATTAGTTGCTAATCCTACTCCAGGTGTAGGATCTTGGGGATCAGTATACTTTGGTTTAAGTGAATTAATGTTTGTTGAAGTAGGTGCAGATAAAACATTATTAGATCAATTATACGCTACGTTAAGTGAAAAAGATCTTGATGAAACAATCTATACTGAAGAATCATGGAATGATTTTGTGGTTGTTTTAGATAATGCTGCAAAGGTATTGGATGATATCAATACCGATCAAGATACTATTGATTATGTCTATCAAGCATTAACAGATGCATTTGAAGGATTAGAAAAAAAGAATAATGAACCATCAGATGTTAATAAATCAGCCTTACAAATTGCTATTGAAATGGCTGAAAAAGCTGATTTAGAAAATGTCGTACCAGCAGTAGTAACCGAATTCAATGAAGCTTTAACAAATGCAAGAGAAATATATGCAAAAACTAGTGCCACTCAAAGTGAAGTAGATAGTGCTTTTGCTCGACTAGCAAATGCAATGCAGATGTTGGAATTCTATCAAGGTGACAAAACAGCATTACAAAAACAAGTAGATCAAATCAAAGGTTTAGATGAAAGCAAGTATATTGAATCATCATGGCATGCAATGTTACCAGCATTAGATAAAGCAAATGATGTATTAGCAGATGTTAATACGATGCAGGATGAAGTTGATGAAGTATATAGTGAATTAGTAAAAGCGTTCTTGAACTTAAGACTAAAACCAAATAAAGACTTATTAAACAGTTTAATCAATCAAGCTAATGGATTAAGTGAAGTAAATTATACAGTAGCATCATGGAAAGTGATGAATGATACATTGAATGAGGCCAAGGCAGTATTCAATGATCCAGAAGCAAGTCAAACAGAGGTGGACAATGCCAAAGATGCTCTAACAAAAGCAATGGCGGGATTAGTAGCTAATTCAGATATAACTTCTGTAAATCTAGGAGATACAACAGCAAGTGTAAAAACAGGAGATGATGTATCACTAGGAATGTTAATGAATATAGCTGGATTAAGTGTATTAGGTTTAATCTATAGTAAAAAGAAAAAAGAAAATATTTAAAAAAATGGATGTTATGAATTGATCATAACACCCATTTTTACTAAAGAATAAATTTATGGATAAAATAAAGACAAGTTACTTTTAGGTAACTTGTCTTCGTTTTCTATGATTAAAGGGAGGGGTAGTTTTCTTACTACACCTATATAATAAAATGATTAGGTGAACTCAATGTGAACTATAATTAATATAGTATAATTTTTTTACTAAAATTATACTATAAGTAAGATTAAAACAAATAAAATATATTTTGCTTATTTTCTATGTTTATTATATAATATGGTAGGTTTGGAGGTATAAATCATGAATGAAAGTATGTTAGATCGTTTAAAAACAATGGAAAACAGGTATGAAGAATTAGGACATATGCTGATGGATCCGGATATTGGCAGTGATATTAAAAAAATGACCGAAGTTACTAAAGAACAGGCGTCATTACAAACAGCATATGATTTATATCAAGAGTATAAAGAAATTGAAGCCGGGATAGAAGATGCTAAAGAATTAACAAAAGAATCAGATCCTGAGATCAAAGAAATGGCTAAAATGGAATTAGCTGAATTGGAAGAAAAATTACCAGAAATCATTAAAAAGTTAGAAATCGAATTAATTCCAAAAGATCCAAATGATAATAAAGATGTAATTATGGAAATTCGTGGTGCTGCTGGTGGTGATGAAGGAAACATCTTTGCTGGTGATTTGTATCGGATGTATGTAAAATATGCAGAATCTCAAGGTTGGAAAATTGAAGTAATGGAAGCAGTTGATGCTGAAGCTGGTGGTTATTCATTGATTTCTTTTATGGTTAAAGGCGAAGGTGTATATGGAAAATTAAAATTTGAATCTGGTTCTCATCGTGTTCAACGTGTTCCAAAAACAGAAACTCAAGGCCGCGTGCATACTTCTACTGCTACTGTTTTAGTTATGCCGGAAGTTGAAGAAGTAGATGTTGAAATTAATAAAAGTGATTTAAGAATTGATACTTATCGTGCTAGTGGGGCTGGGGGTCAACATATCAATAAGACAGATTCAGCAGTAAGAATTACTCACCTTCCAACGGGAATCGTTGCAGCCAGTCAAGATGGCCGTTCACAACATGATAACAAAGATAAAGCAATGAGAGCTTTAATTGCTAGAATCTATGATTATTATCAACAACAGCAAGATGAACAAGTTGGAAATGAAAGAAAAAGTAAAGTTGGTTCAGGTGATAGAGCAGAGAAAATTAGAACTTATAATTACCCTCAAAATCGGGTAACTGATCATCGTATTGGGTTGACGATTCAACAGTTAGATCGAATTATTGAAGGTAAATTAGATGATATCATTACAGCTTTAATCAATGAAGATCAACGTTTAAAAATGGAAGGACAGCATTAATGGCAACTGTAAAGGAACTAATTAAACAAGCAGAAAGTCGTTTAGATGATGATAATAAAGATGTTAATGTTGCAAAAGTATTGTTTTATCATTTAGCTAAAAAAGAGCCACATGAATTATACTTAATGTATGATCAAGAGGTTGATGATACATTAAAAGATCAATTTTTAGCGGGAATGGAAGAGTATTATAATGGTAGACCAATTCAATATATCAAGGGAGTGGAAACGTTTTTTGGTCGTGATTTTAAAGTAAATGAAGATGTTTTGATTCCTCGTTATGAAACGGAAGAATTGGTTGAAAATATTTTATATCGTATAGATGATTATTTTGCAGATTATCAGACAATTACTTTATGTGATGTTGGTACTGGTAGTGGGGCTATAGCTACAAGTTTAGCGTTAGAAGAGTCAAGATTAAAGGTATATGCAACAGATATTTCTGTAAATGCTGTTAATGTGGCTAAAGAAAATGCTAAAAATTTAAATGCAGATGTTGAATTTATGGTCGGTGATATGCTGGAACCATTGATTGATCGTAATATAAAGGTAGATATTTTTGTTTCTAATCCTCCTTATATTCCTCAAGAACAGGAGATAGAAGCTATCGTTAAAGATAATGAACCACATGTTGCTCTTTTTGGTGGTGCTGATGGTTTGTATTTTTATCGTAAGATCTTCAAAGGTGTGAGAAGTTTATTGAATGATCGTGCACTGCTTGCATTTGAAATGGGTTTTGATCAACGGGAACTAATGGAAGAAGCATTACAAAAATATTTTCCTGATGATTGTTATGAAATTATTAAGGATATTAATGGTAAGGATAGAATGTTATTTATTTATCATAATTTGAAATAATTATAAAAAACTACTTGAGTAGTTTTTTATTTTTAAAAGAATTTCTAAGCCGTGTTTGAAATTTGTGTGGTGAAATAATGCAGGATTTTTGTCATTACTTAAAAAAGGATCATGATATTGGCGCAATATTCTATCTTGTAGGGAGCGGTGCAAGAAATCTCATTGTACAAAATACTAGGTCACCAATAGATTTGGATTACAACCTTGAAATTGTCAGATGTGAAGATTATGAGGATTGCAGATATATAAAAGAATGTGCTAGAAAATCCTTTAATAAGGCATTAAAGAAACACGGTTGGGAAGATTGCGATGATTCAACATCTTCTTTGATTACGAAAAAAAGATATTTTGTTAAAGGTAATCCTACCAGATTTTCAATGGATGTTTGCATTGTTTGTAGAGATACTGATGAATATTTTTATAGGCTTATTAACAACAAAAAACAGGATTTAGCGGACTCAATTTGATTAGTTTAAACGCGTGGTCAAATGCCTCTGATCAATACTATTGGAACAAGGCACCTGATTCTGCAAAAATACAGGAAAAGGCTAAGTATATTAAGCAAACAGGAGAATGGCAGCTTGTTAGGGAGCAGTATTTGAAGATCAAAAATAGATATTTGAGACAAAACGATCACAATCATCCTTCTTTCATATGTTATATCGAAGCTGTAAACAATGTATATAATGCAATAAAGGGTTAAAAATAAGCTGAATAAAAATTTTAAGAATCGTCACTTTTTAAAGAGGGCGATTTTTTGTGATTTTTAATGTATCATTTTGCTAGTCATTGTAGGAAATTACTAATATTTTTATTATATAATTATGTATAGACACAAAGGTGAAATTTGTTTAATAGAGTAATTTGTAATTGTTTGAAAAACGATTTTATTTAAAAATAGTTACATGTTTATTTATAAAATTCACAAACTTTCCAATAGTGTCTTTATATTAGTGATTAGTTTACAACCTTTTAACTTTATTAAAAAGTATTCTTAATAACTATATGGGAAAACAAATATTTTTATTTAAAGATAAGATAGGTAGTAAAAAACACAAGAAAAAGGAGGATGATAAAAGGAAAATTTAAATAAAAATTTATGAATGGAAGGAGAAGGGAAATGAATAAATTTTTATATAAATGTTTAACAGGATTTTTGTCATTAGTCATTGCTTTATCTCTGGTTCCGATGCAGGGAATTATGATCAATGCTGCTGAAGATGAATTAGTAAATGTTGCTTTAGGAGGAACAGTAAGTGCAACTCATCAAAATAATTCGTATCCTGCCAGTAAAGTAATTGATGGCATAATAAGTACAAGTAGTTATTGGGACAGTGGTCCAGTTGATATTGATAATGGTGAAAAAGCATATTTAACATTAGATTTACAAAAAGAATATGATTTAGAAAAAATAGTATTGTTTACTTATCCAGGAAATTTATGGGCTCAAACGACACCACGTCAATATCGTTATACAGTCGCAGTTAGTACTGATAATCAAACTTGGGAAACTGTAGGTGTTAAAACTGAGGGGAATTCTACAGAAACGGGAGATACTTATGCTCTTAGCCCATCTAAGACAGCTCGTTATGTTAGAGTTCAGTTTGATGGAAGTAACAGTATTCAAAATAACACTGAAAATGATCAAATCATGCATTTATTAGAATTACAGACTTTTGCTAAAGTTGAAAAAGTAGAAGAATCACTAGTAAATATTGCTAAAGCTGAGGACTTTACTTTAGTTGGAACATCATCAGGATATAGTGAAAGTAGTATATGTGATGGGAATTTAAGTACCTTATGGGCGACAAACTCATGGGATACAGTTCCTACATTTACTTATACTGTACCTAAAAGTAATACAAAACCAATCCGTAAGATTACTTTAGATTTTGAGGGTGGGCAACATGCTCCAGATCGAATTGTCGATATTACTTTAGAAGTATTGTATAAAGGAGAGCTGGAAAAGGAAGTTATTGAAATAAAGCAAAACTTTAGCTTTTTAGACCAATATAGTTATGAATTTGAAGGAACAACAGAAATTGATCAAATTTATGTAACATTGAGCAATCCTAAATTACTTTCAGGAAATCCAGTGTTATTTACTCCTGCATTTGCCGAAGTAGGAATCTATGTAGATAAGGAAAGTACAGCACCAAACATGAGTAAGTTTGTCAATGTAGCACCTAATGCAACTGTAATTCCATTTGAAGGGGCGAATCCTGAAACAGATAGTGCAAGATTAGTTGATAAGGATTATGGGACATTATTTACTTTCCATCGAGGAGCCTTTTCTACCTTAACAGATAAAGAAGTTTCTGTGATTTTGGATTTAGGGAAAGAAGATTATGATGTAAATGCATTTGAGATCGCTTTTGAAAAATCAAAGTCATTAACAGATACATTTAATTATACATATAGTATTTATACACAAAGTGCTGAAGACGAAAATTGGGTAAAACAAGTAGATCACGCTAAAGCAACACGACTTGCTGGTGATAATGTAAAAACTCATTTTTTAGCTGAAAATGATGAAACTATCAAAGTTAATAAAGTAAAGATCGTGTTAGATGATATGACGTCTACAGGATGGCCATCAATGGCAGAGTTTAAGATTTTTGCTGTAGAAAAATTAAATTTAGATGGTAATCTTGCTTATAACAAAGCAGCACATACAAATACTAATCAGGCTAATAGTGCAAATATAACAGATGGTAAGCCATCATCTAAATGGACAGGTATCTATTATCCAGGTTATGTCGATATTGATTTAGAAAAGAACTATAATTTAGATGAAGTAAAAGTATATCTTCCAACAACTGGGTATTCACAATATGATATTTACACAAGTATGGATGGGGAGAATTTTACAAAAATCTATTCTAAAACTGATAAGAACGCTACACCAGTTGATGGTGATGTAATTGATTTAAGAAGTATTGAAAATCGTGAGGCTAGAATCATTAGAGTTTATGTAAATTATCAATCTGGAACATCTACTAATGTTTCTATCAATGAAGTGAAAATTTATGGTGAAGAAAGCGGTACAGAAGTTCAAAATGCAGCACCTATTGAAGTTGCTGATTTTGAAGATACACAATACGCTGCAAAAATCACAAATGATATGGTAATTGAAGAAGTAGAAGGAATCATTACTCGTCAGATTGGTGGAGAATATGTGGATTGGTTTAGTTTTGAAGTAAGAGATAATCCAAACGGAACAGGATATGATTATTTTGATCTTTCTGAAAAAGATGGAAAAATTCATATTACTGGAAATAATGGTGTTTCTTTAGCAACAGGATTAAATCATTACTTAAAATATTATTTAAATGTAAATATTTCTCAAGTTGGAAATCATGTTTCAATGCCAGATAAAGCTGTTTCATTAAACGGAGAAACTGTATTTAAAGAAACAAAAATGCCTGTTCGTTATGCTTATAACTATTGTACGCATTCATATTCAATGCCATTTTGGGGTGAGGAAGAATGGCGTAATGAGTTAGACTGGTTAGCATTAAATGGTGTTAATCTTGTGTTAGATATGACAGGACAAGAAGAAGTTTGGCGCAGATTTTTAGAAGAACTTGGCTATTCACAAGATGAAGCAAAGGATTTTATTGCAGGACCTGCTTATTATGCATGGGCATATATGGCTAATCTTTCTAATTATGGCGGACCAGTACATAATACATGGTTTAGTGAAAGGGTAGATTTAGCTCGTAAAAATCAGTTTATAATGCGTAAATTAGGAATGAAACCAATTATGCAGGGATACAGTGGAATGGTTCCAACTGATATTGAAACAAAAGACCCTGATGCTAGTGGTTCTGTAATTGCTCAAGGAACATGGAATGGATTCCAAAGACCATCAATGTTAAGAACAACAGATCCAATTTATAATGAGTATGCTGAATTATATTATAAAATTCAAAGAGATGTATTTGGTGATGTCACAAATTATTATGCAACAGATCCATTCCATGAAGGTGGAATTACTGGAGGTATGGATCCAACAGATATTGCTGAAATCGTTTTAGATGAAATGATCAGTTTTGATGAAGATGCTGTATGGGTAATCCAATCTTGGCAAAAAAATCCAACTCCAGAATTGTTAGCAGGAATTGGAAGTAGAAAAGAACATGCGTTAATTCTTGATTTATGGGCTGAAAAAGATCCACGTTGGGATGGTGAATCGTCATATGGATACACATTCCCTAAAGAATTTGGTAATACACCATGGGTATGGTGCTTACTAAATAACTTTGGTGGACGTCCAGGGCTAAAAGGATATATGGATGTATTGATCAATGATTTCCCTGAAGCATACAATGAAACTGATCATATGGTAGGAATTGGAATTACACCAGAGGCATCTTATAATAACCCTGTAATTTATGATTTATTCTTTGAATTGATTTGGGTTGATGATGCAACTAAGCCATTAGAAAAGATCAATGAAGATGCATGGATCAGTGATTATATTACAAGACGCTATGGAGCAGTTAGTGATTCAGCCAAACAAGCATGGGATATTTTGATGGAAACAGTATATGATTCACAAATAAACAATAATGGTGAAGGACCAGTATGTCCTGTTATTAATGCTAGACCAGCACTAGATATTAATAATGTATCATGTTGTGATAGTACATTGATCAAGTATGATAAGGAAAAACTTGAAGAAGCAGCAGCTTTATTATTGGAAGATTACGATTTATTTTCCGGAAGTGAAGGATATCAATATGATTTAGCTAGTGTATTGCTTCAAGTATTAGCAAATACAGCTCAAGAGTATCAGAACAAAATGTCAAGTGCGTATAGAGTAGGTGATTTAGAATTATTTGAAAAATATTCAGCTGTATTTATGGAAATTATTGATGAAACAGATTTGATTGCTTCTACTCAAGAAGTTACAATGGTAGGAACTTGGATCGAGCAGGCTAAAGCTTTAGCTGAAAATGCTGATGAATTTTCAAAAGAACTATATGAATTTAATGCCCGTTCATTAATTACTACTTGGGGAAGTAAATATCAAGCTAATTCATTACATGATTACTCTAATCGACAATGGTCAGGATTGACAACAGATCTATATAAGAAACGCTGGCAATTATGGATCGATGAAAGAGTAAAAGAATTAAAAGGTGAAGTAGCCAAAACAATTGACTGGTTTGAAGTAGAATGGGAATGGGTCAATAGTAACAATGAGTATTCAACAGTACCAGTTGTATTGGATATGAAGGCAGAAACACAAAATATTTTAACTAAATATTCAATGACTAATTTACCTAAGTCTCCAGCTGAAGATAATGCAAGAGATTTAAAAATTAATAACTGGCAAGTAACGGCTGGTAGTGAACAAGCTCAGACAGGATCTGAAGGACCAGCGACTAATTTGATTGATAATAATGCTTCAACTATCTGGCACTCTGTATGGAGTGGAACAGATATGAGTAATATCTGGGTAAATATTCATATGCCTAAAGCAGCATTAGTAGATGGTTTACGTTATCAACCACGTTCAAATGGTGGAAATGGAACAATTACTGGATATATAATCGAAGTAAGTTCAGATAATGGGGAAACATATCATGAAGTAACATCAGGTACTTGGGCTAGCAATAATGAATGGAAGATTGCAACATTTACTCAAGAAGAAATTACTGATATTCGTTTAAAAGTTACAAGTGCTAAATCAGATTCATCAAATAAAAATTATGGTTCAGGAGCTGAAATACGTTTAACAGGACCTGCCGATACGAGTCAGTTAGAAGATTTGATCAATGATGCAAATAATTTAGATTTAAGCTTATATACAAAAGAAACAGCCGATGCTTTAACAGAAGCTTTAATGCAGGCACAAAATATTATAAATAGCGAAGAGGCTTTACAAACAGAAATAGATAAGGCGGTTGAAGCATTAACAAATGCAATTGCAGCATTAGAAATCAAGACAGATACTAATGTAAATAAAACAGCTTTAACAATTGCTGTAAATATGGCAAGTAATGTGACCGAGGAAGAATTAAATAAAGTAGTACCAGCTGTAGCATTTGAATTTGAAGCAGCTTTACAAGAAGCTCAAGCAGTTTTAGCAAATGAAGAAGCAAGCCAGGGTGAAGTAGATGCATCATTTGCTCGCTTATCAGTGGCAATGCATATGTTACAGTTCTATAAAGGTGATACTGCTGCTTTACAAGAATTGATCAACATAGCTAATGAATTAGTAGAAAAAGATTATACAGCTGATTCATGGCAAGTATTGCAGGAGGCAATAGACGCTGCAAATAAAGTAATAAGTAATGAAAATGTAATGCAGGAAGAAGTAGATGCAGCTTATGCAAGACTTCAGGACGCAGTTGAAAGTTTAGAAGCAGTCAAAAAAGTTGATAAGACATTCTTAGAAGCGCTAGTAAATAAAGTAATGGGATTAGAAGGAAGCAAATATACAGAAAGTACATGGAATGCGATGCTGCCAATATTAACTGAGGCTCAAAATATCTTAGTAAATGAAGAAGCAACTCAGTCAGAAGTAGATGCTTCATTAAAAGCATTAACTATAGCTTATTTAAACTTAAGATTAATTCCAGATAAGGATTTATTAGCAGAATTGATCAATAAAGCAAATAATTTAAATACGATAAGCTACAGTGCAAAAACATGGGATATTTTCGCAAATGCTTTAGAAGAAGCAAAAGCGGTATTAGATGATCCTGAAGCAAGTGAAGAAGAAGTAGTGATAGCTTATGAAAGTTTAAAATCAGGCATTGCTGGATTAGAAGCAGTAGATGCCAAAGATACAACAGTGAGTGTCGCTACAGGTGATACTACTAATCTAATTTATTCTCTTGCTGGACTAGCAATTGCTACAGTTGCTTTATATGAAAATAAGAAAAGAAAAAGAATTTAATTTTAAAAGATAAAGTGTGTAAATAAGGAATGAACTATGGTAGTTCATTCTATTACACGCTTTTTATTTTTAGAATATTATGACTATATAATTCTTTGTTAAAAAAGTATTTTTTTCATCAAGGATGTAAATATCGGAAAAAATAATTACAAAAATTAGCAATTGTAAGCGCATTCAACAATTGATATTATATAATCAGATTGGTATATGTTGTATTTTAGCGGGGTAAAGAAGTGACATGATATCAACGTGAAAGGAGAAGGGAAATGATTAGGAAAATCAAAAAAAGTACATGTTTATTATTAGTAGTAATGATTTGTATTTCAACACTTTTAGGTTTAAGAGTTGATACCAAAGTATTAGCTGCTACGGAAAGCGTAATCGGCAGTTATACAGATCATAATAATGAAGAAGATGGAAATGTGCTTATTTTCAACAATGAAAATGCACAAGTAAAAATTGAATTATGTACTGCTAGAACAATAAGGGTACAATTATCACTTGATGGAGGGGAAGGATATCGGCCAGAAGATCCACAATATTATATGGTTCAAAAAAATGACTGGCCATTAGTTGATAAAACGGTTAATGATCAAGGTGATTATATTCAAATCTTGACAGAAGCAATTGAGGTCAGAGTACAAAAAGATCCATTTCGGATTGGAATGTATGATTTAGAAGGAAATTTAATTAGTAAAGATGCTGATGATCAAGGAATGTATTGGAATGATTCAGGTGTTCGGGGAGTAAAAAAAGTAGAAGGTCAAATAAATGCTGGTGGTATTTTTGGATTTGGCTCAGGTGATCATGGTCGGAGAAGTAATCTAAATCGATATGATCAAGATTTTTCAGAATTTTCAATGTCTCACGGTAGAGTAGTAGCACCGTTTTTTATGAGTACTGTGGGATATGGGATGTTTTTAAACACGATAGAAAAAGAAACGACATTCTTTAAACATGGTGGTGGATTTCAGACTAAGAATTATTTAGATTATTATTTTATGTATGGTCCTGATTTTAAGACAATATTAAATGAATATGCAGAAATTACTGGAAGAATGGAAATGTATGGCAAATGGGCCCATGGATTTATGTTGTCTAAATATGGAAATGATAATGCCACTCAAGAAGAATTTTTGGAATGGATTCATCGTTTAAGAGATGAAGATTATCCAAGTGACTGTTATGTTTTCGATTTTGGCTGGCGTGGCGATGTTGCTGATAACGGTGGAAACCAAAGCGGTGCTGGTGAAAAGTGGGGAAAACAAATGTGGAGTAATGATACTACTAAATTCCCTGATATTGCAGCTATGTTTGAAGAAGCTGATGAATTAGGTTTTAGAGTAGGTCTTCATAACAACGCAGGAACTCCAGAAGCTTCTGGTGGAGCAGAGCTATATAAACCAGAAAATGAAGAAATATGGGTAAAATCATATATGGACAGTGTCATTACAACTGGTTATGGAGATTGGTTCTGGCCTGATGAATTTGATGTTTTGGGAAGTAATACAGCACCAACTTTTTCATCAAAGGGGGCATATGAGGCTTGGCAGGAATACACAGATCAAAGTCGTCCGATGTTTATAACTCGTGGAAGTTATGCAGGGCAGCATTATGCAACTGCCTGGTCAGGTGATATTAATCCAACTTCACAAGAGTTAATTAATCAAATCGGTTATAGTATTGATACTGGGCTAATTGGTTATTGGGCAACATCACATGATCTTGGCGGATTCATGAAAAGACCAACTGATGAATTGTATACTCGCTGGGTTGGAGAATTTGGAGCTTGGAATGGGATTATGCGGACTCATGGTCATGATGGTCGTGAACCTTGGGATTATAACGAAACAGCACAAGAAACATTAAGAGATAATTTAAAAATCCGTTATTCTTTATACCCATATACATATTCACTTGCTTGGCAAGGATATAGTCAAGGTGTTCCAATCATGAGAGCAATGCTTTTGGAAGATGATAGTCAATATAATCCTGATGCTTGGGATTTAAATGAACAATATTATTATGGGGATTATTTTTTAGTAGCACCTGCTGCAGATACTAAAGATACAGTGGTATCAGTTTGGTTACCACCAAAAACAACATGGTATAATTATTATAGTGGTGAGCGCTATGAAGGTGGCGAAAATGGAAAAACTATTAGAGTAGCAGCTCCATTAGATGAAATACCAGTATTTATAAAAGCAGGGGCAATTGTACCAATGGGGCCTGATGTAAATTATGCTGATGAAAAACCATTGGATCCATTAACTTTAGATATTTATCCAAAAGGTGAAAGCACATTTACATTATATGAAGATGATGGGCAGACACGTGAATATATCACTAAAAATGCTTATACTACAACTAAATTTGATTGTGCAGTAAATGGAACAGAAATTAATTTTAAAATTAATGAAAGAGTAAATGGGAATGCTGATGTATATACGCCAGTAGATCGTAATTACAATTTGAAATTTAACCATATTGAAGCATTAGCTGGTGTTTATGTTGATGGTTTAGAGATTACTGAAGTGAAAACTTTAGATGATTATAACAATGCTAAACAAGCATATTGGTTAGATACAGAAAATGATCTTGTTTATGTAAAAACTAAAGATACGGGAACAGAAATTAATATCAAACTACTTGATGTTGTTGAAAAAGAAGTAGAATTGGGTGAAGAAGAACAAAGTGTTCCACCACAAAAAATCAATGATGGTGATGTTTTTGAATTAGAAGAAGCTAAAATGTATGGTAGTGTTTCTGTTGATACAGAATGGAAAGGATATACCGGAACAGGATTTGCTAAAGGATTTAAAACAGTTGGAGATGCAGTAGAATTTAGTGTTGATATTCAAAGAGCTGGAGATTATAACTTAGTATTAAATGTTAATAATGGAATTAAAAATGATTCAAGATATGATAATAGTCCACGACAGGGAACAATGTATCTAAATGGTCAAAAGCTTCAGGATATGGAATTTGCGATAACTGATAAGTGGGGTGAAACGGTTAATGGAGTAAAACAAGGTGTATGGGTCAAATATACAATTGAAAATGTTCCTTTAGAAGCTGGTGTAAATACATTTAAATTTGTCGCCGAAGGGGATACAAATCCAGGAAATTATAACTTGGATTCATTGACATTTAATCGAATTGATCGTTCTATTGACGCATTTAGTCAAATAGAGGCAGAAAATGCTACTGCTTCAAAAGGATTTACAATTATTGACGATGATGCAGCAGGTAATCGCAAAATCATGTCAACAAATACAAGTGGTTCTTGGCTAGAGTTTAATGAAGTTAAAGGTGAAGACAAAGGTGGTATTGCAATTAGATTAAAGAGTAGTACTGGTGGAAAGATTACAGTATATGAAAATGGTATAGGTGATAAGATTCTAACCACTTTAGATATACCAAAAGATGATCAGTGGACAACATTAGAAGTAATGTGTAAAGATACAGATGCTATTGAAAGTAATATCTTTTTAGAATTTAATGGTATAGATGATACTGACTTTCAGTGTGATGTTGACTGGTTCTATTTTGAGCCTAAATTACCAGAAATTAATCCTGGTGATATTTTCGAGTTAGAAAATGGTGAAGGAGTAACTGATTCATCAAAAAATCAATTAAGAATTGATACAGAATGGAAAGGATATTCAGGAACTGGTTATTTGGCAGGATGGAAAAATGTCGGAAACTATGTACAATTCACAGTTGATTTAAAAGAATCTGGCATTTATAATTTAGTATTAAATGCTGGATGTGGTAAAAAAGGATCAGCAGTTTATGATGACACACCACGAACGGGAGCATTATATATTAATGATGAAAAAAGAGCTGATTTTGAAATTGAAGTAACACCAACATGGGGTGATAGTCAGAAAAATGGCGTATGGAATGAAGTTGCAATCAGTAATATAGCATTAAAAGCTGGTAAAAATACCATCATGATTCGCTCAGAAGGCGATATTAATCCAGGGAACTTTAATCTTGATTATATGCGCTTTGACAAAGTTGAAATTAATAAAGATGAATTACAAGCATTATATGATGAATGTTTAACTCTTAAAGAAGAAAACTATACATCTAAAACTTGGGCATCATTTATTGAGACAATGACAGAAGTTAAAAATGTATTAGATAGTGAAGAGGTAACTCAAGAAGAAGTAAATAATGCAGTAGTATTGTTACAAGCTGCAAAGGATGCTTTAGTTGAACAAGTAATCGAAACTAATAAAACAGCTTTACAAATTGCTATTGAAATGGCTGAAAAAGCCGACTTAGAAAATGTCGTACCAGTTGTAGTAACTGAATTCAATGAAGCTTTAACAAATGCAAAAGAAGTATATGCAAAAACTAATGCCACTCAAAGTGAAGTGGATAGTGCTTTTGCTCGACTAGCAAATGTAATGCATATGTTAGAATTCTACAAAGGTGATAAGAGTGCGTTACAAAAGCAAGTAGATCAAATCAATGATTTAGATGAAAGTAAATACATTGAATCAACATGGTATGATATGTTACCAGTATTAGATAAAGCAAATGATGTATTAGCAGATGAAAATGCAATGCAAGGTGAAGTAGATGAAGCCTTTACAGAATTAGTAAAAGCGTTCTTGAACTTAAGATTAAAACCAAATAAAGACTTATTACAAGAGTTGATCAATAAGGCAAATAACTTAAACGCTGCAAACTACAGTGCTAAAACATGGGCAGTAGTCGCAGATGCTTTAAATGAAGCAAAAGCGGTATTAGAAGATCCAGAAGCAACACAGGATCAAGTGGATAATGCAAAAGATGTTTTAGCAAAGGGATTAGCGGGATTAGTAGCTAATGAAGAAAATATTGATTCAGCAGTAAAAGCCGGAGATACAACAGTAAGTATCAAGACTGGAGATGACAGTTTAATTGGTGTATTTGCAGGACTTGGATTATTAAGTATGGCTACAATTGTAACGAGTTATAAAAGAAAAGAAGACTAATGTATAAGTCATAATAGTATCTATAGATATCTTATTTATAGATACTATTTTTATTTATCTTTACAATGATAATAAAGATATTTGTATATTGTTTTTGATATAAAACGAAAAATGATTTTTAAATAAAAATGAAGCTGTCTATTCGACAACTTCATATAAAGTAATTTTGACTATTACTTGTTTATTTGATAAAAGTGATTCATTATTTGAAATCTCTTACTTTTAGTTGTTTATTACTAATCATAAAAATATTAGTAATAAATTTAAAATTCCATAACCTTATTTTTAATATAATCATCTACTTTATCAATTGGCATATTTAATACAATTGCAACTTCTTCATGAAAAAGAGTTTTGGTTTGTTTTAAATAATCTAATTCGTATGACTGAGCTTTATGAAAACGATGGCGCAAATAAATTGTTTTTATTAGTTTGATCCATTCTATTTCTAAGTAGCTATCAAATGTTTTTCTATATAGTTCTTGACGAAAGCGCTCGCTTGTTATTTCTAAAGTGCGGATATAGGGAATTCGCTCAATAATTTCTTCAAGTTCCTTTTTAGTTGTGACTTTTCGAATAATATCCTTAGAATCAGCTAAAATAGAGTTGTTGTTTAAAGGAGACTTTAAGGTGAGTTGATTATTTATTGCAATGATTTGATAAATATGATTATTTTGATGAATTACGTAATCATTGATACTATACATTGTTGTTACCTTTTTCGTTTAATTTAATGTTTTTTAAAATAAAAGGAAGTACCTCGTCAGGTTGAATGTCTAAAGTATAAGAAAATTCTTCATAGAGCATTTTTTCAGCTGCATCAAGTAGATACATATCTTGAACATGAAATTTTTTTCCTTTTTTTATTTGCTCTTGTTTGTTTAAATACAAAGTTTTGATCAGTTTGACGATTTGTTCATGGTCACCTTTTACAATAATTTCATTATACTTTTTTTTGCGAACATTTTTATCATTTATCCAAATAGTTTCATTATCAGGCATAGCTTCAATAAGTTTGTATATTTCTTCTTTTGATAAAATTTTACGCATTTTTGCTAAAGAAAGTTCATTATCTAAAGGGACAAGAATATTCATTTTATTGCTGGAAGAAGTCAAGAGATAAAACTTTTTTTCTTGATTATTGATTACTCTTGAAACAATATCTGTTATTTTGCATACACCTTCACTACCATATAAAACATTTTCACCAATTTTATACATTTATTATCCTCCTTCTATAATTAAAAAAGTGTAGTTGCAACTGGATTTACGTTCTGCAAACTACACGTTGATATACCTATATTATAACATTTTTAAATCAATATTTCATATTAAAATTTTAGATTCTATAACATAACTTCATTATTTTTTCAAGATTAAATTTTATAAATATAGTATCAATTTTTGGGACTAAATGTATAAATATATAAATACAGCTAAAAGTAAGCAATGCTATAATATGTGTAGGAGGTATAAGGAAATGAAAAAATTTAGAAAAATTTTTGCAGCTGCTGCCAGTATGGCATTAGCAGTAACTGCTTTTAGTGCACCGGTATTAGCACAAACTGTAGATACTACTTATAATTGTAGTCTGTCTGCAAGAGTTACCGATGCTGGTGAAGTAGTAAACAAAATGACAATTGATTTTGGAGCTGGAAATAGGGTTTCAAATGTAGATGTTGATACTTTTACAGTTACTGCAAAATCTACTATTAAAATTGAAGATGAGGATTATAAAGGAAAAGTACAATACGATGGTGAACGTAAAATTGTAAAAGTAGAGACGGATGGTCAATATGTTAATGTTTATTTTGATGAAAATGATGGGTATGGATCAACATTGACATACATAAGTGATGCAGAAAAAGGATATGCAAGAAATTATCCTGGTGAATTAGAGTATACGATCGTTCAAAATAAAGGTGTAACATTGACTGCTGCAGATGGTCGAGAAATCGATAATGATTATATTGCAAAATATACTACAGATAATACTGTAACTAATGATGAAACAGCTAAATTTGAATCTGTAATAGTAGAAAATGGTATTAACTATCAATATTATGATGCTGGGGATGCAGATTCACTTATTGTTTGGTTCCATGGAAATGGTGAAGGAGATCTTTTAAATTCTGGTAATAACGTAGCTCAAATGCTTGCAAACAGAGGAACTGTAGCTTGGGCTAGTGATGAAGCACAAGAAATTTTTGGTGGGGCTCATGTTATGTCATTCCAGGCACCTGATACTTGGTATTATGCTCAAAGAGATGGTTTATTAGAAATAGCATATAATGAAATCAATGATTTAATTAAAGCTAAAAATATTGATCCTGAAAAAGTATATGTATCAGGTTGTTCAGCTGGTGGTTATATGACTACAAGAATGTTAATTGCATATCCTGATTTATTTAAAGCTGCTATGATCAACTGCCCAGCTTTAGATGTAGCAACTATTCGTGGTGGACAAACACCAACTGATGAAGAATTAGCTTCACTAACAAAATCTGATACTGCAATTTGGTTAGTTCAAGGGGTAACTGATTCAAGTGTTGCAACAGATGAATGTTCAAAGAGAATGTTTAAGATTTTAACTGAAGGTCAAGAAACTACAGAAATAAGATATTTGCAAAATATCAATTCTGATTTCACAACTTATGAAACTAAAGATAATAAATATAAATTAACTTTATATGATACAGTAAATGTTGATGGTGCCAATAAAATAAATCTTGAAGAAGATTATGATATGGATGGTATTCCTACATTAGTTCATTATAATGATCACTGGACATGGATTTTTACATTAAATAATAATCCAAAAGATGCTAGTGGGACATCAATTATGGAATGGGCAGCTAATTATAATGTTGATGCAGAACAACCAGCAACACCAGTTGCACCTAGTCCAGATAGTCCTGAAAAAGCTGTTCCAACTGGTGATAATGTTTTAACTAGTTTGTATGCAACAGCAGCATTATTAAGTGTTTGTGGATTGGCATTTGTAAAAAGAAAATTCAATTAATATTTAAAGGGTTCGTGAATCTATCATGAATCCTTTTTTTATGACCGGATGTTAAAAAAGACTAACATTTATATTGAAAATATCTTTTGATAATGTTAAAGTAAATCTGATATTTATAATAAAAAAGGAGATAATATGAAATATTTGTATTTTATTTTGGGATTGGTATTTATGCTGATTGGAATGATAGGAGTTGTGTTGCCGATTTTACCAACAACCCCGTTTCTTTTAGCTGCTTTATTCTTTTTTACAAAGAGTTCATCGCGGGCTAAAATTTGGTTTCAAGGAACTAAATTGTATCAAAATCATTTAAATGATTTTGTTACTAGAAGAGCAATGACATTACGAACTAAAGTGATGTTATTATCATTTGCTAGTACTATGCTTTTAATTGCATTTTTAATGATGAATAATATTTATGGAAGGATAACGATTGTTTTATTAGTGATATTTAAATATTATTATTTTATATTCCGAATAGAAACAATTAAAAAAGTGGGTAATGATTAATAAGAGATTAGTTAGTTATTTAAAAGATGATAAAAGATATGTATATTTACAAGTATTGATGCAATGGTTAGGACTTATTGCGCAAATTATTATCATTGCCATCATGGCTGATATGATAAATAAGCTTTATTATAGTAAGATAGAAGATTTTATAGTTAAGATAATAATTATCGTAGTCTTAGTTTTAATAAAGGGGTATTTTGGAAAACTGGCGTCCACATATTCTTTTAAAGCCGGAAAAAATATAAAAGGGAAACTTAGATGTGATATTTATAAAAAAATCTTATTATTGAATAATCACTATAATGATGTGATTAGTACTGCTTCACTTACGCAGTTAATGAGTGAAGGCGTAGAACAGTTAGAAATATACTTTGGTAAATATTTACCTCAGTTCTTTTACAGTATGTTAGCACCAGTGACATTGTTTATTATTCTTGGGCAAGTAGAATTTAAGGCAGCATTAGTGCTTTTTATTTGTGTTCCATTGATTCCGATGTCAATCGTATTAGTACAAAAATTTGCAAAAAGATTATTGAGTAAATATTGGGGATTGTATGGGAATCTAGCAGAGCGATTTTTAGATAATGTTAAAGGCTTAACAACATTAAAAGGATATCGTGGTGATCAATATAAGCATATTGAGATGAATGAAGAAGCACAGCGTTTTAGAAATATTACAATGAAAGTATTAGTGATGCAGTTAAATTCAATTAGTGTTATGGATTTAGTTGCTTATGGTGGTGCTGCACTAGGAATTATTATATCGTTGTATAGCTATCAAGCAGGTGCAATTGATTTAGGGCAAGCGTTTATGATGATTATGTTATCAGCTGAGTTTTTTATTCCGCTTAGATTATTAGGATCGTTTTTTCATATTGCTATGAATGGTAATGCAGCGAGTGAAAAGATTTTTAGATTATTAGATGTCGAGATTAAAGATGATAAGAATTTAGAAATTGAAGATATTAATGAAATTGAAATTAGTAATTTATCGTTTGGCTATGATGAAAAGATCGTATTAAAAGATATCTGTTTAAAGATCGATCAACCTGGTGTTTATGGGGTCGTTGGAAGTTCGGGAAGTGGAAAGAGTACGATTGCAAAACTGTTAATGGGTTATTATGATAATTATCAGGGTAAATTGACTTATAATGGTAAACAGGTAAATAAGATCAACCATCATAGTTTAATGAAAGAAATAACTATGGTTGAGCATGATCCATATATTTTTGCAGGAACTTTACGTTCAAATCTATTAGATGGTAATTGTAATAGTGATGATGCAATGATGATAGATGTTTTGAAAAAGGTCAATTTGTGGAATTATTTTGATGGAATAGCAGGATTAGATAGTGTAATTGAAGAACGGGGAAATAATTTATCAGGTGGTCAAAAACAACGTTTGAGCATTGCTAGAGCATTATTACATGATACAAAAGTATATATTTTTGATGAAGCTACTTCAAATATAGATATTGAAAGTGAAGAAATTATCATGAAAGTAATTGATCAAATGCAAAAAGATAAGATCGTTATTTTGATTAGTCATCGTTTAGCATGTGTTGAAAATTGTAAGTGCAACTATGTCTTTAGTCATGGTAAGCTTGTAGGTTATGGAAATCATGAAATGTTAATGAAAGAAAATGAGGAATACCGAATATTAGTTAATACACAAAAAGAAATTGAAAATTATGGGGGTAATACAAGTGAAAAAGCGTAGTAATTTGAAGGTGGTAATTAGCTTGATTGCTCTAGTTAAATCGATGATATTAACGATGCTGTTGGCAATTATCCTTGGTGTAATTGGTTATTTGGCTGCAATATTTTTAACAATTATTGCAGGAGAAATAATAATTAAAATAGTAAACAAAGAAACCTTTATTAATTTACTTTATCTTTTGATTGCTTGTGGCGTTTTACGTGGTTTTTTACGTTATGGTGAACAGTGGTGTAATCATTTTATTGCTTTTAAATTATTGGCAATGATAAGAGATATTGTTTTTGCAAAATTGAGAAAATTAGCACCAGCAAAACTAGATGGAAAAGATCATGGGAATTTAGTTGCAATGATTACTAGTGATGTTGAGCTATTAGAGGTATTTTATGCTCATACAATTTCACCAGTTATGATAGCTTTAATTGTTTCAATTATCATGATTGTTTATTTAGGAAGTTTTCATATTGCGCTAGCCTTGTTGGCGGCGCTAGCATATTTATTTATTGGTGTATTTATTCCACTTGTAGTAGGTAAAGTATCTGGTAATAAAGGATTAGATTATCGAAATACCTATGGTAAATATACTAGTTATGTATTGGAGTCTGTTCATGGGTTAAGGATCGTTGATCAGTTTCTATGTGGTAAAAAACGTTTAAATGAGATTGCCCAAAAAAGTGAATTACTAAATGATCAAAACGAAGAGTTAAAAGATTTAGAAGGGCAGTATCGCATGATTGGAGATATTAGTGTTAGCTTGTTTTCATTGGCAATATTTATTTTAAGTTATTATTTATATCTTCATCAGTTAATTAGTTTTAATGGTGTTTTAATTGGGACGATTGCTTTAATGTCTTCATTTGGACCAGTATTGGCTTTATCATCACTAGCACATAATTTAGTAATAACATTTGCTAGTGGAAATAGGGTTCTTGATTTGCTAGATGAAATGCCACAAGTTGTCGAGGTTAGTGATGGATATCAAGGGGATTTAGGAACAATTGAAATAAATGATTTATCATTTAAGTATGAAAATGAAGTGATTTTAGATAAAATCAATATGGTAATCAAACCAGGAGAGATAGTTGGAATAGAAGGTCGTAGTGGTAGTGGAAAGACAACGTTATTAAAATTATTAATGCGTTTTTATGATCCTAGCAGTGGTGATATTTTGATAAATGGCCATAATCTAAAATCATGGCAAAGTGATTCTTTAGCTAAACTTATTAGTTATGTTACCCAAGATACTTATGTATTTAATGATAGTATTATTAATAATATAAAATTAGGAATAGAAGCTAGTCAAGAAGAAGTAATAGAAGCTTGTAAAAAAGCTAATTTACATGAGTTCATTATAAGTTTGAAAGATGGATATGAAACAATGATCGGAAGTCTTTATCAATCTTTATCTGGTGGACAATTACAAAGATTATCATTAGCAAGAGCCTTTTTGCATGATTCACCATTAATTTTATTAGATGAGCCAACAAGTAATTTAGATAGTTTAAATGAAGCATTAGTTTTAAAATCATTAAATGATAATCGTGAAGGAAAAACGATTATTTTGGTAAGTCACCGACCTTCCTCATTAAAAATTTGTGATCGAATAATTAAAATTGAACAAGGTAGGCAAAGTTAATGACAACAGATAAAGAAAAAGAATTACTAACAATAATGATTTCAATATATGAAAAAGGTCATCAGCAGGATTTAAGTGAATTAAAAGAATATGCATTTAAAAGAATCGATTGTTGTCCGCGTAAAGAAGAAAAAACATTCTGCTCCTCTTGCCCTATTCATTGTTATCAAAAAAAATATCGCGATCAAATAAAGGAAGTAATGAAATATTCAGGCAAAAGAATGCTGTTTAAACATCCTCTCATAACGATAAAACATTTAATAAATACAATCAAATATGCTATAAAAGGCTAAAATAATAATATAATTTATGTTATGATAATTATCGGTGAGGTGGCAGGATGGAAACTTTTGAAACTCAGCGTTTAATAATAAGGGAATTAACTATGTCTGATGCAAAACGTTTAAGTGAATATCGTAATAAAAAAGAAGTAGCGTTTTATCAGTCGTGGTGGCGATATCCTTATAATAAAGCAGTTAAAAGAATAGAATATTGTTTAAAACATCCATTTGATGGTTCTAGAGGCAGTTATCAGTTAGGTGTGGTATTAAAAGAAAATAATTACCTGATAGGTGATTATTTTTTAGAAGTTATAGAAACTAGTTCTATAACGATTGGCTATACTTTTGATAGTGATTATTGGCATCAGGGATATGCAACGGAATCGCTCAGAGTATTATTAGATGTTTTGAAAAATGATTATAATTTTAAAAGTGTTTTTGCACATGTTTATAACGATAATTATCGTTCAATCAGATTGTTAGAAAAATTAGGTTTTAGCCAGTATGAGCGTTCTTTATTGATGGGAGATATTGGTTTTAGATTGGATTTATAGTAGAAAAAGCGTTAAAAATTTTAACGCTTTTTTATGTATTAAACACTGAAATTTATTAAATAATACTTATTTCCTATTACTTATAAATTAAAACTGATGTCTTTTTTATTATTTTTTATATGAGTATAAGTTTATAATAAAATTTTATTTAATCATTTTTTCATATATACAGTTTTAAAAATATTGATAAATTCAATATTTTTGCAAATAAATCTGCTTCATTATAGCGTATTTAACTAGATTATTTTAATTATCAAATTCAAGTTATTTGATCTTAAGCACATTTAACATCAAGAAATTTCAATCTTTTCTATTTTATTCTATCTTTATTAACTCATATAAATCATAAATTATTTTAGTGTGAACTATGATAAAAATAATTCAGCGAAATATATTAATTATGCTTTTTAAACATATTTATTACTTGTTAACCAATCTGCAATATCTATAACCTTTATACCTTGAATCGTATACATTTCTTGATGTGTTCTCGCTATAATTATTTTAGGATAAGCATCTTTTATCTTCAACAAAGGCGTTACTTCTCTATCGATTGTATTTTCATCTTCTAAGAAAGTTGAAACTTGAATATAAATTTGCTCATTTCTTTTTAATGCTACAAAATCAATTTCTTTCTTATAAAGCTTACCAACATAGACCTCATATCCTCTTCTTAATAGTTCTATATAAACAATATTTTCTAATGTTCTACCTAAATCTTGATTCTTAATTCCAAGAGTTGCATATTTAATAGAATGATCAACAAGATAGTATTTTTGTTCAGTAGCTAGATACTTTTTCCCTTTTATATCAAATCTCTTTACTCTATAAAATACAAACGCATGACAAAGATATTTTATATAATTGATAATCGTATTGTGACTAACTTTATCATAATTACTAATTAAGTAGTTTGTAATATTTCTAGATGATGTTAAATTGGAGATGTTGTCAATAAGATAATTTGTTAAATTTTCAAAAAGACCTTTGTTTCTAATCTTATATTTTTGAACAATATCTCGTGTTACTATTGTTTCATAAACATCTTTTTGAATATAATCATACTTTTGTTCTATTTGGTGATATAAATATGATCCAGCAAATCCACCAATTCTTAAATAATCATTAAATGCCTGATCTGTATCATCTCTATCAAAATAAACAAGAAACTCTTGAAAGGAAAAAGGAAAAACCTCTATTGTAAATGTTCTTCCTGTGAATAAAGTTGCTAAATCACTACTTAATAAAAAAGCATTTGATCCTGTCACATATATATCATATATTTCTTTAGCATGAATACTATTTACTGCTTTTTCAAAATGCGTGCATAATTGAACTTCATCTATAAAAAGACAATTATTTTTGCCTTCAACATATTGCTCTAAAATGTAATCATGCAAACAATGATATTCAAAAAATTGTTCATTTTCTGTTTCTTGCAAATTAATATATACAATATGAGAATCCTGTTCTTGTTTTTTTAACCATTCCATAAATGAAAGAAGTAATTTTGATTTCCCTGAACGCCTCACTCCTGTAATTACTTTTATATCTGGTGTATTCTTAACATTTATTAAAGTCTTTAAATAATCCTTTCTTTCAATTAACTTCATGCATTAACAACTCCTTTATGATGTTTATTATATCATATTATTGACCAAAATTAATTTTTTTTTAATTTTGGTCAATAATTTTTCAAGCTATTTTTATACCAAAAGCATTTCAGAAAAATCTTTCTAACCCATAAGCAAAGAAAATACCCTAACTTACAATTCAATTATCAATGAATTAACACAATTAATTGAATGTTATAAAAATCATCCAGAATAATGAGTAAAGCTTTAATAATAGATCATGTTATTAAAGCTTTTTTGGTATGAGCATAAATTTATAATAAAATTTTGTTTAATCATTTTTTCATATATACAGTTTTAAAAATATTGATAAATTCAATATTTTTGCAAATAAATCTGCTTCATTATAGCGTATTTAACTAGATTATTTTAATTGAGCTTAAAAAACGACAAATTATTTATAATAAATTCATATAATTTATAGTACGAGGTGAATGAAATGGATTTGTCAGTAGAAAAAAGTAAAGTAAAAATAAAAAATGCTGGGATGACTTATATTACAATTTTTTGTTTAACCCTCTTTTTAGGTTTAGTAAAAATATATAATACATCGCTTTGTTTTATAATTCCGATGCTAGTAATATCATTTTTATGTGGATATCGACATTTGATCGTATATATGAGTGCTTTAGTATTAATAACCTATCTATCTTATGAAAATTACATGTTATTGTTAGTCTCCTTAACAAGTGTAATACTAATGCAGGTACTAATGCATTTTAAATTTATTAAAAGTAAATACTTGGCCTTTGTAGTTACTTTAGTAAGTTTAATCTTTCTTTACATATATAATTATAACTACATAGAAGTACTAGTTATTTTATCCTTTACATTAATACATAGTTTATTATGCTTAGAAGTAGTTCCCGTCTTTATCCATAATACAATTGAAGTATATACGAATAAGCGGATGATAATTCTTTCCGTGATGATAATGTTAGCTATTGTTTCATTGGTAGAAGTTAATCAGTTATACATGATGATATTACTACGCTTCTTTTTATTATTAAGTACGTACTATTTAAGTATTAATAGTACGATGCCAGCGATTTTATATATATCAATTATTTTAATGTTTATTAATCCCTTACTTAAAGATGAAATACTATCGTTGATCCTTCCTTTTAGTATCTTCTTTATGTACAACCCTAAAAATAAATTAACTTGTTCATCAACATATATATTAAGTCATTTAATTCTTCCATTTTTTATTAACTATGACTATTACTATCATAATTTTATTATTATAGTAAGTGCAGCTTTGTTTTTGTTTATTCCTACTTTCAAACGGCGCCCTAAATTGCTTAATGAAGACTATAAAAATATTACAAGTCGTAATAAATTGATTCAGCGGGCCAATACATTTGCCTCGTTATTTAAACAATTAACTAATATTTTTCAAGAAGCTAATCATAATGTGAATGTTGGAGAATTTGTTGGTTATGTATATGAAGATGTCTGTCTGCATTGTCCAAGTCGGGATCTATGTTTTTATCAAGATGGCAGTGTTGGTAGATTAGGTAAACTTATTAATAAGGGCTTTAAATCTAAATATAGTGAAGAGGATCTAAAGTATATAAATAGTAATTGTATTAGTCCTGATAAATTTTTAAAAGGAATCAACGAGTATAAAGAAAGTTATGAAAAGATAAAAAGAGTAAATCAGGAAAATTTGCATTTAAAAAGAGATTTGTTTTATGAATTTTCTTTGTTGAGTGAAGTGTTTGATAATTTTAGTAATTCTTTAGAACAGGCACCGTTTGGTGATCAACAGCTGAAGGAACATTTACTAGGTTATCAATTTAATATTACATATTTGTATAAACATCAAATATCTTTAGATGTTTATACCTTAGAAATAGGTTTAATGGATATAAATAAAGAAGATGTAATTAATGAATTAGTGCCAATTATTGAAAGCTATTTAAACGAATCATTAGAAATTATTTCAATCAAAGATGCAATGCATTATTTAGGTTATACTTCAGTGGTTTTAAAGCACCAGCCAAACTATTCTTTACAGTTTGGGTTACAGCAATATGCATTAGAACCCTTAAATTGCGGGGATTCTTTTAGTGCTTTTCATCAAGATAACCTTCATTATTTAGCTTTGAGTGATGGAATGGGTCAGGGTAAAATAGCAGCAACAGAAAGCAAATTAACTTTGGAAGTACTATCTAAACTAATTTTAAATGGGATTAGTTTGAAAGATACTATTGATTCTATAAATGCGTTATTAAAAATAAAAAATCATAATGATATGTTTACAACATTAGATTTATGTCATATAAATTTAGCGAATGCGAAAATGAAATTAATTAAATATGGAGCTAATCCTAGCTATCATATTCGTAATGGAACTGTAGAAAAAATCACAACTAATTCATTACCGGTAGGAATCGTTTCTAAATTAAAGATGTCTAGTTATGAAATGTTATTAAAAGATAATGATATTGTCATTATGTCTAGTGATGGAACTGGTGATAATTTTGAACAGATTATTAAAAGAAATATTAAGATGATCAATCATATGCATCCTCAAGAGGCGGCAACGTTGTTAATGGATCGAGTTTTAGAAGAAAATAATCTCGATGATATCAGCATTGTAGTAATCAAGGTGGTAAAAAGTGAATTGTTGAAATAAAAGGTACGTTAAAAAGGAAGAATTGGTTTTATTGAAATTCAATAATTTTAAATCTTCCTGTTTTTGTTTATAGCTTTAAATAAAAACTGTTATAAACGTGCTTTTTTAGTGACTAAAATAGTTAAAACTATATGTTAAAAAAAGGATAATTTGTTATAATGGTAAAGGTATTTGAGGTGATGTGATGGAGAAATTATTAAATTTGAATCAACTATACATAGTGGGGGTATCTGGAGGCTGTGATTCAATGGCACTTTTGGATATTATGTATAATCACGGATATCAAATCGTTGTTTGTCATGTTAATTATCATTTAAGAGAAGATAGCGATTTAGATCAAAAAACAGTAGAAAACTATTGTCATAAACATAATCTGCCTTGCTATGTAAAGGAAATAGATGCATGTGAATATGGAAAAGAAAATTTTCAAACACAAGCTAGAAAACTGCGATATCACTTTTATCGTCAAATAGCTTGTAAATATAATGTTGATAAAGTTGTTTTGGCGCATCATCAAGATGATGTGATTGAAAATATCGTAATGCAACTGCAGCGTCATAATACGAAAGGATATTTAGGCATAAAAAATATTAGTGAAGTATTTGGGGTGACTGTAATTAGACCGCTTTTAGGAGTTAATAAACAGGTTTTAAGAGAGTACTGTCATGATCATAATGTTAACTATCGTGATGATTATACTAATTTTCAAACAGATTTTACTCGTGATTTTGTTCGGAATGTAACACTAAAAAATTATACGGAACAGCAGGTAAAAGATTTATTAAATAAAGCTGATTTGCATAATCAGCAGTATCTAAAAAATATCGAAAGGGTGAAACCGTATCTTGATAAGTATCATGATGATAAAGTTATTGATTACCGTTTGATTCCTTATGATCTTTTAAATAGTTTTATTTATGAAATAGTTAAAGAAGTAGTATATCCTCCTTTGATTAGCGATGCTTTGATCAAAGAAATCATTAAGCAGATCAAAAGTGGTAAACCAAATATTGAAATGGATTTACCTGTTAATATTAGGTTCATAAAAGAATATAATAATATACGTGTTTCTAAATTAAAAAATAATATAGGCTATTGTTTAAAATACGAACAAATAGTTTATGATAAACATGAGCACTTTTATTTAAGTAAGAAAGGTCATTTAAATGAAGGAATTTATTTGACAAATGAGGATTTTCCTATTACGATAAGAACGTTTAAACCAGGTGATACCATAGTTAGTGCTGGAGGAAGTAAAAAATTATCACGTTTATTTATTGATAATAAAATTCCTAGAAGTGAAAGGGAAATTTGGCCGGTTGTTGAAAATTGTCATGGTGATATAATTCTTGTACCACATCTTGCAAAAAATATTGGGTATTTATATTCAAAACCTAATTTATATGTGGTAAAATTATAATCATATATGGCTAGGAGTGAATAAAATGCATAAGAACATAAAAGAAATATTAATTACTGAAGAACAAATAAGTGCAAAGTGTGAAGAGTTAGGAAAAATTATTGATAAAGATTACGAAGGTAAGGAAGTTTTGTTAGTTGGCTTGTTAAAAGGATCTGTTCCTTTTATGGCAGAACTTTCAAAACATTTAAATAGTGATGTTACATTTGACTATATGAATGTAAGCAGCTATGATGGTGTTGAATCTAAAACGCTTGTAGTTAAACAAGATCTAAAAGAAGATGTAATGGGTAAAAATATTTTAATTGTTGAAGATATTCTTGATACTGGTAAAACATTGTTTAACGTTAAAGAAATGCTTTTGAAGCGTAAAGCCAATAGTGTTAAAATTGTCACAATGTTGGATAAAGAAGAAGGTCGTGTCATTGATATGAAAGCAGATTATGTCGGATTTAAAATTCCTAATGCTTTTGTTGTTGGCTATGGATTAGATTTTAACGAAAAGTACCGTCAATTGCCATATGTTGGTATTTTAAAAGAAGAGTGTTATAAGTAAGGAGAGTTTATGAACAATAAGAATGGATTATTAAAATCAATTCTTCCCTGGCTGTTAGTACTAGTCTTAATTGGTGGAGCGGTTACTTTTATGAATCAAAGTAACGGTAAAGAAATTAAGTATAGTGAGTTTGTGGAAGTAGTACAGGATGAAAAAATCAAGGAAGTTGAAATTGTTCCTTCATCTTTAGTCGTTGATGTTTCAGGTAAATATACGAAGAAAGTCGATGGAAAATCTACAGAAGTTGAATTTACTACAACTATTCCTAATACTGAAGCTGAGATACAGTCATTAACGGGATTGTTAAGTGAAAAAGGAATTGAAACTACAATTGTAGATGCTAATGATCGCGGAATGTTTATGCGTATCGTCGCAAATATCTTACCTTATGTATTATTACTTGGGGGAATGTTCTTTATTTTTAGAATGATGTCTCAAGGTGGCGGTAATGCTAAGGCTTTTGATTTTGGAAATTCTAGAGCTAAGTTAGAAAAAAATCAAAAAACAAGATTTTCTGATGTAGCGGGTGCTGATGAAGAAAAAGAAGAGTTAAAAGAGCTGGTTGAATTTTTAAAGAATCCTAAAAAATTTGCGCAGATGGGAGCTCGTATTCCTAAGGGAGTATTATTGGTTGGGCCACCAGGTACTGGTAAAACATTACTTGCAAGAGCTGTTTCTGGTGAAGCTAGTGTACCATATTATTCAATTTCTGGATCTGAATTCGTAGAGATGTTTGTCGGAGTCGGAGCTGGACGTGTTCGTGATATGTTTAAAAAAGCTAAACAAACGGCACCATGTATCATTTTCATTGATGAAATTGATGCAGTTGGACGTCAAAGAGGTACTGGTATGGGTGGTGGACATGATGAACGTGAACAAACACTTAACCAGTTATTAGTTGAAATGGATGGATTTAGTGGTAATGAAGGAATTATCATTTTAGCGGCAACAAACCGTGCTGATGTTTTGGATCCGGCATTGTTACGACCAGGTCGTTTTGATAGACAGATACAAGTAGCTAATCCGGACAAAAATGCGCGTACAGAAATTTTAAAAGTACATGCGCGTAACAAAAAATTTGCTCCTGATGTTGACTTTAATAACATTGCGCAAAGAACGCCAGGATTTTCTGGAGCAGAATTGGAAAATGTATTAAATGAAGCGGCTTTATTAGCTGTTCGTGAAGATCATAAAGTTATTTCAATGGCAGACATTGATGAAGCAGTGGATCGTGTTATGGGTGGACCAGCTAAAAAGTCTCGAAAATATAGTGAAAAAGAACGACGTTTAGTTGCATACCATGAAGCTGGACATGCAGTTTTAGGATTAACTTTAGAAGATGCTAATAAAGTGCAGAAAGTTACGATCATTCCTCGTGGACAAGCTGGTGGTTATAACTTGATGACACCAAAAGAAGAAACATATTTTCAAACTAAAACCCAGCTAGAAGCAAATATCGCAGGATTTATGGGTGGACGTGTTGCTGAAGAAATTTTCTTTGGTGATGTAAGTTCTGGGGCTCATAACGATATTGAACAGGCAACAAGAATTGCAAGAATGATGGTTACTGAATTAGGAATGTCGGAGTTAGGACCAATTAAATATGATTCTGAACAAGGAAATGTTTTCTTAGGACGGGATTATACTCAACATAGTAATTCTCATTCAGGACAGATAGCTTATGAAATTGATGTTCAAGTTCGAAAAATTATTGATGAATGTTATGCTAAAGCAAAAGAAATTATTGAAGCAAATAAAGATAAATTGGTAATTATTGCTGATGCTTTATTAGAGTATGAAACATTAGCAGGTGAACAAATTGAGGCATTGTTTAATACTGGCCGTATGTTAGATCGTCATGATGGAACAGTAGATGATAGACCAAATGATGATAATTCCAATGATACAGGTTTGTCGTTTGATGATGTTGATGATTTATTAGATGATATGAAATAAAGCGGTATCCGCTTTTTTTCATATTTAGAGGTGGAAAAATGAAAAAGTATAGTAAAAAGATATTTATTTTATTTATTGTTTTATGTATGATAATTCCCATGATTTTATCATCGATTGCAGTGTTTTTTTAAGGAGGTTTGTATGAAAGATTATTTAGTCAGAGGTTTAGTTAACAGTAAAAATTGCCGTGTTTTTGCATGTAGAACTACTAATCTAGTAGAGGTTGCCAGAAAAAAACATAATTTGTGGCCAACAGCATCAGCTGCATTAGGAAGAATGATGTCAGCGACTTTGATGATGGCTAGAATGAACAAAAATGCTGAAAAGATGACCGTAGTAATCAATGGCGGTGGTCCAATTGGGACAATGATGTGCATTACTAATGGAGATGGTAATATTAAAGGCTTTGTTGCTAATCCGGAAGTACATTATACATATAATGATACTGGTAAATTGGCAGTAGGTGTTGCTGTTGGACATGAAGGGACTTTGCAAGTCATCAAGGATATGGGGCTGAAGGAACCATTTACAGGAGCGGTTCCTTTACAAACAGGTGAGATTGGTGATGATTTTAGCTATTATTTTGCGGTAAGTGAGCAAACACCATCGGTTGTATCAGTTGGTGTGTTAGTAAATGATACTAATGAGGTATTAGCATCTGGTGGTTATATTATTCAATTATTGCCTGAAGCAACTGAAGAGGATATTAGTTATATTGAAAAAGTCGTTAAAGAATGTCCACCAGTTTCTGAATTGATCAATAACAAAAAAGATCCTGAAGATATATTAAAATCGTTATTTGATGATGTGGAAATTACAGAAACGCAGGATTTATTTTTTAATTGTGATTGTTCAAAAGAAAAAATGGCAGATGCTTTAATCACGTTAGGAAAAGATGAACTACAGGCAATGATTGATGAAGATCATGGCTGTGAAATAAATTGTCAATTTTGTAATACTAAGTATCAGTTTGATGAAAATGAATTAAAAGCTATAAAAGAAAAAATTTAATAGTTTATATTATATAAAAAAGAAAGGCGGGGGAAGCCTTTCTTTTTAGTTGGTTTACCAACATATTTAGGAATATAACTAACTTGATAACTTACTTCTATTTCGGGGAGGAAAATAGCGGGGAAGTGTAAGTTATCTGTAAATATTATGAACAGGATAAAAATTTTTATACATTTATATTTCTTTTTTTTTAAATAATTGATAAGATACTGCATGAGGAGTGAGTAGATGTTTAAAATAGGAAATGTTGAGATTGAAAATCCTGTTGTTATGGCACCAATGGCGGGAATTACAAATATGGCTTTTCGAAAAATAATTAAAGATTTTGGAGCAGGATTAGTGTATTCAGAAATGGTTAGTGATAAGGCTCTTTGTTACGGCAATGCTAAAACGATTGAAATGCTTCAAGTAGATGAAGGTGAACATCCCGTTAGTATTCAATTATTTGGTGGTGAAGTAGAAACTATGGTCAAAGCTGCCAAATTTATTGATCAGCATTCTAATTGTGATATTATTGATATAAATATGGGATGCCCAGTTAATAAAGTATTAAAGGCTGAAGCTGGAAGTAAGTTATTACTTTATCCTGATAAAATTTATGAAATCGTTAAAGGAATTGTTGATAATGTTTCTAAACCGGTAACTGTTAAAATTAGAAGTGGTTTTGATAAAGAACATATTAATGCTGTGGAAATCGCAAAGTTGATTGAAAAAGCGGGAGCTAGTGCTATTGCTATCCATGGTAGAACGAGATCGCAGATGTATGAAGGAAAGGCTGATTGGAGTATTATAGCTGATGTAAAAGCAGCAGTAAAAATCCCTGTGATTGGCAATGGTGATATTAAATCTGTTGATGATGCTAAAAGAATGCTAGCCCAAACAAATGTGGATGCCGTGATGATTGGTCGTGCTGCTCTAGGGAATCCCTGGTTGATAAAACAAGTCGTTGAATCTTTAAAAACAGGTGAAGAAATTTTGGAACCAACATATCAAGAAAAAATCGCTCAATGTTTAGCTCATGCAAAAAAATTAATGGAAATAGAACCAGAAAAGGTTGCGATGTTCCAAATGCGAGGACATGCGCCATGGTATATAAAAGGATTAAAGTCATCAGCAAGAGTAAAAAATGAATTATCGAAAATTGATACATATGAGCAGTTGGAGACGATTTTAGCTGAATATAAGTTATATCTTGATGAGATATCTAATTGTTGCATGTAGAAAATATTTTGGTATAATTGGACTTAATAATTTAAGGGGGATATATAAATGATCATTAGCGGAAAAGAAATATCAATAAAAATAAAAGAGCAGTTGAAAGAAGAAGTTGCAGCTATTAAAGAAAATTATTCACGATTACCAAAATTGGTTGTAATTTTAATAGGTGATAATCAGGCAAGTAAGACATATGTAAGAAATAAAGAGCGGGGATGTGCTTATATTGGAATTGAATCAGAAGTGTTAAAACATGATGATACGTTTAGTGAAGCAGAGTTATTAGCAGAAATTGCTCGATTAAACAATGATGATAGTGTTGATGGCATTCTTGTACAGTTACCTTTACCACAACATATTAAAGAAGAAAAAGTGTTGAAAGCTATTGATCCAAATAAAGATGTAGATGGTTTTCATCCTCAAAATGTTGCCAAATTATTTTTAGGACAGCAGTCATTAGTGCCATGTACACCTAAAGGAATGTTAGTGTTATTAGATGAGATTAATTATGATTTGAAAGGTAAAGAAGTTGTTGTTGTTGGACGCAGTAATATCGTTGGAAAGCCTGTATCTTTATTATGTTTACAAAAAGATGCAACTGTGACAATAGCCCATAGTAAGACTAAAGATTTAAAAAAAGTATGTTCTCGAGCTGATGTTTTGATTGCAGCGATTGGTAAACCTAAATTTTTTAATCATGAATATATAAAAGATGGCGCTGTTGTTTTAGATGTAGGAATCAATCGTGATGAAAATAATAAATTGTGCGGTGATGTAGATTTTGAAGATGTTAAAGATAAAGTAATGGCTATAACACCAGTTCCGGGAGGGATTGGACCGATGACAATAACAATGTTAATGCAAAATACATTGGAAGCTTTTTATAAACGAAACGGAGAGAAAAATGGATTATAATTTAAATGATATTGTGGAAATGAAAAAGCAGCATCCATGTAAAAAATCAAATCAGTGGCAAATTATAAGAATGGGTGCTGATATTAAAATTAAATGTTTAGGCTGTGGAGCAATCGTGATGTTTTCACGGCGTGAATTTGAAAAAAAATTAAAAAAAGTTATAACGCAATAATGATTTAAACAATGTTGATAATATAATTTGGCACTAAAATATTTTATATAGACATTTTTAGTTAACAAAATGTGTGTATATTAGAAGGCATAGTATAAATAGAGAGATGATATAAATGTTAAATTATATTTTTAAATTGATAACAATTAAAGAAGTTGTTGGTTCGGTATTAATATTTGTGGGATTATTAGCTGTTTTTTCAATTATTTGGGGTAATCGAACGTTTTCTGTGAAGACTTTAAATCAAATGATTTTTCATTTAAAAGCACCTACAGATGGAACTGATGGTGGCATTTATGCTGATTGGTTTGTAAAAACGGTGCCAGCTAGTTTTATTATTGTAATGGTTGCAGAAATTATTTTATTTAATTTGCCATTTAAAACGTTACATTTATTTTTAACTGATCATTTATTAACGATTGGTTGGATCGTGGTTATAATGGCAATAGTTTATGCATTATATAATTATCAAATAATTAGTTATTTATTTGATATGGTTAAAAAGACTAATCTGTATGAAGATCATTATATTGATTTTAATAAAGTAAAAATAACTTATCCAAAGCAAAAAAGAAATCTGATTCACATTTATTTGGAATCAATAGAAAACAGCTATTTAGATATAGAAGCTGGTGGGATCCAACAAACAAGTTATATGCCAGAATTACAATCACTTGCAAAAGAAAATATTAATTTTTCACATAATGATTTAATTGGTGGAAGTATGACTTTAGAAGGAACACAGTGGACTGTTGCTTCGATGGTTGGTCAAGAAGCTGGCATACCGCTTTTAATTCCCTTTAATGGAAAATCGTATGATCATACCTCGATTTTTTTACCTGGAGTTTTTACGATTGGAGAAGTATTAGAAAAGCAGGGCTATGTTAATGAGATTATGATGGGAAGTGATGGTGATTTTGCTTGTACATCTAATTTTTATCAACAGCATGGTAATTATAAAATAGCTGATTATAATTATTTCAAAAAAAATGGCTATATCCCAGATGATTATTTTGTTTTTTGGGGTATTGAGGATGCAAAACTGTTTAAGTTTGCTAGAAAAGAACTTACGGAATTAGCAGCTAATAATAAGCCTTTTAATTTTGAACTGGTAACAATCGATACACATACACCAGATGGATATGTTTGTCCATACTGTAAATCTATTCATAAAAACCAGTATGCTAATGTTATTTCTTGTCAATCGAAACAAGTAAATGCTTTTATTGAATGGTGTAAAACCCAGCCGTGGTATGAAAATACTACAATCGTTATTACTGGTGATCATAAAAGTATGGCGGAGAAGTTCTTTAAAAATGTAGATAAGAATTATTTGCGAACACCGTATAATTGTTTTATAAACAGTGCAGTTAATAAACAGAATACAAAGAATCGAAAATTTTCAATTCTTGATATGTATCCTACTATTCTTGCTTCATTAGGGATTGATATTGATGGTGATAGACTTGGATTAGGTACTAATTTATTTTCGAATGAGAAGACACTTATTGAACAATATGGATTTAATAGAGTAAATTCTGAAATTAAAAAGTATTCTAGTTACTATCAAGAGCGTTTAATAGGTGAAACTAAGAGAAAGAGGAATAAAAGATTTTCTTCGTATAAGACAAGAAGCAGTAAGTAAAAAAGGAAGAACTAATTCCAATGTCATTAAGTGACAGTATTTTAACAAATAGAGATTTGTCTTTTGATTTTTAAGTGCAGTATTGATACTACATTTGATAAGATATATAATGGCAATCACTAGTTAGTAGTTAAAGTATACAGCAGTTTTTGGTTTAACGTTTTGTAAGACTCGCTTAGACGAATTGGCAGTATCTTTTTAGCTTACAGGTGGGATTTTCCCGCCTTTTTTACTTAAAAAGTGTCTTAAAGATATGTAATGATCTAGTAAAGTTTATATAATATCTGTATTTTCTTTTAACTATACTCTGACAAAAATTATAAAATTGTAAGCAAGCATATATTTAAGTTATCTAAATGAAGTTGTGATTTTTCTTGCGTTATTGTATAAAGCCTTGAATATCATTCATAGTAAATTGAGCGAAAAAAAGGGTACACTTTCATGTACTCTTCGATAGTCATCAAATAATTTAATGACATTAAACTAATTCTTCTTTTTTGTATACATATTATTATTCTTTTTATATTACTTATCTAGTTTTTTGTAATGCCCTTTTTAATTTAAAATCATCTATAAAACGAAGAGAAGTTTCAAATGATTTTTGTCCATAAACAAATCTAAGTTTTTTTGCTTTAGGATATGTAACACGTTTTATTTTACGATAATCTAATTTAATTTTACCAATCATCATTTGTCGATGACCTACATAGATAATCTGTTGTAATAAAATACTGACAGCTAATGTTACAATAGTAAGGATGTTTAATGGTGCATATGCTCCTTCTAAATTGCTGGCAATAATATTTAAAATTATAAGTGTTAAACAAATACAAAACGTAAAGGCATAAAAAATCAATAAAACTATGTAGAAATATTTCCCAGAATCACTGAGACATGAAGTTAAAGTATGATCATCTTTGGTAGTACGATGTACGATGATGCCATAAGAAATGTTTATGTATGTAAACCATAATAGAGCTAAAAATACCAAAAAAGGTAAGATATTAAAAATAGCATTCATTAAATATACTCCTTCTTTCAATAACATTATTATACAAGAAAATCGTCAAATATTACATATTAAAATTGCTAAAATTTATATATAAGTCATTTAAGACATAAAATTGCGAGCATAATATTCATCATAAGTTAGTTTACTCTTTACTACTTTTTTTGCTAGATCTTTTCCTAAATACCGAAGATGCCAAGGTTCATAGCTATAGCCAGTTAAAGAATCTTTACCCTCAGGATAACGTATGATAAATCCATAATCTGATATTATTTCAGCAAACCATTGATAGTCAGGATGTTCGACAATAGTTTCAAAAGAGCAATTGTCTAAAGCTACATCACAGGCTAGACCTAAGGTATGTTCACTATGCCCAGGACGGCTACATGTTTTATCGGCTTCATCAACACTAAAAGTATCAACCATATGATTATAACTTTTTTCCTGTGCCGCTGTTGAGCGATAACCGCTGACAACATAAAAACTTATTCCTTTTTCTCGACATCTATCTCTTAATGCTACAAAATCATTATAAACGACACTTGACATTTGGTGCTTACGATATTCGTAGGCAGGATCACTAGTGCTGGTATAACCATCATTAATATAAACAAGGTCTGACGGAGAAAAATTGTTATCTAATCGATAATATTTGTTTACAAGTGTATTTAAAGCACTAGGATCAGATTGAATAATAATATGGTCATAAAAATTGTAATCTAAATTCATATTGACATATGTAACTACTTCTTCATCTGATAAATCAGGATATTTAGTTTTATAACTTTCATAACGCTCCTTTTGTGAAGGCAAATAATAGTTTAGTGATGTAAGAGGATCTTTTTTAGGAGCTTTTTTTGTTTTTTGAGTAGCAGATGTATTTGGTGTACTAATTAGAAAGATAATATTTATTATTAAGTATATGATAATTGATATAATGATTGTAAAAATAATTGCTATGAGGGCAACTCTTTTTTTATTTATTCGACGTCTCATTTTTGTTTACCTCTAAAGTAATAAAATAATTCTCTTATATAAATAATAACATAAAAAACTTTAAATTTTTATGAACAACAGCTATACAATTAAAGTTTTTTGCATTATTATTAGCTCAGTATCTAAAAATAACAGAAAGGAGTAAATATGGAAAATAAAATTTCATCATTAAAAGTTTTAGTTCAATGTCAAGAAGCTGATTATAAAGGTAATTATCGAATTTCTTCTCTAATGTCTAAATTATCTGATTTGGCCACTATAAATGCATTTAAAATAGGAATTTGGAATGATGAATTGGCTGAAAATTATGGTTTTGTTTTAGCTAAAGAAACAATAATTTTAAAAAGACCAATTAAAATAAATGAATTAATTAATTTATATACAAGGGCTTCAGGATATAAAAAAATACAGTTTATGCGTAATTATTGGGTAGAAGATAAAAGTGGTGAAGAAATTGCAGCTGTGTATTCATTATGGACTTTGATTGATTTGAAAAAAAGAAGAATTACCAGGCCTGAAAAAGCTGGGATTATTATACCGCAGATTGTGCCATACAAATATAGTATAGACACTTTTCATAAAATTAAAGAAGAATTGGAATTATCATTTATAATGAAGCGGACTGTTTTATATAGTGATGTTGATGTAAACCAGCATTTAAATAACAGCAGATATATTGAATGGGCATTTGATGTTTTACCGTTTGAACTTTTTGAGAATAATTATTTTAAAAAAATAAGTGTTATTTTTAAAAAGGAAATGATGCCTGGAACTACAGCTAAGATATATCGTTATATTGATGATAGTTATATAAAAGTAGTTTTTAAAGCAGAAGATGATATAGAAACATATTTTGAATTAGGAGCAGAAATAAGTTGTTATCTATAAAATTGATTTTCATTATTTGAAAATCAATTTTCATCATTTGAAAACAATTTATAAAATAATGTGCTATTATAATCGTGTCCCAAATATCTATAATAGTATTCGTTTTCCCGTATAGAATACAGGTATTGAAAGTCTCTTGTCCCAAAGAGACTTTTCCCGTTTTATAGAGCTTTTGGTAAAGTTTTTTTAAAAAAATTAAATTTTAATAAGAAAAATCCCTGAAAATTCATCAGGGATTTTATTGATTTATAAGTTATCCAGTATATTTGCAATTTGGAGCTGGATTAGTTGTAGATGGTATAAAAGGATCTAAGACATTAAATGCTTGTCCTATAGTTAAAAAAAGGAGGTGAAGGCAACATAACACGATTAATTCAAGAGAGATTAAACGGTGTAGGGTTTAGCTTAACAGTAGACGGAATTTTTGGTACAAATATGTATAATGCAATAAAAGTATTCTAAAAGAACCTAAGATGTAATGAAATCAGTTTATGTCATAAAAGGAGCGCAGGATGCTAATGGAAAGCCTTTAGACCCTCGACAGGAGTATCTATTAAAAGAAAAACTAAAAACCCATAGTGTACTAAGTGTGGGTTATGTAACATTTGTAGTAAACAATAAATATATAAAGTTTAAGCCTAGATCATAACGACCTAGGCTTTTTTATTTTTAATATTCATACTTGTATGAATATATAGACTTAAGTCAGTTGAGCATACGAAGTATGCGAAATAAAAAACCACCTGCTATGCGGGTGGAGCGATAAAAAAGTTATACAAATATTCACCTTTCCGATATATATTAAAGTTGTTCAAGCTATCATATATGAAAGGAAAGGTGATAGAAGTATGGCTCAAAAAGCAAATTCATTGGCACATACAAAGTGGATGTGTAAATATCACATCGTCTTCACACCCAAGTATAGACGAAAAGTGATTTATAATCAACTAAGAAAAGATATAGGTGAAATTTTAAGGACGCTATGCAGATATAAAGGAGTGGAAATAATCGAAGGGCACTTAATGTCTGATCATGTACATATGTTAGTAATGATTCCACCAAAGGAAAGTGTATCAAAGTTCATGGGATATTTGAAAGGAAAATCAGCATTAATGATTTTCGATAGACATGCGAATTTAAAATATAAATATGGGAATAGACATTTCTGGGCAGAAGGATATTATGTGAGTACAGTAGGATTGAATGATGCAACAGTCGCAAAGTATATAAGGGAACAGGAACGACATGATATTGCGATGGACAAATTGAGTGTGAAGGAATACCAAAATCCATTCGAGGATAAGGAAATAGAGGAAGAAAAGAAAAAACAAGAAGTTAAGAAGAAAAAAGTAAAAAAATGAAAATAATCCCTTTGAGGGATAGCGAGAGTCAAAAGCAATAGCTTGAGCGAAGTGAAAGCAGCGCCTTGAGACGCGAGCAAGTAACAAAGGCTTATAGCCTCAGAGAAAACCACGTCTTTTAGGCGTGGTTTTTATTATATTAATTTACCTTCCCCACACGGTTCTAGAATTATTGTATGGAGAATAACTTTCATTATGTTTCATTATAGGACCCTGTCCCCATTTTGATTGTACTGTACATTTTTTACCGTTAGCAGCACTTGAATTAACCGAGATTACATTTGCCGAATGTTGTTTTCCGCTCCAATACATTTTTGCTCCACTTTTCACATTTGAATAATTAAGCTTCCAATAACTACCATCAGACATATATTTACTTGGATCATCCATCCAGTATCTATTACTTGTTGATGAAAGATACCATGCATAAGAATGACAGTTATATTTTTTACTTGCTGATGCTACTATTGTTGCTTGAGGGTATTCTTTTCTATAAGTTGCGTTTATTTGTTCTTTTTGTTGAGTAGTAAATTCGGCATCAGAAATAGTAATAACAACAACAGAAGAACCCCTGGGAGTTAAAACAGTCGCAAATCCGTTTCTATTATTTTTTCCAGAAACGGTAGCTCTTACTGTAAAAAAGGTGTTAACTGAGGTACCATACATTTCTTGGTTTTCTGATTTTTCTTTCATTTTATTTTCTGCTATTACAATTAATGCTTCGGCTTCGTCTTCCTTTAATAAGTTAAATACTTGTGGAACTGCTAAAACTGTTTCTTTTACAGTGAAATCTAACATAGTATTTTGGGAGTTAGAACGTTGTTCTTTATATTCTTCTTTATTTAAAACTGGTGTGTCTAAATATATTTTTGCTAAATTAACAGCAAAATCTTCTCTTTCTAATAATGCTTTTGCTGCATCAAAAGCAGATACAAAAGAATCAAAGCCTTGTGTATAGTCATTATAAGAAAGAACCTCAGTATCTAATAATGGATGATTGATAACTGAAAGTGTTAAAGCTTCCGTTGACATAGAGTCAACTATTTCAGATGGTATTTGACAAGCATCCATCATTTCATCTTTGGATTTAAAACTTTCCCACTCTTTTGTTCCTGGTAATATTGGGTATACATATGGTTCGTTTATAGTTGAAAATTTAGTTTTCTTTTTTGAGTTTACTCTATCGTTTATCAATTTAATAGCTTCTTCTAAAGTCATAACATTAGAATTGTCAGCATAAACTTGTTTTTCAGAAACTATGAAAAAGACTGTAAATAAAATCGATATACAGAGTAAATATGATATAATTTTTTTATTCATTTTTTCTCCATTCCGTGGCTCCCGCTTGCCACTTTTTATTATTTTATTATTTTGTAAAATAAATTATAATTATAAGAAAGGTACCTTCTATTATTAGAATACTAATATGAAGTACAAAAGTCAAGCAATACTGTATTTTATTTTAATAATCCCTAATATTCCGCAGTATTTGCCTCTGCTTCTTGTTTCTTTTTATCCTTTAGATTCATAAAATCATCTCATGATTATTTTGGTAGTGTAAAAAATCAGTATAACTGATACAAATTTACTACTTTTATTTGTTTCTATTCCAAACGATAAAATGATTATCGATTATATCTCTTTTATCATCTTTTTTCGTTTTATACTAAAAAAGACAAAACTTCCATGTTATACTTGTTTCACCATAAAACCAATAAAAAAGGAGTTTCATCACGGATAGTATAACAACGATTTTAAATAATATAAATATTTTTTCTAAATCTCTTTTTAAATTCTCTCAATTCTTTCAACCTTTACTTATTCCTAAGCATTTTCCCTCTGATATTGCTTATCTTTTAAACTCTGATGATTTTTTATTTCATCTTGATCAAGCTTCTTTCATCATATCTCTAAAATTCTTTATAAAGAAATTCCCTGTTAAAAAAACTAAAGATATTGATAAAACTATATCCTATTATATATATGTATAAATGTGACATATTTTTGGCATAAAAATTACGGTTTGTAAAGATTATTTTAAATTGCAGCATAACAAAAACGAAAGTTTTAAAGCAATTAAAAAGTAAACACATCACATAAAATTACTTCCTGTATAGAATTCAGATATTGAAAGTCTCTTGTCCCAAAGAGACTTTTCCCGTTTTATAGAGCTTTTGGCAAAGTTTTTTTAAAAAATTAAATTTTAATAAGAAAAATCCCTGAAAATTCATCAGGGATTTTATTGATTTATAAGTTATCCAGTATATTAAGAATTGCTTTCCTTTTGCTTGCAAACATGTGACCGTAAACTCGTTCTACCATTCCTTTAAAATGTCCTAACCTTTTTGCAATTGTAAAACTATCAATCCCATTATTTATGAGTAAACTAACATGGCTGTGTCTAAATCCATGTAAAGTTAATCTTGTTTTATATTTGGAATTACATATTTTTTTCATCTGATATAGCGTATTTGCTTATAAATAATAAAATTCATCCCATTATATAGGATGAATGATTATTAACATATGATTTTTTTATTTTTAAACAGTATCTTTTTTTAGCTTTGCAAATCCTACAAATGATAAGATCATTTGTACAATAACAAACATAAAATATGGAATAAATAAGACCATTGCGACTGCATATAAAATTGCACCAACAAGAGCAAATCCACGTTTCTTCATAAATAGACCTAATCCATTAAATATTGTTGCTAAAACTGTACAGATCATGTGAGGTGTAACTAATGCAGTAGCAATAGCTCACCAGCTTGTTCAGTACCTTCTGAGCCACCAATTGCACCACCAAAATATGCTATTACATATATTGAATAGATTACCCCTAGTACAAATGAAACCAAAAGGCATTTGTTTAAATTCTTCATAAAATTATTTCTCCCTTCTTTTTTATATAAACACTATGAAGTGTGTTTACCATAATATATCTCTATCAGAATTGATAATAAAGATATCTTTCTTTTTCAGAATAGCATCTATAGTATTTTATGTCAATGTTATTTTATAATGTTTTGTAAAAGAATCTAAACAGTACAAAGGCAATAAAAGTAATATCATATTTTAATTAAGTGTAATGAAGTAGTAAAAACTTTTAACAAAACATTAGATTTTAATAAAAAATCTCTAGGGAATACAAATATAGAGTATCTAAATCATTAAATATAAATTGTTTTAGAATGATAAAATACAGAAAATATAAAATATAATGATAATTATTTATTATCATATTAGTAACTAAATCAAATAGAATTATGTATAATATGATAATGAAAGAGGGTGGCATGATGATTTTAGATTATCCAAAAGTATATATAGAAGATAAATTGGTAGGGCATGGTGGCAATCAAGACTGGTTTTTAGATTCCTGGGCAAGAAAGGCTGGATGTGCCAGTGTCAGTGCTACAGATATTTTTCTTTATTATACGAAGAAAGATCATACATTTAATAAAGATATGTATCTTGATCATATGAATGAGATGTTTAAATTAATGGAGCCCCAAAAAAGAGGTTTTCCGTATGTATATTTATATGCGCGTAGATTAAGTAAATTATTAGATAATTGTAAATATTATATATTGAGAAAACCAAATGTTGAAATCGCAATGAAGGTAGTAAAGGAAAGTATAGATAGTGCAAATCCGTTAGGATTATTGATTTTAACGCATCGAAGACGTCAGATTCGTGATGATTTGTGGCATTGGGTAACGATTGTCGGTTACGAGGAAACTGGAGAAGGACTTGATATTGTCTTTCTTGATTGTGGGGAAATAAAAAGAATTCCAGCTAGAATAGTGTTTGAAAAAAATTGTTTTAATGTTGTTAAAATGGTGAGATTTTGGTATGCACAATAATTTTATAGAAAAATATTGTTTTAAAAGAAAAGATGATATAAATTATTGATCAATAATTTACATCATCTTTATTAATTATAAATAAAATTTTTATGTACTATAGATTGTAATTTTAATATCAATTGTAATATCAAGTTTATTTAGGGTGTCTAAAATATTACGGCGCTCTTTTTTGATATGATAATAGTGTGGGGTCATTTTAAGGAGATTTAAAGCATCTTCACGATTATCGATTTTTACTTGATGAATTAAATCATAGCTTTCAACTTTTTTAAAATCTAAACGAATATATTTATCACTTTTGACTTTTATTTCATCATATATTAAATGTTTGATTTCAATTAAATGATTAGGATTTGCAGTAACATGAATTATATATCCACCAGGTTTTAAAGCTCTTTTTAACTCATTTTGATTAACGACTGTAAATAATGCAGTAATAAAATCTAAAGAATGATCAACAATCGGTAAATTTTTACTATTGCCTACTAACCAGTATATATCTTTAGTATATTTAGTTGCCATATTAATAGCTTCTTTAGAAATATCTAGACCATAGATATTATCATCATTAAAAATTTTCTTTAAACCGGCAGTATAATATCCTTCACCACAACCTAAATCTAAAATATTTAATTTACTATCATTACGATATTTTTTTATACAATCAATAACATTATTTAAAATAATATCATAATATCCTTTAGTTAGATATGCTTTTCTAGCTATAAGACTCTCTTTACTATCACCAGGGTTGTTCGTAGCTTTATCGGGATTTAATAACAAATTCAAATATTTATTTTTAGCGATATCGTAACAATGACCAGAATCACATTTATAAGAGTTTCCAATTTGAACAATTGGTTTATGACATTTTGGACATGCTAATTTATGCATAATTTCACCTCGATGTCATTATACCATAAATATAAACTATGGTATAATAATATCTTGAAGGAGAGAGATATTAATGAGTTGGTTTGTATTAATGGAAATGACTTTAGTAGGTGTTATGACAATTTATTTAGCTTATCATGTACGGAATATTTTTACTAGAGTTAAATATCGAAATGTTATTACAGCTGCTATTATCATAGGTTTTATTGTTTTGAGTTTATATGATTTAATATATTTTGGTTTTTTGGTCAATGCTTGTATTTGTTTAGTTATTTTTGATATTATTAGGTTTATTTTATATATAACTAAATTTAATCAATATATTAAATTTAGTTATCGTTATGGAATTATTATTGTTTTAGTAACAAGCTTGATCTTAAGTTTTTATGGTATGTATAATGCTAAAAATACGATCATTACAACATATGATATCGAGATAAATAAAAACTTTAATGATAAAACTTTAATGATTGTTTCCGATATTCATTTAGGTACTATTGTTTCTAAAACTGATTTAACTAAAATTTCTAATCATGCAAATGCAATTGATCCTGAAGGTATTATTTTGTTAGGAGATATCTTTGATGAAAATACAACTTCAGATGAAGTAACATATGCAATGAAAATATTTAAATCTCTGGCAGCAAAATATCCAGTTTATTTTATTGAGGGTAATCATGAAATTGGTTTTAAGGGCAGAACACCTTTAAAAGAGTTTGATATAGTAAATAGATTGCAAGAAAGCGGAGTTATTGTTTTATTAGATGAAGCAGTAAGTTTAGATGATATTTATTTGATTGGTAGAAAAGATTATGTAGTAAAAAATAGAAAAGAGTTAGAAGAAATAACTAATAATTTAGATGATAACAAACCATTGATATTATTAGATCATCAACCAAGAGATTATAAGCATAATGCAGAATTAGGAATTGATTTACAATTATCTGGTCATACACATGCAGGTCAGATTTTTCCTTTAAATTATTTTTATGAACTAATTAAAGTAAATGAGATGAATTATGGAATAAAAAAAGATGGTAATTTTTGTGCTGTCGTAACATCTGGTATGGGTGGCTGGGGATATAATATGCGAACTGCTAACCATAGTGAGATAGTTGTTGTTAATTTAAAAAGCAGGAGATAATTATAATGGAAGTAAAGATAGATGTAGCAAAATGTGAAGATGCCAAAAGACTGTTAGAAATATATGCACCATATGTATTAAATACCGCAATAACTTTTGAATATGATGTACCTAGTATTGCGGAATTTAAACAGCGGATAAACAATACTTTAAATAAATATCCATATTTAGTTGCTAAAGTAAATGATAAGATCGTAGGATATGCTTATACATCAGAATTAAAAAAACGAGCAGCATATGATTGGGCGGTAGAAACTTCGATTTATATAGATAATAATTATCGGAATTTAGGGATAGGTAGAATTCTATATCATGAACTAGAAAAAATATCTAAAAGACAAAATATTTTGAATATGAATGCTTGTATTGCGATTCCTGATGAAGGTAGTGTAGCATTTCATCAGCGGTTAGGATATTGTCAAATAGCCCATTTTCATCAGTGTGGGTATAAATTGGATAAATGGTACGATATGATTTGGATGGAAAAAATGCTGGGCGAGCATAAAGCAAAGCCTTTAAAATTTATTCCTTTTTCAAAACTGGAATATTATTTTGATTAGCTGTATAATGTTTTAGGAGGCGTATAAAATGGGTTTGTTTAATAGAAAGAAAAAAGTTGATTTAGATGAAGTATTTAAAGAAAAATATAAAGAGATTAATCAGATCGTTACAAACGGACAAAATGAACTTGATTTAGAAATTCAAATCTCATTATTTACATTGGCTTATGAAAAATATAATGATTTATTAAAGTTGATTGATCAGGGTGTAGATTATGATCGTAAGCATTTTGAAGCATTACAACTTGATTTAAAAAAACAAATTGATCTATTGAAAGGTTTAGAGAATGAAAATTAAAGCATATCATAAAGATTTTGATTATACATATACATTAGGAGTATTTGAAACAATTGAGTTATTACAAAATAAACCAGATTTAGTATTAAGGGTGTATATAAAAAGTAATTCATCGAAAAATAAAGGAATTGCGATAATTAATGAATTATGTAAGAAAAATAAAATTGATTTAATTGAAAGTGATAATACGATAAATAAACTTTCTAAAAAAGAAAACTGTTTTGCAGTTGCAATTATAAAAAAATACACATTAAGTTTAGATGATACTAATCATGTGGTTTTAGTAAATCCTAGTGATATGGGAAACATGGGAACGATCATTCGAACGATGCTAGGTTTTAATTATGTTAATTTAGCGATCATTCGACCTGGTGTAGATGTATTTGATCCCCGAGTTATCCGAGCGTCGATGGGAGCAATATTTAACATTAATTTTGAATATTTTGATAGTTTTGATGAATATATAGAAAAATATCCGCAACACAACATATATCCATTAATGTTAAAAGGGGCTAAAAATATTCATTTAATTGAACCTGATCAGCAAAGTCATTCATTAGTGTTTGGGAATGAAAGCAGTGGTTTACCAGATGAATTTCTTGATTATGGTCAAAGTATCTTTATTCCCCATAGTGAAAAAATTGATTCTTTAAATTTATCGATGGCTTTAGGAATTACGTTATGTCATTTTTCTAAAGATATATTTAAATCTAAGGAAGTTTTAAGATAAATTAGGCTTAAAGATAATTAATAAAATAAAGTAATTGCTTACATTGGATAAAAATGAATAAAATAGGTAAAAATCTAAGTGTTACTATAGAAATTTTTTTTAAATAATAGTATTATATAGGAGTAAAAAGAAAAGGAGAAATATTATGGGATTAGTATCAGCAACAGAAATGTTAAATAAAGCAAAAGAAGGACATTATGCAGTTGGTCAATTTAACATTAATAATTTAGAATGGACAAAATCTATTCTTTTAACTGCAGAAGAATTGAAAGCACCAGTAATCTTAGGTGTATCAGAAGGTGCTGCAAAATATATGACAGGATTTAAAACTGTTTCAGCAATGGTAGCAGCAATGGTTGATTCTTTAGGGATTACTGTACCTGTAGCTTTACACTTAGATCATGGTAGCTATGATGGAGCTAAAGCTGCATTAGAAGCAGGATTCTCTTCAATTATGTTTGATGGGTCTCATTATTCTATTGATGAAAACATTGAAAAAACAAAAGAAATGGTTGAGTTATGCCATGCTAAAGGTGTCTCTGTTGAAGCAGAAGTAGGATCTATCGGTGGAGAAGAAGATGGTGTAATTGGTAAAGGTGAAGTTGCCGATCCAAAAGAATGTAAAATGATCGCTGACTTAGGAGTTGATTTCTTAGCAGCAGGAATTGGAAATATTCATGGTAAATATCCTGAAAACTGGGCTGGATTAGATTTTGATGCATTAGATGCAATTCAACAAGAAACTGGAAAATTACCTTTAGTATTACATGGTGGAACTGGAATTCCTGAAGAAATGATTAAAAAAGCAATTAATTTAGGTGTTTCTAAAATCAATGTAAATACTGAATGTCAATTATATTTCCAAGAAGCAACAAGAAAATATATCGAAGCAGGAAAAGATTTAGAAGGTAAAGGATTTGACCCTCGTAAATTATTAGCACCAGGGGCTGAAGCTATCAAAGAATGTGTTAAAGAAAAAATGGAAATCTTTGGATGCATTGGTAAAGCTTAATTTATACTAAAATTTATTTAAAGAATCCCGCTTAGAGGGATTCTTTTATTATCTGGTAAAAAATGTTTGAAATTTTTATTTTTTGTAAAAATAAAAATATACGAAAATTGTCAAAAAATTCTAATCGTTCAAAAATACAAATTTTGGTTGTTTTTAACAATAAATTAATATATAGTAGTTACGTAGATTAAATTATAAGGAGGACTAAAATGAGTGAAGTAATTGCTATTGAAGGTGGACATAAATTGAATGGAACAGTAGTGGTGAGTGGGGCAAAAAATGCTACAGTAGCCCTAATTCCAGCAATAGTCTTAGCAGATAGTCCTGTAACTGTATATGGAGTACCAAATATTTCTGATGTTGATGCATTAGGGGTATTATTAAGAGAATTGAACTGTAAAGTTGAAAAAAATGAAGATGTATTAGTAGTAGATCCTACTAATTTAGAAAATAGACCATTAGTTAGCGAGGCAGTAGATAAATTAAGAGCATCATATTATTTGATGGGAGCATTATTAGGGAAATGTAATAAAGTTACGATGAAAATGCCAGGAGGTTGTTTTTTAGGACCGCGTCCAATTGATTTGCATATCAAAGGCTTTGAAGCATTAGGAGCAACCGTTGCATATAGCAGCGATGGAACATATACAATAGAAGCCAAAGAGCTGATAGGGAATAAAATATACTTAGACTTTGCATCAGTAGGAGCAACGATAAATATTTTACTTGCAGCTGTAAAAGCAAAAGGTAAAACAACGATTGAAAATGCTGCCAAAGAACCAGAAATAATCGATGTAGTGAATCTGTTGACGAAAATGGGAGCAAAGATAAGAGGAGCCGGTACAGATACCATAATAATCGAAGGTGTAGAGAAATTAAGTGGATGTAATCATGAAATAATACCAGATCGAATTGAAGCCGGGACATTTTTAGTAATAGCAGCAGCAGCTGGAGAAAAAGTAATCGTACAAAACGTAATACCGCAGCACTTAGAAGCAGTGACATCAAAGCTAAAAGAAATAGGAGTCAAAATGGATATCGTAGGAGATAGTATAATAGTGCATGGCGGGAAAGAGAATCTAAGAGCGGTAGATATCCGGACGCAGGTATATCCTGGATTTGCCACAGATTTACAGCAGCCATTAACCGCATTATTGACGCAGTGTCAGGGGGTATCTCAGGTAGTAGAGACAATATATCCAGAACGTTTTGGGCATTGTTATCAATTGAATGCGATGGGAGCAAAGATAGATCAGGAAGAAGCGATGTGTTATGTAAACGGACCAACTCCATTGCATGGAGCAAGGGTATATGCGACAGATCTAAGATGCGGTGCCGCATTGATAGTTGCAGCATTAATGGCAGATGGAGTTACCGAGATTGGAAATGTATATCATATTGATAGAGGATATGAAAACATTGATCATAAACTAATTTCTTTAGGGGCAGTTATTACAAGACGTCATGTGGAAGATTAAAAAAGGATAATTTATAAAAATGTTTTTATAAATTTTAAGATTTGGTCAATATTTTGTAAATATACTTGAAATAATGATTTATTAATGTTATTATACACTAGAAACTTACTTTGTAGCAGTAAGGCTATAAGGCGGAAGGAGATATAAATTTATGAAAAAAGGAATTCATCCAAATTACAAAAAAGTAAAAGTCGTTTGTACTTCATGTGGAAACGAATTTGAAAGTGGATCAGTTTTAGATGAAGTACGTGTAGATACTTGTTCAAACTGTCATCCATTCTATACTGGTAAACAAAGATTTGCTAGTGCTGATGGACGTGTTGATAAATTTAATAAAAAATACGGGTTTAAATAATTTATTACAAATGAGGGGCAGTTGTCCCTTTTTTGTTTTTATAAAAATTATTTATGTTATAATAAATTACAAAGAAAGGATGAGTTAATGGAATTTCATATTTTAGCTAGTGGTTCTAAAGGTAACAGTACATTTATATATGATGATGGTATTGGAATTTTAATAGATTGTGGAATTACTAGAAAACAATTATTATTTAAACTAAGTAAACTTGGTTTTCAAGAAGAAAATATTAATTATGTTCTTTTGACCCATGATCATTATGATCATAATAAAAATATTAGTATTTTTGATCAAAGTATTTGTTTTTGTGGCAAAGGGTGTATTAAAGGAATTGATAAAAGTCATGAAATAAATCCTTATAAAGTATTTAAGTTAGCACATTATGAAATCATGCCGTTAAGTATCTCCCATGATGCCACTAGCCCATTGGCATTTGTGATAAAAGGGAAGACGGAAAGTATTTTATATATGACGGATACAGGATATGTATCACAGAAAAATCGACAGTATTTAAAAAATTTAAATTATTATATTATCGAAAGTAACCATGATGTTGAAATGTTGATGGCAACTAATCGACCATATTTTTTAAAAAGAAGGATTCAAGGGGATACTGGACATTTAGATAATATATATAGTGCTAGATTGATGGCAGAAATAATTGGTGATAAAACTAAAGAAATAGTTTTAGCTCATTTAAGTGAAGAAGCTAATAGTGAAGAAAAAGCGTTAGAAACATATAAAAATATATTTGATGAAAATAATATAAAATTTGATAATATTAAGGTAGCTAGTCAAGTTAATGTTGTTAGTGGAGGAAATTATGAAGATTAAAATTATTTGTGTGGGTAAGTTAAAAGAAAAATATTTAAATGCCGGTGTTGAAGAATATTTAAAAAGGCTACAAGGGTATTGCAAGGTTGAAGTTTATGAAGTTGCTGATGAAAGCATTCCTGATAATTGTTCTTTAGCTAATGAAATAATCATAAAATCTAAAGAGGGACGAAAGATTCTTGATAAAATTAAACAGGATGATTATGTTATTCTATTAGATGTAGCGGGAAAAGAACTTGATTCTATAGAAATGGCTAAACAGATAGAAGATTGTATGTTATCTGGTAAAAGCACAATTGATTTTGTGATTGGTGGTTCTTTAGGTCATGGACAAGAGTTGATTGATCGAGCTAATTTAAGGTTGAGTTTTTCTAAGATGACATTTCCACATCAGTTAATGCGATTGATTTTGGTTGAACAAATTTATCGCAGTTTTAAGATTATTAAAAATGAAACTTATCATAAATAAAAAGTTTTTAGTTTAGATTAATGATAATATTTCAATTATAACAGATGAAAATCATGATATAAAAATACGGTAAGGATAATAACTCTTACCGTATTTTTCACTAATTTATATATGAACATTTTTTAAACTGTTACGATAGAACAACATTGATAATACGATAGATACAGACCAGCCTATCGGCCATGCGATCCAAATACCCGTTGTACCAAAATAGCTAGAGAGAATTTTTGCAAAAACAACTCGTAAAATTAAATCTGTAAAAGTTGCAATCATAAATTTATTCATCATTTCAGCACCACGTAAAATACCATCAGATACAAGTTTTGCAGCAATAACAAAATAAAATGGAGCAACAATACGTAAAAAAGTAATCCCAACAGCTATTGTTGTAGTTGTTGCTTTATCAATGAAAATATAAATGAGATATTTACCAGCAAAAAAGTAAAGAAGAACAAAAGGAATATCTAAAAGCCATACTAGTTTGAGTCCAGCTTTAAAACCACTATGGACTCTTTCTAGTTTTTGGGCTCCGATATTTTGGGCAGTATAATTAGAAATGCCATTGGCTAATGTTGTCAAAGATGTAATGACTAGATTATTTAACTTAATAGCAGCAGAATATCCAGCAATGACACTAGAGCCGAAAGTATTGATAATTCCCTGAATAAGAATATTTCCAACTGAAATAAAACTTTGTTGTAAAATACTGGGGATTGCAACAATAGCAATTTTTTTGAAAATTGACTTAGAAAAAAGAGGAACTTTTTCAGTTACTTTAATTTTAGTGAGACGCTTTAATACAAAAATCAGCGCTAAGATGCAGCTTACTCCCTGGCATAAAAATGTGGCCCATGCGACGCCATCAACACCTCTTGAAAAAGTTTCTGAAAATAAAGTAACAAATATGATATCCATAGCAATATTTGTTAGTGAAGAAATCATTAAGAAGATAAATGGTGTTCGACTATCACCCAATGCCGAAAAGATACCCGTTGCAACATTATAATAGAATACAAAAGGTAACCCCCATATATAAATGTCTAAATAGAGTTTTGAATCAGCGATAATATTAGCTGGAGTATTGATAAGATGCAAAAGATCAGTACAAAAAACAAGGCCAAGCAGCATTAATAAGGCACAGACAACACCACTTGAAATTAGTGTTGTATAAACAGCAGTTTTTAAATTGGCATAGTTTTTTGCCCCAAAAAACTGTGCAACTATTACAGAACAACCAATATTACAGCCAAATGCAAAAGCAATAAAAATTAATGTAATTTCATAGCCATTACCAACAGCAGCTAAAGCTTCTTCACCGATAAATTTTCCAGCGACGAAACTATCAGCGATATTATATAATTGTTGAAAAATAATGCTGCCAAATAATGGTAAACAAAATTTCCATAAAACAGTAGATGGTTTTCCCACAGTCAAGTCTTTATTCATTGTTTCAGCCCCCTTTGATGTTATTTAAGAAAGTCATTGTTATATGATGACGATCATATTATAATATTTATATTGAAATATTAAAAATGTATATTTATTATTGTGATTATATTAAATTTATATATTAAAGAGGGATAGAATATGAATATAAACTATGAATATTACCGTGTTTTTTATTATGTTGTAAAGTATCAGAATTTTACCCAAGCTGCGATTGCTTTGATGAATAATCAGCCTAATATAACTAGAATAATCAAAAATTTAGAAAAAGAATTAGGCTGTACATTATTTATTCGTTCAAATCGTGGTGTTAAGTTGACCCAGGAAGGAGAAAAATTATATTCACATATTCGAATTGCTGTAGAACAGATCGAGTTGGGTGAAGAATTATTATCGATGGATAAAACATTACAGAGTGGTATTATTTCAATTGGGACAAGTGAGGTTGCTTTACGATGTTTTCTTTTACCTGTACTTAATCAATTTCATCAGTTATATCCTGGAGTTCGTTTACGTATTTTAAATCAACCGACACCACAGCCAATTACTGCTTTAAAAAATGGCTTGGTAGATATTGCTGTTGTAACGACACCAACAGGAGATACAAAAACATTAAAAGTTCATCATCTTAAAGACTATTGTGAGGTTGCGATTGGAGGTAAAGCATTCGATGAATTAACTAAGAAAAATATTTCTTTACATGAACTGAGTCAACATTCGATTATTTCACTTGGTAAGCGAACAAAAACATATGATTTTTATTGCGAATGGTTTGCAAGAAATAATTTACCATTTACACCAGATATTGAAGTTGCAACCGCTGACCAGATTTTACCATTAGTAAAAAATAATTTAGGAATAGGATTTATACCAGAAGAGTTGTTAAAGGATGAAGAAGATGATATCTTTCGTTTGAAATTACAAGAGGAAATACCGCTTCGCTCTGTCTGTTATATTAAGCGTAAGGATCAGTCATTAAGTTTAGCTGCTAAGGAGCTTGAACGGATGATTATTGAGTATACCAAATAATAGAATATAAGATTAAAGTTATTAAGATGAGTATAAGTTTTTTTAAGAATGACTTTATTTAAAGTGATAAAAAATCATGATATAATAAGACTGCTAATAAATAGTGATTTTTGGATGAATAATCTAGATATTGTAAAGGAACAATATGATAATGTTATTGGTGATTTGTTTGGAAATAAAAGTTTTGATATGGTATATGTTGGAAAAAGTATTTATAAATAGGTTGTAGTTTGTTAAAATAACGATTATAATGATGGAATACTATGAGGAGGATGAAGATGGAGGTAGCATTAATTATAGCAATGTTTGTTTGTACTGCATTAGCTCTTAATTTTATGGTTAATGGTCGACATAAATTATCAGGAACTTTTGAGATCATAAATCTATGTTTAATTGTAGCGACAGCGTATCAGTTTAAGCTGGTTGATTCGATTATCATGGTGCTAGTTATACTTGCAGTACTTATTATTGCAGGTTTGATTTTTAATAAAAAGAGAAAAGATAAAAAAATGGCAAATGAAGTTATTGAAGCCAGAATAGTTGATAAAGGAGAAAAGTAATGGAGACAGTAAAAATTGTTATTGAAATGGAAGACGGAGGAGTAATGAAAGGAGAACTTTATCCTGAAATTGCACCAATTACGGTAGAAAATTTTTTGAATTTAATTGATCAGGATTTTTTTGCAGGTTTGATTTTTCATCGTGTTATTCCTGGTTTTATGATTCAAGGTGGAGGTTATGATAAAGATTTTAATCATCATGAAGCAAAGAGTATTAAAGGTGAATTTAGTAGTAATGGGATAAAAAATGATTTATTACATACGCGAGGAATATTATCAATGGCACGGACAATGATACCAGATTCTGCTTCTTCACAGTTTTTTATCATGCATGAAGACGCGCCACATTTAGATGGTCAATATGCAGCGTTTGGAAAAATTACAGAAGGTTTAGAAGTTGTTGATAAAATTGCTAATGCACCAAGAAATATGCAAGATTGTCCTAATACACCAATCGTAATCAAGACAATTAGAAGAGGGTAGAAAAATGAGAATGTTCATTTTGAAAAATTGTCCTCATTGTAGAAGAGCTATAAATTGGATCAAGGAATTGAAAGATAAAAATCCTGAGTATCGTAAGATTGAAATTGAATTAGTTGATGAGCAGCTTGATAGTCAACTAGCTGATCAATATGACTATTATTATGTTCCTGCTTTATATGATGGAAAGGTTAAGTTACATGAGGGGGTTGCATCAAAAACAGGAATAAAAAGTATTTTTGACCAATATTTAAAAAAATAGCAGCTAAAGCGCCAAGATAAAAGTTTTTCTAAGGCGCTTTTATAATTAAGAGTGCAAAGTCATGTTTTTAATAAACTTGTTGATTTTTTATAGTATTTTGTGATAAAAGTAATATAATATGAGGGTGGGGATGATACAGTGAAAAAATATGATATAAAAAAAGAATATCCACAGTTATATCGGGCAATGACTAAAAAAATAAGTAGTTTAGTAGTGCCGAAGTTAAAGTATATAGCGATAGATGGTATTGGGAATCCAACCGTTCCTGAATTTAGAAATAAATCAAAACTCTTGTTTTTAATAAATAAGTCTTTAAAAGAATATTATCAAAAACAAGAGATTAGTTTTAGTGGGGCTAAATTAGAGGGAATTTGGGATACTTATGACAACAGTCATTTTGATGTAACAAGAAAGAAGATGATCAAATATACTTTAATGATGTTACAGCCGCCAATATTGACGGAAGAAATATTAGAAGAAATTAAAATGGAGCTTTTATTGAAAACTGGCGATTATTTTACATTAGATGTTTATTTGAAAGAATTTGAAGAAGGTGAGTGTATTCAAATGCTGCATATAGGTCCTTATAACACGGAAATAAATTCAACTAAACAAATTATGGAATATATTACAGTTGCTAATTTAAAATTAAGCGGCTTACATCATGAAATATATTTAAATAAACCTGAGCGTGTAGCTCCAGAAAATTTGAAAACGATAGTACGATATCCAGTAGAGGAGGACTTGGTTTAAAATGAAAATAATGTTTATATCCGATATACATGGTTCTTATATATATGCAAAAAAAGCATTAGAAATGTATGAATTAGAAAAGGCTGATAAATTAGTGATCTTAGGTGATATTTTATATCATGGACCACGAAATGATCTGCCAGATGGATATGCGCCTAAAAAAGTAATTAAACTATTAAATGACTATAAAAATAAAATTATTGCAGTAAGGGGAAATTGTGATGCTGAAGTTGATCAGATGGTTCTAGAATTTCCGATTAGAGCTGATTATGCGACTATAGATGTTGATAATCATCACTTTTTTTTAACTCATGGACATTTATTTGATGAAAACAATCTTCCTAATTTAAATGCTGGAGATATTTTTGTTTATGGACATATCCATAAACAAGTGGCTAAATATCAAAATGGAATATATATAATTAATCCATCATCGATTTCTTTACCTAAAGAAGGTAATAATAGTTATGGAATTTATGAAAGTAATGAGTTTTTAATAAAGGAATTTAGTGGTCAAGTTGTTAAGGCTATTAAATTTGATTAAAATAGATGAAGAAGACTGCTAAATTTAGTAGTCTTTTATCATAAAAAGTATATACAAATTTAACAAAGATATGATATTTTTAAAAGAGGATAGGAGGGGAAATATGGCTAAATATATAGATATCGCTAATGATATAAGAGATAAGATAAAAAATCAAAAATATGTATATGGGCAAAAACTGCCATATGAATATTCTTTATGTGTAGATTATCATTGTAATAAAGAAACAATGAAAAAAGCATTAGATATTTTAGTCAAAGAAGGACTTATAGTTCGGAGACGGGGAGCAGGAACATTTGTCAAAGATTATAATCCTTCGATGGAAAGCCCTAATTTGACTAATAATAAAATAGGACTGACACAGAGATTCAAAGGAATAAAGGAAATAGATAGTGATATAATTGTATTTGAAGTAATTCCTTGTGATGAAGAAATTTCTAAAAAGCTGCAGATTGAAGAAGGGACATTTGTCTATCATATAATTAGACGACGAAATCTTGATAAAAAGCCTTATTCTATAGAAATTATTTATATGCCTATATCAATTATACCTAATTTAAAAATAGAACATTTAAAAGGATCGATCTACCAATATATTGAAAAAACTTTAAAATTAAAAATTCAAAGTGTCCATAAAACTGTGAGTGGTCATATATCGTCACAATTAGAGCAAGATTATTTGGCTCTAAAATCTACAGAACCATATTTTCAAATTGAACAAATTGCTTATTTGAGCAGTGGTACTATTTTTGAATATTCATTATCACGATTCCATTATCGAGATTTTGAGCTTAAAACAGTTACAGTAGCTATGTAATATGAAATGATTAGAGATAAATAATTCTTTTAAGTTATAAAGTAATTTTTGAAGCACGAATTATGTAGATTTGTGCTTTTTTATAGTTGAGTAGGATATTGAGTTTTGATAAAAAATGCTAAAAGATGTTTGACCTCTTATTATATAATAATCAAAAAAGGGAAAAATGAATTATAAGCTTAGAATAATATAATATCAGTATTTTTTAAGAAAAAGTATGGTATTTATAGCAAGGGAAAAGATTGACATTAATATATATAAATTTTATACTAATATTGTCAATAAGTATTTAAAGGGAGGAAAAAATATGGATAGAATGGCAGATATTCTTGGTCGCGTCGGTACCTGGTGTGGACAAAATAAGTATTTATCTGCGATCAAAAATGCATTTCAATCATTTATGCCTTTAATAATTGCCGGTGCAGTTGGGGTATTATGGTCAAATGTCTTAGTAAATACGGATAGCGGATTAGGAGCTATTTGGAAACCAATAATGGTACTTGAATTTTTAAATCCGGCATTTGATGCAATTAATTTTGCGGCAATTTCTTGTATTACCGTTGGCATTACATTTGGAATTGCTCAAGAAATTGGCAGTCGTAACTTAGGACAAGAGAAAGCTGGATATTTCCCCGGTATGTTAGGTGTTGCTGCCTGGTTATCGATAACACAGACAAATTATAATTATGCTCTAGTAGATACTGCTAAAAAAACATTAGAATTAACAAAGAAAGGAGAATTACAGTTATTCACAGGTATTTCTGAAGATGCCTTAGGGGCTTCAGGATTGTTTACAGGAATGATAGTAGGAATTGTTTCTATTGAATTATTTTGCTGGTTAGTAAAAAAAGATTCATTAAAAATTAGAATGCCAGAAACAGTACCAATAGGGATAGCGCGGGTATTTGAAGATTTAGTTCCCGCGATCATTACGATCGTTATCATTGCGCTATGTGGTCTTACATGTAATATTATTAGTGAAAATTTAACGGGAAATGTATTGTATTTGAATGATATAATAAAGACTTCTATTCAAGGACCATTATCTAGTATAGGAGCTTCTTTACCAGGAATAATTGTGATTTATTTAATAATTATGTTATTTTGGTTAGTAGGAATCCATGGTAATAATATGCTATCTGCTGTTAAAGAATCACTATTTACTCCCCTAGCGTTGCAAAATATGGAAAATTATAAAGCTCATAAAACAGTAGAAAATATTTCTACGATGCAGTGGTTACAAATGACAGGAGAGTTTGGTGGTTCGGGAGTCACGATTGGCTTAGTTGTTGCAATTTTGATTTTTTCTACGCGAGAGGATAATTATGCAGTTGCAACATTATCGATCGTTCCTAGCTTATTTAATATTAATGAAACAGTCATATTTGGGATTCCGATGGTATTAAATCCTATTTTGGGAATACCGTTTGTTTTAGCTCCGATTATTACAATTACAATTGGTTATGTTTTAACTTTGATAAACTTCTGTCCAAAAGTTGTACTGATTGCCCCCTGGACGACCCCGCCGATTATTTTTGGTTTTATAGCTACAGGAGCTAATCCAATGGGAGCTGTAACCCAAGGAATTTTATTGGTAGTCTCTGTTTTAGTTTATACACCTTTCTTTATTATATATGAAAGAATGCAAAATAAACAAGTTACCGGTGTGGCCCAATAATTCGTCGATTTTTATTAATTATATATTAGGGTACTTAAAAATATTTAAGTACCCTAAATTGTAATTTTGGTTAAAAATAAAAAAATGATGATATAGGCCTTTACATACTTGTAAGAATATAGATTAAAGCTGGGATTTGCAATTGTTATAATTTAAATGTTTGGTTATAATGATAACAAGAATGCGAGGAAACTATGGAAGAAGAAAGAATATATCATGAAAAGGTGTTTGATAAGAAGGTTAGTACAGCTTTAATTTATTTCACAGTTTTTTATGTTATTTATGGTCTACTTATGCTATATCATCAAAATTTTCAAGCTTTTGCTGTTATTGTTTTAGCGGGAGCAATTATTTTTGGATATATATATTTTATGCGCCCTTATAAATATGTGATTAAACGAAGAACTTTAAAAATATGCAAGAGGATCGGAAGGGATAAAGAAATTAATATTATGAATTGTGAAACGGTATGTGATCCGATTCCTAAAATGACAAAAATTATTATCGATCCTAAAGCGCTTGAACTTTATTTAGAAGGTGGTAAAAGAATAGTTATATATCCTAAAGATATAATGGGTATTTGTGAAGCGTTAATAAAAGTTAACAAGCGAATGCATTGTCAGGTGAAATTGTATAATGAACATCATAAGGTTGAGAAAAAACGCAGACGTGAAACTAAAAAATTATCGAAATAATAATTTAATAACAAAATGATAAAAAAATATCATTTTAATTATTGACACCTAAAAAAAGTAACTGTATAATAACGGCATATAAACATATATATATTGTATGGTTATGTGTTGTTAATAAACTAACAAGGGGGAACTTAGAATGGAAATGAATAAGTTATTAGAAGATTATGGATGCTTAGCATTTAGTGATGATGTGATGAAAGAACGAATTCCTAAATCTATATACAAAGCATTCCATGCATCTTTGGATAAAGGTGAAGAATTATCTAAAGAATGCGCTACAGTAATTGCTAATGCAATGAAAATATGGGCTTTAGAAAATGGTGCTACTCACTTTACACATTGGTTTATGCCAATGACAGGATTAACTGCTGAAAAGCATGATGCCTTTATTGAACCAGATGGATCAAAAGCAGTATTAGAATTCAGTGGTAAAACATTAAGAAAGGGAGAACCTGATGCATCTTCTTTCCCTTCAGGGGGATTACGTGCTACTTTTGAAGCTAGAGGTTATACAGCATGGGATTGTACATCACCAGCATTTGTAAAAGATGGAACTTTGTATATTCCAACTTTATTCTGTTCTTATACTGGAGAAGCTTTGGATAAGAAAACACCGTTATTAAGATCATGTGATGCTTTATCACAAGCAGCTTGTAAATTATTACCTTTACTAGGTGTTGAGGGGGTTACAAAGGTAACTGCTTCAGTTGGTGCAGAACAAGAATATTTCTTAGTATTAGATGAATACTATCAACAAAGAATAGATTTAAAATTAACAGGTCGTACTTTATTTGGCGCTATGGCACCTAAAGGACAAGAGCTTGAAGATCATTATTTTGGAAGCATTAAACGTAAAGTTTCAGCTTTCATGAAAGATTTAGATCATGAATTATGGAGATATGGAATACCATCAAAAACTAAACATAACGAAGTTGCCCCTGCCCAACACGAGGTAGCTTGTGTATATTCTAAAGTAAATATAACATCTGATAATAATCATTTATTAATGCAAATTATGCAGGATATTGCTAAAAAACATGGGTTACGCTGCTTATTGCACGAAAAACCATTTGCTGGAGTAAATGGTTCTGGTAAACATGATAACTGGTCTGTTATTACTAATACAGGAATCAATTTATTTAATCCAGGTGCCAACCCAATTGAAAACAAACCATTTATAGCAACTCTTGCTTGTACAATTAAAGCTGTGGATGAATATGCTGATTTATTACGTATGAGTATTGCTAGTGCTGGAAATGATCATCGTTTAGGAGCAAATGAAGCACCACCAGCTATTATTTCAATGTTCTTAGGAGCTGAATTAGAAGCTTTAGTTGAAGAAATTTGTGAAGGAAAGAAAATTAATAAAACAGATGCAACACGATTTGCAACTGGGGTATCAGTAGTTCCTACTTTCTCAAAAGATAATACGGATCGTAACCGTACTTCTCCATTTGCTTTTACTGGAAATAAATTTGAATTCCGTGCAGTTGGATCAAGTCAATCTATAGCAGGTCCTAATACTATTTTGAATGCTATTTTAGCGGATGCAATGGAAAAAATGGCAGCTGAAATAGAAGCAGGTAAATCATTTGATGATGTAGTTAAAGAATTTATTACAGAACATAAACGAATTATCTTTAATGGTGATGGTTATTCAGCAGAATGGGAAAAAGAAGCTGAAAAACGTGGTCTTCCTAACAATAAAAATACTGTTGATGCTTTAAAATGCTTAAAAGATGAAAAGAATATCGAAATGTTGGATCGTTTAGGAGTATATAATAAGGTTGAATTAGCTTCTCGTTATGAAATTTTATTAGATAATTATATTAAAACAATCCAAGTAGAAGGGTTAACAGCATTAAAAATGGCAAAAACACAAATTTATCCAGCTGTTTGTGACTATTTAGCAAAACTTTCTTCTGAAGTTGTTACTGCTAAAGAAGCAGGTTTAGATGTTGAATTCTTAGTTGATGATGTTAATAAATTAGCATCTCAAACTAAAGTGATGAAAGAACAAATGACAACATTAGAAAATAATATTGCAGCTGCACAAAAATCAGAGGAAGATATTTTTACTCAGGCGGTTGCTTGGCGTGATGATGTATTTGGAACAATGCAGTTATTAAGAGAAACAGTTGATGCCATCGAAGAATCAGTCGATGCTCAGTACTGGCCAATTCCTACTTATGTAGATTTATTATTTGGAATTTAAAGTATATAAATAAGGTTATGAATTAAATGTTCATAACCTTTATTTGTGTTTTATATAAAATGTTGTAAATCAGAATATGACTTTTCTTCAAATTTTTTAAGAGTTTCCATTAACATCAAAATATCATCTTGGGCATTTTTAAAATCTGCAAGATTTCTAATAGCGTTGATGATTCCCATGGTACTGCCAATCATCATCATTTCAGCAATATGACTAGTCGATTTATCTGTTAGTGTCTGAATATTGATTGTTAAATAAGTACGGATTTTTTCAAATGAGCTGAGACCTTTTTCATCATATCCATGACTATGTAACTTTTCTTTAGCATCTTTATGAATTTTAAGATAACCTTCATATTTTTCTTTTAAATAATTTTTAAAATCTTTATCTTCAACGATTTTTTCCAGCTGATCAATAGTTTCTACTCCCATTTGGGAGTTTTGATAAATAAAATCTAATAATTTAACGTTATCGTTCATTATATTTCACCTACTTCTATTATGTTAAAGATATAAAAAATTATACATGAGGCCCATAAATTTTTTTAAAACCAGCATATAATAATATATAAAAGAGGTGAACTATGTATATTCCTGATATAGATCCATTTAGTTTTACTGGAACAGCAGTTATTTTAGGTTATTTATTAACAAATGATTTTACTATTGATGAACAGGCAGCTCTAGGAGCATGGTTCAATGTAGTTGGTGATATTTTAGCTTCAAATGCCGCTTGGGCTGATGTTTTAGAGTCTCGACAAAACAATAAAGAAAATGATCTTGAGGTTTTAAATGAAGCAATCGATAAATTAAAAGAAAGTATTGAAGAATTAAAAAAGAAGTCTAACGATTAGCCTTCTTTTGCCATAAATAGATAATTAGTAACATAAATACGCCACCAGCAGTATCGATTAAAACATCTACAAATTGACCACTACGACCAGGAATAAATAACTGATGAAATTCATCACTACAAGCATATAAGAAAGTTATTAATAAGGATAGTAATAAAGTATATTGATGTGTAATAGTTTTTTTAAAGCCATAATAAATAAAAAATAATAGTAATGCATATTCGCTCATATGAGCCGTTTTTCTAATTAAAAGCGCTAATATACTTCGATCAATATTAATAAATTTCAAAATTATTTCTACAAAGAAGTTACTTTGATTTGATGAATCATTACCATTGGTTTGTGACATAATAAAAATAAAAATCATCCATAATATAGCAGGTATAAAGTATTTTAATTTTTTCATATCTAATATTATAAGTAATTAGATATAAAAAGACAAATATTTTAAGTTTTATAATTAAAATATGATCTGATATAATGTTTTAATATTATACAATAAAGATTTAAAATATTTCATAAAATATTTGCAATTGTATACAATTAGCGTATAATACTACTTGTATATCGGATGATAATGGCGAAAGAGATTCTAAATGAACACCGAAGAATTAAAGATTTCAGGTAAAAGGATCGCTATTGGACGAACTGCTGGAGAGATTCATTTATATGAACACCGAAGGAGCAAACCAGTTATGGTGAAACTCTCAGGTAAAAGGACAGCAGGATGAATAGTTTTTTCATTATTAATTCCGACTTAATTACTTAAGAAGGAGTTTTTTTATGGAGTTTATTACGGAGTTATTAAAAAAAGTTAATGAATTTGTGTGGGGAATGCCGCTTATTTGTTTATTGTTAGGAACGGGAATTTATTTTACATATAAATTAAAATTACTACAATTGACAAAATTAAAGCTGGCTTTTAGCTGTATTTTTAAAAAACAGGATAATGATGCTGGAGATGTTTCTAGTTTTCAAGCGCTATGTACAGCTTTATCTTCAACGATCGGAACGGGAAATATTGTAGGCGTTGCTACAGCGATTGCTGCTGGGGGACCTGGAGCCTTATTTTGGATGTGGGTTTCGGCCTTTTTTGGAATGGCAACTAAGTATGCTGAAGGTTTGTTAGCTATTCGTTATCGAGTTAAAGATGAAAATGATCAGATGGCTGGAGGACCAATGTATTATTTGGAGCGAGGACTGGGAAGTAAGTTTTTGGCTAAATTGTTTGCTTTTTTTGGTGTAGCAGTTGCATTACTTGGAATAGGTACATTTACACAGGTAAAATCTATTTCTGATGCCATGCAACTATCATTTAATATTCCGCCAGTTGTAACTGCTGTGTTACTTACAATTAGTGTTGGTTTTATCACGATTGGAGGAATTAAAAGAATTGCAAATGTCGCAGAAAAGGTAATCCCGTTAATGTGTGTATTGTATATTGGTGGTGTCGTAATTATATTGTTGACACATATAACTGTTATTCCCCAAGTGGTAGGCTTAGTTATTCAATCAGCTTTTGAGCCTCAAGCTGCTTTAGGTGGTGGAATTGGAATCACAATGACAATGGCGATGCAAAAAGGAATTAGTAGAGGAATTTTTTCTAACGAAAGTGGTTTAGGAAGTGCACCGATAGCTGCAGCAGCAGCTAAAACTGATTCTTGTGTAGAACAAGGATTAGTTTCAATGACAGGGACATTTATTGATACGATCGTTATTTGTACCATGACGGGATTAGCTATTTTATTAACTAATAGTCATACTAGTGGCTTAGAAGGCGCAGCAATGACAACACTAGCTTTTAATAAAGGGTTATTTATTCCGACAGTTGGTAAGTATATCGTTAATATTGGTTTGATTTTCTTTGCCTTTACAACAATAATTGGCTGGAATTATTATGGGGAAAGATGTATGTATTATTTAAAGGGATTAAAAGCAATTCCTTATTATAAATTTATTTATATTATTTTTATTGCAATCGGTCCTTTTATGTCATTGGAATTTATTTTTGTTATTGCAGATATTGTTAATGGTTGTATGGCAATTCCTAATTTAATAGGATTGATCGGGCTTAGAAAAGAAGTTGTTTTGGAAACAAAAACATATTTTCAAAAACAGACTATTATCCAAGAAGAATTAAGATATGAAAAAACACCTGTTTAATTAGGTGTTTTTATTTTATGTTATTATAATTTATGATACTTCTTTAGGTAGATGTACTCTATTTTTATGGTGCTAAAATAATTGTTGAGTAAGCTGGAATTTTAAAGAAATTTATTATGACATTTAGAATGATTTTCATTAATATTTTTAAAGATTTTTATTAGTATATCAAGGTTGTTTTAGTGTTGTAAAATAAAAATTATGTTGTTCTTGCCAAGATTAAGTTGTTTTTGCCAAAAAATAGCTTTAGTATATAAAATATGTTAATATGTAATTAAGATATAACTATATTTAAAGGATATAATAAATTATAAAGATATAAGTTAAATAATAAAAAATGAATATATAATTAAAACATAGTTAAAAATTGTAAATTAGTTGAGTTGTAGTAATATTGTCTAATAGTAAAAGGAAATTATGTAAGATAGTTTAATTGTTGATAAAGAGCATAGAAACGAGTTTAAAAATTGGCTATGTGAATTTTTTAAATGATTTTTGATTTCAAAGATTTATAGTTTGGGGGATTTAATTTTTTAGTGAAATTCATGTGATAGATCTTAATCAGTTTTGTTGACAGAAATTGATTTTTTATCTTGCAGGTAAAAATATAGTCTAGTTATATAACTATTTATTAATTTTTTAATATTTAGAAATTAATGTATTTGGGAGTGTTTTGGTAACTATTGCAATTATCAGTTTTCGTATCAGCTTTGCACTTGTTTTAACATAACGAGGTGCAGAAATCTACAATTTAACTTTTATGCTTTTAGTATAAGATTTTTCAATAAGAATATAAAATACCAGCAAAAAGCAAAACTTTATCTGTGCCTTAGAGCTATACCAGGAGAGGGGGATTATTATGAAAAAGATAATAATTAGTTTGATTATTTTAGTTATTGGTATCGTTGTAATATTTAAATTTTGTCAAACTGGAAGTGATAAGCCGTTAATTAAAATTAATGCTCTTGAAATACAATTAGAAACATCAACATATCATGATATTACAGATCTTGGTTATATAGAAACTGATCGTAGAGACATAATATATTTATTTACTCGAATTATGGCACCTAAAATTTATGCTATAACTGATACGGAAGGAACTGTTGATTTTTTAGATAAAGAAAATGCGTTAATTAGTTATATTGGTTTGGATGTCGATGAAAATGTATCAACTCTTGAAATTGATGATATTGATTTTTTGAGTATAAGTAAAGAAGAATTGGCGAAAGATTATGATTTAGTGGAATTTAATGATTTGGTTAGGTTCGTTTATAAAGATCATTATTTTGTCTGTTTAAGTTATACAGATGAAAAATTAGATGGTTTTGCAGTAATGTATAATAAAGATGGAAAGCGGTCAGTTAGGGATGTTGATTTGTGTTTTAGAGATTATAAGGATCAATGGATTATAAAATAGTTTTGTGAAAAAGTATTATTGGTTGAATAACGTTTTGGAATGATCTGAAGACAAAAAGGAATTCAATTATAAAATTGGATTCCTTTTTAGTCATGAATATCAAATGACTATATCGTGATTTGATATTTGTATTTTGAGAAAGTTTATTTATAGGTACTTTTTGTGTAACAAAAACTAAAAAGTGAAAATTTTTTATTAAAAATAATAAAAAATATATTGCATAATAATAAAATATCATATATACTCTCTGTTATAAAATAAAAGGGGGTTTTTATATGATAAATTCAGGAGATACTGGATTCATTATTATTTGTGCAGCACTGGTATTATTAATGACACCAGGTTTAGCATTTTTCTATGGGGGTATGGTTAGAAGAAAGAATGTTGTTAATACCATGATGACATCAATTTTTGTAATCGGGATAGCTATAGTTATGTGGGTGTTATTTGGATATTCTTTAGCTTTTGGTAACGATCATTTTGGTGTTATTGGCGATTTAAGTTTTTTAGGATTGAGTGGTGTTAGCTTAGAAGCAGGAGCTTATGCTGATTCTATCCCAGATTTAGGATTTGCAGCATTTCAAATGATGTTTGCAATAATTACACCAGCATTGATAACTGGTGCAGTAGCTGGCAGAATGAAATTTAAGGCATTATTTATTTTTATTATTGCATGGTCTACAATTGTTTATTATCCTATGGCGCACATGGTCTGGGGTATAGGTGGTTTCTTAGCAGAAATCGGTTCAGTAGATTTTGCAGGTGGCAATGTAGTACATATTAGTTCTGGAATCAGCGCTTTGATTTTATGTATAGTTTTAGGAAAACGTAAGGATTATGATCATGCGAAGTATCGTATTCATAATATTCCATTTGTAGTACTAGGTGCCAGTCTGTTATTATTTGGCTGGTTTGGATTTAATGCTGGAAGTGCTTTAAAAGCTAATGGTCTAGCAATGCATGCATTTATGACAACTGCTGTTTCAGCAGCTGCAGGAATGCTTTCATGGATGTTGATGGATGTAATCATGACAGATAAACCAACCTTAGTTGGAAGTGTTACAGGATTAGTAGTTGGTTTAGTTTCAATTACACCAGGTGCTGGATTTGTTCCGATTTGGGCATCATTGATTATTGGTTTAGTGGGAAGTCCAATTTGTTACTTCATGATTTCAAAAGTAAAACAACATTTTGGCTATGATGATGCTTTAGATGCATTTGGATGTCATGGTGTTGGTGGAATCTGGGGTGGAATAGCTACTGGATTATTTGCTCAAACTTCAATTAATGGTGTAGCAAAATGGAATGGGTTATTCTTCGGTGATACCCAATTATTTGTTGCCCAGATTATTAGTATTTTAGTTACAATTGTAGTTGCGATTATTGGAACATTAATTTGTATTGGAATTGTAAAATTATTTACAACATTAAGAGTTGATAAACGCGATGAGCAAGTAGGTTTGGATATGGCTGAGCATAATGAAACTGCTTATCCATCATTTAATGGATTGGATTAAAGGAGATTACTTATGATTAAAATAGAAGCATTTGTACGTGAAGAAAAGTTTGAAGATGTAAAAGAAGCGTTAGCGAAAATTGAAGTTCATGGTATAACAGCATATCAGGTTATGGGATGTGGAATTCAAAAAGGATATCGTGAGGTAGTTCGAGGAAATCAAGTAGATATTAATATGTTGCCTAAGATCAAATTTGAAATTATTGTTAGTGATGAAAAATGGGAAGCAAAAACAATCGAAGCTATTAAAACAGCTGCCTTCACTGGAAATCCTGGCGATGGTAAAATTATAAGTTATAATTTAAAAAGTGCTTTGAGAATTAGGACTGGAGAAACAGATAAAGAAGCTATTAATTAAGTCAGATTTAATGTCTGACTTTTAATTTTAGATTTTCAGGACTTTTACATAATGATGAATAACTAATAAGAGATTAAAAAAATAATTATATTTATTTAACATTTATCCTAAAGTAAGAAAGGATCTTATTTGGAATCTATCATTTTATTTTTTCAGATAATAGTTTATATCATTTAATTCTTGTATTTTTTGTTGTTTTTAATTAAAATGCTCAATCTCAAAGAAAGTTTTAGATTTTTGATATTAATAATATTTTATTTTTATAAAAAAATTATGCTATTCTTGCCAAGATTATGTCATTATTGCCAGGAATATAGATTAATGAATAGAAATATTATAAATTAAGCCAATAATAGTATTATTTAAAAACAAAATAAGTTGTATACAAGATTCAATCTTGGGAAGAATTATAAATTTTGTTAAATATTTTTATTCAAGAAAATTATAAATAGTATAAGTAATACTATTACTTTATGAAAGTGGCAAAAAAAGAATTAAAAAATTATTATGATAAAAAAGGAGGAAAAATGATGAAAAAATTTATATTAAAATATTTAGCGATAACTGCAATATTTACATGTATGTTTGTGTGTATTTCGGGTGTTTTGGCAGATGAAATTATAACTTTCTCTTCATCAAGTGGAGTAAAAACGTTAAAATGCGGGGAAAGCAGCAGTTGGAGAAGTACAGTAGGGAGTACAGATTGTGTAACAATATTAACTAAAATAACGCGAGTATCATGTTCTTCAACCCTAGCTGATGCAACTGCTCGTGTAATTGTTGGTGATAATACAACATATGCTAGCACAACTAGTACAAAAAGAACAGTTGAAGCAGTTGTGAATTTTGCCTTAGGTTCAAGTAGTAGTGCCCATAAACATAATTATACAGCTTATTACGGATAGAAATTTATCTCTATTTTTTAGAAAGGGGCCTATTAATGAAAAAATTAATGTATATATTAGTAGTTCTGCTTGCAACACTAAGTTTTTCAATAAAATTTATAAATAAAAATCAAAATGATATCAATACACTAAACGAAGTTAGCTATGGCTTGGTAAATAAAATAAGTGATAAAGAAAATTATCGAATTATCATTGAAAATGAGTCATTGGAAAATAATAAAAGATTTCTAGATGAATTATTGAAATTGTGTAAAAGTAATAAATATATTTTAGCCACAAGTCAATTACTAAATACGGATTCATCAACAATAAAAAAGATCAATTATATTTATGATCGTGATAACATAATTTTAAAATATTTAAATGAAAATTATGGTTATAAAGTAGAGGCAGTATCGTTAGAAAATGGGTATATAACTACTGATATAAATGATACAAAGGCAAGTGGATACTTAAAGGCAACAAGTTCGATATATTTAGGTGGAGATGTATACGAATATACAAATTTTAATAATTTTATTAGTGAACTACGTAATGTGAATAATTATATAATTTATAATATATATAATGAAGATATAAAAGAAGTAGAAAAAAATATTGCTGATATTGCTGATATTGCTGATGGTCTAATAAATTATACTCCACTTGATAGTGAAGAGGAGTATGAAGAACAAATTGAGTATATCCAGGATATTTACATAATACTGATAATCAGTGTTATCGCTTTACTAATATGTATTATTAATGAATTTCTTAAATTAAAAAAAGAAGTAGGTGTAGTAAAATTATTAGGTTATTCAAAAAAAGATATTTTTTATAATTTCTTTTTCCAATTTGTTTTAAGGATAATTTCTATTTTTGTTATTGTTAATATTGTTTTATGGATGATTTTTGTAGGTAGTTTTAGTAAAAGTGGAATAATTTTTATTAAAGATATACTAAGTAATTCTCTATTATTTGTATTGGTTTTCATAATAACAGTGATTGGTTGTTATTTGATGTTAGTAAGAAATATAAATATTAAGAAATCTGTCAATTATGATATATTATTGAAAATAAGTTTTTTATTTAAAAATATAATTACAATACTTCTTTGTATTATAGTATTTTACTCATTTGTTGATATATGGGCAATTGGGAATGAGACAAGTTTATTGTTGGCAAAAAAGGAAATATACGATAAATATTATAGAGTTGAAAATATGGCTGATGATCCTAATGCTATGAAGACCCTTTTAAAAGAAAAAGATACTTTAGCGTGTTTCTTTTATAGTGAAGGTGGGGCAGAAACAGAATTGCCATATATAATTGTAAACAGAAATTATTTGGATTTATATTTAGATGAATATAAGGATGTTAAAAGTCCGGCTCTATTGGTTCCAGAGGCATATAAAGGTGAGATACTAGATCAGTATAAAGATGGCACAGATTGTGAAGTTTTTTATTTAAAAAAACATCATATTTATCAAAATTTAATAAGTAATAATCATGATAATATAAAAGATCCAATCATTCTTTTAAGTGATGGTACTGATGGAGATATTAAATATAATTATAGTAATCTTTTATTAAGCAATAATAAAGAAATGTCTTATTATCGCAATTTAGTTTCTGAGTATATTGATGCTGATCAGATAAGATTAGTAAATGCTAGTGATTTAATAAATGACACGTTATCTTACTATACTATCCCTACAGTAGTTAAATTATTTTTATATATGTCAATATATTTAATTGTTTATTCTATAATAATTTATATATATATGAAATTATATTTTAGTCAAAAAGCAAAAGAATTATCTTTGAAAAAACTATTAGGATATGATTTTCTTAGAAGGTATAAAGAGATTTATGGAATTAATTTAATAGCTTATTTATTGCCATTTTCAATAAATGTGTTTTTATTAAAAAATAATATCTTGATAACATTAATAGTATTAATGTTTATGGTTTTCTTTGAAATAATTATTGAAAGTATAATGATTATGAATTTTGATAAGAAAACAACTGTTAATTTATTAAAAGGAAGTGATGAATAGTGATAGCTGTAAAAATTGATAATATTTCAAAAAGTTATGATAATCATAATATTTTTGATAATTTTAGTTTAGAAATTAATAAGGGTGAGTTTGTTATTATCTCTGGGAAAAGCGGTTCTGGGAAATCTACTTTATGTAATATAATTGGATTATTAGATAAGCCTGATAAAGGTAAAATATTTATCGAAGACGAAGAAATCAATTATAAAAGTAAGCAGATATCAAATTTGTTAAGTAAAAAAATATCGTATTTATTTCAAAACTTTGCTTTAATCGACAATGCAACAATTGGTTATAATTTAGAATTAGTTTATCCATCTAAAAGACATAGAAAAAGCAAAAAAAAATTAATTGAAGAAAAACTAAAAAAAGTAGGCTTAGAAGATAGTTATGATAAACTGGTTTATGAATGTTCTGGAGGGCAGCAGCAAAGAGTTGCGATTGCCAGATTATTATTGAAACAAGGTGATATAATTATATGTGATGAGCCTACTGGAAGTTTGGATGATGAAAATAAGATATTAATTATGGAATTAATATCTAAGATGCATGCAGAAGGAAAAACTATTATTATGGTAACTCACGATAAAACTCTTTTTAGTTATGCTGATCGAATTATAACGATTTAATAAATTAACAAAGATAATTATTTATAAGAAAAATAAAAAAAGGACATAGTGAAATAACTTTTAAGGTTATGATTACTTTAACTAAGTAGAAAAACTGAAGTGCTGTAATAATTTATAGCGCTTCAGTTTTGCGTTTATAACATAAGAATTTTCTCAAAATTATTTTTATTCATTATCAACATTATTACTTAAATTTTTTGAATTGATATTAAATGGACTATTAATAAAAATTGTATATGCTTTCTTGCATTCAGATAAATAAGTTCTACTTACTGATAAATACTCTTGATCAATTTTAATTGTATTATACTTGAATTCTTCAACATATTGCCAATTGATAATTGTTGATTGATGAATACGAGAGAAATTTTTACTAACTATTTTTAAAAGAATATTATTTATAGTATCACGAACTTTATATATTTCATCTGTTGTAAAAATTAAACAGTAATGTTTATCGCTTTTGATATATTTTATCTTATTCAGCGCTATATTAGTTAAACCATACAAAGTGTTAATAGATAGATGAGTGTTATCAATTCCTATTTTATTAATTAATAATTTGATGACTTTTGAAATAAATATTTTCAAATTATCTTTCTTAATAAAGTAAAAAGGATGAACATCAAAAATATCAAAAAATCTATCAATATGATTACTAATAAAAATAATTTTTGTTTTTTTATGATAAATGAGATATTCTTTGGCTAGTTCAATACCATCTTTTATCATCTCAATTTCTAGAAGCAAAACATCATAATATTTATTTAAATCTAATATATTAGGGTCATTGATTTTATCAATGACATAATTATTAGTATATTTCTGTATCTCATTTTCAATCAAAGAACTAGAAATTTCTAATTCTTGTTCATTATTATCAACTAATGCAATTATCATAATTATCCCCATCCCCACTAGTAATATATTAATCAATATACTCTTATTTATAAAATTATTATAGGAAAGTAATTTTTATCTGTCAATAACATTATATTAATTATAATATTACTGATTTTTAAAAAGTAATAATTTAATGTTATTTTAATTTTGCATATAAAATGTGTTATTCTTGCTAAGCGTATGGATTTAATGTGTAAAATATACTAATATTTTATTAAGATATAACTATATTTAAAAATATTAAGGAGTATAAGAGATAATATTATATCGAAAGAGTAAATAAAAAGAGTTTTATTGATATCTGTTTTAGGATTAATTATATTGGCAAAATTCTATTTATATTGCTGATGTAAGGATAGAATGTAATTTATCAAGAAATGTTGCTGAAATGACAATATCTAAACCTGATGGACAACGAACATTGCACATTGTAGGTAAGTATACTGGCAGTTCAGATAAATATATTTATATAATTAGATTGAGGGATACTACTTCGATAAATGGGCCAGTTTTAGCCAGTGATGATATTGATGCTGAAAAGAAAAAATACCGATGTATATTATGATTAGCAATAAAAATTAAATTATAAAAATACTTTTCTTTAATCAGGAAAGCATTTTTAAGATAGGGTGTTCAGATGGTGAGTAGTAAAGAGTGGCGATTGTTATTAAAGCAATGTGATTTAGTTTTAGCGGGGATTGCTTGATGAAAGGAATAGAGAAATAGTAATCAAGTTATTAAAAAGAAGGCAAAGTAGTAGTAAAACTATTGTCGTTATTAGTCATGATTCAATTTTTAAAGGGACTGCTAATCAGATTGTATATTCAGATTAAGTAAAACACGATTAGTTTTAATAATAATGGTCTTAGTGATAATATGCGGTTTAACTTATTATCGTAATTTATCAATATGTACGGATAATGAGTTGATCGTGCAAATAAATAACAATAGTATAATATCAAAAAATGAAGATGCTGATGTATTATTAGAGGATTTTAATGATTGGTTAAAAGAAATAGGTATCAGTAATAGAGAGTTAACTAGATTTATGGAAAATTATATAAATTAAAAACATGTAATAGAGTTGATATGAATTTATCGACTCTATTTTTAGTTAATATAAAAATTATTTATCTGTCTTAATTAGACAAAATATTTACATGAAATATGGTTTATTTAATAGGTAGTCTTTGATTAATTGCATAAAATAATATTTCATGAATATAAATTAGGTAGATAGTCAATTTTGGAGGTTAAAAATGTTAATTAAACCATTGATCTTAGGGGTATCTATTACTCTAGGTCTTTTAGCAATAGCAGTAACTTTAAGGTTTATTGTATATCCTCTTTGGCAGATTTGGTGTCAAAGAAATGAGGAAGTGAAAAAAGAAAATATCTTATTATTGGAAAATAATCTAGATAAAACGATTGAAATTAAAATTAATGGTAGAAAATTAATCAACTAATTATGACTACATAGTATAAGACTTTTAGATAAGGTTTTTGCTAAGTTATTAGAAAGGAGTATTTTAATGATAAGTTTGTTAGTTGATAGTAGTAGTTTTAATATGATAGATAATGGTTCTATAAGTCATTTGATTGTTTGTAAAGAAGAGGGAATCCAAAAAGGTGATCTAGTTTCTTTATGTGATAATAATAGGAAGACGAATTGTCTTGTAAAAGTTAATTATGTAGATTGTGAAGGATCAGGTGTGGATGAGAACTATTGTATTTTAAATGTCAAGAAAGTATAAAAAGCCCTTTATTGAAGGGCTTCCCATTCTTCCATTAAAGTATTTAATTGATTTTCTAATAAAGCAATTTCATCATTGATTTGGTTGTATTTTTGATAGTTATTTAAGACTTCTTCGCTTTGTAACTGCTGGTTTAAAATATTGATTTGATTTTCTAAGTTAGAAATATTAGTTTCTACTTTTTTTATTTTATTTTGTTGTTTGCGATATAAAGCATTTTGCTGTTTCATGTTTTGATAATCAGTATTTTCTTTTTTTACTGGTTTATCAATAATTTTATTACTAAAATATGTATCATAGTTTCCATCATAGCTTATCGCTTTATTATTAGTTAATTCGATAACTCTAGTAGCAACTTTATTAATAAAATAACGATCATGACTAATAAAAAAGATGGTTCCATCAAATTGATTTAAAGCATCTTCAAGAACTTCTTTTGATGCAATATCTAAATGGTTAGTAGGTTCATCTAAAATTAAGAAGTTTGCTTGTTTTAAAAGAATTTCAGTTAAAACGACACGGCCTTTTTCACCACCGGATAACAAAGAAATTTCTTTGAAAACATCTTCACCTTTAAAGTTAAATAATGCTAAGCTATTGCGAATTTCCGTATTTGTCATTTTAGGATAATTATCACTGATTTCATTAAAAATAGTTTTATTCATTGATAAAGTTTGATGTTCTTGATCATAATAAGCTAAATCTACTTTACTGCCAAATTTAATTTTTCCTTGAAAAGGAATTAATTCATTAAGAATAGTTCTAAATAAAGTAGTTTTACCAATACCATTATCACCAACAAGGGCAACTCGCTCCTGTTTTTTTATTTCGATATTTATATTTTTAAATAGTATCTCATCAAATTTAACAGCTAAATTTTCAATTTTTAAAACATCAAATCCCGATTCTCTTTTTGGTTTAAAATTTATGGTAATTGTATCAGGTAAGTTTTCAGGACGTTCGATACGTTCCATTTTAGCTAACTGCTTTTCTTTTGATTCGGCTCGTTTGACTTGTTTTTCACGATTATATGATTTTAAAGTATCGATACTTTGTTGAATTCGTTTTATTTCTTTTTGTTGATTTAAATAGTGTTTTAAATCAACAGCTCGTTGTTTCTTTTTTAAAATAGAATATTCATTATATTTACATTTATATGTTTTTGATTTACCATTTTCAATTTCAATAATTTTATTAGAAACCTGATCAATAAAATAACGGTCATGACTAACGATTATAACAGCATGAGGATAGTTTTTTAAATAACTTTCTAAAAAACTGATTGCCATGTTATCAAGATGGTTAGTAGGTTCATCAAGCAATAATAACTTAGGTTCTTGTAATAACATTTTAGCAAGTGCTAATCTTGTTTTTTGCCCACCTGACAACATTGATACTTTAAGCTTCATTTCCTCTTCATTAAAGCCTAACCCTTTTAAAACACCAGTTAATTTACTAGGATAGCTATAGCCATCATGTTCTTGGAATTCATGAGTTAAACGATCATACTCGCTTAGTATTTTTTCACTATGATCATTACTCATTAATATTTCAAGTTCACGTAATCTATTTTCAATAGCAAGCAATGGAGCAAAAACATCTAAACCGATATCATATACTGTTTTATCCATATTTAAATCATGCTGCTGTTTTAAATATCCTAAAGATAATTCCTTGTTACAAAAAAGATTACCACCATCATATTCTTCTTCACCAGAAATAATTTTAAGGATCGTTGTTTTGCCTGCTCCATTTACACCAATAATCGCTATTTTATCATGATCATCAACTTTAAAAGTTATATCCTTTAATAAAGGGATACCCTGGAAAGATTTCGTTATATTTGAACATTCGATTAACATTTTTATCACCGTTTGTATTTTAACATATTTTTATAAGTAATAATATTTAATTTTTTACTATCATAAATATATTGTTTTTTTAAAAAAACATTTATATTAAAATTTTGGTCAAGGGGTTGTAATCAATATTGTTTTTTTGTATAATTGTATGCAATATAGAGAAGACGGGGGTATATCGCAATGGGTATGAATTTGGCATACAAAATTTTAAGCAGTAAACTTAAAGATGGAAATCTTATTCCTGGTGAACAGATTGGAATACAAATCGACCAAACATTAACACAGGATTCAACAGGAACAATGGCTTATCTTCAATTAGAGGCAATGAATATTAAACATGTCGCTGTGGAAAAAGCAGTTGCATATATTGATCATAACATGTTGCAAACAGGTTTTGAAAACATGGATGATCATGAATTTATTCGTAGTGTAGCAAAAAAACATGGTATTGTTTTTTCAAAACCAGGTAATGGTGTTTGCCACCAATTACAATTAGAAAATTTTTCAAAACCAGGTAAAACATTAGTTGGTTCTGACTCACATACACCAACATGTGGGGCAATGGGAATGATTGCTATTGGTGCCGGGGGATTGGATGTCGCTGTAGCTATGGCAACGGGAAAATATTATTTGCAATGTCCAACAGTGGTAAAAGTAAATTTAAAAGGAAAAAAAGCGCCATGGGTGTCAGCTAAAGATATTATTTTGTATATTCTACAACAATTAACAGTTAAGGGTGGTGTTAATAAGATCATTGAATATACAGGTGATGGGGTTGCATCATTATCATTGACTGACCGTGCGACAATTTGTAATATGGGAGCTGAATTAGGGGCAACAACTTCTATTTTCCCAACTGATGAAAGAACTAAAGAATATTTAGCACAACAAGGGCGAGTTGAAGACTATGTTGAGATGAAGGCTGACGATGATGCTACGTATGATCAAGAATTGACTGTTGACTTAGGAGCTTTAGTGCCAATGACAGCTAAACCACATAGTCCTGATGCTGTAGTGCCAGTAAAAGAACTTGAAGGAATGAAGGTAAATCAAGTTGTTATTGGAAGTTGTACAAATTCATCTTTTGCCGATATGATGAAAGCGGCTAAGATTTTAAAAGGACGTAAAGTAGCTGATCATGTTTCACTAGTAATTGCGCCAGGGTCTAGCTCGATTTTAGCGATGTTATCTGAAAATGGTGCTTTGGCGGATATGGTTCATGCTGGAGCAAGAATTCTTGAATGCGGTTGCGGTCCATGTATTGGAATGGGGCAGGCGCCATTATCTAAAGGGGTATCTTTAAGAACGATCAATCGTAATTTTAAAGGACGTTCAGGAACTAATGATGCAAGTGTTTATTTAGTTTCACCAGAGGTTGCAGCGTTAAGTGCAATTAAAGGATATATGTCAGATGAATTTGAAGATGATATGTATTTAGATGAGGTACCAAATACGCCATTTATAAAAAATGGTAATTTCTTCATTGATGAATATGATGAAAATAATGAAGTTTATATGGGACCAAATATTAAGCCGGTTCCTCGTGGTGATAAAATTACTGATGAAATTAGTGGTAAAGTTGTCTTAAAAGTTGGCGACAATATTTCAACCGATCATATTGTGCCTTCAGATAGTAAATTGTTACCATACCGTTCTAATGTTCCTCATTTAGCTAAATTCTCATTTAGTAAAGTGGATCCTGAATTCTATGATCGAGCAGTTGCTAATGGTGGTGGATTCATTGTTGGTGGTGATAATTATGGTCAAGGAAGTTCTCGTGAACATGCTGCTCTTGTGCCAAATTATTTAAAAATCAAAGCCATTTTTGCGGTATCATTTGCAAGAATCCATCGTTCTAATTTAATTAATAATGGTATTTTACCATTAGTTATTGAAGCTAAAGATCAAGATTTCTTTAATGATCAAGATAGTTACAAAATCGTTAATATTAAAGAGGTAGTTGAACATAATGGTAAAGTAAAAGTAATTAATGAAACTACTAATGAATCAATCGAAGCTAGTCTTACATTATCACCAAGAGAAAAAGTAATGATCAATTATGGTGGGTTATTAAATGCAATCAAAGAATTAGGAGGTGAATTTTAATGAAAGCTGTTTTAATACCAGGTGATGGAATAGGAAAAGAAATATCAAAGAGTGTTGTTGATATTACTAAGGCGATGAATTTAGATATTGAATGGGTCGAATATCAAGCCGGAGCAGAATATGCAGTTAATACAAAAGAAGTATTTGAACCAGGTCTAGTTGATGCAATCAAAGAATATAAATGGGCTTTAAAAGGACCAACTGCAACACCAATTGGAACAGGATTTAGAAGTGTTAATGTTGCTTTGAGACAACAGTTTGCTACTTATGCTAATGTTCGTCCAATTAAATCTTTTAAAGGAATCAATTCACGCTATGAAAATATTGATTTAGTAATGATTCGTGAAAATACAGAAGATCTATATAAAGGAATTGAATACATGATCAATCCTGATATGGCTAATGGCATCAAACTAATTACTCGTGAAGCAAGTGAAAAAATTTGTCGTTATGCGTTTGAATATGCTAAAAATAATGGTCGCAAAAAAGTTACAGCGATTCATAAGGCGAATATCATGAAATATACTGATGGATTATTTTTAGAAGCATTTAGAGCTGTTGCTAAAGATTATCCAGAAATCGAGCCACAAGAAGTAATTGTTGATAATATGTGTATGCAGTTAGTGATCCGCCCGGAAACATTTGATGTTTTAGTAGCACCTAACCTATATGGTGATATTGTTTCTGATTTATGTGCAGGATTAGTAGGTGGTCTAGGATTTGCTCCAAGTGGAAATATAGGCGATGAATATCGGATTTATGAAGCAGTTCATGGCAGTGCTCCAGATATTGCTGGAAAAGGCATCGCTAATCCAAGTGCTTTGTTATTAGCATTTGCTTTAATGCTGGAAGCATTAGGAAAACTAGAAGATGCTAATAAATTAAGAAATGCATTAGCAGCTGTAGTAGAAGAAGGGGTAACAGTTACTCCTGATATTGGTGGAAGTGCTTCTACTGCAGAATTTACAGCTGCAATTATAAGAAAGTTAGGGTAATTTATGTCAAAAAATTTATTAGAAAACACAGGACATGGATCGTTAGGAAATAAAATTTTTACTCTACTTCGTGATAAGATTTTAAATGAGGAGTATACCCAAGGACAAAAACTTAATGAAGTTGCTCTATCTAAAGAACTAAACATTTCTAGAACACCGATTCGAGAAGCTTTAAAACAGTTAGAGCTGGAGGGTTTAGTTAAAAGTATTCCTAATAAAGGTGTTTATGTTTTAGGTTTTTCACATCGTGATATTGATGATATGCTGGAGATTCGACATGCTTTAGAAGGTCTTGCAATTCAATTGGCAATTGAAAGAATAAATGATGAAGAGTTAGAAAAAATCAAAGAAGTTTATGATTTGATGGAATTTTATGCTAAAAAGGGTGATCAAGAGAAATTTAATGAAATTAATATTGCTTTTCATGAAGCAATTTATCGCTGTACCCAATCAAAATATTTTGAACAGTTATTAACAGATATAAATTATTATATTCATGTAACTTCTAGGCATTCAATTCGCCAACCTGATCGTTTAGTTTCGGCAGCTAAAGAACACCGTGAAATATATGAAGCTATTTTAGCTCGTGATAAAGAACTAGCAAAAGAAAAAATACAACTTCATATTAGAAAAACACAGATGTTAGTAAGAAACTACTATGAGAAAAAAAATAAACCAGAAGAAAAAGGCTAAAAAGCCTTTTTTTGTGATTAAAAATACTTATATGTTAATTCAAATTAAAAGATGAGAGTATTGTTTTTAGTTGAAGTTAGCAATGAGTGGATAAAATAATAATTAACTATTTTTTAGGAATAAGCCGATATTTATTCGATAATTTTTGTTTAAAACAAATATTTTGTGATATTTTTATGTGAAAATGTATACAAAGATACAGTATTTTATGTGGGCAATCTTGAAAGGACAAATTTGATTTGATATAATATAGCCGTATTATTCAAGAAAATTGATGTAATATGGTAAGAAAGATATCTTAGAAAATTATGGGAAAGATAGCTTTAAAATAAGACAGGGAGGTTAAAAGGATGAAATGTTTTAAAAAAGTGCTTTCTGTTTTTGCTGTAGCAGCAATGACTGTTTCACTTGTAGGATGCAGTGGTGGCAATGATACAGAAAGTGGGGGCTGTAACGAGTAAATAATTATTTTACAGCTTCATAAAACAAAAAAAGCGCTCAAGCGAGCGTTTTTTTGGTATAATATTTTCATGTCAAATATTAATATTAACACTTCAAATTATAACTCATTTCAATCTTATTTGCTACTGGATTTTTCTTTTTCTTTTGAAAAAGATGTTCCCCATGATGATATTTGTAGAACTGTTTTAGAAGTCGCTCGGGAGGTAAATATAAATAAGTATGTCGACTTCTCTCACAGAAATACACATGGTTATGATTCCTTTATGATGTTCGTTTTAGTTCTGCTTGCTAAAGCTGAATACGGCTATGCTTCTACCAGACGCCTTGAACGTCTTTGTAAAACTGATATTAGATATATGTTTATCGCTAAGAATCAGTGTCCCAGCCATATGGCTTTCCAAAGATTCATCAATGATGATTTAAAGATGTCTATCGATGATATTTTTTATGAAATCAACAGGTATATTGTAAAAAAGATGAATATCAATACTGATGTCCTATGTATCGACGGGACTAAATATGAAGCTAATGCTAATAAAAATACTTTTGTTTGGCGTGCTAATACGATCAGAAACAGAACTAAACGCTGGAAAAAGACTAATCAGTGTATTGACAGAATCAATAGATATTTTAAGAAAAATAATATCAATCTAAGATATTCATTACTAAAAGAGCCAAGTATCGATTATTTATTGAATATCAGTGATAGGATAGAAGAATACATGAAAGATGAAGATATTGATTTTGTACATGGCAGGGGCAAAAGAAGAAGTGATATTCAAAAATTATATGATGAATTAAAAGAACACGCGATGAAGATGTTTGAATATACAATTCATATGGACATTCTGGGAGAAAGGAACAGTTTTTCCAAGACAGATCCTGATGCAACCTTTATGCATATGAAATATGATTATTATAATCATACAAATGTATTTAAACCGGGATATAATATCCAAATAGGCGTGAGCGATGGAATAATTAGAAATATTTATATCAGCAGTGACGGTAATGATATAAATACATATATACCATTTATGGAAAAATATTATGAAGCATATGGATGTTATCCTAAGAAAACACCGGCTGATGCAGGATACGGAAGTTATGAAAATTATGCATACTGTAAAGAACATAATATCGAGTTGTATATGAAATATAGTGGATATTACAAAGAGAAAGAAAAAACAAATGATAAAAACAGATTTAAAAAAAACCATATGAAAAGGACAGAAGAAGGAGGATTCATATGTCCGGCAGGACATGAATTTGAATTAGAAAAAGTCACAATTGATGAACGAAGTGATTATGAGAAATTAAATTTTCTGTTTAGAAATAAAAACTGTGAAGGGTGTCCACTAAGAAGCAGATGTACAAAATCAAAATCAGGACGAACAATTAATCATAACTACCAGTTAGAGGAATATCAAAAAGAGGTCAGAGAGAATCTGGAAAGCGAAGAAGGAAAAAAACTAATAAATAAGAGAAGCAGTGAAACAGAAGGAACATTTGGTGATATAAAAACAAATCAGGGATATGGAAGATTACGACGGAGGGGAGAAAATGGTGTAAAAGAAGAGATACTGTTAGTCGGAATAGGACATAATCTGAGGAAATATCACAGATATAAACAAAAAAACAAAGAATACGAAGAAAAAAAATCAATAAGCTAGAAATTTTAAAAAAAAAGAAAGCTAGTTCTTTTTAAGTGCGTCAAAAATACCTGAAAGTATCCAAGTAAATAAATATTTGGATATTTTTTTGTTATGAATGAGGAGAAATTAAAAACGGGACATAAAAAAAGCGAATGAATAGCCAAAAACTATTCATTCGTTACAGCCCCTTTGGGCAATCTAATCCTAAAGTTGGATTAGATATGCAAACTAATACAAACTCAGGTGCTTCATCGGTCGCCGATAATGTATTAGAAGGATTATATCGCTGGAATGATGATAATGTAGAAGAATGCGTATTAGCAACAGATTTTCCAGAAGTATCAGAAGATGGGTTGACTTATTCTTTTGAATTAAAAGAGGGTGTAAAATTTAGCGATGGTAGTGATTTGACTACTGAAGATGTTAAATATACATTTGAAAGAATGTTCAAACCAGAAACTGGGGCAACAAGTACATATATGTATGATATGATCGTTGGTGCTAAAGATATGTTGGCTGGTAATGCTACTGAGTTAGCAGGTATTAAAGTTGAAGATGATTTACATTTTTCAATTACACTTGAATATAAGTTTGCACCATTCATTGCAAATTTAGGTATGGATTATGCTTCTATTTATCCTCATGAAGCTTGCGAAAAAGCAGGTAAAGATTGGGGTAAAGGAACTAACTTAATTGGTACTGGACCATATGTTATTACTGAAAATGATGAACAGACAAAAGTTGTTTTTGAACCAAATAAAAACTATCATGGTGGAACACCAAATTTAGATCGTTTAGAAGTTGTTTATATTGATGATAACAGTACAAAAATGATGGAATATGAACAAGGTAACATTGATATGTGTGACTTAAACGTTAATTTACTAGATCAATATAAAGATAGTAAGATCAAAGATGAAATTACACAAATCACACCACTTGGAACATATTTCTTATCATTAAAAGTAACTGATCCTGCTTTAGATGAACAAAAAGTTAGAGAAGCAATCTCACTTGCTATTAATCGTGATGAATTATGTAAAACAATTTTAAATGATGCAGCAGAACCTGCTACGTCATTCTTAAATCCAGGAGTTCCTGGTCATGATGATACATTAGAACCATATGAATATAATGTTGATAAAGCTAAAGAATTATTAGCTGAAGCTGGAGTTACTAATCCTGAATTTACTTGTAAAGTAAGATTAAATGATGAAAAAGTAGCTACAGCACTTCAAGCATATTTAAAAGAAGCTGGCATTACAATGAATGTAGAAGTTATTGATTCTGGTATTTGGACATCATCAAGAGCAGAGGGAAGTTTACAAGCAACATTGATTGGCTGGTTCCCATTATATGCAGATGCTGATAATCAAATGTATACATATTATTATTCAGAAAATGCAGTTGGTAAAGGTGTTTTCTATAATAATCCAGAATTTGATAAGTTGATGGAAGAAGCTAGACAAACAGTTGATAATGATGAAAAACGTGCTGAATTATATAAAGAAGCAGATTATATTTTATCACGTGAAGATTATGGTACAATTCCTCTATACTATGGAAAATTACAATTCGTTGCAAAACCATACGTTAAAAATGCAAAATTAGGTAACTTAATCTATCATTTATATGATATTGATATTGATTTAGATAAAAAATAAGATTGCAAATACAGAGTTGACAATATGGAATGCATTTCATGCATTCCATATTCTACATTTGTATAGTAAAGGAGGAAAAATATGGGAAATTATTTATTAAAACGAATATTGCAGGCAATTGGTGTCGTTTTTTGTATTTCGTTGATTACTTTTTTTGTATTGAATATAGTCCCTGGAAATCCGGTAGAAATAATGTTAGGAGAATTTGCAGATAAAGCAACTATTGCCCGTGTTACTCATGAAATGGGATTAGATCAGCCTATCTATATTCAATATATTAATTGGCTAAAAAATATGCTAACTGGAGATTTTGGAACATCATATTTTCAAAATAAACCAGTTATTGATATTTTAACTTCGTCATTTGCAGTTACTGCAAAATTAGCAGGTATTGCATATGTTTTAGCTGTTGTTTTAGGTGTTTTTGTAGGTGTCGTTGCAGCAGTTAATCGTGGTAGATGGCTAGATTCATTATTGATGACAATTTCAGTATTTGGAATTTCAGCACCCGCATTTTGGATTGCGATTATTTTACAAATCGTTATCTGTTTACAGCTGAATCTATTACCGCTTTCGGGGATAAATAGTTTTGCTTCATTTATTTTACCTGGTATTGCGTTAGGAACACGATATGCAGCTAGTATTGCTAGAATTACAAGAACTAGTATGCTGGAAGTTTTGTCACAGGATTATATTCGTACTGCTCAGGCTAAGGGATTGAAACAGCGCGCTGTTATTATTAAACATGCTTTAAGAAATGCGTTGATTCCAATTATTACAATTGCTGGTACTGATTTAGGTAATATTTTAACAGGATCAGTATTGGTTGAATCGGTATTCTCAATTCCTGGAATTGGTAAAATGTTAGTTGATAGTATTAATACTCGTGATTTGCCAATTGTTCAAGGTGGAGTCATGTATATTGCGGTTATATGTGTTGTTATGTATTTAGTTGTCGATATCTTATATACTGTGGTTGATCCTCGAATTCGTTTAGGAAAGGAGACATCATAATATGTTTAAAAAGAAAAATAAAACTTATCACAGTTATTGGTCAATTAGTTGGAATTTATTTAAGAAAAATAAAGTGGCTATGGTTTGTTTATTTATCGTTATTTTGCTTTGTTTAGTTGCACTTTTTGCACCATGGATCGCTCCTTATGATCCAGATAAACAGGTATTAACAGATAAATTAATGGCACCATGTGCTCAACATTGGTTTGGTACTGATGATTTAGGTAGAGATATTTTTTCAAGAATTGTTTATGGTTGCAGAATTTCATTAAGTGTAGGAATCGTTTCACAAATTATTGCTACAGTTATTGGATATACAATGGGAGTATGTGCTGGATATTTTGGTGGTAAAGTTGACGCCGCTATTTCATTTGTTATTCAAGTATTCTCATCATTTCCGTTCTTGTTATTTGCAATGGCAATCATGTTCGTTTTAGGGCCAGGTTTAATCAATCTTTATTTAGCGTTAGGATTGTTAAGCTGGGCATCAACAGCACGATTGATTCGTGGTGATGTTATGCGTCTTAAAAAGATGGAATATATTGATGCTTGTAAAGTTAGTGGTGGAAGCAGTTTCAAAATTATCATGAAACATCTATTACCAAACTGTTTATCTACATTGATTGTCACAGTAACTTTAGGAATACCTAATGCAATAATGTCAGAGGCATCATTAAGCTTTTTAGGATTAGGAGTTAAACCTCCGATGTCAAGCTGGGGTTCAATGATCAGTTTTTCACAACCATATATTAGAAGTGCCACATATTTCAGTGTTATCCCTGGTTTAGCTATCATCATTACAGTTTTAGCATTTAATATGTTAGGTGATGGTTTAAGAGATGCATTGGATCCAAAATTAAGATCGTAGAGAGGTAAGAAAAATGAATGAAAATAAAGAATTATTAGAAGTCAAGAATCTTGGTATTACCTTCTTTACAGATCGTGGTGCATTACCTGCTGTTCAAGAAGTGAATTTCAAGGTTCATCAGGGTGAAACCTTGGGTGTTGTTGGTGAATCTGGGTGTGGAAAGAGTATGACTGCGTTATCATTGATGCAGCTTATTCCGTCTCCACCAGGTAAAATTACATCTGGTGAAATCATCTACAAGGGTGAAAATTTATTAGGAAAATCTAAAAGTCAAATTCAAGATATTCGCGGAAAAGAAATTTCTATGATTTTCCAAGAACCAATGACATCTTTAAATCCAGTTGTTACAGTTGGAAAGCAAATAATGGAGGCAATTTTAACTCATGAAAATATTTCTAAAGAAGATGCTAAAGCACGAGCTTTAGAGATGATCAAATTAGTTGGAATTCCGATGCCAGAAAAAGTTTTTGCGTCATGTCCTCATCAATTATCTGGGGGGATGCGTCAAAGAATCATGATTGCAATGGCACTTTCATGTAAACCATCGTTACTAATTTGTGACGAGCCAACAACTGCTTTGGATGTAACGATTCAAGCGCAAATTTTAAAATTAATTAATAAGATGAAATATGAAATGAATTCGTCAGTATTACTTATTACCCATGATATGGGAGTTATTTCAGAAATGGCAGATAATGTTATTGTTATGTATGCTGGTAAGATCGTTGAATATACAAACGTAGAAGATTTATTTAAAAATCCACTACATCCATATACAGTCGGATTAATGAATTCTATCCCTGATATCGATGAAGATAGAGAAGCGGATCTAGAGGTTATTCCAGGATCTGTTCCAATGCTGTACGAATTACCAAAAGGATGTTTTTTTGCACCAAGATGCAAGTATGCTAAATCTATTTGTCATGAAAAATGTCCAGCGATGGTTGATAATGGTAATAATCATCAAGTGCGCTGCTGGAAATATCATAGTGAATGGAAAAAGGAGGATGAATAGATGGAAAATAAAAATAGTGATGTTTTGTTAAAAGTTGAACATTTAAAGAAATATTATCCAATAAAAACATCTTCTTTAAGAAAAGCTACATCTTTTGTTAAAGCGGTTGATGATATTAGTTTTGAAGTTAAAGTTGGTGAAACTTTTGGAGTTGTTGGTGAATCAGGATGTGGGAAATCAACAATGGGTAAAAGTGTTATTCGTTTAATTGATCCAACTGCGGGAAAGATATATCTTGATGGACAAGATTTTACATCTTTACAAGGTAAAGAATTGACAAAGGCCCGTGAGAAGATTAAATTGATTTTTCAAGATCCGTATGCATCTTTAAATCCACGAATGACAGTTAAAGATATTATTGCAGAGCCTATCGATATTGCTAAAAAATACAAAACAAAAGAAGAGCGAGATGCACGTATTGTTGAAGTTATGAAACAAGTTGGATTAAACTTGGATTATATGTATCGGTATCCACATGAGTTTTCAGGAGGACAGCGCCAAAGAATTGGAATTGCAAGAGCTATTGCTTTACAACCAAAATTAATCATTTGTGATGAGCCGGTATCAGCATTGGATGTATCGATTCAGGCAAAAATTATTAATTTATTAAAAGATTTACAAAAGGAATTAGGAATAGCATATATTTTTATTTCACATGATTTAAGTGTAGTTAAACATATAGCTGATCGTGTGGTAGTTATGTATTTAGGAAATGTAATGGAAATGGCTGATAAAAAAGCCTTATACAGTAATCCGCTACATCCATATACAAAAGCGTTATTTTCTGCTGTTCCAAGAATTTCTAAAGAGAGAATAGATGATAAAGAGGTATTAGGTGGGGATGTCCCTAGTCCAGCTAATCCGCCTAAAGGATGTTGTTTTTGCACAAGATGTCCAAAAGCAATGGAAATATGTCATTCAGTTAAACCAGAGCTAATAGAAGTTGAACCGGGACATCAATGTGCATGTCATCTGTTTAAATGATAGAAAGTAAAAGAGGTATAAAAATGGAAATTTCAGTTGATAGAGAACAAATTGTTAATTTATGTAAGGAATTTATTAATGTTCCTAGTCCAGTAAGTTATTATGAGGAAATTCATCCCTTTTTAGAAAAAAAGGCAAAGGAATATGGTTACGAAGTAACTTATGACCGTAAAAGAACTGGCTATATTACATTAGAAGGTGAAGATAACTCAAAGACAGTATGTATGGGTGCTCATCTTGATACGATTGGATTAATTGTTCGTCATATTAGAGATGATGGGCAATTAGAAGTTCGTCAATTAGGTGGAATTAACTATTCAAGTATTGAAGGAGAAGGCGTAACGATCATTACTCGTGATGGGCGTCATTATCGTGGTATGGTTATTTGTAAATCACATTCAGTTCATGTGTTTGATGATGCTAGAACATTAGAGCGTAATGAAAATAACATGCGAGTTATTTTACATGAAGATGTTAAGAGCAAAGAAGATGTTATGGCATTAGGAATTGAGCATGGGGATGTCATCTCAATTGATCCTCATTTTGAATACACTGAATCAGGTTATGTTGTATCACGATATATTGATGACAAAGCTGCTGTGGCTGCTTTATTCGCAATGATTGATTATTTAAATAAAAATAATTTAAAGCCTAAATATCGAACATTACTTGCTTTTCCATTATATGAAGAAATTGGTCATGGGGGAGCCTATGTACCACCAGAAGTAAGTGAATATGTGGCTTTAGATATTGGATTAATTGGCCCTGATTATCATGGTAATGAGATGACAGTAAGTATTTGTGCTAAAGATAATTATTCACCATATGATCGAGGTTTAACAAATAGAATTATTTCTCAAGCTAAAAAAGCAAATATAAATTATTGTGTTGATATTTTTTATCGTTATGGAACAGATGCAAATGCTGCAATTAGAGCAGGAAATAATGTATATGCTGCTGCATTTGGAATGGCTTGTTTAAATACTCATGGTAAGGAACGTTGCCATGTTAGCGCAATTGAAGAAACAGCCAAATTAGCAATTGCATATGCATTAGATATTTAAAAAATAATTTTTGATAAATTTATATAGTATAAAGAGCATATTAAATTATTGTTTAATAATTGATATGCTTTTTAGTATTTATTAATTTAGTTTAGATCTTGTATTAACCAAAAGGTTTATACTCGTAAACCAAAAAACTCTTCCTCAATAAACTATCAGTTTGTATAATTTTAATATAGTGAATTGTAAATATAAAGAATATAAAATATTATTGTATAGGGGTAATTCTATTAATTAACTTTTATTTATAAACACTTTTTAGAAAGGGGGATAGCATGATAATTGATAAAATTCTAAATAATAATGTAATTATTGTAAAAGATAAAAATAATGTTGAAAAAATTATTATGGGTAGAGGAATAGAATTTCATAAAAAAATTGGCGATGAGATAGAAAAGAAAAAGATTGAAAAAGTATTCACCTTAACTAATAGTGTTGCATTGAATAAACTTCAAGAGTTGGTAGTAGATATACCTTTAGAATATTTAGAAATTACAGAAGAAATAGTTGTTTATAGTAAAGCATGTTTAGGAAAAAGAATAAATGAAATGATATATGTTTCATTAGTGGATCACATTTATACTTCGGTGGATAGATATCTTGAGGGGATTTATATAAAAAATGCTTTATTATGGGATATAAGAAGATTTTATCCAGATGAGTTTGATATCGGAATGACAGCATTGGATATGATAGAAAAAAAGTTTAAAGTTCGATTACCGGATGATGAGGCAGGTTTTATAGCTTTACATATTGTAAACGCTGAAATAGATGAAGACAGTATGCAAAATATGTATGCAATCACGAAAGTTATGCAGGAAATATCTAATATTGTTAAATATAAGTTTCAAATAGAATTTGATGAAAACTCTGTATATTATTATAGATTTATTACTCACTTAAAGTTTTTCGCTCAACGTTTAATAAGTGGAAAAACTTTTAAAGATATGGATGATGGTTCACTATTAGATATGGTAAAAATTAAATATAAAAATGCATATCATTGTGTAAATGAAATATCTAATTTTATATATCGAAAATATAAATATGAATTATCAGATGAAGAGAAATTATATTTGACGATTCATATTGAAAGAGTTGTATACAAGACTAGAACTTAGTTTTTAATAAATATATTATTTAAGAAAATAAAAATGTCTTTTTAAAAAGTAAAATGATATTTTTATATAAAATTTAGTATAAAAGGAGGTAATAGGTGATACGTTTAAAAATATGGGTGGTTACATTTAGTTGGCTAAACCTGTAGTTCTATAACAAAAATAGTTAGAAGGGACTTATGAGTATTTGTGTTTAAAATAGAGATATAAAAAGATATAGTAATAAAACTGATAATGTCTTTAAGTAGAAATAGATAATAAATTAGAGTGGTTACATTTAGTTGGCCAAATCCTCAATTAATTATTAAAAATATAAAACGAAAATTAATGGAGGTACCTTTTATGGGGAAATATGAAAGTTTAGCAAGAGTTATTATTAAAAATGTGGGTGGATATGAAAATATTAGAAGTGTTACTCACTGTATTACAAGATTACGTTTTCAATTAAAAGATGAAGCAAAAGCAAATGATGATGTTTTAAAAAGTACAAAGGGTGTTGTAACAATTATGCATAGTGCCGGACAATATCAAGTTGTTATTGGGAATCATGTTCCACAGGTTTATGCTGATGTTTGTGAAGTCTTAGGAATCAGTAATGAAACACAAAGTGATTCCAAGGAGGCACCTAAGGGAGCGTTTAATAAACTAATTGATATTGTTAGTGGATGTTTTCAGCCAATTTTAGGGCCATTATGTGCATCGGGGATTATCAAAGGTCTAGTTGCGTTATTATCGTTTGTACTTGGTTCAGATTTTAACTCAACAGGAACTTACGCAATATTAAATGCGATTGGTGATGCGATATTCTATTTCTTACCGATTGCATTAGGGTATACAGCTGCTAAGAAATTCAATGTTAATTTGATTGTTGGAATGTTGATTGGGGCAACATTATGTTATCCGGCTATTCAAGCTGATACTTTAGCAGCAGCTGGGGAGGCATTAGGTTCACTGCCTCTAGTTGGTGATTATTTTACAACATTTTTAGGAATTCCTTTTGTAGCAGCAAATTATACAAGTACAGTTGTTCCTGTATTACTTATCGTTGCTTTTGCATCGTTAGTCCAAAAATATGCAAAGAAAATTATTCCTGAAATGTTACAAAATTTCTTTGTACCATTCTTTGTGTTAATTATTAGTTTACCAATTGGGTTATTAGTTATTGGACCAGTAATTTCATTATTTACAGATTTATTGACTCAAGGATTTGCAGCAATTTATGATTTATCACCTGTACTAACAGGAGCAGTTGTTGGTTTTGCTTGGCAAATTTTAGTAGTATTTGGATTACATTGGGCAATTATTCCATTATCAATCATGAATGTTACAAATTTAGGATATGATACAATTTTAGTTGGACAATTTGGGACAACTTTTGCATTAACAGCAGTACTTATTGCAATGTATTTAAAAATGAAAGATAAAGATAAAAAAGCATTAACTATTCCAGCGATTATTTCTGGAATCTGTGGTGTTACAGAACCAGGAATTTATGGGTTTGCACTACCTGAAAAGAAACCATTTATATTTGCTTGTATTGCAGCAGCTATTGCTGGAGGAGTATTTACTTTCCTTGGCGGACAACAATTTGTAATTGGTGGATTAGGGATTTTTGGAACAGTAAGTTTTATTTCACCAGCTGGTGATGCAACTTCTATGTATTATTCATTTGTTTCTATCGCTGTTTCAATGATTATTGGATTTTTATTAACTTATTTTTTCTGGAATGATAATTCAAGTGTAGAAGATATTAAAAAAAAAAGAGAAGTAGGATCAAATAAAACAAAAGAAACTATTTTATCACCAATGACAGGAAAGGTTGTTTCTTTATCTGAGTTAAAAGATGATGCATTTGCATCAGGGGCATTAGGTGATGGAATTGGAATTATTCCAACTAATGGACGAGTAGTAGCTCCAGTAGACGGGACGATAACAACTTTGTTTCCTACATTACATGCTATTGGAATCACTAGTGAAAGTGGTGTTGAAATTTTAATTCATATTGGATTAGATACAGTTCAAATGGCAGGTAAGGGATTTAGCGCCCATATTAAACAAGGAGATAAAGTAAAAAGAGGACAATTACTTGTTGATGTTGATCTTAAAGAGGTTGAAAAAGCTGGTTTTTTAACACAAACACCAATTATCATTACTAATAGTAAAGATATGTTAGATTTAATAAAGACTGATAAAAGAGAAACAAAAGTTAATGATGAATTAATAACTGTATTATTTTAGTTTTTCTGTATTTGATAAAGGAGGAAATATGGCATTTAAAAATGATTTTTTGTGGGGAGGCGCTACTGCTGCAAACCAATTTGAAGGTGGCTGGCAAGAAGGCGGAAAAGGAGTATCTTGCTCAGATATTTGCACAGGAGGAACACATACTACTCCCAAAAGAATTACACCAGTATTGGAAGAGGGAACTTTTTATCCAAGTCATGAAGCGATTGATTTTTATCATCGGTATAAAGAAGATATTGCGTTATTTGCAGAAATGGGATTCAAAGTATTTCGTTTTTCTATAGCGTGGACAAGAATTTTTCCTACTGGTGAAGAAAAAACACCCAATAAAGCAGGTTTAGAATTTTATGATAATGTCATTAATGAGTGTTTAAAATACGGAATTGAACCTTTAGTTACAATTTCTCATTATGAAGTTCCTTTTGCATTAACGCAAAAATACAATGGGTGGGCTTCTAGAGAGATGATTGATATTTTTATAAAATATTGTGAAGTAATTTTTAATCATTATAATGGAAAAGTAAAGTATTGGCTTACTTTTAATGAAATCAATAGTGCTACAGGTCCTTTTGGCGGGTTTTTATCTCAAGGGATTTTAAATAATGGAACTAAAGATTTTATGCATCAAGTTGATATTCCTCAACTTCGATTTCAGGGATTACATCATCAATTTGTTGCAAGTGCAAAAGCAGTTAAATTAGCGCATAAAATCAATCCAGAAAATAAAGTAGGATGCATGCAGCTATTTGCAACTATGTATCCATTAACTTGTAATCCTAAAGATGTGCTAGCATGTCAAGAAATGAATCATATTAAAAATTGGTTTTGTGGAGATGTACAAGTGCGAGGTGAATATCCAGGATATATAAAGCGTTATTTTGATCAAAATGATATTCATATTAAAATAGAAAAAGAAGATTTGAAAATTTTAAAAGAAGGCTGTGTTGATTTTTATACGTTTTCTTATTATATGTCAGGTTGCGGAACGGCAGATGACAATAAAGAAATGGCGGAAGGAAATTTGATCGGTGGAGTATCTAATCCATATCTAAAAGCAAGTGATTGGGGCTGGCAAATCGATCCTGAAGGATTACGTTTTACTTTAAATGAAATCTATGATCGTTATCATATTCCTTTAATGATAGTAGAAAATGGATTGGGTGCATATGATAAGATCGAAGAAGATGGAAGTATTAATGACGATTATCGTATTGATTATTTACGTCAACATATCGAGCAGATGCATGAAGCGGTATTGGATGGTGTGGATTTGATAGGATATACACCATGGGGATGTATTGATTTAGTAAGTGCATCTACAGGAGAAATGGCTAAACGTTACGGATTTATTTTTGTAGAAAAATATGATGATGGTAGTGGCGATTTTTCAAGAAGAAAGAAGAAATCTTTTAATTGGTATAAAAAAGTAATTGCAAGTAATGGTGAAAATTTATAGTTAAATAATATACAAATAAAGAATAGTTATAACAGATTAGTATGAGGAATCAAATTTTTCCAGTATTGAAAATGTCTGATTAGGAAAAAGTTTGATTCCTTTTATTATTTGTTATAGCTTTTTTTTGGATTATTTTTATTAAATTAAATCATTTTTTACTATGTATTTTAGTTATAGTATAATGCGATATCAATATTGTATTTTTATTTTTTTGTGTGATAAAATATAAATATCAAGTTAATAAACAAAGGGGATAAACTTGGATCTTATTATATAATAGCTTTGTTCAAAATAATAAAAACTCTTAACAGTTATAAAGGGGTGTTCTATGTATTTAATAGATAAATTAAAGATGGTAAATAACACGGCACAGACAGATTCGATAGAATTTATTTTATCAAAATATTTTCTAAAAAATTTATTGAATCTGAAAAAAGTAAGTTTAAAAAGAATTTCTTTGGAAACTGGTTTATCTAAATCGACAGTGATTAGATTTTGTCAAAGAGCAGGATTTAGTGGTTTTACAGTATTTATTGATGAGTTATCACTAGAAGCACTAGAACTAAATAATATTCTAAAATCTTATCAACATATGGATTTGATTATATATGAGAATATTAAAGTTGATTTTATTAAACAGTGTAAAAATCAATTACGAGAAGATGTATATCATAATTTTTTAGATTTAATAAAAAATAGTTCAAAAATATTATTTTATGGACATAATAAATATATCTCTTGTTTTCATTTATCGACTTCTTATTTATTAATGATGGGAAAAGATGTTATTGATAATATGTGTTGGGATATAAAAAAACAAAATCTTTTATTTTCTGATCTAAAAGAAAATGATCTTATTATTATTGTTGAACCATATATGAATTGGAGAAATTATAAAGAACTTTTAACGATAACCATGGACACTTTACAAAATTTAAATGATTCTAAAGCTAAAATTGCATTTATTGGTCAAGATACTAATGAAAATGTTGATATATCTATTTCGCTTCCATATACATACTATGAAACTTTATATAAAGATTTTATAATTTATTTAGATATGATGCTTGTTACTGATTTGAAATAAAAGGAGAGAATGGATGAATACAGTTATTTCAACTTTATTGCTTTTTACTTATAATACACTTAATCAAGATATTTATTATTCGATTGCAATTTACATATTAGATCATCTTGATGAAATAGAAACTATTTCTATTAATGAATTATCGCAAAATTGTCATACTTCAGTACCAACAATAAATAAATTTTGTCATTTAATGGGGATAGAGACATTTAAGAAAATGAAAAATATACTTTCAAGTACTAGAAAAGGAAGATTAGAGCAAATTGAGTTTAGATATATGCAGTTTGATGCCGATAATATTCTTAATCAAATTGAATTGTTATATCAAAAAAAGATTAATAAATCAGAACTGTTAGAACAAATAAAAAAAATAGTTGATTTAATTTATGAATCAAAGTCAGTATATTTTGTGGGAGCTACATATCCGTTATCATTATTATTAAATTTTGTAGAAGATATGCGTATTTTTAATAAAGCTATTTATCTTGAACAAATAAGCTATAAAGATCATAAAAAAGATCATGATGAAAATTCGTTACTTATTTTTATTACAGTAACAGGACGATTTTTAGCTATGAATAAACAAACTTTTTTGGACTTATATGAAGATGTCCCCTCAAAAAAAGCGATAATATCACAAAATGAAATATTTTCAACTTTTTTAAAGTTTAACGTCTTTATTAAATTGTATGGAGATGATGATAGTGAGATTGAAAATCTTATTATTATTGAAATATTTAATTTAATTAAATATGAATATTTTATGAAATACGTATATAATAAATAGAAATATTTATAAAAATCATAAAAAAGTATCTTTATATTAGATTAATGGATTAAGAAATGATTTTATCATTCCTTAAAACATTAATCTTTTTTTATTGATTGAGGATAAATAAATGTAAGCGATATAATTAAATTAAAGAAAGGAGGAAAATAAACATTAAAAATTTAATATTAAAGGAGAAAGGGAAAATGAAGAATTATAAATTAAAAAAAATAGTAGCAGTATTTCTGAGTATGTTAACAGTGTATTCAATAATTTCAGTACCAGCATCTGCATTATCAGATTCTACTTTAAAGACAATAAATGCGTATGAAGAGTCAGAAAGTATAGAAACACCAAAAAGTATCTCAATTACAAAAAACACAGATTTTCCTAATTCAGATGCTCAGTATCAAGTTAAATTCACATTTAACAGTGAAGAAGATATAAGTCGAGTACAATTGACAGGAGGTTTTGCATTTTATACAACAGAAGCTGCTAAAGAGTATTTAGATAATGGAAGTGTAGGGACAATCACACCAGTAGCTCCAGAAAATTTTAAAAATGGTATGTTCACAACAGGCCATTTAATTGCTCCAGGTGGTTATGTGACACTTGATATGAATGAAGTTGAAAAAGGAGGGTGGACAATTGAGATCCCTTTACCGAATGGACAATACTATTACAGATTTAATATATTTTATACTGGATCTAGTAGAGCTCAGCAAATTGTAGATCCTGAAAATAAGCCATTTGCTAATGGTAATAATGATAGTGGCTGGAGTCTTTTCTATGTTGGTGATGCTACTGATTGTTTAGACGGTCAGGAGTATATTTTTCCTAGAAATGATGATAATACAGGGACAGTTAATTATGTATCATATGAAGCAATAGATGCAACGATGCAGCCCATGGGTGTATATTTACCTAAAGGATATGATGAAAATAAAATATATAAAACTTTGTATTTATCACATGGAAGTGGTGGAAATGAAGTAGAGTGGTTAGAAATTGGATCTGCTAAAAATATTATGGACAACTTGATTGCTGAAGGTGAAGTTGAAGATACGATAATAATTACATTAGATCTTACATATTTTAATTTAGGAAATTCAGCTCCAGGAAGAGGATTTGAGAGAATAAAAGATAATATCATGAATTATGTTATTCCTTATGTTGAATCACATTATAGTGTATCTAAAAATGCTGGAGATCGTGCTTTTGCAGGATTATCAGGCGGATCACGACTTGCAACTTTCCTATATCAAGAAAATGCTGGCGACTTTGGATATTTTGGAATGTTTTCACACACAATAGCAAATGTTGATGTTCAAAATATAGAAAATAAAAACTATCCAACATTAATGTTAGGATATGGAAATCTTGATCCATTTGGTAAACAATATTACCCTAATTTTATTAGTAGATTAGAAGTAGCTGACGTTCAATACGATTTGTATCCAGTTAATGGTGGACATGATTGGGGTGCATGGCGTACTTTATTATCTATTTTTATAAAAGATTATTTATGGGAAGATACAAATAAACCTGCAAATCCTATAGTGGATAAATCAGCATTATCAATCGCTATTGAAATGGCTGAAAAAGCTGATTTAGAAAATGTCGTACCAGTTGTAGTAACTGAATTCAATGAAGCTTTAACAAACGCAAAAGAAGTATATGCAAAAACTAATGCCACTCAAAGTGAAGTAGATAATGTCTTTGCTCGACTAGCAAGTGCAATGCAAATGTTGGAGTTCTATCAAGGTGACAAAACAGCATTACAAAAACAAGTAGATCAAATCAATGGATTAGATGAAAGTAAATACATTAAATCATCATGGTCTGATATGTTGCCAGTATTAGAAAAAGCAAATGATGTATTAGCAGATGTTAATGCAATGCAAGATGAAGTTAATGAAGTATTTACAGAGTTAGTAAAAGCTTTCTTAGACTTAAGATTAAAACCAAACAAAGATTTATTAAATGATCTAATTAATAAAGCAAATAGTTTAAATGTAGCAAACTATAGTCCAGAATCATGGGCAGCAGTAAGCTTAGCATTAGAAAATGCCAATGCGACAATAGCAAATACTAATGCAACAGAAGCAGAAGTAGAGGCAGCTGTAACAGCATTAAATAGTGCAATTGAAGGATTAGTAGAAGCTGAAGTATCAAGTGCATCAGTAAACGAAGGTGTAACAAACACAGCAGTAAAACCAGGAGATATAACAGCAAGTATCAAGACTGGAGATAGTGCAAGCTTAGGATATTCAGTAGCAGGATTAACACTTGCTTCAATATTGCTAATTGCAAATAAAAAAAGAAATAATTAAAAATAACTTTTATTTAATAATAGAAAATAAAATGAAAAAGGTAAAAAAATGAAAAAATTAAAAATGATACTACTCTCTTTTGTAGTTATTTATGTATCGATTGGCAGTAATTTTATTAATTATGTACATGCAGCAGAGATGAAGGGGCTTTTTCAAACATTAAATATTGGAAATGTACCTGTTTATTCATATACCGCCTCTGTTGTGAATGAACCTGCACCAATGATGACACCTGTGTTTTTTGTTTATAGTGATGATATATGTGAAGATGAAAATGAAGCATATTTAAAACTTGAAAGTGCAGGACTTATTGATTTAGCTGAAAAAGAAAAAGCAGGTGTTTTATTAATGACACCTGCCAATGGAAAAAATTGGTCAGAAGAAGATGCAAATGTTTATTGGGATACATTAACTGTTTTAACAGATTCGAATAATTCATTAGGATATTTTACATATTGTAATTTGATTTATGCGCTTGGTGAAGGAAATGGAGCAACTTTTATTCATAATACCTTGTCACAAAATGCTAATCGAATTGCCGGTATATTGACTTTTGGAGGAAATATTAATAGTAATACAACAAGCGAGATGCCTTTACCAGCATATTTAGTTGGAGCTAATAGTAATATCATAAATTTTTATAAAACAATTAATGGCACAAATGAGCAAACAGTACTTAATGGAAAACAATGTTTCTATAATTCTGTTTTAGATACTAAAAAAGTAGTTATTGATGATAGAAATGTGAATTCATTAAATAAAGATATTATTTTTGAAGCATGGCATAATATGTTACGAAAAATCACAAGAAATGCTATGCATGATGTAATTTGGATTGATGCTCAATCAAAAGAAGTTTTTACATTAATGGATAGAGTTGATTATGAAGAATCAGGATTAGATTTTAAATATGAACAACCTGATGGGTATGTCGGTTATTATATGTGGCAACCTACAGAAGCATTAAATCAAACTGAAGAAAAATTTCCATTGGTATTTTGTATTCATGGTGGCAATGATCATCCTGTATTTGAGGCAGAATGTCAGGGATGGGTAGAATTAGCTAGCAAGGAACGAGTAATTGTTGTTTCACCTAATGGAAGTGATTATGAAGATGTTGAAAATTATAAAGCAATTATAGATTATGTTTGTGCAAATTATCCAGTCGATTTATCTCGTATTTATTCTACGGGAATATCTAATGGCGGTTGCTATACAAATTATTTAGCAACTGAATATCCAGAACTTTTTGCCGCTGTTGCCCCAATTGCAGCAACACCAGGTTATCAAAATGTAGATCTAACAGTTTTTGAAAATAAGCTGCCCTTCTTTATTGCTCATGGAACAAATGATGTATTAATTACTTATCCATTATGGGGGAGTGATCCTATAGGTGAGAATAATCATGATGGAAAATATATTTACAGTAATATTATTGAAGGTTATATTAATCCAATTTCAAAAATAAATCATATAGATTTTTCTGTGAATATGAATGATTTAGATTATATGACTTACCCATTTTTAGGATTTGATATAAGTAATTATATAACTGAAACATTTACAACTAAGCATGATATTGTAGGTCATATTGCAACCTTTGAAGATGATGAAAGTATTCCAAATTTTAAGTACATGATTGTAGAAGGATTAAATCATAATCACTATACTGGATATGCTTCAATAATATGGGATTTCTTTAATAACTTTAAACGAAATGTTGAAACTGGTGAAAGTATTTATCTTCCAGATCTAACCGTTGATGTTGATAAAACAGCATTAGAGATTGCTGTAGAAGTAGCAAATAATGTAAGTGATGAACAATTAGAAAAAGTTGTACCAGTAGTAGCAAATGAATTTAATGCAGCTTTAGTAGAAGCTCAAGAAGTTTTAGCTGATAATAGTGCTAGTCAAGCACAAGTTGATAATGCATTTGCTCGTTTAGCTAATGTAATGCAAATGTTAGATTTCATCAAAGGAGATAAAACAGCATTACAGGCATTTGTAAATAGTGTAAGTGATTTAGATGCAAACTTATATACAGATATTACATGGAATGAATTTGCAACAGCATTAGAAAATGCAAACAATGTATTGGTTGATGAAAATGCAATGCAGGATGAAGTAAATGAAGTATATGATGCAGTTGTAAGAGCATATTTAGACTTAAGATTAAAACCAAGCAAAGACTTATTAAACAGTTTAATAAATAGAGCTCAAAGTCTAAATGTAGCTAATTATAGCATGGCAGCATGGCAAGTAGTAGAAGATGCATTATTAAATGCCCAGGCAACAATAGCAAATGAAAATGCAACCGAAGAAGAAGTTACAGCAGCCATAGAAGCAATGGAAAATGCGTTAGCAGGATTATTAGTAACAAATCCAGAAAATAGTGTAGATAATGCAGTAAAAGCAGGGGATACAACAGCAAGTATCAAGACAGGAGATAGTGCAGGTTTAGGATATTCACTAGCAGGATTGGCAGTAGCTTCAATGGTATTAGTTGCAAATAAAAAAAGAAAATAAAAGTATTTAATATAATTGATTTTTAAATGAGGTGATAAATTTATGTATAATCCACATCTTGAAACATTTTTAATTGTGGCAGATTCAAGTAGTTTTTCAAAAGCATCGCAAAAGTTATTCATTTCACCTACAGCAGTAATAAAACAAATTAATCTGCTTGAAAATGAAATTGGTTTTCCACTATTTTATAGAGACAATAAAGGAATAACTTTAACAGATGCTGGAAAGTCATTTTATAATGATGTGACTTATCTAGTTCAATACGTAAAGGATTCTATTGCAAGAGCAAAGAGTGTCGAGAAAAAAAACAGTCATGCAATAAGATTGGGAACTTCGATAATGACACCATGTCAATTTCTTTTAAGAGTATGGAATTCTGTACAACAATATTGTCCAGAAATAAAGTTTGAACTTATTTCATTTGAAAATACTGCTGAAAATGCTAGAGAGATACTAAATAATCTTGGAAAGAATATTGATATAGTCGCCAATATCTATGACAATAATTTTTTAAAGGAAAATCATTGCAACGCTTTAGAACTAACTAAGGAATCAATTTGTGTTGCTGTACCAATGTATCATCCTTTGGCTCAAAAAGATATAATTGATATTAAAGATTTATATGGGGAAAATTTGATGTTAATTCGTCAGGGCTGGAATAGTTATATCGATTGTTTACGAGACGATCTTTTGAAATATCATTCAAGAATAAATATTATTGATTTTCAATTTTATGATATCGATATATTTAATTATTGTGAAAGCAGTGGTAATTTACTTATGGCGATAGGAAATTGGCGTAATATCCATCCTTTGTTAAAGGTTATCCCAGTAAATTGGGATTATACTATTCCTTTTGGAATTATGTATTCTCTTGAACCTTCAAAAGATGTAAAAAAATTTATTAAGAATATTAAAAAGGTCTATCAAAATTAGTTTTAAGTACGAAAAATATAGATTAAAAAAATCATAAACAATAAATTTATCAACAAGGTTAAAAATCATAACGGGTTTTATAGAAATTTAAATTATGTATTTATGGTTAATAAAGACAAATATATAGAAATAGAGGTAATTATGAAGAAAAAAATAGGAAATTTATTTTTAATAACAACTATGGTGTTAGGTAGTAGTGCTAATATAGTATCTAATGTTTTTGCACAAGATGTTCTTAGCGAAGGAGATGTTGTATTGGGAAATACAACAGATTATGATAGCACAGGAAAATTTGCAGTAAACAGCTTAGAAGCTATGAAAAGTGCTGAACCTGGTTATTATTTTGATGTTGTAGATCCAGATGATTCTGCTAAACAAATGCGTATTACAAAATTACAACATGATATTTATCATATTGATGAATGTACAGCAGCTTATATAGCGGATGGTCCTACTAATAACGGTGCTTCTATCTACTTAGTTATTGGCGATAATCGTGCAGATATTATTGATGGAGGAAATGGAGAAGACTATAGTAGTCATTTTAGCGATAATATATTAAAAGAAATTTTTGATACATTAGCTCTAAATGGAATTACTTCAGCTGTTATTACTCATAGTCATGGTGATCATACAGGACTATTTCGTGACGAAACTAAAAATGGCTATAAAGTATTAGGACAGGATGTTGTTATTAAAATTCATAAAGATGATTTATCTTCCTTAGCATCAGTAATTAGAGATGGTGAATGTAAAATTGAGACTTTTGAAAATAATGATAAAATTTCTGTTGGGAATCGGACTCTTACTGTTTATGGATTAAAAGCCCATACTGAGGGATCTTGTGCATTATTAGATGAAGAAGATCATGTTTTATTTAGTGGTGATGCATTAGGATCAGGTACAGTTTGGTTACAATCTGATGAAAATCAGTTAGTAGATTTAAAAAAAGGAGTAGATGAGTTAGTTGAGATAGTAAAAGATATGCCCGATTTAGCTTGTTATACAGGTCATAGATGGCAGGAAGCAAAAGGCGATGCTCATTCTAATGGTATAGCGGTACAAGAAGTCGGATTACAGCATATACTTGAATATCAAGCATTATTAAATAATATTGCTGCAGATAATTATGAAATCAATGCCGATTTTATTCCGGCTGGAGGAAATAGTGATTATGCTGCAATTTATTCATTAGATGCTGATTTAAATAATGATGGATATTATCCTGGAATATATGTAAGAAGTATTGCTGCAATTAAAAAACTTCAAGAAGAAACAGGTAGTAGTGAAAGAGCATTAAATAGTATTATTATTCCAAGATATGAAGCTGATGGGACTAAAACACAACAGCACATATCAACTACATTAAAATCACATCTATCAGTCAAAGATATAAATAAAATAAAAGATGCCGAAAATAATACAATAACTGTAGATGTACAATTAGTAGGTGTTAATCTAGTATCAGAATATAAAAATTGTGTTGGCGAACCAGGAACAAGTTATTATAATATGTTAAGCTATTATGCAAATGTGTTACAAGTAAAAGAATTAGTTGATAAAAATGAAGGTTATACAATTATTGATAGTAAAGGTAACATGGTTGATGCCACATATGTCAATGAATTAGTCGGTTTGTTAAAACAAATTAATGATTTTGATCCAACTACAGATTTACAATATGATTGGGATTCTGCTTATGATACAGAAGCGTTTGCTACTGAAACATATCGAGGTGGAACAGATGTTATAGCTACCAGTAAAGAAGGAAATGTAACTTTAAAATTTCATATAGATGCTCATGGATGGTGGGGATACGATATAGGAATGCATGATTCCATCACAGGTGTAGTTATGGGATATGATGCTGATTATGCATACCAAAATCAACATGATTTAACGACACAGTATGGTAATTTCTTTGTTATTAAAATGAAGGAAGATGATGCTGGAACATGGTATATGCTTAGAAATACAGATTTAGAAAATCCGATGATTTATGTAAGTAAAGATGGAAAAGAAGCATTTATGATCGATGTTGATTTTTATGGACAAAATGTATTAAATAGGGTTATAAAAAGTGTTATTGGTGATAAATGTGAATCATTAAAGATATTCTGTACTCATAATCATCTTGATCATTGTGATAATCTTGCTATTATTGCTCAGGATGAAAGATTAAAAGAAATTACAACAATGTATTGGCCAGAAAATGAACCACATGCGACACTTAATGGAATTGATGTTGTTGCAGCATTTCCTATTAAAACATTGTCAGATATGGAGAAATTTACAGTAGCTGGGGTTGAGTTCCAATTTATTGAAATTCCTAATGAACATACTCCAGGAGGCGGACAGTTAGCGGATCTAACTCATAAAGTAATTTATAGTGGTGATTCTTTAGGCGCTCAAATCCAGTATGGGGGAACTAATTTTTATATGTCAAATGCTCAAAATTGGTTATTAGGAGCTCAAAAAGCAGCTAATTACATTGTTGAAAATGAAATAAGATATAATATTGGCGGACATACACCATATTTAAATAATCCTGAGTATGCAACATGGGTTGCTACAGCGATACAATATGCTTATGATCAAATTCAAGCTGATTCATCATGGAGTGGAGGTTTAGTAATTGTAGAAAATGGTGAAGTAGTATCGGCTCAAAGGGCAGCCCAATTACAGAGTGAAGGTTTAACTGATCGAGAGGTACTTAATGTATGCTCAATTACTTTTAGAAATAATTTAACGACTGCATATGATATAATTGAGGGTCAAGATGGTACTTGGATAAAGGGAAGCTCTAATGGAATCAATATAACAAGTAATGGTGAAAAAAATAATTTTACCACATTATTAGTTGATAATGTTGTAGTTAGCAAAGATAATTATGTAGTTGCTGAAGATGCAATGAGTATTATTCTTAATGCTGAATATTTAAAAACATTAGATGAAGGAAAACATAATGTAATGCTACAATTTACTAACGGTATTGCTAAAACATCAATTATGATAGAAGCTAATAAAACAGCATTATCAATTGCTATTGAAATGGCTGAAAAAGCAAATTTGGAAAATGTTGTACCAGTTGTAGTAACTGAATTCAACGAAGCTTTAGCAAACGCAAGAGAAGTATATGCAAAAACTAATGCCACTCAAAGTGAAGTAGATAGTGCTTTTGCTCGACTAGCAAGTGCAATGCAGATGTTGGAATTCTATCAAGGTGACAAAACAGCATTACAAAAACAAGTAGATCAAATCAATGACTTAGATGAAAGCAAATACATCGAATCATCATGGTCTGATATGTTAGCTGTATTGGAAAAAGCAAATGATGTATTGGTTGATGTTAATGCAATGCAGGATGAAGTAGATGAAGTATATAGTGAATTAGTAAAAGCCTTCTTGAACTTGAGACTAAAACCAAATAAAGATTTATTGAATGATTTAATTAATAAGGCTCAAGGTTTAAATGCGGCTAGTTATACAACTCAGACATGGAATGTATTGCAAGAAACATTAAATGGTGTCCAAGCAGTATTAGATGATCCAGAAGCTACAGAAGCAGAAGTAGAAGCAGCTGTAACAGCATTGAATAGTGCAATTGAAGGACTAGCAGTTGATTCAAAAGTACCTGTAATAAACGGAGATGTAACAAGCAAGACAGTAAAATCAGGAGATACAATTGTAAGTATCAAGACTGGAGATACAACAAGTTTAGGTTATTCGTTAGCAGGTTTAGTATTAACTTCAATGGTATTAGCAGCAAACAAAAAAAGAAAGAAATAATTTTTAAAATTTGTAATATGAATTGTGTAAGTCAAGATGAGATACTCTTGACTACACAGTTTATAGTATTGAGGAAATCTTTATAGTCCAAATTTATTATTTTATTCCAAAATACTAAATATTAGAATCATAATGGGATAAAATAATTAATAAAACTGTTATGTATATATAGAAGCTTATTTCATTTATTTATGTAAAAAATAGATAATGAAATTGTACGTATTTATGTTTGAATTTATATAACCAGATATATAAAAGGGGAGAATTTTGGATGGAAATAATTTATAATAACATAAAAAAAGCAATATGTTTTATCTTAGCATGGGTATTATTATTTTCATGTTTTATTTTAGATGTTTCAGCGTGCGAGAACATCGATGGAGCAATCGAATATATTGAATCTAATGATGTATTATATAAAATAGAAAAACACGATAATGAGACCATTATTACTAATTTAATCGCAAATGAAGTCACAAAAATAGTTCAGACTGGGGAATTTGCTTGTTTTATTAGTTTATCTAATGGAGAATTTCATTCTATTGATCTAAAAGATAACTATTTATATTTTGATAACGAAATAAAAGTTGCAAAAATAGAAAAATATGTAGAAGAAATTCAACCATTTGGGATGAATGGACCATGGTATTATGCATACACTATAAAATGTTCAAGTACTTATGATAAACAAGGGCGAGAAATTGTTACTAATATTATAGGCTATATTCCGTATTTAGGAGTAACATCTTCGGTAATTTCGCTAATTGTTTCTGCAGTAGGAGGAAATAATCAAAAAGAAGTGTATTTTAAAATAGATACTTATCATGATGATTCATACAGATATTTAAGAGATCATATTACAGTTTATAAGAATTCTGATTATACTGGGTCAACGGGATCTTACTGGACAAACGCTAGAGCGAGTGTGTAGAGAAAGGAAATATTATGAAAGAAGTTCATTTGAGTAGCAAGACTTTGTTATATATTTTTTTTGTTAATTTGTTATCGCTAGCGTTTTTTTATTTATCTGGAAAAAGGATAGACTCCACGAAAAATATTAATTGGTATTATATGGGATTGGGTATTGCAATGCAATTTCAAATTTTATGGATCTTATTGAAAAACAGGCATAAAAAATAAGATGATGGAGGCAAATATGACGAAAGAAGTTCGTTTGAGTACTAAAAATCTAATAAACATTTATTTTCATAATTTATTATCAATCGGATGTTTTTATGTTTTTGGAAAAAATTTTGATCCTATAACCCATATTAATTGGAGTTTTGCAATATTGGGTATTGCAATGCAGCTTCAAATCTTACGAATCTTATTGAAAAACAGATATTTAAAAGATCGATAAATATTGTTTTAGTAAAAATCTGTTAGTAAGTTTATAAATTATAGTGGAATAAATAATATTTTAAGTCTATAAAGAAATAAGAAAGTATGGTTATTATCTTTAAACCATACTTTTTATCGTTATACTAATTGATCTGGTTGAATCTAAGATGAATCTTATAGCATAAACTAGTTATCTGTATTATAATAAATAAAATAATGTTTATAGGAGGTGTAAAAATGAATTCCAGTGCTTATAAATTAAGTTATACAAAATTGAATGATAGTAAAGTGTTTAGAGATGCAGTTCATAATTATATTCATGTAGACCAGCCGGTTTTATTAGAATTGATTAATTCTAAGGAAATGCAGCGGTTACGAAGAATAAAACAATTAGGGGGTACGCATCAAGTATATCAAAGTGCGGAACACTCGAGATTTTGTCATTCATTAGGTGTTTATTTTATCGTGCGTAAAATGATTTTTAATAGTGAAATAGGTGATTATATAAATGATTATGATAAATTGACAGTTATGTGTGCTGCTTTATTGCATGATCTTGGTCATGGGCCATTTTCACACTGTTTTGAAGAGGCTTTCGGATATAATCATGAAGAATATACGATTAAGATTATCAATAATGATAGTGAAGTACATCATATTTTAGAAAATTTTGAACCAGGGTTTTCTAAAAAAGTGAGCAGTGTGATAGCAAAAACGCATCCAAATAAAATTTTGATTCAAATGATTTCTAGTCAATTAGATGCTGATAGAATGGATTATTTACTTAGAGATTCATATTTTACGGGAACTACTTATGGACATTTTGATTTATATCGGATTTTAAGGGTCATGAAAGTGTTTAATAATAAAATTGTTTATAAAGCTTCTGGTGTTCAGGCGATTGAAAACTATATTTTAGCTAGGTATCATATGTATTGGCAGGTTTATTATCATCCAACTTCAAGAAGTTATGAACAATTGTTGATTAGTATATTTAGAAGAATGAAAGACCTTTATCTTGATGGATATGATTTTGGAGAGATTCGTTATTTAGAGCCTTTTTTAAAAGGAAAAGTAAATGTAGTTGATTATATAAATTTAGATGAAAATATCGTATTATATTATTTTAGATTTTTGAGTGAAGGAAAAGATAAAATATTGGCAGATTTATGTAATCGTTTTTTAAATCGAAAATTGTTTATATATCGTGATTTAAATAATAGTGATGAAAAGTTAAAGATGAGGGATCGATATGCCAAAAAAGGCTATGATCCCCGCTACTATGTTGTTAGCGATGACCAAAGCCAGATTCCATATTTGTATTATGATAATGATGAAACAGAAGCAATTGAGATCTTAATAAATCATCAAACTAAAGCTTTACCAGAAGTATCAGAAATTGTTGGAGCAATAATTAATTCTAAAAAGAATAAAATAGATCATAAAATATTTTATCCTGAATCATAAGATTCAGGATTACGTTTTTTTAAACCAGTAAACAACACCATTTTCATCAAAATCCCCAGTTAAGGGATTAATAGCAATTTCTTGGATATTTTTAGAAGGCTGGTACCAGGTAGCTTCTTTAGTTTCATTAGTATAATTCAAAACATCAACGACTGTCTTTTTAGCAACCGTTTTATCGTTTGTAGTTTCCATTTTGCGATTATCATCATATCCCACCCAGCTGGCAACTAGAATGTTAGGATTGTATGCAACTGCAAGATTATCAAAATCAGTGCTGCCTGTTTTACAGGCATTAATATTATCTAGCTGATAGGCTGCCATTGTCGCTTGTAAATAAGTACTAAATACACTGTTAAAACTTCCTGTCAAAAGCTGCGATAAAACTAAACAGCTATCTTGATTCAACATCTTTTCATTTTTGGATTTATGCTGGTAAAGAACATCACCATTATTATTAGTTATTTTTTCTATTGTATAAAGATGATTATAAATTCCTTCACTGGCAATGGTATTATACATGTTAGCTAGATTATAAATGTTCGTATTGACAGTACCTAAAGCTAGGGAAGCATTAGTTTTAACATTTTCAATACCAAATTTTTTAATTAATGTTGCAAGATTTTCGGTACCTAGAAATAAGTGAGTCTTAACTGCAAAAATATTATCAGATACAGCTAGAGCTTGAGCTAAAGTAATGTCTTTGTATGCATACTTATCATTATAATTACTAGGACTATAAGTACTATTATCTTCGAGTTTAAAAGTCGTTGGTTCATCTAGAAATGTAGTTGCTGGGGTAAAACCATTTTCTAGTGCAAGATAGTATAACAAAGGTTTTACAGTGCTGCCGATTTGTCGATTAGATTTAGTGGCGCGATTAAATTGTGAGCTTGAATAATCTTTTCCGCCAATCAAAGCTAGAATTTTACTTGTATAAGGTTCTACAACAATACTAGATGTTTCAACCTCACTATCTTTAGTATAATCTTTAGCACTTTTTTCAAGTATATTTTGATAATCTTGATTAAAAGTAGTATAGACATTTAATCCCTGATTTAAATAGGTATTGTTGTAATAACCTAGTTCTTCAAGTTCATCAATAACTGTGTCTTTATAAAAATTGTTAGCGAGATTTTCATCTACTTTGTGTTCAGAGGCTAAGTTAAGATCACTTTTTAACACTTTTTCTTTTTGCTCATTAGTTATTTTATGACAATCAATCAAAGCATCTAAAACAATTGCTTGTCTTTTGCGAGCGGCTTCTTGATCATTGAGAGGCGAATAGTAAGTAGGACCGTTAACGACCCCCGCCAACATACTACTTTCATTTAGATCTAGATCTTTGGCGCTTTTACCATAAAAGTATTGAGCAGCATTTTCAATTCCATAAATACCATGACCGAAATAAACATTATTTACATATCCTTCTAATATTTCATCTTTACTTAAATGAGTTTCTAACTGCATTGTTAAGAAAGCTTCTTTCAATTTTCTGGACCATGATTTTTCATTAGTTAAGTACAGTAAACGAGCATACTGCTGGGTGATGGTACTAGCTCCTTGAGATTTTTTTTGATTTGTAAGATTAACTTTAATAGCCCGCATAATACCAATGGGATCAAAGCCACGATGTTTATAAAAACGTTGATCTTCAATAGCAACGATACTATCTTTAAAATAACTGCTCACGTTATCTAACGTGACATAATGACCAGCATAATCATTAATTGACTGATAATAAATTTCTTGATCATTATCATATAATTTTAAATAACGATTTTTATTTAAATCAGGTTCTCCCATTGAATAAGCAATGATATATAAGGATAAAAGAATACCTGTAAGACTTGCTAAAATAGTTATTAGTATTTTTATTAATTTTTTCATTATCTCACCAAAAGTATTCTTGACGAATTTGTGTTATAATATGCACGGTGATATAATGAAAAAGTTAATTAAGATCAAATATCGAAATATTTTTAAATATGAAGATCATCAAGAAGTTATTAAATTTGATGAAAATGGTTATTTAGAAGAATTTAATGGTTATAAAGCTATTAGTTTTGTAAAAGATAGACAAATTAAAGTAGAAATCAAAACAAATGAAATAGTTTTACATAATGGTAAAGGTATTTTACACCTTGTTTTAAATGAAGATGTTTTAAATGATTATCAAACAGATTACGGAGTAATTTCTTTAAAGACAAGGCTTATTCATTATGAGACGGGTAACACTATTAAGATAAAGTATGAATTGTATGAGGGATTAAATTTAGTTAGTCAAGTTTATATGATGATATCTTATTCAGTATTGGAGAATTAAAATGAAATTATTAAAGTTTTTATCTAATCGCATAGTTATATCATTTATTTTAATTGTAATTCAAATGATATGGGTGGCACTGTTTGTACATTTTCTTTTTATTGATTCAAGGACATTACGCTGGTTATTTACGATTTTAAGTGTATTTGTGACGTTATATATTATTAACAATGATAATGATGATCCAGGATATAAGATTATTTGGCTGATACCGATTTTATCTTTTCCGGTTTTTGGTGGTTTGTTGTATATTGTGTTTGGAAATAAAAAACCAACAAAGGGATTACAGGAAGCTTTTAATAATCAAAATGAAGCTATTAAACCTTATATTTATTTTAATGATGTAAAAGATAAAATAGATGATCCTATTGTTAAAGGACAAGTGAATTATTTGGTGAATGAAAAATTTCCCATTTATAATAATAGTGAAATTAAATATTATTCACTAGGTGATGATGCTTACCCGGATTTATTAGAAGAATTAAGCAAAGCAAAACATTTTATTTTTATGGAATATTTTATTGTTGAAGAAGGAAAAATGTTTAATACGGTTTTAAATATTTTGAAGCAAAAAGTTAAAGAAGGTGTTGAAGTACGTTTTATGTACGATGATGTGGGTTCTTTGACGATGCTGCCGTTTAAATATTATCAACAATTAGAAAGCTATGGAATAAAATGTATTGCTTTTAATCATTTTGTACCCTTTATTTCAGCAGTGATGAATACCCGTGATCATCGCAAGATTACCGTTATCGATGGAAATGTTGGCTTTAGTGGCGGATTTAATTTAGCTGATGAATATATCAATGTTCGTGTTAAATATGGGCATTGGAAAGATACGGGGGTAATGATTCGTGGTGAAGCGGTATGGAATCTAACCTTGATGTTTTTAACGACCTGGAATGCTTCTTTAAATACATATGAGGATTATGATAAATATCATCCTCGTCATTATCCACTTGAATCAGTAAAAGCAACAGGTTTTGTTTTACCATATGGAGATTCACCGCTTGATAATAAACCAGTAGGGAAAAATGTCTATTTGAATATGATAAATCAAGCACAAAAATATATATATATTGATACACCATATTTGATTATTAATGATGAGTTGAAAAACGCTCTTTGTTTAGCAGTACAACGTGGTGTTGATGTAAGGATAGTAACACCTGGAGTGCCAGATAAAAAGCTAGTATTTAAAGTAACTCGTTCTTATTATGAGCCACTGGTCAATGAAGGTGTCAAAATCTATGAATATACGCCGGGATTCATTCATGCTAAAAATTTTGTTTGTGATGATAAAGTGGCAACGGTAGGAACAATAAATTTGGATTATCGTAGTCTGTATTTACATTTCGAATGTGGAGTTTATATTTATAATGCTTCAGTTATTAATGATATCAAGCAGGATTTTTTAAAAACAATAGCACTAGGAAAAGAAATGACTATAGCTGATGTTAAACGGGGGCGCTTTAGAGGCTGGTTAGAGGCGATACTGAGATTATTTGCACCACTATTGTAGAGCTTTTATTTTATAGATTTTAATAGATAAAGTATTTAGATAAATTGTTTTAAAAACATTGACTTCATGCGGGTTTAATGGTAATTTAATTAAGATATGTGGTAAAAACGTAAGGAGGACAATAATGGCAATCAATAAGATAGAAACGACCTTAAAAAGTGCGTTGAAAAATGCGATAATAGCATGTGGATTTGTAGAAGAATATGATCAGGAAAATATTATAATTGAGATTCCTAAAGATAAAGCACATGGCGATTATTCAACAAATTTAGCGATGCAGTTAACAAAGTTATTAAAAAGAAATCCACGTGAAATTGCTAATGCAATAGTAGAGTCATTAGATAGAGAAACAGCCAATATTGAAAAAATAGAGATCGCAGGACCAGGGTTTATAAATTTATTTTTAGCTAAAGATGCAATGACGTCTGTCATTAAAGAAGTATTAGAAGAAAAAGATAACTATGGTAAAAGCAATTATGGTAATGGAATAAAATATAATGTTGAATTTGTTTCAGCAAATCCAACTGGTGATTTACACTTAGGTCATGCTAAAGGTGCTGCAGTAGGTGATAGTATTTGTCGAATCATGAGTGCGGCTGGTTATGATGTAACACGTGAATATTATATAAATGATGCTGGAAATCAAATTCATAATTTAGCATTATCTTTATATGCACGTTATAAACAAGCTTTTAATCAAGATGCGATAATGCCAGAAGATGGTTATCATGGAAAAGATATAATTGATATTGCAAATAAAATGAAAGAAGTTGATGGTGATAAGTATTTAAATTTACCAGAAGATGAGGCAATTTCATTTTTTAGAGCTAAAGGAACTGAGTATGAATTACAAAAAATCAAAGATATTTTAAATGAGTTTAGAGTTTCGTTTGATGTATGGTTTTCAGAAACTTCTTTGTATGAAGAAAATAAAGTTGTACCAACGATCGAGAAATTAAAACAAGCTGGATATACTTATGAAGAAGATGGCGCTTTATGGTTTAAATCAACTGAATTTGGTGATGATAAAGATCGGGTTTTAATTAAAAGAGATGGATCATATACTTATTTAACCCCTGATATTGCATATCATTTAAATAAATTAGACCGTGGCTATGAATATTTAGTTGATTTATTAGGAGCTGATCATCATGGATATATTAATCGAATGAAGGCTGCGATCCAGGCTCTTGGATATAATGCTGATCAATTAAACATTGATATTATTCAAATGGTGAGAATGATGAATGATGGAGAACCAGTTAAAATGTCAAAAAGAACTGGTAATGCTGTAACGATAAAAGACTTAATTGAAGAAATCGGAGTTGATGCAACACGCTATTTCTTTGTCTCTAAAGCAGCTAATACGCCATTTGATTTTGATATTGCTTTAGCTAAATCAAAATCAAATGAAAATCCGGTGTACTATGCTCAATATGCGCATGCTAGAATGTGTTCAATTAAAGTACAGGCGGCTAAAACTAATATTGTTTATAGCGACAAATTTGATTTATTAGTTAATGATAAAGAAATTGAATTAGTTAAACATATTAATGAATTTAAAAACGTAATTATTGATGGAGCGATAAATCGAGCACCACACAAAATTGCTAATTATATTCAAAGATTAGCACAATTATTTCATAGTTTTTATAATGAATGCTATGTTATTGATGAAAATAATCTTGAATTAAGTGGACAAAGATTGGCATTAGTGGAGGCTACAAGAATTACAATGGCTAATGCTTTGAATTTAATTGGGGTAAGTGCTCCAGAAAAAATGTAGGAGGATCGTTAAAATGGATAGCATGAATAAATATTATAATATGTCTATGGTTGATGTTGCATATGAATTAATGTCTAAAAAGAGATCGGCAGTTAATTTCTATAAATTATGGGAAGAAGTTTGTCAAATGAAGAAATTTGATGAAATAGAAAAAGATGATAAAGAATCATTATTCTATACTAATATTACTTTAGATGGTCGCTTTATCACTGTAGGTGAAAATAATTGGGATTTAAGAAGTCGTCATAAATTTAGTGATGTTCATATCGATATGAATGATATCTATGCTGATGATGAAGAAGATGTATCTGAAGAACCAGAAGAAGATGTAGATTCAACAATTGAAGATGATTATAATTAAGCAAGACTTAGGTTTTGCTTTTTTATAGGTAAAGAGAAATGATCAGAAAAGTAACTGTAGATGATTATGAAGCAATCGCTAAATTACTAATTAAAACATTTAGAGCTTTTCCCTGGAACGAAGAGTGGGATTATTATCAAGCACTTCAAAGAGTAAAACAATTAGATGATGGTAAATATACAAGATGCTATGTTTATTTGATAAATAATAAAATAGTAGGGGTTATGTGTGGAAAAATAGTTACTTATGTTGAAGATGTAGTGTTAATGATTGAAGATTTTTATGTTGATCTAGATTATCAAAGGATGGGGATTGGTGGTAAAATGTTAACTTTACTTGAAAAAGAAATAAATGAAGTTGATAGTTTTATGTTATTGACAGGAAAAGGTTTTTATAGTGTTGATTTTTATCAAAAAAATGGGTTCGTGATACAGGATGATGTTGTCTTTATGAGTAAAAAAATACATTGACAAAGTTTTTATAAAATTTTATTATACAGATAAGTTATAGAAGGGAAATATGATATGTTAAGTCGGTTTAAAGGAATAAAACTAAGATGGTATCATTTTATTATTTTTTGGTTACCAGGCGGTATTTTTTGGTTATCTTGTTTATTGGCATATCAGTGTAGAAATACAAAGATAATATAAAAGACATCAAATTTGATGTCTTTTATATTATCTCATCAATTAAACCATATTTTAATGCTTCATCTGGTTCTAAAAAATAGTCACGATCAGTATCTATAATTATTTTATTTAATGGTTGATTTGTATTTTGGCTTAAGATTTTATTTAACTTTTCTTTTTGTTTTAAAATACGCTTGGCATTAATTTCAATATCGCTCGCCTGTCCTTCAAAAGCTCCTAAGGGCTGATGGATCATGATTTCACTATTAGGAAGGCTACAGCGTTTTCCTTTAGAACCGGAACTAAGTAAAAAAGCAGCCATGCTTGCAGCCATTCCAATGACAATAGTAGAAACATCACATTTAATAAAATTCATGGTATCATAAATAGCCATTCCCGCGTTAATACTGCCTCCAGGTGAGTTAATGTACATAAAAATATCAGCACTGTTATCAATGGATTCTAAATATAATAATTGACCAACAATACTGCTAGCCATTTTATCATCAATGGTACCAGTTAATAAAATAATTCGATCTTCTAAAAGTCGTGAATAGATATCATAAGCATATTCACGTTGATTTGTTTTTTCGATTACAGTAGGAATTAAATGCATTATCTTACCTCCATATTTAAGTATAGTGATTTAAATAATAATTATTCATTTTATCTTTTATTTAATCGAAATGAAATCAGTTATATTTTTGATTTTAATTAAGACAAAATTTAATTTTTAATTATTTTTTTTAATGAAACCCATTTCATTAGTTGCTTTTCTTTAATTTCTGGAATATAATATGTTCATAAAGAACATTCAAGGAGGAATATAAAGAATGGCAGTAAAAGTAGCAATTAATGGATTTGGACGTATTGGACGTCTTGCATTCAGACAAATGTTTGGTGCTGAAGGATATGAAGTTGTAGCAATCAACGATTTAACTGATCCAAAAATGTTAGCACATTTATTAAAATATGATTCAGCACAAGGTAAATATGCATTAGCTGATACAGTTTCAGCTGGTGAAGGATCTATTACTGTAGACGGTAAAGAAATTAAAATTTATGCAGAAGCAGATGCTTCAAAATTACCTTGGGGTGAATTAGGAGTAGACGTAGTATTAGAATGTACTGGTTTCTATACTTCTAAAGCTAAATCTCAAGCTCATATTGATGCAGGAGCTAAAAAAGTTGTTATCTCTGCACCAGCAGGAAATGACTTACCAACAGTTGTATTTGGTGTAAACGAAGGTGTTTTAACTGCTGATGATACTATTATCTCTGCAGCTTCTTGTACAACTAACTGTTTAGCACCTATGGCTAATGCTTTAAATAAATTAGCACCAATCAAATCTGGTATCATGTTAACAGTACATGCTTATACTGGAGATCAAATGGTATTAGATGGACCTCATAGAAAAGGTGATTTAAGAAGAGCTCGTGCAGCTGCAGTAAATATTGTACCTAACTCAACTGGTGCAGCAAAAGCTATTGGATTAGTAATCCCAGAATTAAATGGAAAATTAATTGGTTCAGCTCAACGTGTACCAGTTCCTACTGGATCAACTACAATCTTAACTTCAGTTGTTGAAGGTGAAGTTACAGTTGATGAAGTAAATGCAGCTATGAAAGCAGCAACAACTCCATCATTTGGATACACTGAAGAACAATTAGTATCTTCTGATATTATCGGAATTACTTACGGATCATTATTTGATGCAACTCAAACTATGGTTAAACCATTAGATAATGGAACTACTGAAGTTCAAACTGTTGCATGGTATGATAATGAAAATTCATATACTTCTAACATGGTTAGAACAATCAAATATTTTGCTGAATTAACAAAATAATTAATTGAAACTTAATGCAAAGACTAGTCATTGACTAGTCTTTTTCGTTATTTAATATAAGTTTTATATGTGATTTGAGATTGAAATTACAAAATTCATTTATTTTACCATGATGAATAAGACTTGATATGACGCTAAAAATGTGATGGACACCAAAATAAAAGGTGTCCTTTTTTATACGATAAAAGCGTTAAATACAAATCTCAAGATATTTATGCGGATGTGAAATTATTAAACTGGAAGCTATTGTTCCAATGCTTTCTTTAAATCCAAAACAAATTGTGTCTGTTGCTTTTTTAGATAAAATTTTACAAATGGCTTCATAAACCATTTTTTTGGAATCACATTTTCTGTGAAATCTATTTGTGTTTCATTTCCTTTGGAAGTAAAAATACCAATCCAATGTCCTTTCATATTATTGTTTTCCATATCAAACTCCCATCGTTTATGTGGTTCTACAAATGTAACAGTAAAAGAAGTAGCATATCCCTCTTTAGTATATTCAATAAATTTATTCTTATCTATTATTTCTGTTTTACTTAAATCGCTTCGCCATATACTATATTTATCAATATCTAAAACAATTTCCCAAACTTTATAAATATCGCTGTCAAGAATACATTTTATATTTGAAGTTGCCATTTTTACACTTCCTTTCAAATTTTAGTTTCGCTATAAACTGAAATTTGCTTATAATACTTTTTCAAGAAATAAATGCTCTTTGTGAGCTATGGTATTACCTATTTTCATAGAAGCTGTCGCAATAACTTGAAAACCTAATTTCTTATATAGTGATACTGCAGGGATGTTTTGACTTCCAGTATCAAGCCTCAATACTTTACAAGAATTATTCTTTGCCATTTCCATAGCATGACGCATAAGAGATGATGCAATTCCATTCCCTGCCATACTTGGGCGAACTATAAGCAAGTGAATAACCATTACTTCATCATCTATTAAAGTTTGTCCCCAGATAATTCCTGCGTATTCTGTCGGCTGCACATTGTCTATAATTATACTACCTGCAATACTGCCTGCTTTTTCATACACATATAATGCCCCAACACTTATGGCTCTTTCAGCATCTTTTCTGGTTGGATATATCCCCTTTTTAAATACCGTAAATGCTTTATACTCAATCTCGTGCTTAAAATGCTCATTATAAATATCTTCGATCTGTTCAATATCATTGAATGTTGCTTTTCTAATCATATAATGTAACCCTTCAAATCTCAATTTTTTTATTTTTCCATATTCACATTATAACAGTTCCATATATTTGCAACAATAAAAATCTAATCTGCCCGCTTATTTATTAAATCCTAAAAAGCCAACAAGGGAGGTATAAAATTGTGTATCTCTTGTTTTTGTTGATACGCTTCGATTATTTTATTCTGGTTTCAAAATTAATTTTATCATTTTCGGATGAATTTCTCTCTTTAGTTTTTCATTAATCTGTATTACCCTTTTAGAGTAGTAAAACGGGTGTAAGATAAGTGTCATAGTGTTGTTTAGTATCTTATATTAATTAAATATAATAATTAAGTTAATAAATAATTAAAAACAGTTAAGCTAATTTGAGATTATCTGTATAAATATTATATTTTCAAAGAATTTGAAATTACAAAATTCATTTATTTTACCACGATGAATGAGACTTGATATGACGCTAAAAATGTGATGGACACCAAAACAAAAGGTGTTTTTTTATAAAAAAGTATACTTACTTATTTATGTGTCATGTATAAATAGCATAATTTTATATTAAAATGTTAAATAAGATGATAGCTGTTTGTAGCATTATTATATGATTATATAAAATTATAAGAATGGTTTAGATAAAATTAAATTTAAAAAATAAACAATTTATAAAGATAAAAATTTGTAAAAAAAACAAAAAAGAAGTTTTATTGGCAACTATAGCTTTAAAAATAGCTTATTTTTGTTTATAAAACATAATGAATTCTTTTTATATTGAAAAGCTTTATTTGTAAGCGCTATACTTTGGGTAAAGGAGGAAGAGTAAAGGACAAAATTTAAAGAGAGAGAAAGATAGTTATTAAAAGAAAGGAGAAATTATGAAAAAATTATTATCAATCATTGCTTCATTAGCAATGGTATTTTCAACTGTAAGTTATGTATTTGCAGTTGAAAACGAATCTCAACCAGGATATACAATTTCTAGAAATGTAAGTTTTCCTGAATCTGATGCACAATATCAAGTTAGATTTACATATAAAACTGATCAAGATTTAGAAAGTGTTAACTTAGTTGGTGGATTCCAATTTTATTCTCAAGAACAAGTCTCACAATATCAAAACGGTGAGAGAATTGTAGCTTACAATGCATATCAATATAAAGATGGTATGTTTCCAACTGGATATGATGTCATGACTTCTGGTCAAAGTATTGCTTATGCAATGACTGAAGAGTATAACGGAACTTGGTCAGTAGTTATTCCTGTACCAGCTGGAGAATGGTTCTATTCATTTGATATTAATGATGGAACAACAACTACTAGAGTTAAAGATCCAACAAATATGCCATTAGATAATGATGGTAGTGATAGTGGATGGAGTTTATTATTTGTAGGAAATAGTGATGAAGCTTTAGATGGGCAAGAATGGATTTTCCCAAGAACTGATGGCCAAGTAGGGGAAACTACTTATGTAAATTATACAGCATCTACAGGTACACAACAGCCATTAGGAATTTATTTACCATATGGATATGATTCATCAAAAACATATAAAACATTATATTTATCTCATGGTGGTGGTGGAAATGAAGTTGAATGGCACGAAATTGGTGCAGCAGACAACATCATGGACAACTTAATTGCCGCAGGTGAAGTAGATCCAAATACAATTGTAGTAACAATGGACAATTCATATTTTGGATGGAATTATACAAGAATTAAACAAAACTTAATGGAAAATATTATTCCATATATGGAAGAAAATTATAGCGTTTCACATGATGCAAGAGATCGTGCTTTTGCAGGATTATCAGCAGGTGGGATGACAGCATCATCAGTATATTCAACGTTAGCTGGTGAATTTGGATATTTTGGTATTTGGTCATATAATGTAACTGTAGATGTACCAAATGTAGAAAATTTTGATTATCCAACATTAATGTTAGGATATGGACATTTTGATTTTGGAAGATCAACATATCCAAGATTTATTGCAAGCCTTGAGGCTGCAGGTGCAGATTATGAGTATTTTGAAATCAATGGTGCTCATGACTGGGGTGTATGGCGTAATCTATTCTCTAAATTTGTAAAAGACTTTTTATGGGAAGATGAAGATAAGCCAGCAAATCCTGGTGAAATTGATACACCTGAAGAAGTGTATCAACCAGGAGTTACTGTTGTAGAAGATGAAGAATCATCATCAGGATATACAGCACATTTTGTTTATGATGTAAATAACGATTCTAGAATTAGTGTTCCAGAAGGTACAACAATTACTGGTGTTCAAGTTGTTGGATCATTTAGATTATTATCTGGTGATGCACCAATGTCTGAAAATTCAGATCATGGTTTAGATGCATATCAAAATGGTGATTTCTGTGCCAATGTTCACCCACGTACACGTGATACAGGAAGTGGTATATGGGGAGCTGAATGGACATTTGATATGACATTAAATGAGGAAACTGGTAATTATGAATTGGATATTCCAATGATCAGTGGAGCTCATTATTATTACTATCAAATTAGTTTTGATAATCGAAGAAGTGTAACGATTGATGATCCATTTAATTTATCACCATGTCGTGAAAACGAAGCTAACAGTAATTCAGATACAGGTGATATTACTCATAGTATAGTTTATGGAAAATGGGATCCTGTAAAACAATCAGAATCACCAAATTTAGATTACCTTACACCATATGAAGGTGATAATAAAGGAACTTTAGAATATGTAGAATATGAAGGATTATTGGCAGATGATCAGGATTTAGGAATTTATTTACCAGCAAACTATGATCCTGATAGAGCTGAACCATATCGTGTAATTTATTTATCACATGGAGCTGGTGGAAATGAAACATACTGGTTCTCACAACCACAAGCAACAAATGCAATGGATCATTTAATTGCAGAAAATCCAGATCAAGAAGCAATCGTTGTTGGTATGGACAATACATTATTCGGTTGGAATTATGGACGTATTGCAGATAATGTAATTAATTATATAATTCCATATATGGAAGCAAATTATAACGTGTCAACAAATCCAAATGATCGTGCTTTTGCAGGATTCTCAATGGGAGCAATGACAACAACATATATGGCATTCCATCATGCTGATAGTTTTGGATATTTTGGAATTTTCTCAGGATGTAATATTGGAAATGCAACATTCAAAGATGGATTTGTATATAGTTCAAGTGGATTCAATAGAGATGGAGCAGCATATCTAGAAGAAGTATATGCTAATATCGAACCATCAGAAGATTTATTAAATTCAGTAGTATTTACAATGGCAGGGGATTCAGATACAGCATTGTTTGCTAATGGATTTGGATATTATGGAGCATATGAAACAATAAGAGACTGGTGTGAATTAGCTATGCCAGAAGAGAACTTTGTAGATGGAGGATTAGTACATGGTTCACATGATATTTATACATGGGGACAATGTGTTTATACATTTGCAAAAGATATATGCTGGACAAAAGAAGATAATCCAGTAGTAGATGCTGATAAAACAGCATTAGAAATCGCTGTAGAAGTAGCACAAAATGTAAGTGATGAACAATTAGAAAAAGTTGTACCAGTAGTAGCAAATGAATTTAATGCAGCTTTAGTAGAAGCTCAAGAAGTTTTAGCTGATAATAGTGCTAGTCAAGCACAAGTTGATAATGCATTTGCTCGTTTAGCTAATGTAATGCAAATGTTAGATTTCATCAAAGGAGATAAAACAGCATTACAGGCATTTGTAAATAGTGTAAGTGATTTAGATGCAAACTTATATACAGATATTACATGGAATGAATTTGCAACAGCATTAGAAAATGCAAACAATGTATTGGTTGATGAAAATGCAATGCAGGATGAAGTAAATGAAGTATATGATGCAGTTGTAAGAGCATATTTAGACTTAAGATTAAAACCAAGCAAAGACTTATTAAACAGTTTAATAAATAGAGCTCAAAGTCTAAATGCAGCTAATTATAGCATGGCAGCATGGCAAGTAGTAGAAGATGCATTATTAAATGCCCAGGCAACAATAGCAAATGAAAATGCAACCGAAGAAGAAGTTGCAGCAGCTGTAGAAGCAATGGAAAGTGCGTTAGCAGGATTATTAGTAACAAATCCAGAAAATAGTGTAGAAGCTGATGTAGCAAACACAGTAGTAAAAGCAGGAGATACAACAGCAAGTATCAAGACAGGAGATAGTGCAAGTTTAGGATATTCACTAGCAGGATTAGCAGTAGCTTCAATGGTATTAGTTGCAAATAAAAAAAGAAAAGCACATAAATAAGACTTTGAATATAGATTAATGAATGAGAACGAGTAAATAATTATTTTACAGTTTCATAAAACAAAAGAGCGCTCAAGTGAGCGTTTTTTGGGAGTGTAAAATAAAGTGTGTAAGTAAGTAATATGTGTTATATTACTGCTACACACTTTTCTTATTATCAAAATTAAAAATATGGAGGTTAATGAAATATGGCAAGAATAAAAAGAGATCC